>DASVXV010000161.1:0-75005 GCA_036392495.1 Pyrinomonadaceae bacterium | reverse complement strand
TAAAAGGAGCATAGGGGCTCATGATCTTTAGAGGCAGTCTCTCATGCTTTGTTACAAACAAAGGACTTATGCTCAGCAAAACCAACCCACAGCCCCATAAATGAAAAATGTGGGTAATGATAAGGGCTGACGCCCTGGGCTAAATTCTGTCGCCCCTGACGGGGCTTCGTTCTCCTTACTTTTTCGCCTGCCGTTAAAAACAGGGCGGAAATATCGTACTGAACTACCGGACTTTTGAATTCCCTTCTTCAGCCCGAGCTAAAACTCCAGCTTGAGCGAAAACTGGAACGTGCGCGGCCCGCCCGCATGGTAGAAAGATTCGAAACTGCTGCCCGCCCCGCCCCAGAGACTCCTCCCGTAAACTGAGGCGGATCGTCCGAAAGTCGTGTTGAGACGCAGCGGGTCAAAGGGCGAGAGACGACTCCCCAGGCTCAAGCCGCCGCCCGCAGGGTCTTCGAAGTTCGCGCGGTTGAAGAGATTGAAAGCTTCCGCCCCGAACTCCAGTGCCAGGAACTCTGTAAAAGCGAACCGCCTGCGCAGGGCAAAATCTACCTGGTAAAGCGGGAATCCGCGCAAGCTGTTGCGGCCCAGCGTACCTTGCCGAAGGCCCACAGGAACGGTGAAGGCGTCAGGATTGATGCGCCTTCCGCCCGCTGCCGCCGGGTCATTAAGGTAGAGGGGCACGCCTGCGACCAGGTCTGGCCGAAGATAGGCGAAGCCATAGCTCGTCGGAAAGCCGTAGATGACGTTGACGGGTCTCGCCGAGCGTGCGTTGAAGATGGAGTTAATCGTCCAGTTGCGTAACAGCGTGTGGCCGAGCCCCTCGTCGAACGGCGAGGGTATTCTGTAAGTTGCGAATCCGGTCAGCACGTGCCGGACGTCGAAATCAGACGGCCCGCGTTCCGCCGTCGGACCATCGCCGCGCAACAACGTCCTCGCAGCAGAATCCTCCGAGAAGTCGTCCAGCGATTTAGAGAAAGTGTAAGAGACAGAAGCTTGCAGGTTGTTTGAGAAGCGGCGATTGAATTGCGCCTGCAATGCGTGATAGTCGGACCTGGCTCCGTTGGTCGTCAGCCGGATGAAGTTGAAATCAGGATTCCGGTCAAAGAGCGACTGCGTGAGCAGCAATCTTTTCCCGGCAGCCCCTGCGTAAGTCAAACTCAAAGTCTGCGTTGGGCCAAGCGCGCGCTCCAACGAAACATCCCACTTCAAAGCGTAAGGCAGCTTGAGGTGAGGGTCGAACGCCGAAAACGGAACGTCGCCCGGCACGCTCGAACCTGACACCGGCAACGCTGAGAACGTGGCCGGGAAAGGAGAGTTAAAGACGGCCTGTCCCGCGACGAAGGGGAATGAGTCAGCGAAGACCTGACCGGCCTCGCCGCTCCCCAGGTCGTAAAACAGTCCGATGCCCGCGCGCACAACCAGTTCGCGGTCACTCGCCTTTGAAAGCTGGTAAGCGAGTCCGAAACGAGGCGCGAGGTTGCCGTAGGTCGTCTTCCAGAGGCGCTCCCTCAGTGGCTCAAGGCTCAAACGTGCCAGATCATTTACCTGAGTCACCGCCAGAGCGTCTTGCCCGTCCGTGCTCGTCGGCGGAGGATTGACCTCCCAGCGCAAGCCGTAAGTCAGTGTGAGGCGCGGCGTCAACTTCCATTCATCCTGACCGTAAACGGATAGATTATGGAAGACCGGGCGCACGGGCGTCGCGCGCGTGTAGCTCCCTATCCTTGTGGCAACGCCTGCGAGAGCTGGCTCCAAGCCGTTAAAAAGCAGACTCTGCTCCGAAGGTTGTAAGCCGATGATGGGCGCGACGCGCCTGTAGTCGGCGCCGAACTTCAATGTATGTTCGCCGTTGACGATTGATACGGACCCGACCGAATTGAATTGTCGCTGCGTGTTGGCGACGTCGCTGCTTGTCGAGAGGGCTGCGTTTTGGCCGTCGAGGTCGAACCTGTTCGAGCCGTTTCGGTTCGAGAAGAAAGCAAGGTTCTGTCCGAGCGCTATCGTCGCGCCGCCGAACTCATCCAAAGTGTCCGACCTATGAAGCGTGAACCGGCTGTAGCCCGTGCGCAACTCTGCCACGACCGACGGAGAAATGGTGTACGTGGCGCTTCCGGTCAAGGTGTGAACATTGCTCCGCCTGGTGTTTAGAGTATTCAGCGAGGAGTTGTTTACGCCGCGTTCCCGTGCCTGCGAAGCGGCGTAATTGTAGCGCGCGAAAAGCGCCAGACCTGAATTCCACATATGGTCTAGACGGAAGCTGCTGGCGTCCAGTCTCGCGGGATTGCTGAAGCCGGAAGCGAACTCCGCGAAACCGTCCGGCCGTTCAACTCCGTTCGGCCTCGGGTATGCATTCAGGAAAGGTTGAAGGCCGCCGGGCGCTCGCAATCGCGCACTGAGCGACGGAACGTCCGTAACGGCAACGACGGGATGGCGCAGGCGCAAACCCTCGTAGGACGCGAAGAAGAAGGTCCGGTCTCTTTTGAGCGGTCCGCCGAAGGTGCCGCCGAAATCGTTCAGCCTGCGCGCAGGCTTCCCTAACCCGCGGCTGTTAGCGAACCAATCGCCGGCATCGAGCGCATCGTTGCCGAAGTACTCGAACAGGGAGCCGTGGAATGCGTTCGTCCCGGCACGGGTAACGACCTCGACCTGCCCTCCGGACACGCGACCGTACTGAGGCTCAACCGTGAAAGTGCGTATGGTCACCTCCTGAGTGGCGTTGATTGATGCCAGGCCGTTTGTTCCTCCCGCAGACGTGAGCCCGGGCGTAGTGCCTGCGGCGGACGCGCCAGGGTTTTGCCCGCCGGGACTGATGCCGACGTTCGCGTCAACGCCGTCAATAACGAAATTGTTGGACCTCGGACGCTGCCCGTTGACTGAGAAATTATAGGACGGAGAATTTGAAGGCTGTGTCGTCCCCGCAGAGATTACTCCCGGGGCGAGCGCCACGAAAGATTGATAGCTTCTCCCGTGGACCGGCAGGTCCTGAACCGTTCTCACCTCAACATTGCTGCTTACGCTGGATGAAGTTGTATTCAGAACGTGGCCTTCTGAACTGACCGTGACCTGTGCCATGACGCCGCTCGGAATATTCGTTCCGGTGATGACGCCGGGCGCGGCAGCAGCGCCCTCTGCCGCGGTTGGAACGTCCACACGGCGCGGCTCGCCGCTGTTTGTAGCGATTGCGTCCTCGACGGCGACAAACGAGGTGAACTGCGTCATCAGCCTGTGATCGAGTCCGAGACGCGTAATCGCCTCGCGCAGCTCGGCTTTCATCTCGCCGCGTTGCAGGCCCTTCATATCCTGCCCCATCAGGTCGTCAATACGCCTGCGCGCCCAGAGCGTTGCCAGCACGTCGTGGCGCGCATCCGCCTCCGGTAGATTCACTGGAATCTCGCGCACGAAGTCGCGGCCAGACATCTTTCCCTTGAGGCGGATGATGCCCTGCCCGCCGCCGTCGTAACGGCCTGACAGAATCAAGGGTTTCGCGCTGAAGAGGTCCGGGATTCTCCTGGGGTAAACGTCTGCGACCGCCAGCCCCACGTATTCGACAGAGATGTCCGTCAGGAGCGGCTCGCGCACGCGCTGGTGGAATCGTTGCGCGGCCTTCGCGCTGTCGCCTTTTTCGGTGATGTACTCGACCTCGCCGCGCCCGTACTCGGCCATCTTGTCGAGCAGGAATCGGTTGGGCGATTCCCCGAAGCCCATCGAGAAGACACGAGCATTCTGGTACTTCTGCACTTCGCCGATAATCTCCATGTCGTTGCCCACATAGCCATCGGTCATGAAGCAGGTGATGCGGAGATGAGTTTGTGAATCCGTAGGCTTGAGGGCGGCGCGGATGGCTTTCATCATCTCCGTGCCGCCGTCGCTATCTGTATCCGCCAGGAACTTTTTAGCCTTACGAAGATTCTCCGGCGTGGCCGGGACCGGTTCGGAGAACAGGATTTTAGTTTCACCCGCGAACGTGATCACATTGAAAGTGTCCTGCGGGTAAAGGTGGTCGAGGCTGAGTATCATCGTCTCTCTGGCCTTCTCTATCGGGAACCCGCTCATCGAGCCCGAAGTGTCCAGCACGAAGACGAGTTCTTTGGGCGTGACGTCCTGGACCGTCACGCGATCCGGCGGCTGTAGAATCAGCGTGAAGAAGCCGCCCCGTGCGGAGCGGTGAGCGAGCACGGCGTCTTCGACCCTGAGCCCCGCCACGTCATATTTAAGGATGAAATCTTTATTCGGGATCGTCGCCCTATCTTTCAGGCGCACGACGGCGCGCCCGTCATCGGGTCTTTCGACTTCGACCTCATGCGTGAGCGAATTGAGCCCCTCGATAGGCACCCCGGCATCAATACTTACTTCGATAGAGATGTCATGGCCCGGCCTCTCGCCCGGCGCAACCATCGGGGGAGTAATGCGAGAGGCGTCAGGCACGCGCCCGCCCTCCGGAGTCGGACCATTCGTCTGTTCCTCCGACCCGCCTGGAATGTAACGCTGCCCGACGACCATCGGGAAAGACCATTCGTACGAGCCTTCCTCATACTTTAAGACCTCGACGTAGCTGATCGTGACTTTGATCTGCTGGCCGGGCGTGATATTGGCGACCGACTGGGTGAAGATGTTCGGGCGCTCCTGATCTAAAAGGCTCGCCAGAGCCCCGCGTGATTTGGCCTCAGCGTAAGCGGCCTGCGCCTCTTCCTTGCGCATGATTTTCCCTTTGACGACGCGCTCCCCGATGAGCATCGTCATGTCGTCAACGGCCGCTTCTTGCGGTAGCGGGAACGTGTAAACGGCCTCAATCTTTTCTTCGAAAGGGTTCTCGAATTCCTGCGTGACCGTGACGCGCGAGATGAAGCCGCTCACCTCGGCTTTGACTTCCGTGCGTTTGAGCGGGCAAGGCCCTTGAGGTTCTCCGCTGGAATCAACCGCCAGCAGCGTGCCCTGCGTCAGGGCGTTTGGTTTGTCGGTCGCGGCCTGGGCGATGCTCAAGCCTTCGTAGTTGAAAAGAGCCAGTGCCGTAAAGATCAGAATCGGCAGCAGGAGAGTCAGGAGAAGTCTGCGATTCATATTCCCTCCAAAAGGTAGGCGCACACACTACGCCCAGGCGTGGCCGTAGATTCGCCACGCGAAAGCGACTGAACTAGTTTTTTGACGAGACCCTCTAAGACCGAACCGGGAGTTCGTGAAGCCTATTCCAGCCGTGAAAGAGGGGAGACCTTTTCCGCTTGATGGTCTATGGATGCAGGATTCGCGATGGAGGGTGGTCTATCGCGCGTGAATATTTTTTTAGAGAGCGGAAGGAGATTTGAAAGTTTAAGCGGCCACCTCTACGGCGAGCTTTCGGCTCGAAGCGAGGCGGCCGCTCATCAGATGCCGAGTTAATTATTCATCGGACGTTGCCGAGAGTCTGCTACGGGCTGCATCCAATCGCAAGTCGCTATACTTCAGAATCCGTAATAGCCGGCGCTTGATGAGGACTTCTCCGTAAAACGATCCAGGGCTTCGAGCATCTCGCGGCAGAGGGCGCGCTCGGCGTCGCCGCGACCGGCGATGTTGCGCAACAGGACCGCCAGCGAGACGAGGTCACGATGCTCCGGCGCGGAGCGCACCTGCTTGAGCCACTTGAGAAGATCGCCCGCCTGTTTCTTACCATTGGCCTTAACCGCGCGTTCGAAAAGAGCCTCGACCAGTCCGGCAGTCTCGTGCGCGTCCACGAGCGTGGCGATGGCATCTGCGAAGTGCGCGGCCTTGTCCATCTCGTCCGGGGTGAAAGGTCTGTAAGGCGGGTGGCCCAGGCGGTTGACGAACTCAAGCACGCCGACCGTCTCGCCTCCGACCCGGAGCGGCGTCGCCAGAATCGTGTGCGTCGAGTAGCCCGTGGCGCGGTCCACCTCCGCGTAAAAGGTCTCTTCCTGTGCGACGTCCGCCACGGCCATCGGCTGGCCGCTCGCGAAGACGAAGCCCGCGATGCCCTTGCCCGGCGGGATGCGTACCTTCAGGAGTTTGTCCGCGACCTCGCCGATGGCGACCAGGAATTTCAATCCGCCGCGGTTCCCGTCGCGCACGAGCACAGAAGCTTCGTCAGACCCCATCGCGTCGCCCGCGACGACGAGCAGATTTTCTATGGAGCGTTTCAAGGGCGAGGTCATCAGGTTCGCCACGTCCACCACGCGAATCGCATCGCGCAGCTGTGCCGAAAACGCATCATCACCCGCGGAAGCGCGTCCGCCGCCGCTCCTCTTTTTGCCGGATGTCCTGGAGCCCTTTTTCTTATCCATCTTTTTGGGGAATCAGGGGACGAAGTTATATGTGATCACGCCGGTCACTCTCACGGGCTGGCCCGAAAGCTGTGTCGGCGCAAACTTCGCGCTGCGCGCCGCCGCTTCCGCAGCACTCTGTAGCAGCGGATGGCCGGAGACGGCGCGAGCCTCCGTGACATTGCCCGCTTCGTCAACCTGCACCTGCACGACGACAGTGCCCCCGGCTTTCGCGGCTTTAGCAATCGGCGGGTAGGGGGGCTTGGGCAGGCTGATGGCCTTGCCGTTGAGCACGCCGCCGGAGATTGGACCGCGCGGTCGCGGAATCGGCGTCGGCGTCGGGGCTACGGGCTCCGGCGAGCTGGTCGGCATGCTATCGCTTGAATCAACGACGACGCCCTGGACCTCACGCGGCTTGGCCACGGTCTTCACTACCGCACGCCGCTTGACCGTTCTGCTGACTTTCCTTCGCGCCCTGGCCCGTCTCTTTGTCGTCTGCGCCGACGCGAAACTGAAATCCGAGAGCCCCAGCGCGAGCGCCACTACGAAGACGATTGAGACGCACGCGATTCGTTTTAATCGAGACATATTTACTCTCCTCCCGTTGACTCATTCCCTCTGTTTGAAGCGGACGCACTCTTCTCCTGCGGCTAACGTCTCCTCCTGCCTCTGCGAGCCTTCGGCTTCGTCTTGGGCTTGGCCTTAGCGGACTTCGCCTCATCCGCGCGCTCTTTAATGATAGAGGCTGCGGCCTCCTGCGCGATTTCGTTCGGGATGTTGGCCTTCAGTTGCACCGCGTCTCCATCAGCGTTGATCTCGACCTTGTTGAGCAGCTCACGAAATCGCAGGTCATCCACCTTAGGGCTGACCTGCTGGCGAATTCCCAGGAGCATGTCGCTCAGGCTCTGCGCCTGTTCCGCGCTGCCGAGCCGCGCGCCCAGGATGAGGTTGAAGTCCGCGGGACTCGCGCCGATTGAGCCGAAGACCTGCTTGATGTTGGCGATGATCTTGGTGACGGCCTGCGCCATCTCATCCGGCGGGGCGGTCTTCGAGATGTCTTGCGTCAGTTCGGAGGGCACGTTCCCGGCCATCCCTATGAGAGTTCCGGGGTCGCGCGTCGCCAGTTGAATGAGCGCGCTGTCCACTCGCCCTTTACCGGAAGCGGCGTCAATCGTCGCGCGCACCTGCGGCAGATCGCCGACAGCGAAGGTGTTCGCATCGAGTATCGTTGCAGCCGCCGTCTCGCGCTCCACTTTTTTCCCAGGCGGCGCGGGCCGCGGCTCGCTGTAGATAACTTTGCCGCCGTATGTCTCCTCGACGTGCTTGCCCTTACTCTCGCTCTTAATGAACGCGACCAGCTTGTTCGCGTCAAAGTCCCCATGAATGATGATGACGAGGCCCAGATTCTCTTTCTTCATGTTATGCGTCGCGGGTCCGACGAATTGAAGTCCGGCGGCGACGCTCTCAATCGAAAGCAGACTGATGCCGGTCTTCGCGTACAGCTCGTTCACAGTGTTCATCATCTTGACGAGCGTCGCGGGGTCTTTGGCCAGCAGGCGCGGGATGATTTCCGTCAGAATTCGCCCGGCATTCACATAGCCCACCACGTCTGAGGTCGGGAGCGCCGAGAGGGTCGCGGGCGTGCCCGTGTTTTGCGCGGAAACGACCGCGACGTTCATCCACACGGCGAGGAAAAGGGAGATAAGCAGTAGGCGCGGTTTCATGTTCATCATCCTGGGTCACCTTTCGCTGCGTTGAGAGAAACGCTTTCAAGTGGGCCGCTTTGAGAGCACAGGCAATCGAAGAGATGTTCTTGCGGTCTTCGATCTTTATTTCCCCGTGGGTGGCTTGATTCCCGTCGGCGTTTGCGTGCCGCTCGGCGCGCCCCCTTCATTGCCCGTCATGCCGCTTCCGGACGGGGCCGTGGTTGTCCCGGAGCTGTTGTAGGTCGTGGTTCCCGTGGAGTTAGTCGAATTGGTGCTGCTCCCGCAACCCGCCAGGAAAGCCGCGACCGCGAGTAAAACCAGGAACGACAAAAATCTTCGCATAAGGGTCTCCTATCGAGCTGATGGTTGATGAGAACGGGTGGCAGCATACTACTTTTGGAAGAGGTTGACTACCAAGAACAGAAGGCAGCAGGCAGTAGGCAGTGGGCAGTAAATGACCAGCCCCGTTAGGGGCGACAGAATTTAGCCAGGGGCGCGAGCCCCTGGAACATGCGGGTAATATATATTCGAGCCCCGGCAGGGGCGACAGTCTAAAGCCCAGGGCGCAAGCCCTGGGTCACCGGCAGGAAGAAATATCGAAGCCCATGAAATGGGCGACAGCCCGCGAACGCATGCATGCAATTTAAGGGCTGTCGCCCGCTCGCGCGGGCTTGCATTTCAACTCGGCGCTGTGACCCAGGGCTGACGCCCTGGGCTTTATGCTATCGCCCGCTCGCGCGGGCTGACTGATAACTGACCACTGACCACTGACCACTGACCACTGCCTTCTGCCTTCTGTTCTCCTAATTTCGTCGCTCCGCAGTCGGACCATGCTCAGCGACGGCGCGTGCGGCGCAGTTTGCGCCAGCCGATAAAGATTATGAAGAGACTGAGGCCGCCGACCAGGACGGTCGCACTCGTCGCTGCGGATGTGGTCTTGCGTGTTTCGACAGTTCCGGTGAGCTTAGGCTTCGCCTGCGGAGGCGACGACGACTCAGAACGCGCGGCGATTGGCTGAATCTTCGGCAGCGGGCTTTTATCGTCCATCTGGCCGATGTTCGAGACCGTGTATAGCTTGCCGCTCTCCGTCAGATAGAGGTCGCGCATCTCTTTGAACGTGAAGGGTCGCGCGCCGCGCCGCCCGAAGACGGCAACCTGATTGCCGCTCTCGTCAACCGCGCGGTCGCGGTCCAGGCCCTTGGAGATGGCGAGCGCGGGCCCTTTCGTGTGGAATGTGGCGATGAGCCTCGGCTGCGGGCGCGGGCTGAAGCCTGCGTAGGTAATCATCGTTTCCGGGTCCGTCAACTGAAGAACGCGCAATCCTCCCTCCCCGTCAGCGACATACGCGTAAAGACTGGCGTTCGTCATCGCCACCTTCACCTGGTGCGTGTCCTTGAGCGGCCCGTTCTCCTCGCCCGCGGCGTTGTACATCATCGCCAGCTCGGGCTTTTCAGGATTCGTCACGTCAACGATGGCGATGCCCTCGTGCCCGTTGGCGATGTAGGCGTAGGTGCGCGCGACGTAAACGTCCCGCGCCTCTTTCAGGCTCACTGCGGCCCCGTTAACGAGCCGCGCCTCTTCAGGGTTCGTCACGTCAATCACCTTCAACCCGTCCTCGTCCACGACGAACCCGTAACGGAACTGGATGGCGACCGCGCGCGGGTGTTTGAGCGGGATGACCCCGACCTTTTTGGGCTCAAGCGGGTTATTGATGTTGATGATGACGAGCGCGCTCTCGGTCGTGACGTAGGCGTAGGCGCCTGCAATCGTGACGTTGTTTGCGCCCGCGAGCTGGCCGTCCGGGTTGTAAGCGCCGTTCGGATAGACTTTCGGGTCCAGCGCGCGCTTCAGATAGTTATTCAAAGGATCGCCGTCGAGCAATGTGGCCGCGCCGACCAGAATCAGCCCCTCCTCGCGGTCCGCGACGTAGAGGAAGGCATAGAGCGGGTGAATCGGCTGCTCTTCGTTGACCCAGGGGTGCGGGGTTTTGTTCCTGACATCCGGCGGCAGCTTCGCCCATTCCCTGTACCTGGCCCAGGCCTTCTGGCTGCGCTCGTCCCTGCCCAGCGGATCGAACCACCCGGCCTCGCGGTCCAGACGCCAGCGCGCCGGGTCAACCGCGAGCGTGGAGGGCGCGGCGACGGCCATCGCGTATTTCGTCTTCACATAAAACTTCTGGCCGAACGGCGAGACGGGCGCGGTCGTGATGCGCTCCGAAAATCCTTTGTGGTCTATCTGCGCGACGTCGTAGACGCGCAGGCCGCCTTCGCCCGCGGCGACGTAGGCATACTCGCCGCGCAACTGCACCTGCAAGACTTTCGGGTTCCCGACGTGCTCGAAAAAGTAAGAGAGCCGGCTCTTGTCTTTGTTGACGAATTTGTCGTAGTTCTGCCGGTAGGCGAGCTTGTGCAGCGTGCTTCCGTAGACTGCTTGCGGCTCGGTGCGTTCCGTGACGGGCACGACTTCGAGCGCGTGCTCGGAGGCGATGTAGACGTAGCGCCCCATGAAGTTGACGAAGTTCGTGCCTTGCAGCGTCAGCTGCGCGAGCCAGGCGTTGTTATCGTTCTCTCTGGAGAGATGGCAGTCCGCGCAGTCTTTCGTCTCCCGCGCGCGTACTGTGTGCGGGACATGCGTGTTGAAAGACTGCCCCGCGTACCCTTCCGCCGAGACGGTCTGCTGCTGGCTGTAGATCCACTCGCGGTTCTGATTCTGCGAGCTGACGAGTATGGCTGAAGACGAGCGGACGGGCGCGATGCGGTGGCCCGTGGTGGTCCCGTCAACGCCGAGCATGAAGACGTCGTCGCGCAGGACCTGAAAGTTATAGGTCGTATAATTGCGCGTGTCGCCGCCCTCGTTGTGGCGGTTGGGCATCTTGCGGTTGGCCTGCATCGAGAGATGGCAGCCGAAGCAACTCGTCATCCACGCCGAGTGGCAGGTGAAGCAGGTCATCTTGTCGTCAGAATGCGCGAGCGCGCCGTCGGTCGCGCCCCAGGTCATCTGATCTTTCTCGTCGAGGCGGACCGTCTTGGCGTAAGCAGACTTCCAGTTGTAGTCGCGATGGCCTTCCGTGACCGTGTCGGCCGTCTGCTTGACGCGCCACCAGACGCCCGGCTCGACCATGGACTTCTGGATGAGGTCGCCCTGGTACACTTTGACCTTTTTCCCGTTTGCGTCCACCCTCTCGCCGTCCTCTTCGACCAACTGGAAGAGCGAATTGTCGCCCTCCTCATCTTTCCAGGGGACGGTAATCTCCGGGAGGACGCGCCCGGTCGTCTCTTTGTACTGGCCGCTCCTGTCCATTCCTTTGCCCGCGGCGGGCCCGGAGGTCACCGGGGGATCATCGGCCCAGGCCCTTTTCCGGATTGTGCCGTGGCAGTCCGTGCAGGTGATCTCGATGGCGGCGCGCGGCTCGTTGTAAAGGACGCCGTTGCCGTGCGAGTCCTGCCGGAAGTGGCAATCCACGCAGTGCATCCCCTTCTCCAGGTGGATGTCCTTGAGGTGGACCGGGGCGTTCTTCTCCTGTGAATTGTTGAGCAGCTCGACGTTATCTTTGTCCTTGAATTTGACGGCCTGCCAGAGCTTGTCGCTCTCGATTGATTTGACCGGGTTACCTCCGGCGTCGCGCACGCGTTCGCCGTAGGCGTCGAGCATCTCGCCCTGCCGGTTTCGCTTAAAGACCGCGCGGAAAATCCAACCGTGTCCGTGAAAGTCAGCGAACTGGGTGCGCGTCAGCTGGTTGTTGATCTTGGGCTTGCCAGTGTCGTTGAGAAAACCCGGCTCGGACCAGAGGCCGCGCAGGGACGCCGCCTCGGGGTTGCGGTTGAGTTTCTTCTGCTCGTCCTCCTGCGACGGCGTGATCTGCTGGTCCGGGTACATCACGCGCCCGTCCGTCTCGTTGTCCCACCACATCATGCCCAGGTAAGTGGTGACCATGTTCGTGCCAGGGTGCATGTGGCAGACCATGCACTGCGAGGTCGGGATGCTTCGCGTGAACTGGTGGCGGATCGGGTGGCCCGGCTCGTTTCTCAGCTTGTCGAAACTGGTGTCGGCAGTGTGCGGCGTCCCCTGATTGCCGAACCCGGCGGCATCCTTGCCCGAATGATTCTCGTTCGAGTCGTTGGCGTAGATGGTGTGACAGGCCGTGCAGCCGGAAGAGCGATAGTCGCCAGGATGGTCGTTCGTCCCCAGGAAGTTGAGCGTCGGGTCCAGCAGACGCGTCTTCTGCAATCCCAGATAGACGGGGTCCGTGCGCTGCAAGGAGCCGAAGCCGCGCGCGCTCAAACCCTTGTCGGGTTTTCCGGGGTCTTCGTCCCTGTCCGGCAGCCCGACTTCCAGGCGGCGCTTGCCGCCGCGCTCGAAGACGCGCAGGACGTTGCCCGGCTGCGAAATCTCCCAGCGCGGCAGGGGGTCCAGGTACGGCAGGATGCCGCGCAGCGTCATCGTCTCAGGTTTAATATCGCCAACTTGAATGAGGCGTTCGGGCGCGCCCGTTTCGTCCGCGTAGCTTTCGCCGAAGCGCGCGTCTTTGAGCGGAAAGCCTCCGTTGTTATAAAGGGCCGCGCCCCAGAGCATCGCGCCGTGACGCATCATGCTGTTGGAAACGGCACTGGTCTGAAGCGCATGGCAGGTGCCGCAGGTCTGTGTGGCGACGCGCAAATCGCCCGGATTGATAAAGCGCACGAACTCGCGGCTCTCGCGCGCCAGGAGCGTGTTGGTGCCCTCGGGGTTGGAGCTCGTTCTCTGGCCGTTTCTCTTCCACTCGTCCGGATACTTAGGCTGGACGTGGGCCTCGTTCTTAATCTGCTCCTTCTCCTGCTCGGTTGTGGTCGCCGTTTTTCTGGGAATAGGATTGCCGCCGTGACAGAAGGTGCAGGAGAGATTGACGCCGTCCTTGCCGTCTTCCTTCAACGCCCCGTTGTCAGACTTGTGCATCGGCTCGATCTTGTCGTGGCAGGAGATGCAGCCTTCCCTGAATGCTGCCTGGGCGGGCGCAGTAGTGGTCTGCCCCTGTCGCTTCGCTGCGGCGACGGCCGTGTTCTCGTCCGTCGCTTTCGAGCGCACGCCGCCGAAGCCCATCACGGCGAGCAGCGCCATGAAGGAGAGCGCGAGAACTAGCTTGATGCGATCAAATGTGCTGCGTGTAGCGCGCATGATTTTTAATCTGGACGGCCGGCACAAAGATTGTACCTTTATTAAGAGAACTCAGAATACAAATTTCACCTGCCCGAACAGTGCGTAAAGCGGCTTGCTCGGATTGACGACGACCCCGTCAGACGCGCAAAAGTCCGAGACGTTCGGGGGGCAGTTGCGCGAGGCGTCCGTAAAGATGTCCCGGAAACCACGCCCCGTCTGCATCAGGGCCGCGCCGAAGGTGAACGTGATGTTGTTTATCAGGAGCGGGCGGTAAGCGACGCCGACGCTGTAGTCGAAACCGATGTCCTTGCGAATCCGATTTTGAAAGAGAATGTATTCGAGCGATTCCGTGCGATGAAAGCGCAGGTAGTTGATATTAAAGATCGCCTTGATGCGCTGCGTGACCTCGACGTCGAGGCCAGCGTTGTAGATGAAGATTCCGGGATTGACGAAGTTCGCCTGCCCCTGCGTCTTGCTGCTGCGTAGAGAGGGCAGAATGCTGTTGGGCTGCACCAGCCCGACGCCTGTCTGCGTCAGGCGTATGCCCTGGCGATTCCAGAAAGAGAACTGCCCGCCGATGAAGTTCGGGTCATCGAAGATGGCATCGAAGCCAGTGGCCTTCGCGTCCGTCGGGTCCTTGTCGCCCTGCGCCCAGAAGAACGAACCTTTAAAGCGGAGGTAGTCTTTATCAATCGAAGCCTCGACCGCTGCCATGTGTGACTTGATGCGCGTGCTGCGCCCAGCAATCGGGTTGCGGTCGTCGCGCCCGAACGCATAGTAATAAGAGTGCGAGATATTCAGCCGGCGGATGTGGCCGTCGCCGCTGATGCCCAGGTAGCCGACCTTGATCGAATGCGGCCGGACATCGCCGACGAGCGCCGGACGGACCAGGAAACCGTTGCGGTCATACTCGACGCTGCGCCGGTCGTCGTTGTAATGAACGCTGCCCTGAATCGTATAACCCTTGGCAAGAAAATCCTGCCGAAAGAGGTTCGCGATATAGACGTTCTGCGGGCGCTGGTCGAAGCGGTTCAGTCCGCTGTTGGTGTCTTTTTCGAGCTGGTGAAAGTAGGCTGCGTTGAACTGAAATTTATTGTTGTCGAACGCGCCGAAGAGGCGCGCGCCCAGGTTGTTGTCAGAATAGATGAAGCCGCGAAAGTCTGAGACGAAGGGCTGGATTCCGGCGCGCAGTGAGACGAAGTCGTAGTTGGCGTTGATGTCCGCGAGCTTAACTTCGCCGAAAGCCTCTTCGAGCGAGAAGTGTGTATCGGTGCGTGTTGTGCCGCGCCGCACGTCAACATGGACGACCCCATTTTCTCGCGCGCGGACGTAGTTCGGCAGACTGAAGGTCGGCGAAATCTTGATCGCCCAGTCGCGCGGCTTGAAGGACGAGTCGCCGTGGAACATCTCGAAGGTGAACTGAAATGTCTGGTTGACGGCCAGGAGTTCGGGCTTGCCGAAAAAGTCCGCGCTCCCAGGACGAACGGAGCCGATATCCGAAGGCTTCGGCGTGCGGTTCTGCTCTACGGTCGAGGACGAGACGGCGGACAAGATCATGAAAGTCTTGTTGCCGATGATCGGGTAATCGCCCTTGAGTACGCTCTGGTTGTAAGGATCGTACCAGCGCCCACGCTTGAAAGGGATGTCGCGCCCGCGCGCTCCGCGGTCGCCGTAACGGTCATATTCAGGGAAGCCTATGCGCCAGCGGTCGCGCACCTCGCGGCGGTCCGCTTGTGTCTGCGGCGCGGAAGGCACTGTCGTCTCTCCGCTGTAACCCGTGGGCTGATCTTCGCTCCCTTTCGGTTTTTCTGCCGCAGTCTCTTTCAGAAGCTCAACGGGGACGTCTAGCTTCGTCTCTTTGCCTCCGATGATCAGGACATTCTCCTGAGACCCGTCGAACGCCCCAGCCTTGTAATCATTGTCCGAAGGGAACGCGGCCGCGTAAGGGTCGTCCGGCGTCACGTTCGGCTTGAAGGGAAGTCTCCCGGCTCTGTCTCTGGGGAAGCGCGCGGCGTAAGGGGCTTCCGCCTTGACGCGGTACGCCCCGGCCGGGAGACTCAGAGAATATTCGCCCTTCGAACCGCTCTTCGCGCGATGCGTGCGGCGATTGACCTGGTTGATGGCGACGACGGTCACGCCCGCCATCTCCGCTTTAGCTTTGTCGCGGACAACGCCCGACAGACGTCCCTTCTCCTGTGCAAAGGCGCAGAGCGAAGCAGCGAGTATCAGACAAAGCGTGACGCCCGCCCGCGCCAGCGACGCGAATGACAGCTTTCTGAAGAGTGCAGGCATAATGGCCTTGAGCTTGATTGCCTGTGTGTTGCTGGACCAACAAACTGATCAACAGGGCCGTGACGCGCAACGGAAATTGCAATTTCGAGTAAAACGAGGTAATGGGTTGTAGCATAGTAGCGAAAGGCTGGCAACCGATTTTTTCCTTGCAGGCTTTAAAGTTGGAAGGGATGCGTAAAGTTACGTGCGAAAATAATTGTTGACAGCTCAGATGGACAGTCGTATATAGCAGCCATCGTCACCTATTTCATGCTACCAAGGGCCTCACTCCTCATAGAGTCTCGCTTCTGCTAGCATCACATCAACTTTCGAAATCATAAAGGGTAAGTGTAGTGCAGTTCTCCCCTATGACACACCTCTCACGCAAAAGAACGATTGTTATTCATTTTGTTTTGAGTCTAGCTTTACTGTTTGCCTTTGCGCAAAATTCTACTGCGGCAGACCCAGTAACTATAAATTTTGATAATCTTCCCGCCGGAACTAACGTAACGAATCAGTATTCGCAAGTAACTTTTTCCGCCAATGGGTTCTCGGCTGGGGCCGGAGGGCCTTACGGTAATAATATCTACACCAGATCCTTTTATCGCGGAGGCTTTTACTCCAACGGCATTGTTAGTGAAGATAGCTACTATCATTATCCATTACGGGACGTTTTCCTGGATTTCCCTATCCCCGTTAATAATTTTAGCTTCTACATATTCAATTCATTCGACCCCTACAGCTATCATTTGTGCTACATAGATGTTTATGTAAATCACAACTATTATGGGCGGTACGAAATTTATCATAACTCTCCGGGGTCTGGCCCTATCTACGTCAATCAATTGATCGGCGGAGTTCCGACAAAATAAGCCTGCGCTAACCTATCCGGGGACGGCGGAATACAATGCGGAATACGTGCGGCAGCTTTATCTCGTTTACCTTCAGAGAGACCCCGATCCTGCTTATTACGTTTGGCTCGATTTTATAAACAGCACCGGCGACTACAACGGCCTAGTCGGAGGATTTATCAACTCAACCGAGTTCCGCCAAAAGTTCGGGCAGCCATAAAACTTAGATGGAATTTGTCAGAAAAAGTAGTCTAAGGGATAATGAAAAGAAGGTAGGCGGGCTGGAAGTATGTAGGAGTAAACGGTATGCTCTCAAAAAACATAATATCGCTAATAATTCTTGCCGCGTGTGCCGTAACGGTCGCCGGTCAGGAGAAGCCGAAGCTGACCGTCAATTCAAACGGGGAGATTGCAGCCCCGCCCCAGTGGGAAGAGTATGCGCGGCGTCGCTCAGAATTGTTGAAGAATCCTGATTTCCTTGATCTGAAGCTTGAACCTATATTCCCTAAACATGGCGAGGAAGGTGAAGGAGCGAAATCGTTCCGGGCGGGGAAGAAGATCAGCTTTCAACTGCTCATGATAAATACGCTGTCCGAGCCGTTTGCCATAGATACCGGCTGTTATTACGATAACACTCGCCCCGTGCTGATGAAGGAAGGGGCAGTGCTCCCGTATCATAAGCGCGCGACTAAGTCCGTTGAGAATAAGAGCGGACTCCTAACTCGTACCAACGGTCTGTCTATAATCCTGCGCCCGAATAAAACGCAGCCAGTCGGCACCGTTGACCTCAAGGATTGGTACGAGGCGTTCGAACCGGGCCGCTACCTACTTACTGTTCAGTATCGCCCCGGCGGTAGCGAAAAATGGTTGGAGTCTTCCCCGATTATGTTTGAGGTATCACCCAATTTTTCTCATTGAGAATTATCGAGAATCCTTGGAACGAAAGAGATGCACTGTGATGAATAAAATCTTCACGATATTTTTCGCAGCAACATTATTCGTAGCAGTTCAGTTCCCCTCTAAGGCACAGGATGACCCACGCCCATTCAATCCGCTAGCCGAATCCGTCGCCAAGGCAATCCAAGAACAGTTCCCCGACTGGAAACGCACGTCAGTCCCACCGATAAATAAAAATGAACCGAATAAATTTAGCGAAGAGGTCATTATCGATCAGTGGAAATCGGACGATGCCATTGTAAAAGTGGCTATCTTAATTCACCCCTCAAAAGAGGTGGCGGCAGAGACGCTCAAAAAATTTGCCGCCGACGTGAGGGCAAATGGGCCCCTACCGGACTTGGATAGCGAATCCTACGTCTGGGGAATAGATAAGTCCTTGGCCTTTAGAAAAGGTAGGTACACGGTGTACATAAGCGCGGTCCCGATTGTGTTTCCCGAAGATCATGCTCCGATGGATCGGAATGCCCTCTTGAAAGAGACTAAATTCAACAAAGCTATCGCGCACATTGTCGCAAAGGTTTTGAAAGATCTATAACGGTCGTATATAGCAGCCGTCATCAGTTATTTCATGCTAACAAGAGCCTCACTCCTCATAGAGTCTCGCCTCCCATTAACTTTCTAGACCATAAAGGGTAAGTGTAATGCAGTCCTCCCCTGTAACATACCTCTCACTCAAAAGAACGATTGTTATTCATTTTGTTTTGAGTCTAGCTTTACTGGACACTCTTACAGCGTCCACCTGATGGCAATTGGACAGCCTGGCTTGACTACATAAATCAGACCGGAAACTATGATGGATTAGTCAGAGGGTTTATAAACTCAACGGAGTACCGAAACCGTCTGAACAACGTGTGGCATCCTTAAGGCATAGAAACCGCTCATGGTAAAATGTCAGAGCCATTCTGTTAGACAGGGAGAACGTTATGCCGCCATACAAAGTTCTTAGATTACTGTTTTTAGTTCTAGTTGTTGCCGCTTCTGGTATTGCCCAAGAGGAAAAGCTGAAGGTTAATAAAGATGGTCAACTGGAAGTCAGTCCTGAAATGACAGAGAAAGCAAAGCGGCGAAGGGAAAGATTACGTGACCCGTCGTTTATCAAACTGGAGATCGAACCTGAGTCGAATTGCCAGGATGAAGAGTCTAAAAAGGTCTCGGACTGCTATAAAGCTCATGGCAAAATTGAGCTGAAATTGCTGATGACTAATATGTCGTCAGAGGCTATTACTATCACAATCAATAATTCTTACGATCTGCATCACCTACAACTGTTCCGGGATGGACAATTAGTGCCTTACCGTAAAGAGGTGGCTAAAGTAATAGACAACCCGCCACCTTTCGTCAGCTCAATCGCGGTAAACTTGGAATCTGGTGAAACAGAAATAGTAGGTATCATCTATTTAGATACGTGGCACAAGCCGCTTGAGTCAGGCCATTATCAATTGGACATTAAACACCGCTTCCTGTCAGATGGAGGGTGGACTAATACTGCTTCGACGACGTTTGAAGTCGAGCCGGAGTGAATATAGTTTTCAGACTTCCACAGAAGCACGAAGCTAACAGATAAAGTGAGGGCTTTATGAAAAGATTCTTCATGTGGTCTCTGATAACAGTGATCTTTCTGGCAATACCTTCATTAATAAGCGCGCAGGAAATAAAAGCACAGGAGGACCCAAGACCGTACAACCGAATAGCAGATATAATTGCGAAAGCGATTGCGGCGGAGTTGCCAGATTGGGAACGTAAATCTGTTCCTCCGATAAATCGAGACGGACTTGATAATTTCAGCCAAGAAGTAATTATTGATCAGTGGTCATCAAGAGAAGGTAACGTCAGAGTAGCTCTCTTTCTACATCCATCAGAAGCTGATGCCAAAAACGCATTTGAGAAGTTCACTGCTGGCGTCAAGGCGAATGAGCATTTACCCGATGTTGATAACGAGGCGTTCGCTTGGGGAATAAACAAATCCATAGCTCTCAGGAGAGGTAGCTACGCTATTTACATCAGTTCAATTGCACTGAATGTCCGCGGGGATGACGTTTTTTCTGATAAGAAACCCAAAGAAGAAGCTAGGCTTAGTAAAATGTTTGCAAAACTTGTGGTCAAGGCTTTGAAAGACATGCGATAATTTTTGATGGCTAGAAGGGTCAAATAGACCGCTTAGAAAGGCGGTCTTTTTTATTTTCATCTTGAATTAGTGAAGTAAGCAACAATTGCTCAAGGAGATTGGTTGGAGGATAATTCACAAACAAGGACTATAGCGAAATGAGAGAAGAAAGATTTTTAGAAATTAAGATTGTCATGCTCGCCATCATCCTGATTGCTGGCAGCCAGGTAGCCCTAGCGCAAGACAAAAGTAAAAAGCAGGCTGAGTGGGAAGCGAACGCTGCTCAAATGTCTGAAGACATGCGGCATAAATATGAAAGATTAAAAAATCCCACTTTCGCGCAGATAGAACTGCTTCCAAGACTGCTTGAATCGAGTGAGAATCCTGAAGAACTGTCTAAACCTTATAAAGTTGGCGATAAAATCTTCTTTCGTCTTTTAATAACAAACACATCCTCAGAAGATGTGAGTTTCTCTGTTGCTAACCCTTCTTACTATAACCGACCTCAGTTATTAAGAGATGGGGAAGTGGTTCCCTATCGTGCAGGATTGGTCGAACTCTTAAAATGGAAAGAAAGAACTCCTGGCAATGAAAGCGTAAGAGGCACCACCCTACGCCCTCACGAAACAGACACCGTAATCATCGAAATGAAGGATTGGTATGAGCCGCTTCAACCTGGTCGCTATCTGTTGACCGTTAAGCGCCGTTTTATCTGGAGAGGCGAATGGATTGAATCATCATCTCTAACCTTTGAAGTGGTTCCCAAATAAACCTTATTGAAAGATAGAGAGCGCGAGTATGAATAGGATACAAGCAGCATGTTGTGCAACAATATTACTCCTGTTTGCCCAGCTAACCGCCAGGGCGCAAGATGATCCGCGCCCATTTAATCCCTTAGCGGCATCTATCGAAAACGCAATTAAGGAACAGTTTCCCAGTTGGAAGCGCACCTCAATCCCTCCGCCGCAACCAAACGAATCAGAGACTTTTACTGATGACGTTATTATTGATCAGTGGAAATCGGATGAAGCTATCGTAAAAGTGGCTATTCTAATTCATCCTTCAAAAGAAGCGGCAAAAAAAGCATTCAAAGAGTTCATTGCAAATGTAAAAGTAAATGGATATTTACAGGACGTAAGTGATGAAGCCTACGAATGGGGTATTGCTAAATCTGTGGCTTTTCGAAAAGGCAGATATACCGTCTACGTTAGCGCAGGGCTAATTTACAAAGAAGATAAGCCGATAGATACAATCGCTCCTTCTAACGAAATCAGACACGGTAAAACATTTGCGCAAATCGTGGCTAAAGTTCTGAAAGATTTATAGTGAGGTGTGATGATTTGAAAGAATGAGAGAGACCGTCTTCAAGGGCGGTCTTTATTTATATTTATGTTTGGTAAAAATCATCTTGACTGCGCTGCAATTAGTGTTACATTGAGCGCTGCCTTGATGAACTGAACCCCACTGATTTTTCTCCCTCGCCGAGGAGCGAACGGGTCGCAGCGTTTTTATGATTGGTCGAAGCCACAGAATCTGGACGCGGCTCTTAATCGTCGCCCTGCTTTTCGTCCTGCTGTTTGCGGGCGTCTCGCGCCGCACCCAAAGAGTCGAGGCGCAAACATCAAGGCCCGTCCTGATCAGCGAAGCCAATTCGACGCGCGCCGTCGCCTTCGAGTCCGTGACGCAGAAGCGCGAACCCTTCCCGCTCACATCAACCGTGCAATTCAGCGCGGACCCGCGCACGCGCATCATGCTCTTCGCCACGAACCTCCAGTTGCAGCCGGGCGAGTCGCCGTCCGCCGTGACGGTTGAGGCTGAGGACGGCTCGCACCGGATTTATTCTTTGACGGTCGAGCACGTCGGCCCCGTGCCGGACCAGGCATGGGTCACCTCGATAGTCGTCAGACTGAGCGACGATCTGGGCGACGTCGGCGATGTGCTGGTGAAGATCACTTACAAAGGACAATCGAGCAACCGCGTGCGCGTCGGCATCGGCCACACGGGCGGCGGCCCGGAAGATGATGCGGGCGCAGTGCCGACGCCCGGCTCTCTTCAGCCGCAGATACCGACGAATGCGACCGCCGGCAATCTCTCTTCCGCCGAAGTTCAAACACTGATCGCGCAGGCCGTCTCGGCCGCAGCCTCTCTGAACCGCCCCGTGACGGTCGCCGTGGTGGACCGCGAAGCCAATGTGCTCGGGGTTTTCAAGATGACGGGTGCGCCCGCGAACACCTTGATTCGCGGAGGCGGGACTTCGGGGCGCGGCCTCGAAGGTTTGAGCGTGCCCTCGACGCTCGCAGCGATTTCGAAGGCGGCGACGCCCGCGATCTTCAGCACCACCGGCAACGCTTTCACGACGCGCACGGCGAGCTTCATCGTGCAGGAGCACATCCCGCCCGGCGTTGATAACCGCCCCGGCGGACCGCTTTATGGTGTGCAGTACAGTTCGCTCCCCTGCTCCGACATTAAAAAGCCTGGACTCCCGCTGGGGCTTTCGGCAGACCCGGGCAGCATGCCGATCTACAAGAACGGCGTCGCGGTCGGCGGAATCGGCATCGAGGGCGACGGGCTTTACACTCTGGACAAAGACCCTGCGGATTTTGATCAGCCGTTTGAAGAAGTGATCGCGGTCTCGGCGGTACGGGGGTTTGAGACGCCCTCGTTGATTCGCGGCGATAACATCCTGGCCGATGGCGTGCGGCTGCCTTTCATCAACGTCTCGGAGCCGCTCGCGCCCGCGACGATAGCTTTCGGCAGCCTGCCCGGCGCGATTGATTCTCCCATCCGCCCGGCGCAAACCTCTGCCTTCACGCCTGCGGTCGTCGGCGGTATCGGCGGCGAAGTAGATACCAGATTCTTTCCCTTCATCAACAGCCCCGTGAGCGCGCTCACGGCCGCTGACGTCAACACGATCATCTCGCACGCGGCGCAGCAGGCGAACATCACGCGCGCGGCGATTCGCCAGCCATTGGGGAGCAGCGCGCGCGTCTCAATCGCCGTGGTTGATACGGACGGTCGCGTGCTGGGAATCTTCCGCACGGCCGACGCGCCGGTCTTCGGCTTCGACGTCTCGGTCCAGAAGGCACGCGGCGCGATGTTCTTCTCGAAGGCGAATGCCGGGGCGTCTTTGCGCGCCGCCGGTTTCGGCTCTTACGTTGACAGGGCCGCGGCGGACGGGCTCGCGCTCAACGGCTCAATCGCTTTCACGACGCGCTCGGTCGGCTTCGTTCACCGCCCGTTCTTCCCGGACGGCATCAACAACACTGCGGCCGGTCCGCTCAGCGCGGGTTTCCCGGAGTGGAGCATCTTCAACGTCGGACTGCAACTGGATCTGATTAAGACGAACTTGCTGGCGACGCTCGGCGGGGCCAGCGTTCCGTGCACGGCGATTCCGGAGCTGGCGAACGGGACTCAAATCTTCGCGGGCAGCGTTCCGCTCTACAAGAACAACGTGCTCGTGGGCGCCATCGGCATCAGCGGCGATGGGATAGACCAGGACGATATCATCGCCGCCGCCGGGGCACAGGGGTTCGCCCCGCCCGCGGCCATCCGCGCCGATCAATTCTTCGTGCGCGAGGTGCGCCTGCCGTTTGTGAAGTTCCCGCGCAGCCCAAACCTCTAAAAGCCGTAAATCGTAAATCGTGAATCGTAAATGGAAAGCGCCAGGCTTTCGTCTATTTACGATTCACGATTTACGATTTACGGCTCTTATTGTCCGTTCAGCATCGAGCGTAGGGTCTTGAGGGCGTTGTTTGAGGGGTTGACGGCTGCGAGTTTGTCAACCACTTCTCGCGCCGCCGTCTTGTCTCCTTTGCGGAACAGGGCGTCGGCGAGCGCCGCCAGCGCTGGCTCGTGATTTGGATCAGTGTTCAGAGCCTTGCGATACTCCGCAATCGCACGGTCGTAGTTGGGCGGGGTCTGTTGAAAGTATGCGTCGCCGAGGTTCGTCCTCAGCTCCGGGTCGTTCGGGCGCTGCGTCAGAGCCTTTTCGAAGAAGGTGGCCGCGCCCGCGTAGTCGCCCAGCCGATATTTCGTTTGTCCCATCCCGGTGAGCGCGGCTGCATCCTCTGGCCTCAGGGCGAGCGAGCGGTCCAGGTAAAGTCTGGCCTTATCATAAGCGGCGAGCTCAAAGAAGACGACCGCAGCTCTGAACTGCGCCTCGAAGTTCTGCGGATTGCGGTCCGCTTCGTCCATCGCTTGCTGCGCGGTCGCGTTCGTGGAAGCAGGATTACCGCCCCCGGTCCCGCTGATGTCCGGGTGGCCCGGCGGCAATCGCGTCTCGTCGCGGGAGCGCGCGGAGTCGCTCGCCGCGCTCGGTGTCGGGGGTTGATTCATGCTGGAGTTCGCGATGAAGAAGCCTATGAAGAAGCCCAGGACAACGCCTGCAATCGAGAAGAGAATATTTTCCCTCATAAAGATAAAAGGCCCTTGCTGAAATTTCGCCGGACCGACAGCGGGCGGCGAGCCGCACTCGAAGGGTTTGAAGTATAGCACCTCAAAAGCCATTTTGACGGAAGTGGAGTTCACTTCAAGACCTCATCCTTTTATGGAGACAACGGGCGCGTGATACAATGATTTTCAAAACGAGCGAGCGGAGGCTCTTGAGATAAGTCTCCACCGAATGGCGCGGCCGACATGAAGCGCGCTCTCTTCTCCCGAACGGGATGAACAATCAACGGCAGTAGAATCACCTGATGGGCCTGAAGCTTGAAGCGAATGCTCTGGAGTGCGTGCGCGGCGGGCGCATGCTCTTTCAAAATCTCAGTTTTTCATTAGAGCAGGGAGAATTGTTAGAGGTTTCAGGGCCGAACGGGAGCGGGAAGACCAGTCTTCTGCGGATGCTCTGCGGGCTGCTCGCTCCGAGCGCCGGAGAAATTCTCTGGCAGGGGACGAGCATCTCCTCTCTCAAAGAGGAGTATTTCAAGGAGCTGGCCTATCTGGGGCACGCCAACGGAATCAAGGGCGAGTTGAGCGCGGCGGAGAATCTACGCATCGCGGGTGGTCTCGCGGGCCGACGTCCGAGCGAAGAGAAGATCGCCGAGGCACTCGAACGGGTGGGACTCCTTGATGGCGAAGCGTCGCTCGTCAAGACCTTATCCCAGGGGCAGCAGCGTCGTCTGGCGCTGGCGCGCCTGCTGCTCGGCGAGCAGGTCCTGTGGATTCTGGACGAGCCGTTGACGGCGCTGGACAGCGCTGCGGTCCGTCTGGTTCAATCCGTCCTCGGAGAGCATCTGGAGGGCGGGGGCCTGGCCGTGATGACGACGCACCAACCGCTGGAGGTTGGCGCCGGGCGGACCGTGCGACTCAATCTTGCCCCTTCGAGCGAGCGCTGAATGCTGGCAACTCTGCGATGGGTCATTCAGAGAGACGTGACTCTGGCGTGGCGTGGCCGCGCCGGCGTGCTGTCCACGCTCTTCTTCTTCGTCATCGTCGTCAGCCTCTTCCCGCTCGGCATCGGGCCCGAAATGGAAGTCCTGCGCGCCATCGCGCCCGGCGTGGTCTGGGTGGCGGCGCTGCTGGCCTCGATGCTCTCGCTGGACCGCCTTTTCGCACACGACTACTCGGACGGCAGCCTGGAGCAGTTGATGCTGACGCCGCAGCCGCTCTCGGTCATCGTGCTGGGCAAGATAATCGCGCACTGGCTGGTGACGGGAGCACCGCTGGTTTTGATCGCCCCGGTGCTCGGCTTACAATTCGACCTGCCGCCGGGGGCGCTTCTGACGCTGATCGGCTCGCTCCTCTTAGGCACGCCCGCTTTGAGTCTGATCGGCGCGGTCGGCGCAGCCCTGACCCTGGGTTTACGCGGCGGGGGCGTGCTGGTATCCTTGCTGGTCTTACCGCTCTGTATTCCGATTCTGATTTTCGGCGCGGGCGCGGTCGAGGCGAGCATAACCGGCACGGGCGCAGAGCCTCATCTGTCCCTGCTCGGGGCTGTGCTGGTGCTGGCGCTTTTGTTTACTCCCTGGACAACGGCAGCCGCTTTACGCATCTCAATGGATTAAGAGAAATTGTTAATCGTAAGGTTCGGGAATAAGAAGCTGTTTGAAAATTCCTTTTAGCCGCGTGAGCGGCCCATAGAAGGTAGCCAGACCTGAAAGGTCTGGTCAGGTCAGCACAGATGGTTTGCGCTCTGAAGGAGCGCCAGAACGATTCTCCCCGCACCTTTCGGTGCGGGAATCTTTATGCGATTCTTCTTCCAGACGTTACACGTCTGGCTACCTTCTCACGTGCGCCTGCGGCGCGAAAACCGGAATTTTCAAGTAGCCTCTAAGATTATTTTCATATGGCTCGACGCAAAATCAACTGGTATAAATACACATCGCCTGCGAGTTTTTACCCACTTGCAGGAAAACTGATTCCCTTCTTCGCCGTCCTTTCGGCGGTGCTCCTGGCGGCCGGACTCTATGTCGGATTCTTCGTCGCGCCGACCGATTTCCAGCAGGGTGACGCCTACCGCATCATCTACATCCACGTCCCGGCCGCGTGGATGGCGATGTTCCTTTACGTGCTGATGGCCGTTTACGCCGGGCTGGGACTGGCGTTCAACGCGCGGCTGTGGTCAATGATGGCGTCGGCCATCGCACCGACCGGAGCGATGTTCGCTTTCATCTCGCTGTGGACGGGCGCGCTCTGGGGCAAGCCTATGTGGGGAACCTGGTGGGTCTGGGACGCCCGGCTGACCTCGACGCTCATTCTCTTCTTCCTCTATCTGGGCTTCCTCTCTTTGCAGGCGGTCATCGAAGATGCGCGCCGCGCCGACCGTGCCGGGGCGCTGCTGGCATTGGTCGGCGGCATCAACGTGCCCATCATCTATTTCTCCGTCCAGTGGTGGAACACTTTGCACCAGGGCGCTTCGCTCCGCCTGGGCCGCACCCCGTCCATCGCGCCCGTGATGCTCACGGCCCTGCTCATCATGATCGCGGCCATCTGGATGTACTCGATCACTGTGACCTTGATGCGCGTGCGCTCCATCATCCTGGAGAGAGAGCGGCACGCTCCGTGGGTCGCGGAGTTGTTGGGGGAAGCGAAATGAACTGGGTGGAATTTTTCAACATGGGCGGCTACGCCTTCTACGTCTGGGGTTCTTTCGGCGTGGCGCTTTTTCTGATGGGCGCTGAAATTCTACTGCTGCGCCGCCGCCGGAAACGCGCCCTCTTGCGGCAGGCCAGGCAAGCACCTAAAATGAACGTTCTGAAAGAGAATGAAACGACGACATAAAAAACTCGCGATGATCGGCGTGGGTCTGGCCGGCCTCGGAATCGCAGCCGCGCTGGTCCTTAACGCTTTCCAGAATAACCTGGTCTTCTTCTTCAGCCCGACGCAGGTCGCCGCCCGCGAGGCCCCGGTCCATAAGACGTTCAGGGTCGGGGGGCTGGTCGAGCAGGGCAGCCTGAAGCGCGAAGATGACGGGCTGACCGTGCGTTTCGTGGTCACAGACCTGAAGCACACTCTGCCGGTCGTTTACAAAGGAATCCTTCCGGACCTCTTCAAGGAGGGCAAGGGCGTGGTGGCGCAGGGGCGACTCGGCAACGACGGAATCTTTCGCGCCGACGAAGTGCTCGCCAAGCACGACGAGAACTACATGCCGCCCGAGGCCGCGGACGCGCTCAAGCCCAACTATTCCGAAAAGGCTGGCCAGACGTTGGAGAAGTAGCAGGAGACGTTTTTCATGACGCTAGTTCCAGAGGTCGGACAGTTTGCGCTCATCCTGGCGCTCCTGATGGCTGTCACGCAGGCGGCGCTGCCTTTAATCGGCGCGGCGCGCGGGCGTCAATCCTGGATGGCTCTCGGTGCTCCGGCGGCGCAGGCGCAGTTTATCTTCGTGCTGGTGGCGTTCGGCTGCCTGGCCTACTCTTTCATCACCAACGATTTTTCGGTCCTCAACGTAGCGACCAATTCCAACACGCTGCTGCCCTTGAACTATCGTCTGGCGGCGACGTGGGGCTCTCACGAAGGGTCGCTCCTGCTGTGGAGTCTGCTGCTGGCGCTGTGGACCGTGGCCGTGACTCTTTTTAGCCGCCAGTTGCCGCTTGAGATGCGTGCGCGCGTGCTCGGCGTGATGGGGATTATCAGCATCGGCTTTCTGCTGTTCATGCTGTGGACCTCGAATCCTTTCCAAAGATTGCTCCCGGCCGTGGCAGAGGGCAGAGACCTCAACCCGCTCTTGCAAGACCCCGCGATGGTGATTCACCCGCCGATGCTCTACATGGGCTACGTCGGCTTCTCTGTAGCCTTCGCCTTCGCCATCGCAGCTCTGCTCGGCGGGAAGCTGGACGCGACGTGGGCACGCTGGTCGCGCCCCTGGACGACCATTGCGTGGTGCTTTTTAACCTGTGGCATCGCGCTCGGGAGCTGGTGGGCCTATTACGAGCTGGGCTGGGGCGGCTGGTGGTTCTGGGACCCTGTGGAGAACGCCTCGTTCATGCCCTGGCTGGTCGGCACGGCTCTGATTCACTCGCTCGCGGTAACGGAAAAGCGCGGCAGCTTCAAAAGCTGGACCGTGCTGCTGGCTATCGCCGCCTTCTCTTTGAGCCTGCTCGGGACGTTTCTCGTCCGCTCGGGTGTGCTGACATCCGTTCACGCCTTCGCCACGGACCCGAAGCGCGGCGTCTTCATCCTCTCCTTTCTAGTCATCGTCATCGGCGGCTCGCTGACGCTCTATGCGTGGCGCGCCAAGCGTGTCGGCCTCGGCGGTAAGTTCGATCTCATCTCGCGCGAATCATTCCTGCTCTCGAATAACGTGTTGCTGGTTGTCGCCGCGGCCTCCGTGCTCCTCGGCACGCTCTACCCGATCTTCGTGGACGTGCTGGGCATGGGCAAGCTCTCTGTCGGACCGCCATACTTCAACGCCGTCTTTGTGCCGCTGACCGCTCCCGTAGCTTTCATGATCGGCGTGGGACCTGTGGCGCGCTGGAAGCGCCAGAGTCTGCCGGAGCTCGCCGTGCGATTGCGCTGGGCTTTCGCCGCGAGCGTGGCGACCGCCGTTCTTTTGCCCTTCGCTATCGGCGAATGGAAGTGGAAGGTCAGCCTCGGCCTGTTGCTGGCGGCGTGGATCATCACGACCGTGTTCCTGAATGTCTGGAAGCGAATCCGTGTCGGGTCCGGCGAGGGGAGCCTTGTCAAAAGAATCGGCGCGCAGTCGCGCAGCTATTACGGGATGGAATTGGCGCACCTGGGTGTGGCCGTCTTCATCATCGGCGTCACGCTGGTCACGGGCTATGAAGAGCGGAAGGATGTACGCATGAACGTCGGCGATACGGCGACGGTCGGAGGCTACGTCTTCCGCTTCAACGGCGTGAAGCGTGTTGATGGGCCGAACTACATCGCCGGGCGCGCTGAGGTCGAAGTGAGCCGCAACGGCGGGGCGCTGCGGACGATGTACCCGGAGAAACGCAAATACACCACTTCGGAACAGACCATGACGGAAGCGGACATCGCGACCGGCCTGTTCCGCGACCTTTATGTTTCGCTCGGCGAGCCTGTGAGCGGCAACGCCTGGAGCGTGAGCATCTTTTACAAGCCGTTCGTGGATTGGATCTGGGGCGGGGCGGCGCTGATGGCCCTGGGGGGACTGCTGGCCGTCAGCGACCGGCGCTACAGGGTTGAAGCGCGCGAGCGTCGCCGGGCGGCGGCGAAGCCTGCGGCGGATGAGGCCGCGACTTCCGGGGCGCTGGCGCGCAACGCAATCGAAGAATCATGAAGAAGTTTCTCATACCACTGGCCCTGTTCATCGTGCTGGCAGTTTTCCTGGCTGTCGGGCTGAGCCGCGACCCGAGTGAGATTCCCTCTCCGCTGATTAACAAACCTGCTCCTGCATTCGTCTTGCCTCAATTGTCTGATCCTCAGCGGAGTTTCAAATCTGATGAGATGCGGGGCAAGGTCTGGTTACTCAACGTTTGGGCCACTTGGTGCGTGGCCTGCCGTTACGAGCACCCGGTGCTGCTTGATCTGGCGCGTACTGGCATAGTGCCGATCTACGGCCTCGATTACAAGGATGAGCGCCGGGACGCCCTTGCCTTGCTCGACCAACTTGGCGACCCTTACACGCTTGTCCTCTCAGACGAGGACGGGGGGGTCGGAATTGATTATGGCGTTTACGCCGTGCCCGAAACTTTCGTCATTGACCGCAACGGCATCATCCGCTACAAACAGATCGGTCCGATCACCGAAGAGGTGCTGCAAAAGAAGATTATCCCGCTCGTGAAGGAGTTGCAGAAATGAGGCGCGCGTCTTTACTTCTGGCGCTGATGTTGTGGCTGTTGTCTGCGCCTCTCGCGTTGGCTAATGAAGCGCAGCCCGTAGCCGAAGACCCCGAACTGGAAAAGCGCGTCCTGGCGCTTGCCGAAAACTTCAGGTGCATGCAATGCCAGAATGAAACGCTGGCAGCCTCGCACGCGCCGCTGGCCGTTGACTTGCGACAGAAGATGCGGGAAATGATGAGAGCGGGCAAGAGCGATGAAGAGATCACCGCTTTCATGACTGATCGTTGGGGCGATTATGTGCTCTTCCGCCCGCCCGTTAAATTGACGACTTACCTGCTCTGGTTCGGTCCATTCCTGCTGCTCGCCGCGGGAGTCGTCGTGCAGTACCTCTATCTCAAAAGACGGCGCGAGCGGCTGCGAGAGGCTCCGCTCTCTGAGAGCGAGCGCAAGCGCGTCGAAGCGCTGCTCGGCGATGGCCTCAAAGGTGACGGCGCATGATGAGCTTCTGGATATTCGCCGGTCTGCTGGTAGCCATAGCGCTCTGTTACGTCCTGCCACCGCTGTTACAGCGCGCGGAGCGGACGGATGACGAGCGCGAGCGTGCCAACGTCTCCATCTACCGCGACCAGCTCGATGAACTCGACAGAGACCTGCGCGACGGCGTGCTCGATAAAGAGCAGTACGAGCAGGGCCGCCTCGAATTGCAGCGCAGGCTCCTTGAGGATGTCGCTCCGGCGCAAGACGCGCCAATGCCCGTCGAAAGCAACGCGAGGAGCGGACGCTCCGCCGCCTTAATCCTGGGAGGGGCGATTCCGCTCCTGGCCGTCATTCTCTATTTTAAGATACCTCCCGAACCCGTCAGATCGGACCAGCGAGTCATGCCATCCGCGCCGGAAGAAGAGGCGGCGGAGGCTCCGGTCGGCCAACCCAGCGGTCCCACGCCGCAGGAGATCGAGCAGCGCGTAGCCAATCTAGCGGCGCGACTCAAGGAGAATCCTAACGACGATAAGGGCTGGGTGATGCTGGCGCGCTCTTACAAGCAGTTTAAGCGCTACCGGGAAGCGAGCGACGCCTATGCGCGGGCCACCGAGCTGGTGAACGACAACCCGCAACTGTGGCTTGAGTACGCGGAGGCTCTGGCCTTGGCGAACGGCTCTCAGTTGCAGGGGCGGCCGCTCGAACTGATTAACAAGGCGTTGCAGCTCGACCCCGAAAACAAGGAGGCGCTCTGGATGGCCGGCACCGCGGCCTTCGAGGCGCAGGACTTCCGGCAGGCCATCTCTTACTGGGAGCGACTGGAGAAGCTCTTGCCCGCAGGGTCTCAGGACGCGCAGTTTGTTTCCGGCAGGATTGAAGAAGCGCGAGCACGAATAAAATAAACAGTGGTCAGTGGCCGGTGGTCAGTGGTCAGTTAAACGCTGGCTGTTTTCTGCTGACCACTGACCACCGGCCACTGACCACTGCTTTATGACGAAAGACAACGTCCTGTTCGCAATCATCGGCGTGCTCCTGGGCGTCATCGTCGGCTACGTTTTCGCCACGAACATCAACCGGCAGGCGATGGTGCGCAACACTGCCGCCGAGAGGGCGGACGTGGAGTCGGCGCAGGATTCCGAGCTTCCAGCGAATCACCCTCCGATTCCCCCGAACGCTTCTGCCGGTCAAGGCGCAGGGTCGAGCGGTGATGCGGCTCTAATCGAAGCGGCGCGGTCGGAGCCAGACAATTTCGAGGCGCAGATGCGCGCGGCCACGGCCCAATACCGGCAGGGCCGGTTAGATGAGGCCATACAGTTTTTGACGCGCGCCAATCAACTGCGCCCGGAGAGCTATCAGGTGATCGCCGCTCTCGGCGACACGAATCTGGAAGCGGGTAGATACGAAACGGCGGAAAAGTGGTACACTGCGGCGCTCGCCAAGGAGCCGAAGGATGTTAACGTTCGCACCGGCCTGGGGATCAGCTTTCTCTTCCGCCAGCCGCCGGATCTGGACCGGGCCATTAAAGAGTTGCGCCGCTCGCTCGACCTTGATTCCAGGCACGAGCTGACGTTACAGTACATGGCCAGCGCACTGACGAAGAAAGGCCGCTTCGACGAAGCCGAAGCGATGCTCAAAAAACTTTCAGAGGTCAACCCGAGCAATCAGGACCTGGCGAAACTACGCGGTGACCTGGAAGCCCAGCGCTCGGCTTCCAAAAAACCCGCAGCCAAATAAGTTCGTATTCCGACACGTCAGTTTCCCGGTTGGGACCAGTTAACTCCCGACTAAGATAAAGGACCGGGCAGTACCCTCGCAAACTTTTTGGCAATGCTCATTCGGCCGCCAAAACGCAGGGCAGTCTTCGTGACGGCATCCGCGCTGTCGCTCGTCTTCCTCTTCGCGCTCACCATTAGGGCCCAGACGCCGGCCACACCTCCGAGTCCTTCGCCCACGCCTTGCGCCGCGCCGATCACGCTGACACTCAAAGCCATTTATAAGAAGGGGGCTGAGCCTTATAAAGCTGGTGACGCCGTAACGCCGCTCACGCGTAAACGTTTCTACCTCTCCACCAAGCCATTCAACCTGGACGGTAGAAACCTGGGCGCGGTGCCGACGCGCGAAAGCTATTACAAGAGCGTCGGAGCCAGTCCGGAATTAATCAACTGGCTGGAGACGAATAACTGCGACACAATCTTTTGCCGCGAGCTGGAGCTTAAAGAGTTGACGTGTAAGACGACGGACAAGGATTGCGTCCGTGAATTCGTTGACGCTTATGCGGAAGCCTTGCGCCAGTTGAAGAAGCCGGAGCTGGCTCGCCGCTGGGTCACAAACTACGGCAAGCTCTCTTCGCCCGAATTGAGCACGGGCTTTTACCTGAAGAAGAAGCAGTGGCTTGACGGCATTATCGGCAAGAGCGGCAAAGTCGAGAAGCCCGGAGCGGTCCGGCTCATTGAGCAGGCGGACGGTCTGGCGCCGGGGGCGATCAGGACCGCCATGACCGACATGAAAGGCGAGGCCTATTTTTACGGCCTTTGTCCAAACTCTTACTACGTCTCAAGCATCGCCCCTGTCGAGGTCGAGGGCGAGAGCTTCATCTGGGACACGGCCGAAATCATCCTGGATGAAATGGATAATTCAAAAACCCCGTTCCCCATCACTCTCGCCAACGTCAAGACATCTGTGGCAGAGGAAAACGACTTAATCTTCTTTACCGGTAAAAAAATTCCTAAGGTTGTTTCCGCTGTGGGTCGCAGCGAGGAGAAACCGAGCGGCCAGTAACGCGCGCACGCCCTTAAGAGAGAGGACCATGCGAGTGAGGCAGAGCGAATTTTTTAATCGCCAGTCGAGCCCACGCCTGATTGCCCTGGCGATCCTCGCAACGCTCACGACGCTTCTCTTCCTGGACCTGCGCGAATCCTCCACCGCTGCCGAGCCCGCCCAGCGAAACCGGCAGCAGTCGCAGAGGCGTCGGCGTCCGGCGACCCAAAGGCCAGCCGCCACTACTGGCGCCGCGCGAAAGTATTCGCGCTTTCAACATGACACGCATCTCCCGAAGGAGGGACGGCGCACGAGCGTCGAGGCTGGAAAGTTGAAGTGCGCGACTTGCCACGTCATCCCCTCGGCCTCCCCGTTTGCGGAGAAACCCGAAGACCCTCTGGCGAAAATCAAAGATGTCGCCGCGGCGACGAAGCCTGGCATGGACGGCTACCCGTATCACGACAGCTGCGTCCGCTGCCATCGCACGGAGTTTTTCAAAGGCGCGAACCCGCCGATCTGCCTGGTCTGCCACACGGCCTCGAACCCGAAGTTGACAGCACGCAACATGTTCTCATTTCCGAAGCAGGACGAGCAGGCGATGGAGCGCGAATTTCCAGGCTATTTCCCGCACAAAGTTCATCAGGATGTGATCGCGCGAAACGAGCAGCCTGATGAGGCTATGCAAGGACTGCTTTTCGTGCGCGCGTCTTTCAGGAGTCCGGCCGATACGCCGCCGTCGAGCGCGGCGGACAACTGCGCGTTCTGCCACGCGACGGACAAGCGTAAATCTCCGGACGCGGGACTTCTCGACGCTGCCGCCAAAGATTTTAAGATTCCGGAAGGGACGTTCAAGTCTCTACCGTCGGGCCACGCTTCATGCTTTAACTGTCACTGGGAATCACAGCAGCCCACTAGAAATGATTGCGAAGGGTGTCACCGACGGACCGACGGCACGGTGAAGGAAACCTTAAGCTCGCTTTCAGTAGATGACGAGAAGAAAATTTTCGGCAAATGGCCGAGCCAGTGGCCGAGGCGCTTCGCGCTCAAGTTCAACCACGAATCGGTAAAAAAGGAGACCAGCAAGAAGAATCACGACCTCGGATGCACGACCTGTCACGTCAACATCCTGGCGCTGAACACGCTTAATATACGGAAGGCCGGCGTGAAGATTACGGCCTGTGCTCAATGTCATATCCAGACATACGCCCCAGAGATCAATGCTGAGATGTCCGCGGAAAAGGTGGACATCGAAGCGGAAGAAAAAAATAGCGGTCCGCCCAAACAGGGCACACACACTTGCGCTGGTTGTCACACGGAGGCCATAGGTAAGATGCCGCCCCCCTGTGATCATTATCTGGTGCTTGGCAAGGGCTACTTGCAATATAAAAAGGTGGCCGAGCGGTGCATGAAATGAGAAGAGCGCCCCGTCCCAGAGCAAACTCCGAAGAGTTCGCCGGCCCGCGCAGCGGCGCGGCGACTGTGCGCGTGCTCGCGCTCGTCGTCATACTTCTCTTCTCTTTCGGCGCTCTCTTCATTCTCCTCGCTGGCGGCGGAGCCTCTGCGGGCGGCACAAATGAAGCCGCAGACGAACCGCGCGTGGATTCACCGGAGACGATACTCTTTAAGCCGGCGCAGAAATTTTCCAGGTTCTCGCACTCTTCTCCGGGCCAGCACGCCGGATTCCTGCTCCGCTTTAGCTGCTCGAAATGTCACGACCGGAACGGCATCTATCCGAAGTTTCCGGAACACAAAGACTGCGACACCTGTCACCGGAATGAGATGAATACGGCCGATCACCCGATCTGTTTGATCTGCCACAATGCCGCAGACCTCGGTAAGCAGAATCCCCCGGCCAAGAGTTTTTCGAACAGCCTGGGCGGCTTCAACACTCAATTCGACCACGCGCAGCACATGCCGGTCCTGGCGGCGGAAAACCCGCAACAGCGCTGCACGCTCTGCCACGCGCCCGCGCGCGGCGGGGTCGCCCAAACCATCCCGGCCAACATCAACGCGCACCAGACCTGCTTCGGTTGCCACACGCCGGGCAGACAGGCGTATGGCCTCGACATCTCCGTCTGCGGGGCGTGTCATCTGCCGAAAGCCTATGCGCCCACTCCAGCCACTGGACGCTCTTTCGGCATCGGCTTCAGTCACGCGGACCACGGCCCGCGCCGGGGTCTTAATTGCGAGAGCTGCCACACGGTCCTGGGGCGCAGGCTGGCCCAGGGCAAACAGGTCAGCTCAACCTTCCCGGCACAGCACTTCCCCAACACGCGCGCGCAGACCTGCGGGACCTGTCACAACGATCAGCGCACTTTCGGCGAGGCCAATTTTATTAATTGCAAGCGCTGCCACACGGGGTCGTCGTTCCGCCTCTGACCGTCTTTCAGGCTTTGTCTTAACGGGCCGCGACGCGCTATATTTATCCGCACACCACAACTCATCAAAGGAGACTCCCTGTTATGCTTCGTCGCACTGCGGTAGTCGGTCTGGTTCTCTACGCCCTCTTGATTCAAACTTTCGCGGCCAACGCGCAGCAGCCCGGCCAGCAAAGCCAACCGGCGACGACGCCCGCGACCACGGCGGCGGCGCAGCAAGCGCCCGCCAGAGACCCGAACGATCCAATCGAGCGCATTAAGGATGAGGGGATGAATCGCTCGCAGGTGATGCAGACTTTGAGTTATCTGACGGACGTTATCGGCCCGCGGCTGACGGGCTCGCCCGGCATGAAGCGCGCCAACGAATGGACCCGCGAGAAGCTGGCCGAATGGGGACTGCAAAACGCACACCTCGAAGCTTGGGGGCCTTTCGGGCGCGGCTGGACGCTCAAGAACTTCTCCGCACAGGTCACGGAGCCGCAGACCATCCCTCTCATAGCCTATCCGAAAGCCTGGTCGCCGGGCTGGAAGGGCACGCTCAACGCGGAAGTCATCTACCTGGATGCGAAGGACGAGGCGGGGCTTGAGAAGTACAGGGGGAAATTGAAAGGCGCCATCGTGCTGACGGGTCCGCCGCCTGAAATCAAGGCGCGCTTTGAAGCGCTCGGCACTCGCCGCGACGAAAAGAGTTTGCTCCGTCTCGCGGACGCGCCCGACCCGACGACGATTCCGCGCCGCCCATTTCAGATCACACCGCAGCAACGCGCCGAAGGGTTGTTCCAGGCGAAGAAACTACAGTTTATGACTGACGAAGGCGCGGCGCTCCTGGTTGACCCGAGTCGCCGCGGCGACGGCGGCACGATCTTCGTGCAGGGCGCCACGGTGCCGCAGCCTTTCGTCGAAAATCCTTTTGCGACTCCAGCCCAGGGCGCGCCGCGCCGCCCCTCTGCCTGGGATAAAAACGTGCCGAGAATCGCCCCGCAGATTGTCCTCGCAGGCGAGCATTACAACCGTCTCGTGCGCATGATTCAGGCCGGGGAAAAAGTTAAGATGGCCGTTAATCTCTCCGTGGAGTTCCAGGACAAAGATTTGATGTCGTACAACACCATCGCGGAGATTCCGGGCACGGACCTCAAAGACGAGATCGTTATGCTCGGCGGTCACATGGACTCGTGGCACGCGGGCACGGGCGCGACCGACAACGGCGCCGGAGTCGCCACCGCCATGGAAGCCGTGCGCATCCTTCAGGCCCTGAATCTCAAACCACGCCGCACGATCCGCATAGCCCTGTGGAGCGGCGAGGAGCAGGGACTCCTCGGCTCGCGCTACTACGTGATGCAACACTTCGGCACACTCGGCGACGGCACCATTGAGGCTTTCCGGTCCACGAACTTCAACCAGGGGATGCCGCCGAAGATGACCCCCAGGGCGGACTACGAGAAGTTCAGCGCCTACTTCAACCTCGACAACGGGACGGGCCGAATCAGGGGAGTTTATCTGCAAGGAAACGAAGGGGTGCGCTCCATTTTCCGCCAGTGGCTCACGCCGTTCAGAGAGATGGGCGCGTCAACGCTTTCGATCTCAAATACGGGCGGGACGGACCACCTCTCCTTCGACGCCATAGGTCTGCCCGGCTTCCAGTTCATACAGGACGAGATCGAGTACGAGACGCGCACGCACCACTCCAACCAGGACGTCTTCGACCGCATCCAGGCCGACGACATGAAGCAGAACGCAATCATCATGGCGGCCTTCGTCTACAAGACGGCGATGATGAACGAGAAGATGCCGCGTAAACCTTTACCGCAATAGCGTCGTTTCTCCTGCTTTCGGTGGCGGGGGCGGTCCAGGCAGCGCACCGGACATAAGTGACAGGTCAGCGATGATTTTCAATGAAACTTCTGATGACAAGCATCGAACAGGTTTTTCGCTGATAAAATACGGGCTGCCCCTGATCCTGATCGCCATCATAGGAGTTTTCGCTTTCCGGTCTTATCAAAGCTCGATGGTGACTGGACACCAGACTTCGGCAACCAGCATCATGCGAGATTTATACAACAGGGAGGTGGAGTTTCGGATGATCAACCGCAGATACGCCACCCTTGAGGAGCTTTCAGCCGACGGACTTATTGACAAAGAGTTAGCCAGCGGGGTCAAGGACGGCTACCGTTTCGAGATAGACGCGAAGGGGGATTCGTTTGAGATTCACGCGACCCCGTTGATCTACGGCGGAACTAAAAGCACCGGCACCATGTCGTTTTACATGAATCAAGCAAATGTCTTCACGGTAGCGGACAAGGGGGGCGGCAAAGCCAGCCCCAACGACACGCCTGTTAAAGAATAGGTTGCAGACATATTTAATTTGACAAGCCTGCGCGTGCACAATTATAGTCGGGCCAGATAAGCACGTTAGAGAAATATCAGTTGCACCATCCCTCGCTCGCGTTGATAAGTTTTCTCTCCCTCCTTAACACTTAAGTGGAGATCCGTTTTGGCTATCCATCTTCAAGGACGAGTAACATGAAAGTAAAACTTCTGATCGGCCTGGGCATCATTCTCGGTTGTCTGGCAGTTGTGTTGGCGAGCAGCACGTCGCTGCTGACCGCCTTGCAGACTCAAAACTCGAACTCCCAGACCAACAAGAACGCCAACGTCAACGCGAACGTCAAGACGAACACAAACGCCGCGACCAATATGAATGCCGGGCCCAATATGAACGCCGCGACTAATATGAATACCGCGGCCACCCCGAATACCGCGACTAACACGAACACGGCGGCCAACACCAACGCGGCGACCAATATGAACATGGCGGCCAACACGAACACCGCCGCGACGAACACCGCCGCCACGAACACGAACACCGCAGCGACCGCCGGCGACATCATCCGAAAGCCCGTGCCGGCCGGGGTGGACCCGCTTCACGCGGTTGACCTGAACGGCAAAACCATTCCGATTGAAGGCGTCTGGGAGCCTAATGACAAGCCGATCATTCTCGCCAAGGACAGCAAGAAGAAGAAAGCAGACTCAGGCGAGTTGAAACCGACGGCCGCCTTCGACCACCTGAAACACAGCACACTGGCGATCTACGGCGCGGACGGCAAAACCGTCCCCACCTGCGTCGAATGTCACCACACGGACCAGCCTTCGGCGCCGCCCGGGCTGGAGTATCTCAAGTTGTTCGAGAGGAAAGCGGTGTTGACGTCCAAGCAACTGAAGGACTCGAATGAGCCTGTGAAATCCTGCCGCGCCTGCCATTTCCAGGCGTTATTCAGGACCGCGGACAGGCAGACTTCTCCGGCGAGCGTGACCTATCCGCCGGCGATGAAGAGGGAGCCGTCAGGCAGGCTGGACAATGAAACCGCCTACCACCTTAATTGCAATACGTGTCACGAGGCCGCCAGGGCGCGCACTCCGCCGAGCACCAAAGCACCCGGCACGAAAGAGTGCGCCGTCTGCCATACGCCCTGAGAACAACAACAGGCAGCAGTTGGAAAGGTCCTTCAATAAAGAGCGTGGCCGGGGCTATCATCCCCGGCCACGCTCTTTTGTGTTTCAAACAGAAAGTCTATGGAAAGGTCAGGAACCTATCTCTTTATAGGCAGAAGCTTTCGCATCAGCTCGTGCAGCTGCTCAAAGTCAATCGGCTTCGTCAGGTAGCCGTCAAACCCTGCATCACTGGCCGCGCGCTGGAAGCCTTCGGTCTCGAAAGCCGTTACGGCAATGACGGGGACGCTACGCAAAACTTCGTCAGCCCGTATCTTTCGCGTGGCTGCCAACCCATCCATCTCCGGCATCCCGATGTCCATCAGGATGATGTCAGGGTTCGTTTGGGTGGCGACTCTGAGCGCCTGCTCGCCGTCCGCCGCGGTGATGACGCGGTAGCCCTGCTGCTGCAGGTCCATGCTGATAACGACCGCGCTATCAATCGAGTCTTCAACGACGAGAACGAGGAAATCGCTGAGCGAAAGCTCATTGGTGGTCTCGACCATTTCCGGCAACTGGGTGGTCGAAAGGTCGCGAGTAATCTTACCTTCACGAGAATCCGAGGGCGATTCTTCCTGTGGAGTCTCTTCAATTTCCATCGCCGGACATTATAAACCGTCGAACCCATTTCCGCCTTCTGGAAAAGCGAGGACGGGCGCGAGCGAGTCCGACCAGTCCATTAATTCCGCGGTGAATGCTCTCTCTGCCGTCACCCACTTAGCAGAAGACGCGGCCTCTTTTCTGCCCGGTTATCCCGTTAATCCTTAATCACAGTAGTGCTTCGACCACGCGCAGCCAGGACGACGATGAGCAGGATCAGAATCAGCGCAACGCCGCCTATGATGAGCCACGTGGTACTGATGCCTCCGGTGCTCTCAGTGGTTGTAGTTTTAGTGGTCTGCGTTGAGCCGCCGCTCTGTTGCGTGGTTGTCTGCTGTCCGCCCTCGTTCTGCGCGAGAGCCGTCGAAGCTGTCGGCATAAACGCTAAGCCGTTGAAGAGTAGAAGCATTCCCAGAATGATTGAAACACAGAATTTCTTCATCTTGTCCTCCCGGTGTGTCGAACTCACGCTCTTTCGCGTGAATTCCGGATCAGGGGAAAAGAGGGGCAGAATGTAGGGGATGTTGTGCGAGACAGTTTAATACATACACCAGTGTCCAGGCAAAATGATTTGAATATCGAACAATTCGCCGACGTGGGAAGAAGGCAAAGCAAGTTGGGCAATGCTTGCCGTTTCAGGTTTGCCTAAACCAATAAAGGAAGAGATAATCCGGCCATGCGAACTTTTCTTCTTCCACTTGCGCTCGTCGCCGCCGCGGCCTTCATTCAGGCGTGCGGCTCGTCCGAACAGCCGAAGACCTCGAACGGCGGAAGCGCCGATGCGCGCCCCATGTCAAAGACAACCTCTCCGCACGCGGCGGGCGGACCGCAAACGGCGGGAGCCCCGGACACCTCCGCGCTCGATAAAAAGATAGAGGAAGCTGAAGCGAAGGCGAAAGCCGCTGGCGCGACTCCGTCGGACAAGATGGCTGCCGCCTCGGCTTATCTCGAACGCGCCAACGTCTTCTACGCCGCCGGGAACCCGAGCCTCTATAAATTCGCGCTGCGTGATTTTCGCATCGCCCTGCGCTACGACCCGAGCAACGCGGAAGCGCGCGACAAGCGAGATCAGATCGTGGGGATCTACCAACAGATGGGACGGCCCGTTCCGGACTTAGGGAACGAACCCTAAAGGGGTCAGTACCGCCTGCGGTAGCGGGCGGGTCTTTTGTGAGATACCAGACCCGCCCGCTACCGCAGGCGGTACTGACTTCTCTACTCTAATTCTTGGGAATCTGAATCCCGATTGACTCCAGGAATCTGGTCGGGCGGTCGCCGCCGATGAGGGCGAAGATGTAATCGTTCGGAATCTTCCCCTTCTCCTCTTTCGTGCGCGCGTCCATTAAGACCACCTCGTTGTCGCTAATCTCTTTGATGGCCGCGCCGAAATAGACCTTGATCTTCCCTTCGTCAATGCACTGGTAAACTTGCAGCTTGTTGCCGAACTTCAGGTCGTTCTTGAAATCGCTGCGGACCACCAGGCTGACCTCGTTAATCTCTTCTCCGGGGCGAAACTCTATCCGGTCCCCGTCGCGCCGCGCGACCAGATCAACGGCGGCCTCGACGGCGGAATTCCCGCCGCCGACGACGATCACGCGGCGGCCCTTGAACTCCTCCGGGTTGGTCAGTTTGTACAGCACCTTGTCTTCCGCCCGGCCGTTGCGGCTGATCTTCAAATCCTCGCCGGGCGCGCCCAACTTCATCGGCGTGCCGCGGTTACCGATGGCGATGATGATGCGGCGCGCGACATAGGTCACGGGCTCTCGCTGCAACCCCTTCTCGGTCCGAATCGTGAAATAGTCGCCGCCGTCTTCCGCGCGCTTGATCGCTTTGCAGCTTTCGATTTCGTTGACACGGACGCCCGTCTTCGTCATCGTGTTAATCCACGATTCCAGAATATTCTCGCGCTGGTCGCCCGCGCCCATGACGGCGATGCCCCCACGCGATTCCATCGTCTCAGGCTTGAAGAAGACGTACTTGTTCTTCGGGTAGGCATCAATGGTCGCCAGCACCTTGTCCTGCTCGATGGCGATGTATCGCAGGTCGTGCTGCTTGGCGAGCACGGCCGCGGAGAGCCCGGCGGGTCCGATGCCGATGATCGCCACGTCGTATTCGGCCTTCGCTTCGGGCGGGGCCGAGCGCAGTTCCTCCACGATGTGCTTGACGACGTCCGCGCCTTCGTTCGCCGCGTTTTTAATCAGGGGCGCGCCCGAGACGTCGCCGATGATGTAGCAGCCCGGAACGTTGGTCATAAACTTTTCATTGCGTACGGGCACCGGGCGCGGTTTGATGATCTTAGTGGTGTTGACGACGATGCAGGCTTTCGGGTTGACCGGGCACTCGACCTGGCACGCTGTGTCTTCGGCGCACTGGTCGCGCGCTACCGGCACGGCCAGATTATCAACCATCGCCAGCACGTCATGCGGGCAAGCGTCAACGCAGGCGTGGCAACCGATGCAGCGCTCTGTGACGATGACCGGGTGCGGATAGTCCGGACCGTCCGCGTCATATTTCTCAAGCATCTCCGGCGTGAGCTGGATGTTCTGCCCTTCCTTCGCCACGCGCTTCGCCACTCTGTCAATCAGCAACCGGCGGGCGCGCTGCGCGTCGCGCAGGGCGAAGCCGATGCCGATGAGAATCAGAAAGAGACTGATGCCGACCCACCCGTACCACGGCAATCCGCCGAAAAAGCTCTTGAGGAAAGAGGTATTGGAGGTCGTCTGGTTGACCGCCAGCAGCAGCAGCAGCAGGGCGGTGATGATAATCAGTTGCGACTTTTTCATCTCAGATAAAGGTTATAAGTTTCAGGTTTCAAGTTTCAAGTTTCAAGTTTAAAAACTCGGAACCTGGAACCTGAAACTTGAAACCTGAAACTCACTTCGCCGTCACACTCTCGTGCCAGTCCTTCGGGAGCGGCTCGATCAGGAAGCGCGTGGGCCGCCAGTTTTCATCCCGGATGTGCTGCACGTGGCAGGAGGTGCAACTGATCGCCGAGGCGCTTCTGACGGTCGGGGCCTCGCGCTCGAAGATCAGGCCATTGTGGCAGCGAATGCAGGTTGATTCCGGCGTCACGCGATCAATGGGCCTGGTTGACATGTGACAGCTCGAACAGGAGATAACCCTGGTCCCGTCGCCAGCGTCCTTGTCAACGATGCCGTCAATGGCGGCGCCGGCGCGAACGCGGTAAATGTGGAGCGCGTGAAACTGCTTGTTGATCCATTGCTGCTCCGTGTCGCCGGGCAGACGCAGCCCCGCCACTTCCGGTTTGAGCTTCAGTTCCTCTTCGTCCAGCCCCTTCCAGATCCAGACGCCGTCCACCACCGGGTAACCGAGCTTTCCTTTGCGCGCTCCCCTGTGCGGAGTGCTCACTCTTTTTCCGTTATAGAGCCTCTTGTTGTTGTCGTTGTGACAGGTCGCGCAGGCTTCGAGCGATGCAGCCATCGGCCTGAAGTCGTCGCCCTTGTGCTCCGTATGGCAGACCGTGCAGGTGATGCCGGCGTTAAGATGTGCCTTCGTAGTGGTCGAGATGAAACTCTGCGTCTGGTGACAGGCCGCGCAGTTCGCTTCCATGCGCGCGCGATTCTCTATGCTGACGCCGATGGCATGACAGGTCGTGCAGGCGTTGCCGTTCGGCTCTTTAGCGATGGGAGGGTCCATTGTGAAAGCGGTGCGCGTGTGCGGGCTGGAGATGGCCTCGGGCGCGAAGGCGTTTTTGAACTTGAAGGCCGCCAGCGCCGAGAGCGCGCCGATGATGATGACGCCCCAGACGAAGACGGAGAAAGGCCAGGGGCGCACCAGATCGCGCGTCGGCGTCCAGTTGAATCTGGCTTTGCCGAGGCGCGGCGGGTTGTGCGGGTGCAGCGGCGACTGCCGCCCGGCCTTCTCGCGCGTGCGCTTATCCCAGAAGACTTTGAGCGCGCCAGCGATTTCCGACGAGGCGGCGGCGCGGGCGGCTTCTACCTGTTGCCTTTGGTCCTCCTCCATCTTCTCCTGCCGCGCCTCCATCTCGCCGACGTTCAGCGCGAACTGGTGCGAGACGCGGATCTTCAACGTGCGCTCCGCGGCCTGCTCGATCTGCAGGAAGAACGGCCCGACTTGAATGACGTCGCCGTTGGCGAGGGCGTCGGCGACGTCGAAAGGGATGACCCTGCCGTTGAGCGTGATCGCGTTCGAGCCCGAGAGGTTGACGATATAGAAGCGTCCACCGACCTCGTTGATGCCCGCGTGAAGGCGTGAGACGGTCGGGTGATTGAGCACGATGTCGCACTCAGGCGAGCGCCCGAGACGCAAGCCCTCCGTGACGAGCGTCTTCGCGTCCTCCGAAAGGTCCTCGCGCGTGATGATGAATGTGCTGTCTCTTAGCTTCAGAGCCACAACAGGTAACCTTCGCGTTTATGTCGTGAACAGGAATCTCAGTAGCGCCATGCCGAAAGCGAAAATGAAGCCGTAGCCGAAACTATCCAGCTTGATCAGCGAACTGCCCTGCCGGCCCCTGAGCCATCCCAGGCCCGACATGACGAGTCCGGCCAGCGCGGGCGTCAGCAGCAAACTTATACCATGCATGCTTGAGCTGCGGACAAAAGATCGTGGGAAGATGAGTAAACTTATCCCTCCCGCGATGGCCCCCAACAGGCCGTACCCGATGAACGTCAGAAATGGGCTGCGAGCCTCCCGCGCCCGGAAAGGTTCTGAGAGGCTACGCAATCCCAGCTCCACCAGCAGCTCCCCGAATATTTGCAAGAAGAACTCCAGCAGAAACTGGAACAGAATCTCGAAAAGGACTGCCATGGCGCCGCGCCACCTTCAGCCGAGTCGGCAAAAACCACAGAACGAGCCCGGCCGTCGAACGCTCCCTTTACCTGACCGTAAAGAAGATCACCTGAACGATGTGCACGACCATCAGCGCCAGCATGATCGAGCTTGAGACCACGTGCGGCGCAAGCCAGAGCTTGAGCAACTGGTGCAGGTAGATGAGCGAGTCCACGCGGCGCAGGGTCGCCGTCGCCTCGACGACGTCCATTAAAAGACGACGCGCCTGCGGGTCTGTCAGCGCTGCGGCGTCTTCCCTGAACTCCTCGCGCGCGTCCGCGAGCATTGTCGTCAGCTCCTCGCGCCGGACGTATTGCCTGAGGAGATAACGGAACGAGAGGAAGCGCTTGCGAATCTTTCGCTCCAGGATTTTGCGCAGCTCGACGTTGCTGAGATCAATCTGCGCCAGAGTGTCGCGCAGTTCCTCTCGGCGGTCGCGCAAATCTTCTATCAGGAGCGGGTCGCCTTCGATGCTCGTCATGATGCGCGGCACGAAGATGTAGCAGGCGATGCCGAAAAGGCCGGAGACGATGACCAGATCGAACGAGACCATCAGCACGGAGGTGAGCAGACCACCCGTTTCGCGCCCGCCATGGAGCAGAAGCACGATGCCCGCAATCAAGCCTATGTAGACGTGCGAGAGCAGCCAGTAGCGCAGAGGGCCCGCGCGCCTTCTGTAAATCTGTTTGCGCGCCGGGTAAGTCATGACAATCGCGATGCCGCCCAGGCCGATGAGCCCTGTAATCCAGCGCACGGTCAGCCAGGTTCCCGCCAGATGACCGTCGAGCGTGTAACGCCGTGCGGCCCAGATGAGCGCCCAGGTGATGGCAACTGTCGCCAGCACGCCGAAAATGTGCCAGAGCTTCGCGGGGATGTCTCGCTTGTGTATGTTTCGCCCGATGGCGTGAGTCTGATCTTTGAAGACGATGCCGATGGCGTTCTTGGCTTCGTTGAAATACTCGCGCGGATTGACGCGCACCAGCGCGCCCGTCGGACAGTTCTCCTGACAGGAGTAAGCGTCCTTTTTCGCGCCCGGCGGATTGAGCGGCGTGTTATTGCAGAGGTTGCACTTGACCGCGAGCAGGTTCTCGACTTCCGTCACGGCCGGAGGCAGTTTGGGCTGAGCGAGGCTGAACCAGGACCTGAGACGGCCGACGATTGATGATGCCTCCGGCCGGGTCGGCTTGCGCGGAATCATGCTGATGGCATTGTACGGACACTGCGTCGCGCAATCCCCGCAGCCGATGCAGGTCTTCGGGTTGATGTCAATCTCACCTTCGGAGAAACGCCCGATGGCGCCGGTCGGGCAGCCCGTCAGGCATTCCGGGTCCTGGCAGTGCAGACAGACGGCGGGCGCGAGCACATGCTGGGTCGAGCGGCTTTCGGGTTTGACCGGGCGCGCGATGTGTATCCCGCGGCGCAAGAGTCTAGACTGCCCGTGGACCTTGTGACACGCGAGCGAGCAGTTGCCGCAGCGGATGCACAGGTCCATGTCCATCACCAGCAGGTTCGTGGCGTCAACGATGCCCGTCGTTATCTCGCGGCCCGCCGCCGCCACAACGCGCTTATCCAGCGGCGGCTCAGGCGGCCTGTCATCTACCTTCGAGAAGGCGTCGAAGTATTTGAGAACTCTTTCGCGCAAGGCCGGGTTGGCGCGCAGGCGCGAGACTGCGACTTCCAGAACTTCCGTGCGCGCCATCACCGTCGCGGTATATTTCCAGTTGCTTTTGCCGTCCTCCGAGAGGGCTTCGAGGCCGAGGCAATTGCCAGCGCCGAGGAAATCTATGCCGACGTCCTTGCCGAGCTCCATCACCTTGTCGGCCTGCGTCGGGTTGGCCGCCAGGCCGCGCGTGCGCCGCACCCAGCCGTTTTTGACGAAGACCAGGCGGTTGAGCGGGTCGCCCTCCTGAAAAAGAATGTGGTTCTTGCCGTAAACGGTGAACCGCGCGGCGTCGCCGAGCTGCTTCAACAGCTCTGGACTGAAGGCGTCTTCGGTCGCTTCCTCGACTTCGAGAAGCGTGTGGTCGAGCCCGTACTTGCGATAGGCGACGTCGAGCGTGTGCCCGAACTTTTTGAGCTTTCGGAGAAGGCGCAGGGCCGGGCGCTGAATCTCTATGACCGTGGCCTCTGTTTCGGGCGGGACGGTGACGGTCGCGTTGCGCGGCTGTCCAGCAAGGACCGAACGCTCGCCGAAGGTCACGCCCGGCTGAAGCTCAGCGACCTTGCGCGGCGTCGTCGCGCGCTCGTCCGTGACGTACACGTCCAGCACGCCTTCGACTAGAAGATAGAGCGTGTTGCCGCCCCAGTCCCCTTGCGTGATGACCTCTTCGCCGGGCGTATAAACGAGGAGGCGCGCATAGGGGCCGACCTTCTTGCCCGTGTAGTTGCGGCCATAGACGACGACTTCCAGGTCGAGCTCATACTTGAAATGCCCGTTCTCCCGCTCGACCAATTCCGAGATGCTGTCAACGCTGCCGATGGCTTCTAGAATCTGGCTGTGGTGTGTAATCTCGCGCGGCATAAAGTGTTCAAGATGTCAGTTGGAAGACCTGTCAGGAATCAAAAAGCGCCCCAGGCAGAAGGCATCCGCGCGTTTGCTGAAAGCTTATGGCACAGACGTTAGCGCTTCAGGCAGTAACTTTACCATTGATTTTAGGAAAATTAAACGGTAGGAATTATCGGATGTTCCTCGCGGATTGTTCAACCTCGAAAGAGGAGTCAGACCTATGAAGCTACTAGTAATCGGCGCGTCTCGTGGAATCGGCCTTGACGTTGTGCAGCAGGCGCTCGCTGCTGGTCACGAGGTCACAGCCCTGGTCCGAACCCCCGCCAGCTTTCCCGTCCATCACGAAAAGCTCAAAGTCACGAAAGGAGATATTCTCGACCAGAGTAGTATTGAGAAGGCTCTCAACGGGCAGGATGCAGTGTGCGTGACTATCGGGATTAAGGTGACACGCAAGCCCGTATCCGTTTTTTCAAAGGGGACGAAAGCTGTGGTCGAAGCGATGAAAAACTCCTCGTGCAAGCGGCTCATCTGCGTCACGGGCATCGGCGCTGGCGATAGTCGTGGTCACGGAGGATTCCTCTTCGACAAGATCTTCCAGCCTTTCTTCCTGAGGACCATCTCTGAAGATAAAGACAGGCAGGAGATGATCGTCCGCGAGTCCGGACTCGACTGGGTGATAGTTCGTCCAGCGGTTCTCACGAATGGCCCGCGGACCGGAAAATATCGTGTGCTGACCGATCTGAAGGGCGTGAAGGCAGGCAAAATATCGCGCGCGGATGTGGCCGACTTCATCTTACGTGAGGCTTCGGAGATGAAGTATAAGGGAGAGACACCGCTTCTGACCTATTGACGGGCACGAACTCGCCTCCACTGAGGATTTGATGAACTTCTTTAGCTCGAAATCCGCGGCCCAGAGGTATCCCAAAGGTCGCCCCTATTTTCATCCAATCGTCATTGAGCAGATTAAGAGTTTCCTGTCCATCGCCGCCCCCCTCGCGCGCGCCCTCGATGTCGGGTGCGGCACGGGGCTCTCAGCGGTCGCGCTGAAAGAGATTGCCCGCCGCGTCGTCGGACTGGACGCGTCCTTCGAGATGGTCGCGCTGGCCGAAAGTGAAGCGCACGTCAAATACCTTGTTGCCAATGCCGAGCAACTCCCTTTCGCGGGCGATGAATTTGAGCTGCTCACAATCTCCTCCGCTTTCCACTGGCTCGATAGAGAGAGATTCTTGCGCGAAGCCGGAAGGGTGCTGCGCCCTGGCGGCTGGTTAATCGTTTACGACAACTATTTCTCCGCACGGATGGAAGAGAACACGGAATTTCGAATCTGGTTTCGGGAGAACTATCTAAAGAAATACCCGCCGCCCCCAAGAACTTGGCCCGCATTCGCTGCGGACGACTCGGAAAACGAAGGCTTTCATCTGCTAGGCAATGAGCAGTATCAGAACAGCATTAGTTTTTCGGTTGAAGGCTTGGTTGATTACCTGGTGACCCAAAGTAACGTCATCGCGGCAGTCGAGTGCGGCAACGAGGAGATTGGTGAAGCCAGACGCTGGCTGACGGAAGGTCTCAAACCTTTATTCGGTGAGATGGAGACAACGACGCTGCTCTTCAGCGGCCCGATCTGGTACTTGGAAAAATTATGAATTTTGAGTTTTGAATTTTGAATGCTGGCTTTCAATTCAAAATTCAAAACTCAAAATTCATAATTCTCTTCACTCTGCCATCAGCACTGTCAGCTCGCGTAAAGTTGCGGAATCTTTTGCGTCGTTGCCGGCGGGCTGGTCGCGCTGGATGTGGCGGTAGAGGATGTCGCGCTGCTGCGGTTTGAAACCGGCTTCGCGGATCAGGTAGCGCAGCATCTTTTCATCCGCGAAATTGTGCGCGCCAGCCGCCGAGACCACGTTCTCCTCGATCATCACAGAACCCATGTCGTCGGCGCCGAAGCGCAGAGCGACCTGCCCCAGCTTCAACCCCTGCGTCAGCCAGGAAGATTGGAAGTGCTCTATGTTGTCCAGAAAGAGGCGCGAGACCGAGAGCATCTTGAGATAATCAATGCCCGTCGGCTCTTCCTTGATGCGCCGGCCGAGCGCAGTGTTTTCGCGCTGGAAGGTCCAGGGGATGAAGGCCGTGAAGCCTCCGGTTTCGTCTTGCAGGTTGCGAATGCGTTCGAGGTGACGGACGCGATGCTCAATAGCGTCCCCGATGCCGAACATCATCGTCGCGGTCGAGCGCAGGCCCACGCGATGGACTGCGCGCATCACGCCGAGCCATTCGTCCGTCGTGCATTTCGTCGAAACTCTTTTACGCACCTCGTCATCGAGAATCTCCGCCCCGCCGCCGGGCAGACTGTAAAGTCCGGCATCCTTGAGCCGGGCCATGATCGTTTCGTAATCGAGCCCGGAGATGAGATGTATGTTGTGAATCTCTGGTGGCGAGAAGCAGTGTAGCTGGAAGTTCGGATATTTAGCGCGAAGAGTTCGCAACAACTCTTCGTACCATTCGATTCCGAAGTCCGGGTGCAGCCCGCCCTGCATCAGAACGCCCGTGCCGCCGAGCGCGATGGTTTCGTCTATCTTCTGATAGATTTCGTCTAGTGTGCGGACGTAAGTTTCCGGGTGGCCCGGCCGGCGGTAGAACGCGCAGAAGGTGCAGACGACGTTACAGACATTCGTATAGTTGATGTTGCGATCAATGATATATGTGACGACGCCTTCAGGATGAAAGCGCCGTCGAATCTCGTCGGCGGCGAGCCCGATGCGCACGAAATCATCTGACTCAAGAAGCGCCGTGCAGTCATCTGACGACAGACGTTCGCCCGCCAGAGCGCGATCAAGAATCGGTTGGATGTCAGGCGTCATAAGCTCTTGGATATTATAAACCAATTCTTCCCTTTGCGCCTTTGCGTCTTGGCGTGAAAATTCTCTCGCCAAGACGCAAAGGCGCAAAGAGAAGAATGCTTCAGGGTGAAGCCACCGGCAAGCTGACGGTGAAGGTCGTGCCTTCACCGGGCGCGCTTTTGACTTCGATGTGGCCGCCGTGCCGTCTGACGATGGCGTAGCAGGTCGCAAGCCCCAGACCTGTCCCCCTATCGCCCTTGGTCGTGAAGAGCGGGCGGAACAGTTTTTCCTGCACCTCAAGGCTCATCCCTGTGCCCGTGTCCGAGACCTCCGCGAGGTTGCGCCCGTCCGCCGCGCGCGTGCGAACAGTGACCTGCCCCACGCCTTCGATGGCGTCAATCGCATTTCTGAGAAGATTAACGAAGACCTCGCGCAACTCGCTGGCGCTGGCGCGCACTGGGGCCAAGTCGCCGGACAATTCTGTCACAAAGCGTACGCGCGCCTCGCGCTCGTCTTGCGAGGCTTTCGCGTAATCTTCCGTAAACGCGATGGAATCCTTGACGATCTGGTTCAACTCGACGGCCGCCATCGCGGCGGGCGCTTCCGGGTAATGGCGCGCGCTCTCGCGAATGCGCATGATCATCTGCTCGCCGTCGTCGCTCGCCTGCAAAATCTTTTCCGCACGGCCCCGCGCGAAATCGTCCTCGCCGAGCAGCGTCAGCAATAACTCCGCGTTGCCGCGGATGACTGTCAGGAGATTGTTGAAGTTGTGCGCGACGCCTGCGGCGACTTCGCCGACTTCTCGGAGGCGTTCGCCGCGCACGAGGTGGTCGCGCAGGTCGTCCTTCTCCGTGACGTCGCTGACGGAGATCAGGCACAGCGGCGTGTCGTCCTTCTGAAAACTCGTGAGCGTAATCTCGACTTCTCTGGGCCGCTCCGGGAAAGGAAAGTGGAAGTGGAAACTGGCGACCGTTCCGGCTCGATGCATCGTCTCCTTAAACTGGCCGTAAAACTCCTGCACCTGCGTGCACGGCGCGACCTCCGAGAAAAAGTTTTTGCCCAGGACGTCTGTGCGGCTGCGGTTGGCTATCTGCTCTTCGCGCGCGTTGTAATAAAGCACTTTGCCCCCCTCGTCAACCACGATGATGCCGTAGGGCAGGAGGTCGAGCGTGGCAAAATCTATCCGGGGCTGTTCTTGCGACGTCGGGAGTTTTAACTGCTCCATAATGATCCCTCCGGATTGAAGTTGACGGACGCGGACGTCCATTTCAGAGGACGGACCTCCGGGATGATTCCGTGTCTGGCGGCCAGCGTGTAGAAAAGGTCCAGCCCCGCGCGCAGCTCTTCATCCGGCGTGTAAGAGATGTTGTCGAGCAGGTACGATCTGATCTCGTCCGGAGACAGGCCGACCTTCGAGCTGTAAAGCGCAGCTATCTCTTCTGCGTGCGCCAGCCCTTCGTCGCGCGCTCCGGCGAAATCCACACGCCGCAGCTTCCGGAGGTCGCGGGCGCGCGCCATCCACATGGCGAAGACGAAACCGTGGCCTGTGTGCTTGCGCCACAACTCGGCCAGATCATACACAACCACAGACGCGCGCGAAAAGCTCATGCCCGGGTCGCCGATAATCAGCGCGGCGTCGTTCTTCTCCAGCATCGCCGCGACGTCTGGGGCATGTCCCGTCCACTCCGGCTCGAACCCTAAGAACTCGCGGAAGATAACCCGGACGAGCGCCGCGGACGTGCGCGAGGAGAGGTCCAGGGCGACGCGACGCACCTGTCGTAAATCGTCCAGGCTATCGTTCATGACGAGCACGACGCTTCTGACGCGCGAGCGCGAGCCGACGCAGACGCCCGGCACGACCATCAGGTCAGGGATGCGCTGGTATTCGATGACAGGCACCAGCGCCGTCTCCACCTGCGCGCGCGCCAGCATGTCGGCGCAACGCGCCGGGGCTGCGTCCGTCACCAGCTCGACCGTATCCCGGCGCGACCCATACATAAAACTCCAGATGAGCGGCGCGGTATTCAAATAACTCGAAGCGGCGACGCGCGGCCGTCCCGCTTCTATTCCGACCTCTTTCTTATTCTTCTCTCTGCTCATTCCCTTGCCGGTTGATGCTAGCTCGTAACTCGTGAATCGTAAATCGTAAATCGTGAATAGAAAGAGCGCGGTTTTCTCTATTCACGATTCACGATTTACGATTTACGATTTACGATTTACGATTCACGATTCACGAGTTACGATTCCTTCCATGCGAATCTATGATATTAGCGTCCCCATCGGCGGAGCAACGCCGACCTACCCTGGCGACCCCGGAATAGAGATCAGGCAGTGGGCCGCGCTTGCGCGCGGCGACCAGGCCAACGTCTCTCTGCTGCACTTCGGCGCGCACACGGCCACGCACGTTGATGCCCCGGCGCACTTCATAGAGGGCGCTGCTAAAGTTGACGAGCTTGCGCTCGACGCGCTCATCGGTCCGGCGAGCGTGGTGCTCATCCCGGATGAGGTGCGCGAAATCGGAGCGGACCATCTGCCTTCTGCCCAGATGAGCGGTGTGGCGCGCGTTCTCTTCAAGACACGCAACTCCTCTTTCTGGTCGGACGCGACCGCAGGCTTCCGCGAGGATTTCACATACATTTCGCCTGAGGCCGCGCGCGCTCTTGTCTCTCTGGGCGTGCGGCTGGTCGGCATAGACTATTTATCTGTGGAGAAATATCAGGCCGAACGCCACTTGACGCATGAGATTTTGCTCTCCGCAGGGATTGTCATCGTCGAGGGGTTGGATTTGCGCGAAGTCTCCGCGGGCAATTATGAGCTGATTTGCCTGCCGCTCAAGATCGCCGGCGGCGACGGCGACGGTGCTCCCGCGCGCGCAGTTTTACTTGAGGGAGCGGGGTGAGCCGCATAGTCGCAGCGTTTGCGCAACTCGGCTGAAACCCTCTCTGGCACAAGCCGCCAAACTTCGCTAAGATGTTCCCGAATGCGGTTTCGCGGACGTAAGTAGCCTTTGACTATTTTGCCTTTTGTCTGTGCGCGCAGCGCAACGCGCCTGCGCGGACTTAGGAAGAGCACTCTTTGATCTTTACACTCTTGAGCACGAGCGAGTGCAACGCTAAAGGATTTGGGATAAACTAAGGCCGTGTCGTCAGTCAAAGGAACATTTCAAAACGGTATCGCCCGCCCGCTTGAGCCGGTCAGTGAAGAGCACGAGGGGCAGGAGGTCATCATCACGTTTCCCGATGAGAAGCCGAGTTCATCGCCAGCGGCCACCAACGGCGCAGAGTGGAACGCTCTCACCGAACTACTAGATGACTGCGCGGTTGACCTCGATACGCCTGACCTCGCGCACGAGCATGACTACTATCTTTACGGGAAGCCGAAAAAGCACTAATCCCTGTGTCGCACGTCTTCGTTGATACGGCTGCCTGGATCGCGCTCATCTCCAAAAGAGACGCGCTGCATCACCCCGCGCGAAACGTGATGAATAACCTTCGCCTTCAACATGCGCAACTGACTACTACTGAGTTCGTGCTCATCGAAGTCGCCAACGCACTTTCCGCACCTCAGTCTCGCCTGCAAGCCGTGAGGTTGATCGAGGGCTTACGGTCGCTTTCAACTGTACAAGTTATTCCCGCCAGCCCGGAGTTGTTCGCCGCCGCGCTAACGCTTTATCGTGATCGTCCTGATAAAGAGTGGAGTTTAACCGACTGCGCGAGTTTCATCATTATGCAGCAGGAACGGATTACCCAAGCCTTTACTTCAGACCATCATTTCGAGCAGGCAGGTTTCAGCAAACTGTTATAACTGAAAAGGCACGATGTGTAATTGATCTTGAAAGTATGACGAGTATGAAGCATGAAGAATATACGGCGGCACGCGAACAAATGGCGGAGCTTTAAATCCCGGAATTGATAAATCTCCGGTCGAGCGATGATTTACGAAGACGCTTTCTTGCAGAGATGTGTCTGCGTGATGTTACCTCGACCTGACTCAGTTTTCGGCCTGCGGCTTCGCAGGCAGAGCGCGAGCGGGCTATAGAGGAATGGCGCGCATGGTGGCGCGCTCGCGAATCAACTTTCAAAAAGAGATGGCAGATTCCAGGAAAGAAGAGGAAAAGCGCTTGAGCAATTTCGAGCCGGACCGCGCCACGCAGGAATCAACTGGCTACCGCGAGCGCGTTTTCGAGATCGTGCGGCGCATCCCCTCGGGGCGCGTGATGACCTACGGGCAGATCGCGGAAATCCTGGGCGAAGGCTACACGCCGCGCACCGTCGGCTTCGTCATGCACTCTGCCGACGAAGAGACCACGCCCTGGCAGCGCGTCATTAACTCGCAGGGCGCTTGCTCGACCGGGCGCCTCACGCTGCCGCACGACAGGCAGCAGCGTATGCTCGAAGCCGAAGGCGTGGAGTTCGACGCGCGCGGGCGCTGTAACCTGGGTCGCTACCGCTGGACGCCTGAAGAGTTGGAACAGAAAGAGAGCGAAGCGGCTGACGACCAGCCGAGCCTTTTCACAGATTGAGCTTCAAAAGCTACAAAGGATGTGTTATGGAAAACAGGAACACCAACCGGCTCGCACCCTACGAAATCAGCACGCCGCGCTACTCTGTCTCGCACCACATGGTGACGACCACATTCGAGATTCCAGGCTTTCGCGTTACCAGGAACCTCGGAATAGTGCGCGGCATCGTCGTCCGTTCGCGCAACGTCTTCGTCAATATCGGGGCGGCCTTCCAGAGCCTGGCCGGAGGTAACATCACCGCCTGGACGAAACTTTGCGAGCAGACCCGCGCCGACGCCTTCGAGATCATGATTCAACACGCGACCGAACTGGGCGCGAACGCCGTTGTCGGGGCGCGCTACGACACGACGGAGCTCGCCAAAGGCATCACGGAAGTCCTGGCCTACGGCACGGCGGTCATCGTCGAGCCTGTTGACACGGGGGAGACCTACCGCTCATGACGGACGCTGACCTCACGCCCGAACGGGAAAGGCGCGTCCGCGAAGCCTTCGAGAACGTCCCCTACGCACATTTTCTGGGGATCAAACTCGGACTGTTACAGCCCGGTGAGGCCACGCTCCATCTGGAGCTGCGCGACGAAATGCGCCGAAATAACGGCTTCGTTCACGGGGGTGTGGTCGCCTCGCTCGCAGATACTGCCGCCGCTTTTGCCATTCTGACACTGCTCGAACCAGACCAGACCACGACCACAGTTGACCTGACAATCCACTACCTGCGCCCTTTGCTCAAGGGCGAAATTACGGCGCGCGCCCGCGTGCTCCGTATGGGGCGTCGCGTCATGGTCATCTCCGTGGACGTCCTCGATGAGGCAAAAACCGTTGCAGCCACGGCGCTTACCTCCTTTATCAGGATTGCCTGAATGCCCCAGATTGGCCGGGCGGAATTCCCTCCCGTTTTCTCTTAAAATCTTGTAGACAAGAATGTTATTCCATGTCAAAATGGGTTTGACTTACTGCTGGCTCTCCTACAGCAGTGTTCAGGACCTCGAAAGCGCACCTGCCGCTTATCAACTTCGCGCCGCTCTCGCATGTACTCTCTTTACCAAGCATTGCTGACCCAGCATTCGCGCCAGCTGACGCCCGTTCGCTGCGCCGAGCAGACTATTGCCCAGCTTCACCGCTACTTTGAAGACGTAGTTCTTGAGAACAACCTGGCGGCCCTCGTCATCGAGAGCTTGCCGATGAAAGAGGAGCGTTCTTTACGCGATCTGGCGCGCGTGCGCGAGATGGGGCGCGCTGCGCATAAGGCTTTCTTCTTTGTCGCCCCTGGAGACGCGCTCCACGATCTGCCGCTCAGGACAAACGATCAGGACCGCGAGCCGATCCTCCTCAAACGAGAGAATAACGAGACGGTTGTAGAGCGCTTCGTGGTCATCGCTGACGCACGCTTCTCCGCCCTGCTCGCCTCAGTTCATAACGGCGACGAGGAAGATTCCGAAGCCGGCGGGGACAAAGTGATCTGGACGTTCGAGCCGGACATAGTCTATTCGGCGCTCGAATATCTGATGGCTCGCGTCGGGGCGGAAGGCCACCTGCAGGCGGCGACCTTCACCTCCGCGGTGCGCTCGTCCATGCCGAAAGCGACCTCGCTGCAACTGACCGTCTCTGTGACGACGAAGCTGGCGCGGCTGCTCCAGGAGCAGGCCGGGCGCGAAATCGCCATCAACCGCATCGCCACGGCCATACGTAACTCGCTTGAACTCGACAGCGTTCTTCAAACCACTGTCAACGAAGTCGGGCGAGCACTCAACGCGCAGCATTGCGCGATGCGCATCGAAGGCGAGCCGGGCAAAGAAGCTTTGACCAACTGCTATTTCCGGGACGGCTCGGAGAGCGCCAACGCCGAGGAGGCGGAACTGCTGGCGGATTTGGAGGCCTACAGCGTGCGGCTCGCGGGCCGTTACAAGAACTATGTGCTCGACGGGCGCAACGAGGCCGATTCGAATTCCCGCAATATACACCCGCTGGCGGCCGTCCCGCTCGTCTATCAAAAACGATTCATGGGCGCGCTGCTCGTCCGTTCAGATGATTCGACGCGCGTCTGGCAGGAGAACGAGATTCTCTTGCTCCGCACGGTCGCGGACCAGGTGACCGTGGCGGTCAACCACGCGCGCCTCTTCTTGCAGATGCAGCAGCAGGCGTTGACCGACGGCCTGACCGGCTGCTTCAACCGCCGCTCCTTCGAGCTGCAACTGGAACGCGACCTGCACCTGGCCTCACGCATGCGCCTGCCGCTCTCTTTAATCCTGCTTGACCTGGACAACTTCAAGCACGTGAACGACACCTACGGCCACGAAGTCGGTGACGTCGCGCTGCGCCTGCTGGCCGAAGGCTTGCGCGACGAGTTGCGCGGAGTGGACACGGCCGCGCGGTACGGCGGCGAAGAGTTTGCGGTCATCCTGCCGCAGGCCGGAATTGACGGCGCGTTGATCGTGGCCGAACGCCTCCGCCGCCGAATAGAGAAGATCGAGGTGCCCGGGGTCGGCCACGTCACAGTCTCGCTCGGCATCGCCACTTTCCCGCAACACGCGTCCTCGCGCGACACGCTGGTGGTCGCGGCCGACCGCGCGCTCTACGACGCTAAGAGTTCCGGCCGCAACTGCGTCCGCGTCCCCCCTGACGATTCAGCGGAAATAGCGGACGATGAGGAGCACGCTCACGTAGAAATCTTTCCGCCTCCTGCGGAAGAAGCGGCCGACCCGACGCTTCTCCTCCCTTAACTTCATCTCCAGGACGAATTTCAAAATTCCGCCTCCGGTCTGGCGTATAAACGAAAATCGCGTATGATAGTTGTACGCGATTTTTTTATACGCCGGCTCCGTTTTTGTGGACTGCTTCGCCCATGGATGACCTACGGAAATTCGCACGCTACTTTCGACCTTACAAGAAATCCCTGGTTACGGGCATCATCTGCATTTTCGCCTCTGTCATCATCGGTCTCTTGATTCCACTCGTCGTCGGCCAGGCCGTTGACGACCTGCTGACGGGCGTGACCTGGGCCAAGCTCACCCGCTACAGCCTGATCATCCTGGGCGTGAGCCTCGTGAGCGGCCTCTTCCTCTTCCTGCAGCGGCGGATCTTGATAGGCATGTCGCGCCACATCGAGTACGACCTCAGGCGAGACTTTTACGCACACCTGGTTGACCAGCCTCTCTCGTTTTTCCAGGAGCACCGCACGGGCGACCTCATGGCGCGTGCGAGCAATGATCTCGCGGCCGTCAGACAACTCGCCGGGCCGATGATCATGTACACGTTGCAGACCGTCTTCATCGTCATCATCATCCTGCCCTTGATGCTCCGGGTCAGCGTGCGCCTGACGCTGTTGCTCTTCATCACGATGCCGCTCGTCTCTCTGACGGTTAAATATTTCGGTCAGCAGGTCCACCTTCGCTTCGAGAAGATACAGGACTTCTTCGCGCAAATTTCGGCGCGCGCGCAGGAGAATTTTTCCGGCGTCCGCGTGGTTCGCGCCTACGCGCAGGAGAACGCGGAGATCGCCGCCTTCGATCACCTGAACAGCGAGTACGCGAAGCGCAACCTGGGTCTGGTCCGAATATCGGCGGTGATGCGTCCCCTGATGCAGTTTCTGATCGGCATCGGGTTCGTCATAATTATCTGGTACGGGGGCACGCTCGCGGCGCGCGGCGTGATTACAACGGGTCAGTTCACGGAGTTTAATCTCTACCTGATGCGGCTCATCTGGCCGCTCATCGCGCTCGGCTACGTCGTCAACCTGTACCAGCGCGGCACCGCGAGCCTGAAGAGGATGAACGCCATCTGGGCCATTTCTCCCTCAATCACGGACGCGGACGAAGTTCAGCCTCAGCCGCCGATTGAAGGCAAGATAGAATTTCGCCACCTGTCCTTCGGCTACCGCGAGACGGAAGAGATGGTCCTGCGCGACATCAACCTGACCATCGAAGCAGGGCAGACGGTCGCGCTGGTCGGACGCACGGGCAGCGGCAAATCCACTTTAGCGAATATCATCCCGCGGCTGATGGATGTTCCGCCCGCGACGGTTTTTATTGACGACGTTCCTTTGAGCGACTATCCGCTCGCGCAGTTGCGCGTGAGCATCGGCTATGTGCCGCAAGAGACTTTCCTCTTCAGCGACACGCTGGCCGAAAACATCGCGTTCGGGGTCGAAAAGGCGTCGCGCGCGGAGGTCGAGTGGGCCGCGGAGATTGCCGGACTGTCCGAGGACGTGCGCGCCTTCCCGAACGAGTTTGAGACGATGGTCGGCGAGCGCGGCATCACGCTCTCGGGCGGGCAGAAGCAGCGGACGGCGATTGCGCGCGCGGTCTTGCGCCAGCCGAAGATTCTGATTTTAGACGACGCGCTCTCCTCCGTTGACACTTACACGGAGGAGAAAATCCTGGGCCGCCTTCGCGGCGTGATGCGCGACCGCACGAGCATCATCATCTCGCACCGCATCTCGACGGTGCGCGACGCGGACCTGATCTGCGTGCTTGACGACGGGCGCATCGTCGAACGCGGCACACACCAGGAGCTGCTCGCGCTCCGGGGCGAGTACGCGGACCTTTATGAAAGGCAGTTGCTGGAGGAGGAGTTGGCGGCGAGCTGATCCTCCCGAACGGAGTCTAAACTATGAGTCTGGGCTTAAACGGCTCGAATGAGGATAAAACTGACGCGGCCTATCGCGCTCTGCGCATCATCTGGCTTGCGATGCTGTCGAGTGTGGTCACTATCTTCGTCATCACGAGGCTCGTCGAGCCGACCCCCAACGAAGGGCTTAAGGTTCTCTTCTGGCTTCTGCTGGTCATGGGTCTGATCAGTCTCGCGGCCTCTTTCGTTCTGAAGCAGAAGATGCTCTCGCAGGCCGTCTCCGGGCAGAGCCCGGAACTTGCGCGCGGCGCTTACATACTTGGCTTCGCCCTCTCTGAAGCGCCGGCCCTTTTCGGCCTCGTCGCGTACTTCGTCACGGGCATAGAGTATTACTATTTTTTCTTCGTCCTGAGCGGCTTCGGCATCATCCTGCACAAGCCGCAGCGTAACGACCTGCTCGCGGCTTCGGGCATGGGGAAGTTTTGAACGGGAACTCTTAGAAATATGGCGACGGCTGCGAAACAATTTCACGAAGAGGAAGCTATAGGCAAGACCTACGACTGGCAGGTGACGCGCAGACTCCTGCGTTACCTGAAGCCCTATGTGCGCCTGCTCGTCCCCGCGCTGGTGCTCACGCTCGTGCTCAACATGCTGGGCATCCTGCAACCCGTCTTCACGAAGTGGGCGATTGACTGGCACATCATTCCGGCCCAGCAGGATTTTAGCCACATAGAGGGCCTGCAATGGCTCGCGCTCGGCTTTCTCGGCGTCAAGCTGGCTCAATTCGTCTTCTCTTACTGTCAGGAGGTGCTGCTCAACACGGTCGGACAGCGTGTGATGTACGACCTGCGGAGCGAGCTTTACCAGAAGCTGCAGCGGCAGGAAGTCGCTTACTACGACCGCAATCCGGTGGGCCGTATCATGACGCGCCTGACTTCGGACGTTGACGCGCTCAACGAGCTTTTCACCTCGGGCATCATAGACCTCCTGGGCGACCTCGTGATGATCGTCGCCATCATCGGAATGATGCTCTGGATGGACTGGCAGTTGACCCTGGTCGCGCTCGTCACCGTCCCACTTCTCTTCGCGGCGACGAGCTGGTTCCGCAAGGGGGCGCGTCGCGGCTACGACATGGTGAGGACGCGCCTCGCGCGGATCAACGCCTTCCTTCAGGAACATTTTTCTGGCGCTCAGACCGTCCAGATTTTCAACGCCGAGAAGAAGTCGCTCAAACAGTTCCATGACATCAATCATGACTACCGCAACGCCAACGTCGAAACAATCTTTTACTACGCGGTCTTCTTCCCGCTGGTTGATTTAATAGGCGCTATCGGGGTCGCACTGATTATCTGGTACGGCGGCTGGCGCGCGATGTCCCCCAATCCTGCGATCACCATCGGCGCGCTCGTCGCTTTCATTCAATACTCGCAGGCGCTCTTTCAGCCGATACGGGACATCTCCGACAAATATAACGTGCTTCAAGCGGCCGTCGTCGCCTCGCATCGCATCTTCAGGACGCTCGATATGCCGCTGGCGATCACCTCGCCGGAGAACCCGCGAAAGTCCGGGCGCGCCGACGGGCGCATAGAGTTCGAGAACGTCTGGTTCGCTTATAAGGAAGAGGATTGGGTGCTCAAGGACGTCTCGTTCGTGGTGGAGCCGGGCCAGTCGGTCGCGCTCGTCGGGCACACTGGCTCAGGCAAGACGACGATCACGAATCTCTTGATGCGCTTCTACGACGTGCAGCGCGGGCGCATCCTGCTCGACGGCGTTGACGTCCGCGAGTGGGACCTGCAATCGCTGCGTGAGAACTTCGCAGTCGTCCTCCAGGACGTGTTTCTCTTCAGCGGGACCATCGAGAGCAACATCCGGCTCGGTCAGACAGCGATCACGGACGAGCGCATCCGCTGGGCCGCGAGCGAGGTTTACGCGGACCGCTTCATCCAGCGGCTGCGCGAAGGTTACGAGACGGAAGTGAAGGAGCGCGGCGCAGGGCTCTCTGTCGGGCAGAAGCAGCTCGTCTCATTCGCACGCGCGCTGGCGTTCGACCCCGCGCTCCTTATTCTGGACGAAGCCACCAGCTCGATTGACACGGAGACTGAGCAACTGATCCAGCGGGCCATCGAGCGCGTGATGCGCAACCGGACCTCGCTCGTCGTCGCACACCGCCTCTCGACCATCCAGCGCGCAGACCGCATCATCGTCCTGCATCACGGCGAAATCCGCGAGCAGGGCTCACATCAGGAACTCCTGGCCGAGCGCGGCCTCTACTGGCGTCTCTATAAATTACAATACGCTGACGACTCCCGCGACGACGGAAGCGCGGATGAGCCGCTCAGATTAATGCAAAATTAAAGATGTAAAATGCAAAATGGAAGACAAGGGGTGCGCCTCTCGTCTTCCATTTTACATTTTTAATTTTGCATTTTGCATTACTTCGGCGCTGGCGCCGGAGGCGGTGGATTGAACTTCGCTTCGTCCACCGCAACGTTATGCTTGACCTCCGTGTATTTGCGCGTCCAGTCGTTGCGTGGGTCTATAAAAGACTGGCGAATGGTGAAAGGCACTTTCACGCCGTCCACGTCCCTGTAATCTTCAAAATCCGTCTGTTCCGGAATCCTCGCGAGCAGGGTCTGCGTAATGCCCACGATGCGCAGTAAAAGGCCCGTCTGCGCGTCGAAGAAGAGCCGTTCGGTCCGGTCGTCCGAAAGCCTGGAGGTGAGCACGAACACGTCACGGTCGCCGATCTTGCTCCGGCCCGCCACCCTCAGGTTAGGGAAGATTTCCTTCGGCTTGATGTCGCCGTAGAAATCGGCTGCGCGGCGCATCTGCTCCAACTGCGCGCCGCTCAGCTCGCGCTGTCCGCGGGCATTTTTCGACCACCCGACTGTGCCGTTGTAGCCGGACATGATGACTCCCTGCCTCGGTGTGGTCATGATGGAGACCAGTTTGTTGGGAGCCGCCTGGTAAGTCTCGACAGGTATCTCCACTCCGCCGCCGACTATCTGCACGCCCTTCATCATCCGGCTATTGAGTTTCTCATACGCCGCTTTGCCGCCGATGGCCTGTACGTATTTGTCCAGCACCTGGTCAACCGTCGGAAGCTGTTCGGCAGGTCTCGGACCGCCAGGTCCGCCCGGTCCACCTGGTCCGCCTCCCATCGCCGGAGGCGTGAGGGGTAGTTGCGGCGTGCCGCGCGGCTCCGACTGGCCTTTGTGGCAGGTGTAGCAGGTGACGCCCCCGCCCACGATGTCTTTGTTGTTCTTATTGATGTCGAACTGCATCTGAATCATACGGCGCGCAGTCCCCTTGGTCGGCTTGTCATCCTTCTCAAACTCCCACTTATCCCCGCCCGCGTTGACGTGGCAGAAGGCGCAGTTGACTCCGAGCGAGGCCGACATGAACTGCATCACAGGGATGAGTTGCGAGTCGGGCAGCCCCTTGAGCACCTGAATATTCTTGCGTACCTGTTCGACAGGCTTCTCGCCCTGTGGCTGCTGCTGCGCGTGGCCGCCATTGATGAAAGCCATGACGCTCGCAACCACGAAGAGCGTGAGAGCGGAAAGTTTGAGGACGGTCTGTTTCATGCGATGCCTCCGGAAAAGTTTTCTTAAATGACTTTGCGGCTTTGCGTGGGATTTTAACTCACGCAAAGCCGCAAAGTCGCCAGGAAATTTGAGCGATGCTTCAAATTTAGTGTTGCGCCGTTTTAGCGGGCCTTCATCGGGATCAGCGTGTCAACCGCGCGGTAGATCTGCAAGTACATTTGCGTCTCGCGCGGAATCAAAGTCCGCCAGGCGGAGCCGCCCCGGCGAATATACCCGCCGAGTTTCGCCGGATTCGAATTATAGCCCGCGGCCATCAGCTCTGTCTGCGTGGCCATTCCCGAACTCAAAGCGGCGGCCACGTCCGGGTTGGACGAGAGCAGCTTCCAGGTCTCCAGCATGTAAAGCAACATCGCTTCGAGCGCGTTACCGTGATTCCGCATTCCATAAACGAAATCGGGATTGAGGCCGACGCCCGGATGTATGCGCCTCATTGACTGGTAAGTCGGGGCGATCATCTGCACCATGCCGCCCGCTCCCGCGAAGCTGACCGAGTGTTTATAGGTATCCAGCTCGTTCAGAGCGTAGAGCGATAAAATCTCTTCAAACAGCGCCTGCCGATTCTCGGCGCGAAATCGAATATGGTCCGCGTGCTCGACGATGCAGAGCCTTTCGGCAATATCAATCAGGTTTGACGGGATGGACACGCCCTTGTCCTTGAGTCGCTTCGCCGCCAGATTGAGCATCGTGTGAATATAGGCCTGCCCGGTCTTGACGACTTCGGGCGAGAGCAGCGCCGGGTGCGCCGAAGTGTAATAGGCCATCTCGCGCAGCGCACCATTCCTCTCAATCGGATACTCGACCACGAGCGGGACCAGAGAGCGCCCGGCAGCGTCGAAGACAGTGACGGCCGTGTTGACGCCGTTGGCCCGGAGGATACGAAGCTGGACGTTCAGGCCGAGCGAGGTCGTCAGGCTCATCTCCGCGCCTTTGCGCAGGAAACTCTCTTTCGGAATCGTCAGCAGGTGAATCTGCGAGCTTCTGTCGTCCAGCACCGCAAGCGTCACCACGGAGAGCGCGGGCGCGGGCGTGGTCATCGCGGTCAGCGAAGGGTGCGACTTGAGGAGGCGCTTGGCTTCTTCCAGACGCGCGCGGATTTTGTTCATCGAGAGCGGGCGCCCGTTTTGCTGCGCCGGCGTGACGGCGGGCGTCTGCTGTTGCTGCGATGGCTGGGCGGTCACAGTGCGCGGGCGGGTGACCTCGCCCGGCGCGGGGCCGTTTTGCGAACGTGCGGGCGAAAACTCTATGATCAGGCCGAAGACGAGTATCGCCAGCGAAAACTTCGCGCGTTTATTCATAGGAATCGGGTCTCCTTACAGGGTCTCGCGCTCGCCTCAAGTGGGGCAGCAAGCGGGACTAAGATTCGCGCGCAAGGCTTTCGGTTGTCAACAGTTTTCTCCGAAGAGCTTGATTTTCCAGAGGGTGAGGGCAACTCTCGCCATCCGCAAAAGGATATAGCTGAATGAACAAAAAAGAACTGTCCACGAAGTCACACGAAACCACACGAACCGGCAGCGCGCTCTCTTCGTGTGGTTTCGTGTGATTTCGTGGAGAGTCTCTCCGCTGCCTCCCGACAGGCTACGCCATATCGCAAGACGCTATAAAAGGGAGGGCGGATTCAAGCGCTTGAATCCGCCCTCCCTTTGCCCTTTGGATTTACTTCAATCGGCGATTAATCTACGGCGAAGCTCACGTTGACGACCGCCGTGATGTCCTTATCCAGCGACGAGGTATCGTTGATGCCGGAATCCGAGACCTCGTTTGAGTCGGCAGCGGTGATCTGCATGACGCCCATGCGTGCCTGGCGGACGCTGCCGATCTGGCTGCCCGTGGATGACGCGACCTGCTGGGCGCGCACTTTAGCGTCCTTAGCAGCTTCGGCCAACATGTCTATCTTCAGCTCCGCGATCTTCGTGTAGTAATACTCCGGCGAGCCGGATTCGAGCAGGATGCCCTGGCTGATCAGCTCCGTAGCCTCTCGCGCAACCTTCTCGATCTTGTCAACATCAGCAGAGCGCACCTGCAATTCCTGGCGCAAGCTGTAGCCCGTGATTTCCGATGTCTCATTTCCGTCATTATCTTTTCCGTGAAGCGTCGTGGAAGAGATTGACGAGATGGTGATTTCGTTCTCCGGGATACCCTTCGAGACTAAATACTGCTTGATGCGCGGCACGCTGTCCGTCAAAGATTTGTAAGCGTCCGTGGCCTGCGCCCCCTGATAGGAGACGGCCGCGCGCCAGATCACCAGGTCTGACTTGATACGCTTGCGAGCCGAACCCGTAACGGTTATCGTCTGATCCGATTTCTTGGTCTTCACGTATGACCAGCCAAGAACGATTGACGATAAGACCAAAGCCAGTGCAATAGCATACCTGGCATCAAAATATTTTCCGTTTCTCTCTGTACTCATTGTTTTTAGTGGCACCTCCCAATGCCGCCGATTAGACGCTAGGCGGGAGTGTCTTTGCATAGTACAGCGCACGGTGGGCTACTGTGGGAGGCCACAGTGGGGGCGCGTCCGTCCGTCGGGACGGAGCGAGAGGCGGTTTTTGGCTTAAGTCTCGGCTGATCGGCGGCGACTCGTTTAACTCATTCGCTTTCACTGGGGCAGTCCGACGCGGCGCAGGAGGTCTTTGAAGCGTGGGTCTGAGCGCAAAGGGTCAAAGTACTGTTCTGCTTTGGCGTGAACCAGCCGGCTAGAGCGATCCTCATAAGCTTTCTCCAGCCAGCGAAACGCCTCGCCCATGCCGCCTGCGCCAAGATGGGATTTGATCTCGTAGCGACCGAGATGGTCCCCTGGGATAAGGGTCGCGCTCTTCATCAAAGCACCTTCGCGTGTGAGATCAGGCGAGCCGCTTACGGATTTATCTCCTCTTTATCAACCGCTCTAAAACTCCCGCAGGCTTCCGGCCAGGGCGCCGACCGCCGATTCGGCCAGGTCCTTCAGGGCTTCGCTCCGCCGCATCAGCTTGAAGCGTGTGGCGACGATGTAGCCGACGCTCAGGCCGAGGCTCGCGTCCAGCTGGCTCAACTCGCCCGCCAGCGACCGCTGCGAAACACGCTCGAAAGCACGGCGCAGCTCTTCGGCCACCTCCACGCCCTCAATCAAGATCACCTCGACGTCGCTCCCCCCACGCGCACGACGCCGCGAGTGCTCGCGCAGGCGCACACGGGCTTCGTCCTGAATCTTTCCGCTGGCGACGACGACCAAATGCGCGGCGTCCGTCTCCATCTGCCTGGCTAGAGCGTGGCGCGCGTGCGTGGCCGTGACGTCGCCGTCTCTGAGGACGAAGAGAAAAGGCACGTTGCTGACGTTGACCATGATGTGGGCTTCGCCGTCATCCGAGGTTGGCCCCGTGATGATCTGCTTTTCGGGGACGCCAAGCTCGCGCAAAGTCGTGTAGATGCGCGTGGCGAGCCATGATCCGTCTTCTAATAATTGCGCGGCCGTCTCGGTCGGCTTCACCAAATCTTCGATCTTCTCATCAGAGATGGCAGTGCCGCACTCGCTGCACATGGCATTGCTCGCGGTAATCACGCCGAGAGCATCGGGCGACGGAAGTCTAAAGAGCGAGCGGCCGGTCTTGCGACAACTGACCAGGACCTCGCGCCGCAACAGCCCGGCATCCGCCATGCGGTTAATCAGGGACGCGGTCGCCGCTTCCGAGCCTGCGCCGGACAGTATTTCGGAGACGCGCCCTTCGGCCTGCGACTCTCTGATGCGATGCAGCAAACGCCTGGCTTCGACGTCTTCGAGCAGCTCGACCGCGCGTGAAGGAGCCGCCTCGCCTCTCTCATTCAAAAGAGCGGCCGTGTGGTTTTCCTGCACGGAGGCCATGCGCCCCAGGCTCGCGGTCACGACCGCCTCGCGCGACTGCCATTCAGCTTCACTGTCCCCATTGCTCCCGCCAGCAGCTTCAAGCGCCTCGCTCACGTTGCGGCAGAAGGCATCCAATTTCTTCGCGGGCTCCAGCGTCTCCGCTTCGTAAACAATCCCGGCGCGCATACCGCCAGCGTCGTCTTCATTATTTCCGAAGATCAGGAAGAGCACGAAGTCTTCGAAGCAGAAGACGTCGCCGCGCGTGTAAAGCCTGTCATCCTCCTGTTCGGTCCAGGCGGAGACGGCGCGCTCCATCTCGACGACGCGGTCGGGTCCGAGCAGGGCCTGCTCGTAACAGGCCGCGCGCGTCGAGCGAATCAAGGGAGTCAACCCCTTCTCCTGCAGTTTCTCAAGTAACGCCAGGCGCATCGCACCATCAACATTGCGCTTCAAGCTCTTGCTTTCGATGAAAAGCATGATTCCTAAAATCTCCTCTCTGATCTTTGGCCGCGCATGCTATCACGGCGCACGGAAGAATTTCTACGTTTCCCGGTAATCATCAGGGCAGATTGACCGAGTTGTGTTTTCCGATAAGACGTCCGCGCGCTCGCGCTTTAACATGTTGAGACAATCGGTCACGCTTCATGACCCCTTTTGAGTCGTATGTGAGAGACTCCCTGTGATTCATCACAAAACAGTCACATTGCTTCTTGTAATGACTCTAAACGCTTCGTAGAATGGCTTTTGTGGTTAGGTAAGCCCGCCGCATCAAAGCAATCCCTAAAAGCAAGACCCGAATTTTTTAAGGAGATAATAGTTCCCCGTCCATGATTTTTAATAAAACGTTCTCCCGCGTGTTCACGGCCCTATTAGCCCACGCCATCTTTGCAATCATAGTCTCCGCGCAGACCAGCACGCATTTAACAAACATCACGACGACCACAACGACGATTGATCCGAGCGGCGCAACGCGTCTCGAAACCGATCCCGTAATCATCTCGCGCGCGGCGGAGCCTGCCGCCGCGGCCTCAAGAAACCCGCTGTTTCGCTTTGATCAGCTCCTGCACAGCGCTATAGGTGAGCGCCTTGGCTCGCGCTATGTGTGGGGAGCGACGGGACCGCGTGGGTTCGATTGTTCGGGCTTCGTGTGGAGTTCCTTCAAAGCAAGCGGCGTGGACTTCATGCGCGGAAGCGCACGCTCATACTGGGCGCGCTTCTCTGCCCCGCCCGAGGAAGAGAAATTCAAGTTCGGCACGCTCGTCTTCTTCAACGGCCTGACGCATGTCGGCATCGTCGCCGACGAGAAAGGCTTTTACCACGCCTCTCGTCGCAAAGGTGTGGTTTATCAGGAATGGAACAAATACTACCTGAGCCGCATTGACGGTTTCCGTCGCGTGCCCCTGCCGGTCCAGTTGACGGCTGCTGCGGAATAGCCCCACGCAAAAGATACAAAGGGCCGATGCTCGCAATGGTCGAGCATCGGCCCTTTTCTTTTATGCTGACGCAAACTTTCAGCGATTATTGGGCGGGACGGGGCTGAAGAAGCCTGCGCGCTTCTCGTCCTCGCGCGCTTCCCAGACGACAGCGATCTTCTCTACGGCCACATAGCACATCTGCTGCTCGTCATCTTTCAGATGGAGCACGCCGCCTTCGACCTTGACGATCTCGCCGCGCAAGCGCGCCGCGCCGCCGCAAACGACATCCACCCTGCGCCCGACCATTTTTGAAAGAAACTCTTTCATCTCCTCACACCTCCAAAAGCAGTGACGAGTGACAAGTGACGAGTGACGAGTAAAAGGGTTCTTACTTGTCACTCGTCACTCGTCACTTGTCACTGTTTTCCATTCTTCCACTCCCAAATCTTCTCGCTTCCGTTTTCGTCGTGAACGATCTTCTTCTTCACCTCGCGGAATGTAATCTGCACGAGCGGCAGAGCGTTCGGGTCATCCTGCTGGGTCCGCTCGAACTGCAAAAGGTCGTAGTAGGTGCAGCGCGAGCGCGCAGGGTATTCGCGGCAGACCGCTGGGCGCGCGTGATAGATCGTGCAGCCCCGTGTTTCCGGGTCCAGGAACATGCACGCCTGCTCGAAGATGGTATCTTTCCTGCGCCTGAGCACGCGCTCATTGCTGGAGCGATCAATCTTCGTGTAACGCTTCTCGGCTGCTTCGGCCGTCAGGCCGAAATGCTTTGCCAGCCGGTTGAGGTCGCGCTTTGAGACCTGCACGCGCTCGTAAATCGCGCAACAGTAGGCCGGGCACTTCGAGCAATCGAAATAGATGCGCGGCTGTTCGTCTGTTATCTTCTCCCCCACTGCTCACCCCCAAATGAATTTTGAGTTTTGAGTTTTGAATTTTGAATTGCCGGGCTTAAGTTCATGCCTTTAATTCAAAATTCAAAACTCATCATTTTCTTTTCGATTTCCTGTATTCGGACATCAACAGGTCCATGAACTCCCCGCGACGGTCGTAGAGTCGCTTCGGTTCCCTCGGCTCATGCCGCGCCAGCGCATAGGCCGTGATGATGGGGAGCGCCACGGTCACATCAACATAACACACCACGGCGTCCGGCAGCCGGTCCGGGTCCACCTTGCCCCATGAGACTGCCTCTCCCGGCGTTGCGCCGGAGTTGTGAACGACAATCCCATTGGCGACGAAATTACACGTCTTCTTAACGCTCATGTCATAAACAGGAACAATGATGCCCGTCGGCTCGACAGACACGACTTTGTGGTTGTCAACGTACCGCTCCCTAATCTCCGCTCTGGTAATGCCATACATTTTCAGGCGGCGGTCAAATGTGCGCCAGTCTATCTTTAAAACCTCGCACGCCTCGTAAATTCGTCCGCCCGTAGCGATGAGAGCAGCCCTGACCTGCTCTTCGTCTATTTCGTGCTTAAAACGCGGGTTTCTTTCCAACCGAGATTGGGCACGCCACGTTTCACGCTCCTCTTCCGATAAATTTTCCCATCGCTCAGAGCTTTGTCGCCGAAAATAGTTGCGGCGTCGTCTCTGTTCGCTCTCGGGCAATTGACTGAACCACTCGCGCGCTCTTTGGCGGCGATACTCCAGCACTTCTGGAGCCGTGTGAAGCGTTTCCTGCCGTTTCTTTTCTTTATAAGCTTCGAGATCTTCAGGAGATAAATTGTCCCAAAATTGGCGCGACATTCTTTGAGCTTTCTCGCTGCTCATCCGCTCACGATTAAGCTCGCTCCATTGACGCCTTTCTTCAGCGCTCTTTCTCTGCCATTCTAATCTTCTGTGATTAGCGACGTGCTCGCGATAGTGCTCGGCGGCCAAATTGTCTAAGTTGTTGTTCAGATGATTATGGTCTAGGTGGTGCGCGACCTCATGCCGCTCTAATTTTCTTTCGAGCGCGAACTCCAATAAATAACGGTGCTCAGGAATAGTTTTCCCCCTGCCCAACCCGATCTGCCGGTAGCCGTGTGTTGAATAAGACGTGTTAAAGGCTTTCAGACTTTCTCCCGCTCTCAAGGCTTTCAAAGGCTTGTAGGAACCGTTATGAAGCATGACGAGATGCTCAGGAGTCGCCAATAATTCACCCTCTTGATATCTTTCTTTACGCTGTCCGGTGTGCCAGCCGTAGCGCAAACGCCAGACCTCTTTCTCTCCTGTGCGCCAAACCTTTTCCACCTCCGAAAGCGCGATCTTCTTTTGCTCATGGTCAAATGAATACACGTGAAAGCCAGATTTTCCAACCAGCTTTTCAATCGGAATGCCGTCGGGGTATTGGCTTAAATCTCGCGGCGTATCTATGAACGTGCCTTCCGCCACGCACAACCCACCCGTGTCCGGACGAGAATCTGTCAATTGTAAAAAATAGTCATGCCCGCGCTCGTCAATCCCCAGGACCTCCTGAATCTGCGGCTCCGTCTGGAGCATGAAATTCTTCGGACTGCCGCCTCCGAGAATGAAGACGGCGGATTGCCCTCCGTGTTTGGTGCCGCGGTCGCCGCGCCCGTGAATCGCCCCGCGCTTGCCTGCGAGCACGATGGCCGCGGTCTCGTTGACGTCCGCCGAAGGATCGAAACTGAGCTTGTTCCCCTGCAAAGCTTTCGCGGCGACGTTCATGCCGATGGATGAATCGCCCGGACTCGAAGTGTAGATCGGAACACTGTACTCGTAAGCGACCGCGAGCAGCGATTTCTTCTCAAGCCCTAATTTGCACTCGCGCTCGCGCACGTAACGCCCGCAGAGATAATGAAACTCCGCCGTGGACATTGGCTTCTGAAACTCCTCGCCCTCGATGATCCTGCGGAAGAAGGCGTCCGTGTCCAGAAGCACGCTGTAGTCGAAAAAGATGTCGTAGATGCGCACGACCTCTTCCTCGCGAAGCGTAATGTCGGAGATTTGCGTATTACCCTGGTGGAGCGAGAGGCCGATGCCGAAATGCGTGTCGTGGTAAAGATTCGCGCCAGTGGAGATGATCCAATCAACGAAGCCTGCCTCGATCAAAGGGATCAGGGCGGAGATGCCCAGGCCCGCGGGCGTGAGCGCGCCCGTGATCGAAAGGCCGACCGTGACCGAAGGCTCCAGCATCTTCTGCGTGAAGAGCTGGCACGCCTCGCGCAGGCGCGCCGCGTTGTAAGCCAGAAACGCATCGTCCACAAGGTCGGCGAGCGCCGTCTCGGACGTGATAGGCTTCGGGTCAATGCGCCGCCCCTGTAGAAACTTGCTCCTCTTTTTCGTCATTGTTCTTTTCGCTTTCGGCGTAATTTTCCAGGCAGGACCGGCACAGGCAGCTACGATAGCGCTCACGAAGCTCTGCGCGCGTCGCCTCGCTCAACTCGATTTCCGCGCACCAGCAGCCCGAAAGGCCCGCGCCGCATGTAAAAGTTTCGCCGCAGGCCTCGCAAGTGGACGTCCCGCGAAACAGCGGCAGAGAGTTTCTGACTGGATTGCCAGCGCTCATTGAAAACTTCTTACTCGGCCTGCGCCTTGCTCTCTGCGACTCGTCTGAGGCGCAGGCGGTTGATGCGACGGTCGTCCGCTTCAAGAACCTCCACGTCCAGGCCACGAAACGTCAGGCGCTCGCCAGCACGCGGGACAGACCCCTTCTCGTTGATGACCAGCCCGGCGATGGTCGTAAAATCGTCCGCCTCTATCTCAAGGTCAAAAAGGCGCTCGATCTTTCCGATCTCTGTCGAGCCGAGCACGTCGTAATAGCCGTCGGACGCTTCGACGATTTCGATGATCTCTTCGTGCTCCGTATCTTCGTCTTCGATCTCGCCGACGATCTCTTCCAGAATATCTTCGACCGTGACGAGCCCGGCCACACCGCCATACTCGTCTATAACGATTGCCAGCTGGACGTGGGCCTTCTGCATCTCTTCCAGAAGGTCCGCGACGGGCTTTGTCTCCGGGACTTCGTAAACAGGGCGGACGAGCGACCCGATGGTCTCACCTTCCCGGCCTTCGGGCCAGCACTGGAGTAGATCGCGGACGTAGATGATGCCCTCGACGTTATCAATCTGTTCACGGTATACCGGCAGGCGCGAGTATTTAGATTCGATCATGACGTCGCGCGCCTCGCGCACTGTGGCCGTGAGCGGGAGGGCGGCGATCTCGGTGCGCGGCGTCATCACCTCGCTGACGCGCGTGTCGCCGAACTCTATGATCGAGTGGATCAGCTCGCCCTCTTCCTGTTCTAAAATCCCTTCCTCCGCGCCGACGTCTATTAACGCCTGGATGTCGTCGCCGTTATCCTCCTCCTCTTCGTCTTTCGTCTCCACCAGCTCGCGCTCGCGGCGCAAAGTTTTGGCCCTGCGGTGCAAGGGGTCCGCGATGAAAGAGAGCAGGCGGTAGAAAGGCTTGACCACGGGCAGGAGCGTGAGCAGAGTCTTTTCGGGATTGCGTAAGCTGATGAGTCGCGGGATGAGCTGGCGAAAGATGCCCGCCAGCAAGAGCCCCGTGAAAAGGGCCATGAGCAAGAGGTTGGTGCCTGAGAACTGCCGCGTAAAGATCAGTGTGATGAGGACCGAGAAGGCCACGAGTTGAATCTGTATGGCCGCGCCGATGGTGAAGCGGAAGCGCGGGCGGTCCTCCTGAATCTCTTTGAGGAAGCTGGCGGCGGCGGACCGGCGCTCTTCGGCCTCGGAGATCAGGAGCCTGAAGCCGACGTCGCTCAACTGGCCGAAAGCCATGTCAACCGTCGCCAGGAACATCAATCCGACGAGCAGCAGACAGGCGATTGCGATTTCGATTCCCATAATAAGAGCCGTGAATCGTGAATCGTAAATCGTGAATAGTGAAAACGCTGCTTTCGTCTATTCACGATTTACGATTTACGATTCACGAATTATATTCCAAGTCGGCGTCGAAGGCGCAGTTCCAAACGGCTCATTTCGCCTTCATCTGTTTCGTGGTCATAGCCGCACAGGTGCAGCAGGCCGTGAAGAATGAGCTGCGCAATCTCCTCGTCAAACTCCAGGCCGTGCTCCGCAGCCTGCCGCGCAGCCTGCTCGACTGAGATAACTACGTCACCGAGGCTCGCGCCTTCCACCCTTTCAAACTCGCCCTGCCCGGACGGAAACGACAGCACATCCGTCGTCCCCACCTTCCCACGCCACCGTCGGTTAAGCTCACGCATCGCACGGTCCGAGACGAAAGCAACGGTCACGCCCGCGCCATTTGCAGGCGCGGCTTTCAGAGCCTGTGCCGTGAACTTCTCCCAACGCTCGGAATCAATCGGCAGTTTGCGCTGGCGGTTGACGACTTCAATCATGACAGAATCGTGAATCGTGAATCGTAAATCGTGAATAGAGAAAAGCTCGGTTCGTCTATTTACGATTTACGATTCACGATTCACCTTAAATATTGCTTTTGCTCGAATGCGCTTCGTAGGCCTTGATGATCAGCTGCACGAGGCGGTGGCGGACGACATCTTTTTCCGTGAAGTAGACGAACTCTATGTCCTCTACATTCGAGAGCACGCGCTCGGCCTCGATCAGCCCGCTGCGCTTGCCCGTCGGCAGGTCTATCTGGGTCACGTCGCCCGTGATCACGGCCTTCGAGCCGAACCCGATGCGCGTCAGAAACATCTTCATCTGCTCGCTCGTCGTGTTCTGCGCTTCATCGAGAATGATAAAGGCATTCGCAAGCGTGTTGTGGGTCAGGATAAAGTCATCGGTAACATAGAGCGAGTCGGGCGCGGTCACGCTGATGCACTGCGTTTCCTGTACGCCAACAGGCTCAATGCTCTTAATAAAACGCATCGGGCGGCCCCCACCCTGCTTATGATAAATCCTGGCCTTCCGTTCAAGACGAAACGGCTCAAGCCCTCTGGGCAGTCGTATGTCCATGACGAAAGCATCATTCCGGTACGGAACTGCTCTGCCATTGGCGAAACCGGGCTTGCGTCCTTCGGCTTTGCGCCTGCGCCAGTAGGCCACGCCGCCGAGCGAACGGACCAGGAGGAGCACGTCATCCCTCAGTCGTTGTGATGTGGTCACGTATTGAATACGGCACGTCTGGCCCTCTTGTGTAACAGGCCCGCCATCTGTATCCAGCAGACCTTGCAAGACAGCCAGACGGACTTCCGCGCTGTTATAAAGGTAATCTTCGGGAACGAATTTCGTGGACGAATAAGTCCCGGACAATTGTAGCTCGCGCAATGCCTGTGTGAGCGGATTACGAATGCCAGTCCAGCCGCGCCCCGCCGCGGGATTGGTGATTACATAATCAATGCTGGACTTACGCCGGAAGGAAAGATTCATGTCGGCGAGCCCATATTTCAGCGATGAGACTAATTCGGCATCGGAGGTAGTGAAACCTGGCGAAGTTTTACCTGTGAGGCAACCGTCGCCGAGTAGCAATCCGAGTGAATATGGATCCAATGGAGTCTGTCTAAACTTCCACTCCACGGGCGCGGACAGCAACGGCAATTCGTAGCGATATTGATGAAAGGAACGCAGATTGCCCATCATCTCCTGCGTTTGCAGAACGCGCAAAGGTTTGTCTCGGCGTTTATCCGAGGCCGTGCGGACTGCCCAGAGATGTTCGGCGCAAGCCAAAGCACTTGCCCCATCGGTCATTGTCACTCTGTAAACTAATTTTTTACCTTGCGGGAACACGCCCGTAACTTCGGTCTGTTTTCCATCAGAGCCGACGACGAAATCCCCGACCTCCAAGCTGCCCATTTCCCGCCAGCCCGTCGGAGTTAGAATCTTGCTGTGCAACGGATGCGCCCTGCCCCGCATGAAAGCCAGCGGCGCAACTTCAATGACGCGCTTCTCCAAGAGCTTCGTCACACGCTCGTAGTCAATCAGATCAAAGAGCGCGTCGTAGAGCGGTCTCAGGTAAGGATCAACTTTGTCCTGCAAATCCCCCGGTAAGAATCCAAGCTTCTCGCCCGCTTCAACAGCAGGGCGCGCCAGCACGATGCGGTCCACCTGCTTCTGCATCAACGCTTGTACAGCCATTGCCACCGCGATGTATGTTTTTCCTGTGCCAGCGACTCCTATGCCAAACACTACATCTTTACTCTGGATGGCTTCTATGTAACGACGCTGATTTGTTGATTTGGGCGCGACCTGTTTCTTGCCTGCCGGGTTGAAGCGCGCCTTCGTGAAGTAGTCGCGCAGGGAGTAGGCGCGGTCCTCTGCGATCTGCGCGAAGGCCTCGCGCAGTTCCCTGTCCGTGAAGGTCTTGCCCTCTGTGAAGAGCTCCGCGAAGTCTTCGAGGATGCGCTCGACCGTCGCGACGTCTTTCGGGTCGCCGTCCACCGTCAGGTCCTGTCCGCGCGCGTTGATCCGCACGTCCAGGAGCGATTCGAGATATTTGATGTTCTGGTCGTGGACGCCGAAGAGCGTCTCCAGACCTCTGGGCGGAAGTTCGATCTTCTTCAAAGGTCGCAATAATCTCCTTGCCGGGGGTGGAAGTTCAGGGCCGCGCGGGCGGATGGAAGAGGGTGAGCAGAGTTCCCTTGCATATGATGCAGCCGCGACGCTACTACATGCCGCGCGCAGGTGTCAATGCGCTTTCGTACACTCGGCCTCACGCCTCGCATTGACTCCAGGGTCTATTCATTTTCGAAATTGAGGAAAGTAGAAACAGGACTGTCCACGAAATCACACTAAATGACACGAAATTGCCGTGGCTTGTTTCGTGTCGTTTTGTGTGGCTTCGTGGACAGGTCCTTGCTCTGCTGAGAATG
>DASVXV010000160.1:0-32141 GCA_036392495.1 Pyrinomonadaceae bacterium | reverse complement strand
TTAACAAGTGTGGGAGTTAAAAGGAGCATAGGGGCTCATGATCTTTAGAGGCAGTCTCTCATGCTTTGTTACAAACAAAGGACTTATGCTCAGCAAAACCAACCCACAGCCCCATAAATGAAAAATGTGGGTAATGATAAGCCCTCACGGGCTGGGCTTTATGCTGTCGCCCGCTCTCGCGGGCTGAAGACACTGTGAATTAACTCTTCAGCTTCTTGATCTCTTCGGTCAGGACCGGAACTGCTTCGAACAGGTCGCCGACGATTCCGTAGTCCGCGATGTCGAAGATCGGGGCCTCCGGGTCTTTATTGATGGCGACGATGGTGCCGGAGTTTTTCATCCCGACGAGATGCTGAATCGCCCCTGAGATACCGAGGGCGATGTAGAGCTTCGGCGCGACCGTTTGTCCCGAAGAACCTATCTGACGATCAATCGGCAGCCACTCCGCGTCGCAGATCGGGCGCGATGCGGCAATGTCGCCGCCCAGAGCCGCCGCGAGCTGTTCCGCGAGCGCGATATTGTCTTTGCTCTTGATGCCGCGCCCGATGGCGACGATGACGTCGGCCTTCGACAGGTCCACAGCCTGTTTGACCTCCTGGAACGGGGCCTCCGGCTTCATTCGGACCTCGCCGACCTCGACATTCATCGTCTCGACCGCAGCGCCGCCTCCCTTCACGGCCTGGTCCCCGCGATAAGCGCCGGACTGGAAAGTGATGAATACGGGCGGCTCATTATCCGAGACCACGTCTGCATCTATCTTGCCCAGGAAAATTCTTCTGGTGAACGTGGCCTTGCCGTCGGCGATCTCGGCGCGGACGCAATCGCTGATGAGACCTTTGCCAAAACGGGCCGCGAGCTTCGGCGCGAAATCGCGCACCAGATAGGTGTGCGGCATGATGACGTACTGCGGGTCAAGCGCTTTCACAACGCTCTCCATCGCATCCGTGTAACCGTCCGGCGTGTAGTCCGAGAGCTTTTCATTGCTGGCGTAAACCACACGACTCAAGTCATACGCCGCAATCTCCTGAGCCAGGTTGTCCGCGCCCGAGCCGAGCAATACGGCCGTCACGGCCTGACCCAAAGCGCCGCCCAGAGTTTGCGCCGCCGCGATGGCCTCGAACGAAGTTTTATTCAATGCACCGTCCCGGTGCTCCGCAAAGACAAGAATACCGTCACTCATTTTTCATTTACCCTTTGTCTGCTGCCTGCGCTAAAACCCTATCGGTTTTATTTTCGCGGTAAAACTCCCTTTGGCTGCAATACTGCTCCCGGTCATAATGTTGATCTCGCCCTTCACTGTGTCCCCCTCGACCGAAGTGATCTTCACCTCGCCCTTCGTGTCATTCGCCGGTGAATTCTGGCTGAGGGCGACTGTCTGCTTGCCGTCGGCGGAGCCAATGATGGCGAGAGATGTCGGGTCGTACATCGGGAACGATTTGGCGTCTGCCTTGTAGGTTCCCGGTTTGAGGGGCGCGTTTTTGTCCGTGCCTTTGTCGCCGTAGAGCTTGAAATAGACGCGAGTCTCTTCGGGCTTGGTGAGCGTCCTCGCCAGATCGCCGTTAGTCTTCAGCTCGTAGTTTGCCAGAGTGAAGTTGAAGATCGCCGCCTGGTATTCAGGATTGGAATGGTCCTGGGCCGTGACCTGCATCACCCCGGACTTAACTTCCATAGTCGAGTCCTTCCCGTCAGCCTTCAACTCCAGCTTCTGTGCCCCGCCCGCGCCAGAACTACTCCCCGTGTCGGTACTTGTTCCGCTGCCGCCGCAGGCCGCCAAAAGCAGCCCCGCGCAGATTACCAACCAGAGTTTTTTCATCTTCTTCTCCTATTAGCTGGGACTTCCAAATGAGCGCTGCGAGCTGCGCCGACCAGATACGAACGGGAAGCTTTAAATGACTCTCGCTTCGGTTCGCAGTTTCTCCGCGAGTTCGACTGCCCCCTTTTTCGCGTCGCCGCCACCCAGGAATTGGGTCTGCTTTGTTTTCAGCGGGAAGTAGATTTTCTCTATGCGCTGGTGAGAAGGTCGCGAGGCGGCATCCGCCGCAGGTGTGACCTCTTTAATCTCCTTCTTCTTCGCAGCCATGATGCCCTTGAGCGTCGCATAGCGAATCTGGCTGATGCCGGATTGAATCGTCAGCAATGCGGGTTTGGGCATTGAGTACCATTGATACCAGCCGCTTTCCAGCTCGCGCTTGACCCTTAACTCCGCGCCTGAGGCGTCAACCTCAATGACAATCGTTGCGTGCGGCAGGCCCAGAAGCTCCGCCATGATGACGCCCGTCTGCGCGTAGCCGTAATCGTCCGACTGCAAGCCGGTCAGCACAAGGTCCGCGTTCTCCTCGCGGATCGCGTCGGCGAGGATTGAAGCGGCGGCGAAGGGCGAGAGGTGTTGCAGATTGTCTCCGACGATGTGAATCGCACGGTCCGCGCCGCGGGCCAGGGCATCTTTAATGACGCTCTTTACGCGCTGCGGTCCCATCGAGCAGACGACGACTTCCCCGCTCCCGGCCTTCTCTTTAATCCGAAGCGCCTCTTCGAGCGCGTAGCCGTCCGACTCGTTCACTTCATACGAAAGGTCGCCCTCTTCAATCCAGGTTGCGTCCTTGTTGATCCGCAGGATCGCATCCTTGTTGGCGACTTGCTTCATCATCACGATAATTTTCATTTGACTCTCTTAATTTTTGAGACAGGCTGGTCTGGATGCGCAGGGTTTTTCATTACGCGCTGATTGACACAATCAACCATTAAATCCATTTTCTCCAACACGGTTTGCCCAATTAACACCTCATCGCCGAGAACAAAAGTTTCCTCAAGGGTGTCTCTGCCATCAATCTCAAAGACCACAGCCTCTGTCACATCAACAACCTCTTGGCGACCATCTGCGTATTCCGCAACTCTTTGCCCGCGAATCAGGAGACCGAGCCGCTGCACGACATGAACCGGCAGCACGGACGAGACTGCGACGGTATCAATCAGTGCATCTGCCTCATAACTGCGAACGGCATCCTGCCCAAGTTGCCCACGCCTGACGAGCGCCTCATCAATAGCATTTGTAATCTTGGTTCTTACTCTGACTTCACCCATACTTCACTCGTAACGCTTGAAAAGTAACGCAGCGTTTGTTCCACCGAAACCGAAGCTATTGGAGAGGGCGTAGCGGACTTCCATCTCGCGCGGCTCGTTGGGCACGTAATCCAGGTCGCATTCGGGGTCCGGATTCACGTAATTGATCGTCGGCGGCAGAATCTTGTGATGAATTGCCAGGACCGAAAAGACGCCTTCGATGCCCCCGGCCGCGCCCAGGAGGTGGCCCGTCATTGATTTCGTGGAGCTGACGGCGAGCTTGTACGCGTGTTCACCGAAAGTCTTCTTAATCGCCGCCGTCTCGAACTTGTCGTTGTAAGGCGTGGAAGTCCCGTGGGCGTTGATGTAGCCCACCTCTTCCGGCTCGACTTTCGCATCTTTCAGGGCCTTCTGCATGACGCGTATCGCTCCGGAGCCCGTCTCGTCAGGCATGGTGATGTGGAAGGCGTCCGCCGTCATACCGTACCCGATCATCTCCGCATAAATCTTCGCCCCGCGCCGTCGCGCCGTCTCCAACTCCTCAAGAATTACTATCCCAGCGCCCTCGCCGATGACGAAGCCGTTGCGGTCCCGCTCGAAAGGTCTGGAGGCATGAATGGGATCGTCGTTGCGCGTGGAAAGCGCGCGCATGGCCGCGAAACCCGCGACGCTCATGGGCGTGATGGCGGATTCCGCTCCGCCGCAGATCATCACGTCCGCATCGCCGCGTTGAATTATTCGGAAGCTATCGCCGATGGCGTGCGCGCCAGCGGAACAGGCTGTCGCGGTCGCGGAGTTGGGTCCCTTCGCGCCGTGGCGTATGGAGACCTGGCCGGCGGCCAGGTTGACTATCGCCGACGGGATGAAGAACGGCGAGACGCGCCCCGGACCGTCATTAAGGAGCTTCGAGTGCTCGCGCTCGATGGCCCAGAAATCGCCGATGCCGCTGCTGATATAAGTCCCGACCATCTCGGCGTTTTCGTCCGTGATTTCAAGGCCGCTATCCTTGATCGCCTCGTCCGAAGCGGCGATGGCGTAATGAATAAAGGCGCCCATCTTGCGCGCCTCTTTCTTCTCGATAAAGTCGAGCGGGTCGAAGTTCTTAATCTCGGCGGCAAAGCGGACGGGGAATTTTTCCACATCAAACTTCTTGATGTAGTCCACGCCGCTCCGCCCCTGCATCAACGCGGACCAGGTGGCCTCGACCGAATTACCGACGGGCGTGATAAGGCCGACACCCGTAACCACAACGCGACGTTCCAAAATCAATACTCCTTATAAAGAGTCGCGAGTCTGGAGTCTGGAGTCTGGAGTCAAAAACAAGAACCTGCCTTTGACTCCAGACTCCAGACTCCAGACTCCAGACTTATTTCGCCTTGTGCTGCTCGATGTAATTATAGGCATCGCGCACGCTCTGGATTTTCTCGGCGTCTTCGTCCGGGATTTCGATTCCGAACTCTTCTTCAAAGCGCATGACGAGTTCGACCGTGTCAAGCGAGTCGGCGCCGAGGTCGTCTATGAAACGAGCGTTCGGGGTGACTTCGTTTTCGTCAACGCCGAGCTCGTCAACGATAATCTGCTTCACTTTGTTTTCGATCTCTTGATCGGGCATAACGGATTCGCTCCTCTGTGAATAGTATAAAAACAGTGACAAGTGGCGAGTGACAAGTGACAAGCAGGACAAGCGTTTAACTCGTCACTCGTCACTTGTCACTCGTCACTGCATTTCCAAGGCTCTCGACGTCTCCCACGTTCTGGCAGTCCACTCCGCGCTCGATTTGCCTGACGAGCCCGCACAGGACCTTGCCGGGGCCGACTTCCACAAACCGTCCGACGCCTTTCTGAATTAACAACTCCACGGACTCCAGCCAACGGACCGGCGAAGAGACCTGGCGGACGAGCGCGTCGCGCGCCTCCTCGCCCTTGGTGATTTCCGCCGCGTCCACATTGGTTATGAGCGGTAAACGTAAATCATGAAACTCTATCTTTTCAAGCTCGGCAGCGAGCCTTTCCTGCGCGGGCGTCATCATGGCGCAATGAAAAGGGGCGCTCACGTTCAACTTGATCGCGCGTTTGCCGTGTCGCTCTTTCAGAAGCGCGACTGCTCTGTCAACCGCCCCAGCGTGCCCTGCAATCACAATCTGGTTCGGCGAGTTGATGTTCGCGGGCGAGCAGACATCGCCTTCCTGCGCCTCGTTGCAGGTCTCGACAACCGTCTTCAAATCCGCGCCCATCACGGCAGCCATCGCGCCGGAGCCAACGGGCACGGCCTCCTGCATGAAACGTCCGCGCAGCCGGACCGTTCGCACGGCATCAGCCAGAGACAAAGCCCCTGCGGCGACGAGCGCGGAATACTCGCCGAGGCTGTGCCCCGCCACATAATCGGGCGCAGGCGCCCCTTCCGCTTCCATCGAGCGCAGGACGGCGATTGAGGTCGTCAGAATCGCCGGCTGCGTATTCTCCGTCAGTTGCAGCTCTTCGGCCGTCCCGCTGAAACAGAGGCGCGAGATAGCAAAGCCCAGGGCGGCGTCGGCCTCTTCAAAGACCCTGCGCGCGGCCTTGTATTTTTCCGCGAGGTCGCTGCCCATCCCTGCATACTGCGAGCCCTGTCCAGGGAAGATGTAAGCCAGATTATTGCCCATCTTTAATAGCTGCGTGCCTGTAATGCGAAGGCGACCGATTCGGACTTCTCGCCGACCGTGATTTCACGCTTCTGCGCCTCGTACCCGTCAACTTTAACTACGATTCTATAATCACCCATCGAAGGTTTCTTCAGTTGAACCTTTCCATGCTTGTCGGCTTTACGGAAAACTATCTCGCCCTCGCGCGGCACAAACGTCACGCAAGCCTGCTTCAAAGGTTGGCCCGCGGCGTCAGTCACCAGGACTCTCAGCCATCTTTCACTCTCTCCCTGGCCGGATACAGCCCCGGCGCTAAGAAGCAGCATGAAGATGGCAATCAGGACTTTTCTCTTCATCTTAAAAAAGGCTGTGCGAAATTATGCCGCGTAGCGGCACTTGAATTTAGCCCGGCTTTTTAAAGCCGGGTAGAGAATCGTCCGCAGAATCAGTACGTCGCGTGAGCGACGTGTGACCCATTCGTATCAACCGTCGCTCACGCGACGCTCTATCCTTACTACTCGCTCTGTTCCCGGCTTTGAAAAGCCGGGCTAAATTCATCTCACCGCTCCGCGGTGATTTTAATGTTCACTCTTCAAAAAAACTACCAGCGCACCAGAACTCCGCCCCAGGTCACGCCGCCGCCGAACGAAGCCATCAGCACGAGATCGCCCTCGCGCACGCGCCCCGCCTCCACACACTCGTCCAGGGCAATCGGAATCGAGGCGGAAGATGTATTGCCGTGCATAGAGATGTTCGAGTAAATACGCGAGGCATCAACTTCGAGCTTATTCGCCACGGCATCCGTGATCCGTTGATTGGCCTGGTGCGGAATAAACAGGTCAACGTCTGAAGCGGACTTGCCCGCCTCCTCCAGGACCTGGCGCGAGATGTCCGTCATTGAGCGCACGGCGACCTTGAACAACTCGTTGCCCTTCATCTTGAAGAAATGCTCTCCGGCAGCGATGGTCTCGGCGGTCGAACCACGCCGCGTGCCCCCGCCCGGCGCGTAAAGATGCTCTGCAAATCGCCCGTCGGATTTAATGCGCGCGGCCAGGATTCCGCGCTCCCCATCAACTGGTCCGAGCACGGCTGCCCCGGCTCCATCTCCGAAAATCACGCAGGTCGAGCGGTCCGTGTAATCCACGTATTGCGTTAAGACTTCCGCGCCGATGACGAGCGCGCAGCGCGATTGGCCTGTGCGAATCAGACCGTTCGCCATCGTCAGGCCGTAGAGAAATCCAGAGCAGGCGGCGACGATGTCGAAGGCTGCGGCATTGTTTGCGCCAAGCTCCGCCTGAATCAGGCAGCCCGTCGAAGGCAGAATCTGGTCCGGCGTGACCGTGGCGCAGATCAACGTATCAATCTCCGCCGGGTCAATGCGCGCACGCTCGATAGCCTCGCGACCGGCGCGCACGGCGAAGAGCGAAGTGTATTCACCGGGCGCAGCCTTGCGCCGCTGCTTGATGCCAGTGCGCGTGGTGATCCACTCGTCCGAAGTGTCAACCATCTTCTCCAGATCGGCATTGGTCAAGATGCCTTCCGGATACGCGTGCCCCGTCCCCAGAATGCCAGCATTTATTTTTGCCATTTCGATCCTTTCGTAAATAGTAAATCGTAAATCGTGAATAGTAAAACCCCCTCTACCTATTCACGATTTACGATTCACGATTTACTATTGGCGGCCACCGCAAATTCGCGTGCGTTCGTCTCGGCGATTCCGCGCTCGATGCGTTCGCCCGCGCGATTGTCTGAAAAAACTTTGACGCTTCGAATCGCGTTGCGGATCGCGCGCGCGTTTGAGCTTCCGTGACCGATGATCACTATCTGCCGGACGCCCAGCAGAGGCGCCCCGCCATACTCGGCATAGTCCAGGCGCTTCTTGATGTTACGAAACGCTGGCTTGGAGAGCATCGCCCCGGCCTTCGTCATCGCCGACGAAGTCAACTCGCGTTTGATCATCGAAAGCATGGCGTCGGTCAACCCCTCGGATAGCTTGAGCATGACGTTGCCCGTGAAGCCGTCGGTCACGATCACGTCCACAGCCCCTGTGAAAACGTCTCGCCCCTCGACGTTGCCGACGAAATTCAGGCTCGCTATCTCACGGAGTAGCGGAAACGCCTCCTTGGTCAGGTCGTTCCCCTTCGCCTCCTCTTCGCCAATGCTCATCAGGCCAACTGTGGGTTTGTAGGTCCCCAGGACGGCGCGGCAATACGCGTCGCCCATGATGGCGAACTGCGCCAGGTGGTGCGCCTTGCATTCGGCGTTGGCGCCGACATCGAGGAGCAGCGTCGGCTTGCTCCCTTTCGTGGGAATCATCGCGGCGAGCGCTGGCCGGTCCACACCGGGCAGCATTCCGATCACCATCTTGGCCGTAGCCATCGCCGCGCCCGTGTTGCCCGCGGAGACAAATCCGTCGGCGCGTCCCTCCGTAACGAGCTTCGAACCGACTCTCAAAGAGCTACGCTTTTTACGGCGGACGGCTGTGGCGACGGGCTCGTCCATCCCGATGACTTCTTCTGCGGGAACGAACTCGATGCCGCGGTCACCCTGACCGCGCCAGCCGCAGCGCCGCAACTCCGGCTCGACCTTTTCCACCTGGCCGACCAGAATGACGCCAACGCCCAGATCGCGCGTGGCCGAGAGCGCGCCATCAATCTCCGGGTGCGGCGCATGGTCACTGCCCATTGCGTCCACGACGATTTTGCCGGTCATTTGATGGCGCCCGTGCTTCATTAAAAGCAGTCACAAGTGACGAGTGACAAGTGACGAGTTAAAGCGTTCTTGCTTGTCACTCGTCACTTGTCATTGTTCTTATTCTGACTCTTCGACGTGCACTACTTCGCGGCCTTTGTAGAAGCCGCACTTCGGGCACACGCGATGCGGCATGCGCGGCTCCTGGCAATTCGGACACAGAGAAGTCTGGGGCGCGCGTAGCGCGTCATGCGCGCGGCGCTTGCGCGTTCTTGCTTTTGAATGGCGACGTTTTGGATTAGGCATAATATAACTCCGAAAATCAGTTTTGAATTTTGAATTAAAAGCTTTCCGCCTTAATTCAAAATTCATAATTCATCATTCATAATTGTTTTTAATCCCGCCCAGCGCGGGTCAACCTCGCGGTTGTCGCAGGCGCAGGGGTTCGCGTTCCGGTCCGTGCCGCAGATTGGGCATAAGCCTTTGCACTCCTCTTTGCAGAGTGCGCGCGCGGGCAGAGCCAGCAGCACTTGCTCACGAACCAATTCATCAATATCAATCGTCTGACCGTCAAAAACGGAAAGGCTTAAATCCTCTTCCTGCAACTCGGCGGCTCCGCCCGACTCGTAATCCCGCTCGGGGACGTAAGTCACGTCGAACTCCGTCTCGACCGCAACGCCGACCGATTTCAGGCAACGGTCACAATCAACTTCCGCGCCCGCTGTGATCTTTCCGCGCAGGCGGACTTCCCCGCGCTCGCGCGTGACGCGCCCGCTGATTTCGGGCGCAGCGGTCAATCGAGCGCGCTCCTCGTCAAGCACAATCTCTTCAGGCTCGTAAACGTGTGCGAAGCTATTGCCCGATTTCTCTAACTTATCAAGCTCAATTCGCATCCGCCACCCCCTGACGAGAAAGCCGCGCTCCGGGCGCGTGCGCGCAAAAGGCGTTATTATAGCCTTTGACAGGCGAGAGTCAACCGGGCGAAGGCTGGCGCGGCGGCTTCAACCGAAGGTTTTTACGGCGAGCGCGTCCTGGCAAACAGCACGCGCCAGCCGCTTCTCCCCGCCGGTAATGAAACCCTTTCCGGCGCCTTCGTTTATCCCCAAAACCCTGAGATTCGCCGACGCTCCACGCTTTGACCTGAGCAAGCGTCTGGCAGCCGAGCGATACCGCGGCTCGTCCTCACTTTCGCAGACAGCGTAAAACACCGCACGCGCACGCTCGTTTTCCCCCAAACGCAAGAGGGCAAGACCGAGCGCGTAAGAGGCGGCGACGTAGCAGCCGTCCATCTCAACAGCCTTCTGTAGATGGCGCGCGGCCACGCGGTAACGTCCCAATTGATAATAGGCGCAGCCCGTCACGTAATGAGCTTCGGCGGACGGGCGTGCGGCCAGCGCGCCCTTGAATTCCTTGAGCGCCTCATCCCATTTTTGCTCCGCCACAAGCAAAAGGCCCAGGCCGCAATGGGCCGCGAACGACTTTCCGGCGCGCCTGATTGAATCGCTGAGCAACTCTTTCGCCCGCTCCGCCTCGCCAGCGTCGCCGCAGGCCAGGCCGAGCAACAGTCGCGCCCTCTCATTTTCCGAGTCGGACGAAAGCGTCCGGTCAAGATAGTCAATGGCCAGGGCGGTCCGCCCCGACTCAAAAAAGTGCTCGCCGACCAGGGCGTGAAGCGGGGCATTCAGAGCGTCGAGCGCAGCCGCGCGCTCCAGCAAGCGTATGCCGCGCGCCACTTCTTTCCTGTCGAGCAGTTCAATCCCTTCGCTAACGTGCTGCTCAAATAACGCACGCTTGCTCCCGCTGTAGGCGGAAATTATCTGCGCTCGCAGCTTCTCGCGACGAAGGGTCTCTTCCTTCTCCCCGATCTCTCGCTTTGACCGTTCCCGCCAGAGTTTGACCACCAGGCCCGCCTCAACCATTCCCGCATCATGCAGTACGGCGATGAGCGTTTCGATCAAAGTATGTTCGTTGTAAGCCGTCTGAGCCTGCCGTAACAGAAGATCAAGCGCCTGCTCGAATCTATCCGTCAAACGGGAGAGGTTGTTCTCCAGCGCGGAGATTCGTTCCAGCAGATGCTCCTCGTGGGTGGCGACAACATCCTCCTCCTCGAAACGCGCCGCAGGGGGTTCGACCACCAGCATCAAGCGTGTGCCGCAACGAAGACACAACTCCTGCCCCAGCGGATTCGCCGCCAGACATTTTTGGCAGTAATGCTTGATACCCTTCGATAGCATAAATAAAAATTTTGAATTTTGAGTTTTGAATTCTTGCTTTTAATTCAAAACTCAAAATTCAAAATTCAAAACTAATACTCGTAAAACCCTCTCCCGGTTTTCCTGCCGAGCCAGCCGGCGTCAACGTATCGTTTCAGGAGCGGGCACGGCCTGTATTTGGGATCGCCGAGTCCATCATGTAGGACGTTCAAAATCGCCAGGCAGACATCGAGCCCTATGAAATCGGCCAGCGTCAGCGGCCCCATCGGATGATTCATGCCCAACTTCATAATGCCGTCAATACTCTCGCGCGTGGCGACGCCTTCATGAAGAGCGAACACAGCCTCGTTAATCATAGGCATCAACACACGGTTGGAGACGAAACCGGGCATGTCGTTACATTCGAGCGGCGTCTTTTCGAGTTTCAGTGTGAGGCTGTGCACTACATCATAGGTCTCCTGAGACGTGGCCATGCCGCGAATAATCTCGACCAGCTTCATCACCGGCACGGGATTCATAAAATGCATCCCGATAACTTTCTGAGGTCGCCCGGTTGCCGCACCCAGCTTTGTAATCGAGATCGAAGAAGTGTTCGAGGCGAGAATCGCTTCCGGCTTCAGGAGTTCGTCCAGCTGGCGGAAGACTTCGGTTTTCACTTTCAAATCTTCCGTCACGGCCTCGACGACCAGGTCCGAGTCCACGAGCGCGCTCATATCCGTCGCGGTCCGTATCCGACCAATGATCGCGCGCTTCTCTTCTTCCTTGAGCCGCTCTTTATCTACATCTCGCTGCAAGCTTTTATCCACGGCAGCCATGCCGCGCTCCAGAAACTCCTCTTTGACATCACGCAGAACGACCTGGAAGCCCGCGCGCGCGGCCACCTGCGCGATGCCGTTACCCATGGTCCCGGCACCGACAACGCCGATGGTCTCGATCCTAAGAGTTTTCTCTGATTGCAAGCTCATTCCTCTGGCTCAACGCTCAACAGCCAACGCCACGGCATTGCCGCCGCCCAGGCAGAGGGCGGCAAGGCCACGATGCACGTCCCGACGCTTCATTTCATAGAGCATCGTCGTTAAAAGGCGTGAGCCAGACTGCCCTATAGCATGACCGAGGGCGACCGCGCCGCCGTTGACGTTCACTTTTTTCGGATCAAGATCGAGTTCTCTGATGATGGCGACCGCCTGCACTGCGAAAGCTTCATTCAGCTCTATTAAATCCACCTCGTTGAGCGACCACCCGGCTTTCTTCAGAACTTTTCGGATCGCTTCGACGGGAGCCATCATGACCAGCTCCGGCTCGATGCCCGACGTGGCCTGCGCTGCGATACGCGCCATCGGCTCGACGTTCAAGGAGCGTGCACGCTCAAGCGAAGTCACGACGAGAGCGGACGCGCCGTCGTTGACGCCCGGAGCATTCCCTGCGGTCACGGTCCCGCCCTCCTTCTTAAACGCCGGCTTCAGTTTCCCGAGCGCGTCGAGCGAAGTGTCCTCACGAACAGTTTCGTCCGCATCAAGAATGATTGGCGCTCCCTTTTTCTGCGGAATCTCTATCGCCAGAATTTCGTCCTTGAATTTCCCAGCCTTCATGGCCGTTGCGGCTTTGCGGTGTGAGTTTAAAGCGTACTCGTCCTGCTCTTCGCGTGTGACATGGTAACGGTCTGCGACCACTTCGCCCGTGTTGCCCATGTGATAATTTTCAAAGGCGCACCACAAACCGTCATTTATCATCGCGTCAACCAGAACGCCGTTTCCCAGACGATAGCCCTCGCGCGCCTTCGGAATCAGGTACGGGGCATTGGTCATTGATTCCATCCCGCCCGCAACGACCAGCTCGGAATCTCCGAGCTGGATTCCCTGCGCAGCCATCATCACGGACTTGAGGCCCGAGCCGCAGACTTTATTTATCGTCACTGCGGAGACGCCAAACGGGATGCCGCCGCGAAGCGCTGCCTGGCGTGCGGGATTCTGACCGAGCCCTGCTTGAATGACGCAGCCCATGATTACTTCGTCAACGTCCTCTGGCCGCACGCCTGCGCGCCGGACGCTCTCGCGCATGACCATTGCGCCCAAATCGGTCGCCGAAAAATCTTTCAACGCGCCCTGGAATTTCCCCGTCGGTGTTCTGACCGCACTAATGATTACGGCTTCTCTTCGATCTGACATCTCTATACCTCAAAAACCTGTTTTGCCCCCGGCACGACTCGAACGTGCGGCCCTCTGCTTAGAAGGCAGATGCTCTATCCACTGAGCTACGGGGGCGTAAGTTTCTTAACCTTTGAGAATGTTAACACGTCGTTCGCGGTGTGCGTCAACACAAGTGATTATCTCTGATGGCAGCGCTTCAGATAAATGAAACGCGCCGAATCCACTGGCTGTGTGATAAAGTTAGCGCCCGCAGATTGAACCCTCTATGAGATATCGAAAGAATCTGGCGCGTTGGGTTGCCTTGATGGCCGTCACAGCCATCGCGCTCTACCTCTGCTGGCTGATGCTGCGCCCGTTCGTAGAGGTGCTCGCGTGGGCCGCCGTGCTGGTCATCGTCTTTTATCCGGTACACAGGCGTCTTCTAGCACGCACACGGCGGCCCGGCACGAGCGCCATGCTCTCCTGCCTGCTCGTCATCGTCACGATACTCCTCCCCTTAACCCTGATCGTGCTTGCGCTGATCCATGAGCTTTCAGGCTTCACGCAAAATCTACAGGCGAATATCTCATCACTGCTCGACCCCAACTCGCCCGTCACGGGTCGGTTTCTACGCTGGCTCGGGCAGTACGTGGATATTGAGCAGCTACGCTCGCAGGAATTCCTTACCGAAAAATTGAAAGGGATGAGCGGGGCGATTGCCGGGCGCACACTAGGTTTTGTCGGCGGCCTCGTCGGGTTCGTGGTCGAAACCTTCTTCGTAATCTTCACAATGTTCTACCTCTTCCGCGACGGCGAAAAGATCGTTAAAGCGCTGCCCGAAGTCCTGCCGCTTGAGCGCGAGCAGTGCGAAAGAATCTTCGCACGCACGCGCGAGGTAATCGCCGCGAGCCTTTACGGTGTGCTGGTCATCGCTTTGATTCAGGGGGCGCTGGGCGGTCTGGCTTTCTGGGTGCTGGGTCTTCCGTCACCGCTGGTCTGGGCGATTGTGATGACCCTTCTCGCTATGATTCCGATGGCAGGGGCTTTCATCGTCTGGGTGCCCGCAGCGATCTTTCTGGCGGTCTCGGGCTTCTGGGTCAAAGCCATCATCCTGACAGTCTGGGGCACGCTCGTCATCGGCACCATAGATAATTTTCTGCGCCCGAAACTCGTCGGCGAGAGGGCCAAGCTGCACGAGCTCTTCATTTTTTTCTCTGTGATTGGCGGCCTCCAAGTCTTCGGCGTGCTCGGCATAGTGCTCGGGCCGGTTATTCTGGCAATCACACTGGCGCTTCTGGACGTCTTACGTCATGCCGATAACCCTGATGAAGCCGCCACAGAGCCGACGCTTCTGGAGCAGGCGGCATTGAGCAGCGCAGAAACGAATCCGGAAACGAGTTGATGCGAATGTTTGAGCCTTCAGCTCAATAGAAACCACGACCCCTGGCAACAAACAAAGGCCGCCAAGAGATCATGGATGAAACAAAGAATCCCTGGCAGACGCTTGCCTCGAATCAGGTTTACGATAATGCGTGGATAACGGTGCGAGAGGACGCCGTGATTCGCCCGGACGGAGAGCAAGGCATTTACGGGGTGGTTCACTTCAAGAATAAAGCTATCGGAATTCTCGCCATCGAGGACGATTTTATCTATCTGGTCGGGCAGTATCGTTACCCGCTCGACCAGTATTCCTGGGAGATACCTGAGGGCGGATGCCTTGAGGGCGAAGACCCTTTGGATGCCGCCAGGCGAGAATTGGAAGAAGAGACAGGTCTGCGGGCTTCCGTGTGGGAAATGATGGGCGTAGCTCACCTTTCAAATTCGGTTTCCGATGAGCTTGCTATCTGGTTTCTCGCCACAGGGCTGACACAAGGCGATCACAGCCGGGAAGGAACAGAAGAGATCGTGGTTCGCCGTGTACCCTTTCGGGAGGCGCTGGAGATGGCTTTGACTGGAAAGATTACCGACGCCTTAAGCCTGCTCGCAATCATGCAATACAGTATCAAGCGCTAATTGAACATCATCCCCTGCTGAGGAAAAAGACCGCCGGACCATGAAGTCCGGCGGTCTTCAAAAATAGAGCGAGGAACAATATAAATTACGCAGCGCGGCGGTCATCCGCTGTTTCGGCGAAGACTCGGCGGCCGTTTAAAGCGTCGTCAATGATTTCACGAACGGCTGAAGTGTCCGGGTTAACGTCCATGCGGTCGCAGGCGCGCAAGTGCCGAATAATACCCTCCGTGGCGATATCCAGAGCCGGTCCGCTCAATTTTGAGAAGCGGCGGGCCTGGATATGATCAATTCTGAGTAACCGCTCATCCAGCGGCAGATGCCTGTCAAAAGTCACTTTACCTTAGCTCCTTCTAATCGAAAGCCAGTCATTATTTCTTCCCCTCAACAAAGCCCTCGATTCGGTGTTTGTAAGAGAGATTTTAGATGCCGATCTTACGTTCCTGGATGCAAAAGTGTTGCATTTACCAGGATTTTTTGTAGGGAAAGACAGACTTACAGGTTTCCCACACGAAGATAGTCGCCTTTTGTCCGTCCCAACAAAACGGATGATTGTAGAGGAAAACGAGGAAAAATGGAAGATAAATTTACAGCAGGCTCCCCAGAGCCCGGGATTGAAGCCCTGTAGATTGAAAACAGCTATATTTCCGGGGGCTTAAAACGCGATAGCGCCGCCTTTGCATCCTGACAGGACACTTTCGACGGCGCTATTCTTTTCAAGAACGTATACTTTGAAAACGATCTACTTGTTTTTGGGAACAACCGAATCCTTCATGCTTTTGCCGACGCGGAATTTGAGCGTGGTTTTGGCCGGAATCTGAATCGTCTCACCCGTCGCCGGATTACGGCCTTCACGCGCTTTGCGCTGGGAAAGAACCAGTTTGCCGAAACCCGGCAAAACGAACTCTCCGTTTGCTTTAACTTCGTTTTGAGCCAGAGTTCCCAGCTCGTCGAAAAACTCTTTGGCCTGCGCGCGCTTCAAGCCGAATTTCTCGGCAAAGTGGTTGATTACCTCTGATTGGGTCATGCGTTTCTTGCCTGATGCCGCTGATGTCGCCATGGCGTGGTCTGATTACCTCCGATGAAGTGGGCGAAATAGAAAAAGCTTATGAAGCAACATATATCACACCGAATGGCTTCGCGTCTTCAAAAAATCGTAATTTTTCGGCCATTTTGAGTATTTTTTTTAAATTCCGGGGCAGGAGTCCCAGGGCCCTGACAGTCGCTACGGCCAGGAAGGATGGAACCCGAGGGGCAAGCTCGACCTCTAAATAATAAAAAGGGCAGCCTTTAAGCTGCCTCGCTGCTAAATTACTGGTCGGGGCGCTGAGATTCGAACTCAGGATCCTTTGTTCCAAACACTAAAGAAATGGTCAGGGCGGCAGGATTTGAACCTGCGACCTCCTGCGCCCAAGGCAGGCGCTCCGCCAGGCTGAGCTACGCCCTGACAGGCGATTTCAAGAATCCAGCATGAACAGCCGCATGACAGTTCTTGCAAAGAAGAATGCATTTCTGCAATTCGGCCAAAGTGCGATCCCAAGACCAACTCCTCATCGCATTATAGTTGTGATCCTTTAGCTTTGGGTCTCTGTGATGAAAATCCAAAGAGCATGGATACTGATTATATCCACAGACACAACAACGCCCACCTAATTGTTCAATAGCTTTGAGTCGCTTTTCCATACCGGCTTGCTTGGTGTATGCATTATGACATGGACCGCAGATACTCCTTTTGTGACCATAGAATTTCTGGGGATTAGTCTCCCCACACTGCACACATCTATGTGGAATTAAGCTTGGCCGATAGCCAGGTCCAAAAGAAGTTCGTCTCCACCGTAACCCATATTTACGTGCCCAATAAAGCACACTATTCGGTGATTTATTAACCACCCGGGCTATTTCTCTCGAACTATGGCCTTCCTTAATTAGTGAAGCCAGAAACTCTTGTTCCATGCTTCCTATTATAGCCAAGGCTACCAGGCTGCGCCACGCCCCGACTGGTTATCTTTATGATGAGACGAAATTTCGCCCCCTCAATTTCGACCCCGTGAGAATACACGACAAAAGCAAGATTACGCAAAGGCTTGATAATTTAAGTTCGACGACAATCTCCGCCTACCTTTTTTCAAGGATATATTTCGCAACCGCGTCGGCGGCTTTTACGGCGCCGTTTTCCGCCTTCACCTCGCGCCCAACTTCAGCAGCCCTTTCTGCGTAACTGGGATCCGAAAGTAATCTTTCCAGCTCTCTCGCCACGTTTGCCGCCTTGTATTTGGAACGCGGCAGAGTCCGCCCGACTCCGAGGCGACCTACTCTTTGGGCGTTGTCGGGCTGGTCATGATTAAAGGGCACAATCAAAGTGGGCACGCCAGCCCGTAATCCCTGCCCGGTCGTTCCGACGCCACCCTGATGGACAACGGCCGCCGCGCGAGGCAGGATCTGACTGTAAGGGGCATAATCAAAAGCGGCAATTCCTTCCGGCAAACTCTCTTTCGGCATGTTGCGCTCATTGCCTATGAGCAGAACCGCACGCCGCTTTAAAGAGAGGGCGGCGGCGATGCTCTCCTGATAAAAGTCGTCCGCAACGTAGATCGCCGATGACCCGAGTGTGAAGACTATTGGCGCTGGCCCCTCGTCCAGGAATCTCTCCAACGCGGGCGAGGCGCGCGCCTCATCACGCTTATCGTAGAACGGAAAGCCCGTGACAATCGTCTGCTTCGGCCAGTCTGGCTGCGGCTCTCCCAAAAACTTTGAGAAGAGCGCCAGGACCAGCTCGGGCGAATGCTGGCCCTCGAAGATCGGATTCAGCCCGCGCGGAAGCCCCAAATCTTCCCGCAGCTTGTAAATCGGCTCAATCCACTTGTCCGCGATCCGTCGGACCAAAGATAGAAATGCGCGCCCGAATACCGGGCTGAGTCTAAGCAGCTTGACGAGGCCGGGCATCTGCGGCGGGGCAAACGGGTCGTAGGCGGAGAAAAACGACGCAGGCGCCAGCACAGTTGAAATCCAGGGGATTCCAGTCTTCTCGGCCAGAATCGGCCCGGCGTAAGTTATCACGTGTGTAATTAAAAGGTCCGCGTCGCGCGCCGCTTCACGCAAATCTTCGTAGGTGTCGCGGATATTTGGGGCAATCACTTCTTTAAAAAGAAATTCCCCGCCCTTCTTCACGTCCATAATCTTTTCGACCAGCTCACCTGCCTCTTCGAGCGGCGGCAGGTCCGGGCGCACAGGGTAAAAGCCCAATCCGGCGGCCTCAATCTTCTCGCGGTAGAAGGAGCTTGTGGCGATTACAGGACGGTGGCCGAGCGCTTTCAACTCCAGCCCGACGGCTATATACGGGTGCAAATCGCCGAAAGAGCCGAAGGTTGTCAGAACAATGTGCTTGCCCTTCGAATCCACCCGTTCCGACTGCTGGCGGCTTTCGTCTGTCAGCTTTTCGGGCGTCGGCAGTTGATTTATCTCCCTCATGGTGGCAACTTTTACCACAGGATTCGTTAACACAGCTCTGATTTTATGGCACGTCCCGTGCTGAGAATTGCTCGCGTTCTCTGAAATCCTTACGGAAAGAGTGGCTCGAATGATGCCTGACAAGATGAATGAGAGTGGATTACGGCTTCTGATCGTTGACGACGAGGAGGCCGCGCGCTACGGGATGCGGCGCGCCCTCGGCAGCTTCGGCTACAAAATCGAAGAGGCCGATAGCGTCGAGGCTGCGCGCGCTCTGATGAAAGAGCGGCGTCCGGACCTGTTGCTGCTCGACGTGAACCTGCCCGGCGCGAGCGGGCTGGAGTTCCTGGGCGAGTTAAAAGAGGCGAACGGCGATGCCCCGCTCGTTATACTCATCACGGCGCACGGCTCAGAGCGGATGGCCGTCGAGGCCATTAAATCCGGCGCGCATGATTACCTCTCCAAACCTTTCGAGCTGGACGACCTGCGGCTCGTCGTCAAGAACGCTTTCGAAACGGTCCAACTACGGCGCGAGAACCGCACGCTTCGTCGGCGCATCGAGATTGAAGATAAAGGCCGTGGCGCGTTAATCGGCGCGTCCGAGGCCATGCGTCGCGTTCGTGCGATGATCGAAAAGGTCGCCGACACGGACGCCACCGTTCTGGTCCGCGGCGAATCCGGCACGGGCAAAGAACTGGTCGCGCGTGAGATTCATGAGAAGAGCGCATCGCGGCGCGGCGGTGCTTTCGTCGCCGTCAACTGCGCGGCGCTTCCGTCGGAACTGATCGAGTCGGAGCTTTTCGGCCACGAAAAGGGCGCATTTACGGGCGCGGCAGCGCGCAGGCGGGGTAAATTCGAGCAGGCAGACGGCGGCACACTTTTTCTGGATGAGATCGGGGACATGAGCGCCAACGTCCAGGCCAAGCTCCTGCGCGCCCTCGAAGAAAGGCATATCGAAAGGCTCGGCGGCAACGAATCAATCCCTGTGGACGTGCGCATCGTCAGCGCCACTCATCGCCCGCTCGAACAGGAGATCACGAACGGGAACTTCCGCGCGGACCTCTTCTATCGCCTGCGCGTCGTCACCATTGACATAGCCCCCTTGCGCGAGCGCCGTGAAGATATTCCGGTCCTCGCGGAATCGTTCGCGCGCCTGGCTGCCGAACGCTACAACCTGCCTGTTCGCCCCTTAAGCCAGAGCGTGCTCCGTCGCCTGATCGAATACGACTGGCCGGGCAACGTGCGCGAGTTGCGGAACACAATCGAGCGCGCGGCGATCATGGCCGAAGGCGATGAATTAACGGCAAGCGACCTGCCGGAAGAGATTAAAAAGAGTTTGCCTGAAGGGGGCCCACCGCACGGCGAAGCGGCCGTGGAGGAAGGCTCGCTTGCAGTCCCCTTCACCTCAGACTTTCGCTCTGACCGCAAAGAGTTTGAGCGTCGCTACATCGCGCGCTGCCTTGAGGACTCCGGCGGAAACGTCACACGCGCCGCCTCCATCCTGGGTATGCACAGACAATCGCTGCAACATAAGCTGCGGGAGCTAGGGCTCGCGCGCCGCTACGTCTCCGTCACCAACGGGGCGCAAGAAAAGAACGACAACTGAAAGATAAATTACGATAATAATATAGTTGACTCACCTATGATCTACGGGGCGTATCGGAGAGCGCTGAACGACCTCACAAGTCCTTCGCTTGCAGTGGGCGGGCGATCCCTCCCGGCCAAAGACAAGCCGCCTGCGAGTCAACCACGTTAACGCCCTAAGTTTGGCTGTCGGCTGCGAGGGATGAAACCTCGCAGCCGACGGCCATCTACTCAAGCGTCACTTCTCGGACACCTTGGACGACCAGGCGCCTCGGGCTTGCTCACCCATGTGGGCCTAGTCTTGCTCGGAAGCTCGGGGGAGGCGTCTTGAACAGCCTCTTCTCCTTGCGTTTTACCCGCCGCCCGGGCCGAGCCCATCAACGGCGGCGGGAGCGGAGGAGGAGACTACGGGCCGACACAACCCGCCACCGACGCTGGCTGAGTCGGGCGGGTGGGCATCGGCGAGTTGGGCGCGGCGGGCGTGATGATCGGCGGGACGAGGGCGGCTGGGCTCATCCTGGGCGCGAGGCCACCCCCGGCCGCGTGAATGTCCCTGGCGATGCGCAGCCCCAAGCCCACGCCGCCGATATTCTCGTTGGTCAAGTCGGGCATAAGGTTGCCGTTGCCGTCCTCGGCGAAGTCGAAGGCGTCGAAGATCCAGTGGACGCCGAGCAGGACGCGGCTGGTCGCGTTCTCGATGATCATCTCCCACAACCCGCCGAGGAAGGCGCGTGCGTGGCGCGGGCGGACGGTGCCGTCAACGTCGCGGTTGCCGCCGTTGAACTCGTCGGAGACGAACGTCATCCCTTGGGTCAGGGTGTCGTTGTTCTTGTCGTTCGCGCCGACGTTGTAGAACATCCGTACGATGTGGAAGGCGGCGGCCCCTAACGTGGCGTGACCCGACGGGTAAGCCGGGAAGCTCGGCGTGAAGTTCTTGAAGGCTGGCACCGCCGTCGGCGCGTTGGTGTTCGGCGCGCCTAGCGGGAGCCAGCCCGGGTCGGCGTCGTTGAAGCTGACGCCCGCCACCGGCGCGTACGGCGCGTTCGGTCCGAGGCTCTCGTCGTGCTCGCGGATGCCGACCACGGGTCGCCAAAAGTCGTGGCAGTACTTCTGCTGCCAGCAGAGGATGCCCGCGTCGCCCATCGCCGCGTTGACGAAGGCGAAGAGCCGCGCGTTCTGCCCCTCGTTGTTCGGCGTGTTCGGGGCGCCGGGGCTGCGCCTCATGGCGATCTGCCGGATGATCTGGTTGTAGAAGCGCGGCGGCGTCCCCAGGCGGTTCGAGCCGTCGTAGCCCCAGTAGATGCCGACGAGCGTGTCGAGCGGCGTCCTCCGGTTGTCGAAGAGGTCGTGAGGCAGGGTAGCTGTCAGGTCGGGCCTGATGCCGCGCGCCCGCACGTCCCTCAGTGCGAGCAGGTACTTCTGTGCGGCACCGTTGCCGAAGGGCGGCGAGGCCGAGGCGTGTCTGTTGGTGACGGCGAAGGTCTTCGTCTGCGCGCCGTAGAAAGGCGAGTAGAAGCCCTGCGCTGGATTGTCCGGGTCAACGCGGTGCCGGCCGCGGTTCCGCGAGAACTGGTAGCCACACTCCCGCGCGTCCATGTCGTTGGCGCGCAGGTTGAGGAGGGCCTGGCCGACCGCCTGGCCGAAGGCGAAGCTCGGGTCGGCGGTGTTGAAGCAGTCCAACTGCGCCCTGAAGTAGTCCGCCTGGGTCTGGTAGAGCGCCGAGAGCGTCGTGAAAGCGGCGCCCGCCACCGCGTCACGCGCCGACGCGCCCACGGGTGGTGGGGGCGGCGGCGCGGTCAAGTAACGCGGGAAGGTCGCGGGGTTGCTGGCGACGCCAGCGAAGGCGTCGTACATCGCCAAGTGAATGATCGCCAGCGCCCTCGACGAGAGCGTCGGCCCGAGTTGCTCCCTTTTATCGGGATCGCTGTGACTGATGCGGTTGGCTTCGAGCGCTACGGCGTTCCAGAAAAGAATTGAGTCTTGCATTGCTGAGTCCTCCTGACTGAGGTTGATGAGGTTGAGAGGGGTGCGGGCGACGAGCGCGGCGGGCGCGTAACGTGGCGGGGTATTTTCCCTGAAAATTCCCGACCCGATAGGGCCGCAGCGTGCATGGTGAGCCTGCCGATTGAGCGTGCGTCCGTCCGCCTGCTTACGCTATGGTCGGCAGGCGCGGTTGTGATGTACACCCTTTGTGAGAGCCGACGGGTCGAGGGGTTCGTCAGCGTGAAAGTAGTGACTTGGACGCGGGCAGGATATGCCCTCAGTTTGTGGATGTCAATAGTCAACAGGGCGGCCCAGCGGGTAGCGGCTCACACTTCCAAGCAGGCTCCAAGCTTTAGGTGCGCTCACTGTGTAGGAGTGCCGGTCCTACCACTTGTCAGGAGATTGCAGTTAATAGTACCCGGAATTAAACGGGGTTCCACCAGACGGATCAGCATTGGGTGATTCAAGTATATTATTGCCTAAATTACTGGCAGATTGCATCCGCCCGACTCTTAAGTTTAGACTTCCGGCCTGAAGCTCAACTAAATTTCAATCTGCTCAGAGGCTGCCCACAATGAAAGCAAGCGCAGACGCAATCATTCATCGCCAACAGGCCGAATATCTGGACCGTCTTCTGCCCGCCAGCACAGGAATCATCGCTGAGATGGAAAGGGACGCCGCGAGTAATCGTGTGCCGATTGCCGACCGCGAGGTCGCGCTCTTTCTGGAGATCAACGCCCGCGCCATCCAGGCGAAAAGAGTTCTGGAGATCGGGATGGCGATAGGCTACGCGGTCGTTCACATGGCCCGCGGCATGGGAGACGACGGGCTCGTCGTCACTATCGAGCCCAACGACGAGATGATTCGCCGCGCCGAAGACTATTTCACACGCGCGGGCGTGCGCGAGAGGGTCCGCATCGAACGGGGGTACGCGCTCGAAGTGATTCCGCGACTGAAAGAGAGTTTCGACCTGATCTATATTGACGCTGTGAAGGAAGAATATACGGACTATCTGGATCAATCGCTGCCTCTGCTGCGGACCAACGGCGTGGTGATTGTCGACAACGTTTTGTGGGGCGGACAGGTGGCCGGAGAGATTCGCGCAGAGGATCAGCGCAAATCCACTGAAGCGCTGCGCAGGTTCAACGAACATTTCGTCAACCACGCGCAACTTCGAGCGGAAATACTTTCATTCGGGGACGGCATCGGCTATGCGATTAAGACCGTATAGTTTCGGCTGCAAACATTACAATCGCTCGGCGCACTAACCAGATGATCATTGCAGACGGCCTGGAAGCCCGCCAGCGTGCGGCACATGTAATCGCCGCTGGCGGTGTCGTCGGATTTCGCACGGACACCCTGTACGGGCTCGGCGCGGACCCTTTCAACCGGGAAGCTCTGCGCCGCCTGAACGACCTTAAAGGCAGAGACGGCAAGCCCATCCTCGTAGTCATCTGTGACGCCGCGCAGGCGGAGCGTTTCATAGGCCATAGGTCGGAACTTTTTTGTGCAATCTCCGAGCGTCACTGGCCCGGGGCCTTGACGCTGGTCGTAAACGCGGGGACGCAAGTGCCCGAAGAGTTGACGGCAGGGAGCGGGACCATAGGTTTACGCCTGCCAGATGATGAGGGCGTCCGCGCATTCATACGTGCGTGCGGCGGCGCGCTCACGGCCACAAGCGCAAATCTGGCGGGCGAGCCGCCAGCGCACACCGCAGAAGAGGTCGCGCGCTCTTTTCCCTCAAAAATAGATTTGATCATTGACGGAGGCCCAGCGCCGGGCGACAAGCCTTCAACCGTTCTGGACGTCAGCGGTAAAGAGGCCCGCCTGATTCGCGAGGGCGCGGTCTCCTGGCAGGCGTTAGAGGAAACCCTGCGATCATTCGGCGGCGGAAGCTAGTGCTCTGCAATAAAAGTTCTTTGAATTGCCTCCAGCTTTAGCTGGAGGATAAGGCAATAAAAAGATTTCGGCTTTAGCCGAAAGCTTTCGGCTAAAGCCGAACGGTTTCCTGTCAACTGATGTCCACTAGCTGAAGCTAGTGGCAATTAATTAAAGCCAAAAACTTTCATGACAGAGCACCAGGGCCCTCTATTTGTTCAGCGTCAGGTGGCGGACAAAGCTCCAATCGCCGCTGCCGTCAACCTTGATGCTGCCGACCATTCTGTTGGCGACGACCATGTTGGCCGGATACCAGAGCGGGAGCATCGGAAGCTCGTTGCTGATAATCTCCTGAGCCTGCCTGTAAAGTCCCAGAGCCTTTTCGCGGTCAGCAGTGTTGACGGCTTCTTCGAGGATACGGTCCAACTCAGGGTTTCTGTAGCGGCTGCGGTTGCGCCCCGCCCGGTCCTGCGTGGGGACTTCGGTCGAGTAGAAAATGTCCTTCAGGAAAATGGGGTCCTGATTACCGCCGACCCAGCGCAAGGTCATCATCTGAAAATCGCCCGTCTTGAGTTGCGCGAGCAGCGTGTTGGTTTCGAGCATCTCGACCTCGACGGGGATACCGACCCGCTTCAGATAATCGCGGATGACGTCCACATACTGGCGCGTCGCCGCGCTTGCGGAAGTGATCTTGAAATTGATCGACTGCGGCAGACGCATCTGCGGGCCGTCGCCGTCCGGGTCGCGAAAACCCGCCTCATCCAGAAGCTGTTTCGCCTTCTCGGGATCGAAACCGTATTTATGCCCTGGCGAAAATGCCCAGGACTTCTCAGGCAGAATCGAATGCGCAATCTTGGCCTGCCCTAAGAGTAGGTCGCGGATGAGTGTCTCGCGGTCAATGGCATAGGCGATGGCCTGCCGCAGTTTGACATTATCGAGCGGGGGCTTCTGTACATTAAACCCGAGGTAGACAACATTCGCGCCGGGAAACTGGATCACTTGCAGCTTCGAGTCCTGTTCGAGCGCTTTGAAAGCGTCGGGCGTCAGATTCGTCGGGAGCGGTGCGAGCGAGACCCCGCCGCTTTTTAACTCCGCCTGCAAAGCGTTGGCGTCTTCGATGACGCGGACCTGAAGCGCGCCGACTTTCGGCGCCCCTTCCCAGTAGTTCGGGTTGGCCTCGACGGAAATCACCTGCTGCGCCGAATCGTAACTGACAAACTTGAAAGGTCCAGAGCCTAAGGGACGCGTTTTCTGCTCCGCCGCGCTGTCTTTCGGGACGATGCCGATTGGGACCAGGTTAGAGAGAAGCCCTAGCCAGGGCTTTCTGAGCCGGATGATGACCGTGCGCGGGTCCGGCGCTTCGATGCCGGTCACGAATCCCTGCTTGCTCTCGCCAGTTCCTTCGAAGAAACTCGCGGCCTTACCGGAGCTGGAGGCGAGCACGGCTTCAATCGTGTATTTGACGTCCCCGGAGGTGAGCGGCCTTCCGTCATGAAAAGTGACCCCGTCATGAAGCGTGAAGGTGTAGCTCAGGCCATCCTCGGAGCGAGTGATTTCGGTCGCGAGGTCTGGGATGTAATCGAACTTCTCGTTCTTCTTGACGAGCGAATTGAAGATGAGCGCGCGGATTCGTTCGCTCGCGGCATCAACCGTGGGTGAACCTATCGGATCGAGCGTCGAAATCTTATCCGAGAGCGCGATGACGATTGCCTGGACCCTGCCCGAAGACGTTTCCACGAAGGTCTCGTTTCGATTGCGGCAACTCGGAAGCAGCAGGGCGGCCACGAGCAGGACTGGAAGCACGGCGGCAATCTTTCGAGCGCGCATCAGATGGTTCCTCCGTAGGTGTAGTTGAGCTTGCGATTGAGGGCGGCGGTCTCCTGAGATAGCAGCGTGAGACGCTCCTCATCGAAGGGGAGCGGCGGCTGCGCTAAGGTTTTAAAATCGGCGATGCGGCCGAGCGAAAGATTGATCCGGTCCAACGTGATGACGCGGTCCCGCGCGGCCTGAAGAAGAGAGTCGTAGCCGCGCCGAATGACGTGCGGCCTGGAGCAGATCAGGAGCATATCCTGTCCAGCATTGAAAGCGCGGAGCACTGCGTCCTCTATCTCGTAGAGCTTGGCAATCGCGCCCATCTCCAGATCGTCGGTGACGACCAGATGCTTATAGCCGAGTTCGTCCCTTAAAAGTTTTGTAGAGATGGAGTAGCTGACGGACGCAGGCTCAAGTCTTCCCCCGGCGACCCCCTTGCGGATGTCAACGTTCGGGAAGCCGCCGTGACTGACCATCACTGCGCGCACGCGGTCGTCTTCGCGCTGGAAAAGTTCTATGTACGGGGCGAGGTCCTGTGCGATCAGGTCGTCATGCGAGAGATTGACCACGGCCATCTGGTCGTGAGTATCAACCTCGCCCGCGCCGATGCCCGGAAAATGTTTGAGACATCCGAGGCAGCCTGTGCCCTGAAGGCCGCGCAGGTAGACCATCGTATAGCCCAGGACTTCGCCGGGCGAGCGCCCGAAGGAGCGCGAGTAGAGGCCGTTGGAGAGCAGGTCGCGTTCGTCCGTCATGATGGACATGACGGGCGCGAAATTCATGTTGAATCCGAGCCGGCGCAGGGTCTCGCCGGTGATACGCCCGAGGGCACGCGCCGCCGCCAGGTCGCCATGCTGGCGTATGGTCCGAGCAGCGGGCATCGGCGTGCAGATGCGCCGCAGCCGGTCCACGAGGCCGCCCTCCTGATCTATCCCGCAAAGAGGCTCGACCGGGAGGAGTTCGCGCACCCCGTCGAGCAGGGAGCGCAACTGTTTCGGCTCGGCGACGTTTCGTCCGAAGACGATGACCCCGCCGGGCTGAACGTGTTCGATCAGGGAGCGCGTCTCATCATCCAGCTCCGTGCCCGGCAGCCCTATGTAGAAGAATTGTCCGATCTGCTGTTCGAGGGTGAGCGAAGTTAAGGAGTTGAGCATGAATAAAAGCAGAATTCAGAAGTCAGAATCCAGAATCCAGAATGAAAGCAGAAGTGATCCCAGCTTTTCATTCTGAATTCTGACTTCTGGATTCTGGATTCTGCTTTTCAAACGATTCGCTTGCGTATGCCCTGTAGAAGTTCGAGCGCTTCCTTTGGCTTTAGGGTTTCTACATCAACGCTACGCAGCTCGTCAAGAAGGTTCTGGTTGACGGCATCGAAGAGTGTGGCCTGCATACTGATGCGTTTCTGGCGCGCGCGCTTCGCTGCATTCTTCAGTCCGGCCTCATCTAACGCCCACGCGTCCCATTCGCTGACGGTTTTCGAGGCGGCAATTCCCTTCTCTTCTTCTTCAGCAAAGACGTCCAGCTCGTAACGCTCCAGCCGGGCCAGCACGTCGCGCGCTCGCGACAAAACCTCTCGCGGGAGACCCGCCAGGCGTGCGACCTCTATACCATACGATTTCGAGGCGCGCCCGCGCTCCAGCTTGTGTAGAAAGACTACCTCGCCGTCGCGCTCGGTTGCAGTGATCTGATAGTTCTGTGCTCCGGGCAAGCGCTCGGCCAGCTCGGTCAGCTCGTGATAGTGCGTCGCGAAAAGCGTCTTCGCGGCATGCTCTGCGGAGTCGTGTAAATATTCGGCGACCGCCCAGGCGATTGAGAGGCCGTCGAAGGTCGCCGTGCCGCGACCGATTTCATCCAGAAGGATGAGGGAGCGCGGCGTAGCGTTGTGAAGAATCGCCGCCGTCTCCGTCATCTCGACCATAAAGGTCGAGCGCCCGCGCGCCAGATCGTCGGAAGCCCCGACGCGTGTCCAGATGCGATCAAGCAGTGGCAGCCGCGCGCGGTCCGCCGGAACGAACGACCCCATCTGCGCCAGGATCGAAATAATCGCCGTCTGACGAAGCACAGTGCTCTTCCCCCCAAGGTTCGGACCTGTGATGATAAGCAGCCGATCGGTCGAGTTGTTCAGATAAAGATCGTTGGGGATAAACGGTTCGTGCCAGATGGCCTCGATGACAGGATGGCGTCCCTGCACGATCTCTATCTCGTCGCCGTCGTGCATAAGGGGTCGCACGTAGCGGCGGCGCGCAGCCGTTTCGGCGAGAGAGCCGAGGGCGTCGAGCGCGGCCAGGGCGCGCGCAGTCGCCTGTATGCGCCTGGTCTCTGCGGAAATCTTTGAACAGACCTCTGCGAAGATTTCCGTTTCGAGCTGGGCGATGCGGTCTTCTGCGCCGAGCACTTTGGTCTCCCAGGCCTTGAGCTCGGGCGTCGTGTAGCGCTCGGCGTTGGCTAAAGTCTGCCGCCTCTCGTAATCGGGTGGAACGCGACCGGCGTTGGCTTTCGAGACCTCCAGAAAATAGCCGAAGACATTGTTGTAGCGAATCCTGAGACTGTTGATGCCTGAGCGCCCGCGCTCGCGCGCTTCAAGCCCTGCGATGGTCTGTTTGGCGTTGCGGCTGATGCTGCGCAGCTCGTCCAGCTCGCTCGAATAGCCGTCGCGGATTGTGCCGCCGTCCGAAAGACGCGCGGGCGGATCGTCCGAAATCGCTTCCGCTATCAGTGAACGCGTCTCCGGCAACTCTTCCAGATTTTCGTGCAGGACCTGCATCAGGGACGACTCGGAGTTTTCCAGGGTGCGTCGAACCTTCGGGACCTGGTCGAGCGAACGCCGCAGCGCTTCCAAATCTCTGGGCGTGGCGGTGTTCATGCTGAGCCGGCCCACCAAACGCTCCAGGTCGGCTATCTCTTTGAGGAGCGTGCGCAGGCGGTCGCGCTTGATCTGTGAAGCGTGAAGCTCTGCGACCCCGTCGAGGCGCGCGTCAATCTCGCCCATGCGGACAGAAGGGCGCAGGAGCCAGGAGCGCAGGAGCCGCGCGCCCATTCCAGTGATCGTACTGTCTATGACGTCCAGCAAAGTCCCCTCGCGGCTCCCTCCCGCCTGGGATTCGACAAGCTCAAGGTTGCGTACAGTGACCTGATCGAGAACCAGATGGTCCTGAGCCTCGAAGTAGCTGATGTCGGAGACGTGAGAGGCAGCGGCGCGCTGCGTCTCCTGCGCGTAGCGCAGGCAGGCCCCGGCGGCGCGCACAGCTTCCGACTTCCCTTCCAAGCCGTAGCCCACGAGCGAGCGAGCGCCGAAATGCTCGCAGAGTTGTGCGGCGCAGGAGTCGGCCTGCCAGAGCCATTCGTCGAGCGGGGTCAAAGTCGCTCCGGCAAATGCGTTCAAGCCGCCGGAAGTGTCTGCCGAGTTGAATGTGTCCGTGGGCGTATTACCGTCAGCGCTCTCCACGTTTTTAAGCGGGAGGGGCGCGGCGTGTGTGGCGCCGTCGCGCGCCGTTCGGATCAGCGGGGCGAGCGAGGCTGGAAAGAGTATTTCGCGCGGGGCGTAGGACTCGACGTCTGCGCGGATTCGCTCCCAGGAGTCGTGCCCGCTTGCTTGTGTTGCGCGGAACTCGCCCGTAGAGAGGTCCAGGAAGGCAGCGGCGGCTCGGTCGCCTGTGCCGCACAGCGCCGCCAGGTAGACGGCCTCGCGCGCGTGCGTCAGTTGCGGGTCAATGGCTGTGCCGGGCGTGATGACGCGGACGACTTCGCGCCGCACGAGCTTCTTTGCCTTCGAGGGGTCTTCGGTCTGTTCGCAGATGGCTACGCGATAGCCTTTGCGCACGAGGCGTGCGATATGTGTGGCGGCTGCGTGATGGGGCACGCCGCACATGGGGATTGGGTCGCCGCGCTCCTTGTGCCGCGCCGTCAGGGTGATCTCCAGCTCGCGTGAGCCCGTGATGGCGTCGTCGAAAAAGAGCTCGTAGAAATCGCCCAGACGAAAAAAGAGCAAGGTGCCCGGATGCTGCCGCTTCAGTTCATGGTACTGCCGCAACATCGGCGTCGAAGTTGACATAGATGTTCAGTTCTTGAGGGACTTTTGAGATTGCATTGGGTGGTGTCCGCGTCCCGCGTCAAGCCTTTGAAGCAGGAAGACTACACGCAGGCGCGCGCACAAGGCAAGCGGCCGGGTCCCGAATCCGGGCCGATGCGAAAATCTGTCAGTCGTTTGCCAGGAGGGAGAGGTACTGACGAATGTCGGGCGCGCCCATTTCGCGCGGACGGCGCTGACCCTGAAGATGATGAAACGCTTTATGATATAGAGGTAAGCCTCTCCGGTGCCGATGCTATAATGCATCAGCCTGATGATGTGACGGACCTGATCGAGAAGCGACGGCTGATGTGAAGACATTGAGCTCCACTCCTTATGAATGAAATGGGGTGGGATTGATCAGGGTGGATGGCTGATTATGATTCAGGCAAGCGGTAAAAGCCAGCTAAAATCTGTGTTAGGCCGCCATTGGCGGCAATTGTCGGCTTTTGAGGGTGTTAGACCGCCACTGGCGGTAAAACTCGGTAATAATCGATAATTACCGCCACTAGCGGCCTAATGTTAGTTAGATTCGTTTGATTGAAGAGAAATGAATGGCTGAGGTAATGAAGGCACGATAGATCAAGGCGCATGGTTTCTCTCAAGGCCGAATCTAACAAGCGATTGGACCCGACTCGCATTGAGCTAGCCTTTCATCTTTTGAATCCATTGCTCGCGGGTCAATCGCGGCGTTAGATTGCTTCGCCTATGATAGCTTTGAAGTAGGATGTTATGTAAAAAGAGTGAGAGTAAGAAGCAAAATAATAGGAAAGAGGCTCTTTGTAAGAGCCTCTTTGGTTAATTTTTGTCTGCGCCGTAATCTGGACTACCGCTATCGGCAGTATCTTCTCCCGCATTACCTTGCTCTCTTGCTGCCGTGTCGTCGGAACCTCCATCTGTTCCCGAACTGCCTTCATCGGCAGTCTCACTCGTTTCTGAAGTTCCTCCTTCGTCATCACCTAACATTGTAGTATCTCCTTTCAGAGTTGAGCGAGGGTAGCAGATATTAAGTGCCTAATACCTACAGAGTCAATATTTTTCTTTTCGAATTTGCTTCGCCTCAAATATAAATACTCTTATGTGACGATGCTTGAATCTCTTAAAGAGGAGGTTAATTTATATTGTACAGCGCAATCTAACAACTCATTCAACCGGAGCGCTCGGTAGCAATCTTTTCATCATCTTTCCTTCGGTGTAAATTGTGTGCTGCGCGCTCGCGCCCGGTTAATTCGAGCGTTAGGCGTCAGTATTGCAAAGCTATATGGAGTTTAAGAGATGGAAATACAGAAAATCTTGCAGGAAATAGCTGGAAGCTTAGGCGGCATATCATGGCCCAAAGATGACAATCTTTTCATTCTTACTTTCGCTCATGAAAAGGTTGCAATCAATGTTGAGTTTGCGCTGTCTGCGGATAGGCTAATGTTCTCCTGTTATTCAATGATAGGTTATATAGCAAGCCACGTTGACTATCGCCGCCTCTTATTCTGTAATAAGTCTGAAGATGAGGAACTGGATTTGGCTTGGTGCAATTTTGCTCTCAGCAGAGACCCGGAAGGCGACATGCTAATGCTGACTTATACGTTTATGACGACTGCCAATGATCCGGCCTTAGTGCACGATACCCTCTCAGCTACTTTGATGAACATGAAAAAATTTAGCCGAGTGAGTCGTTCTTTATCTGGTATCGTTCCGCTTATACGCTGAATAGAGTTGTGCTAAGGAGACGCCTAACAACTCATTCAACCGGAGCGCGAATAGCATGGCTTTCATGCGCGAGACTTCATTGTTATTGCGGTTCGCCGCGCCCGGTTAATTCGAGCGTTAGGCGCAGACAGTGTCTCATCCCTTGAATGGAGGGTGACTTATGAGCAAATCTATTCCACAAGAAAAGGCCCCGCCCGACTTAGTTAAATCATCGGCTTCAGAGCTAAATAATTTAGAGGTTCAAGAAAGTGATAAACCTGCTATCCCGATGAAAGCTGATGAAATTAATCGTCTGTGGGAACACGGGATGCATGAAGATACGATATTCAATGATCGCTTGAATTTCTTTTTGATATTTGAATCAGTGCTCTTAGGCGTAGTCGGTATGCTGTATAGTAAGCAACCACCTGTTATGAAGTCTGTGCCCGTGGTAATTGTATGTCTTGGGTTCTGTATCACAATCATCTGGGGCTATATTCAAGCAAGACAAAGGTCTACGCTTCACAGATTAATTGAACGCCTTGAAGAAAATCTTCCAGAGTTCAGGGAGACCCATGCACCTCTTGCGGGGAAGAAGTGGCGTCGCATTTCAGGAACTTGGCTATTGGCTTACTTCATCCCGTTCCTTGTAGCGCTAGTTTGGATTGCTCTCTTGATATTATTCGTGCAGTAATAAATAGCCCAGCTTGGTCGATATTTTCGAGAGTAGTGCAGATTCAACGGCCGCGCCTAACAACTCATTCAACCGGACGCGCAATTAGCAATCCTCTCATCGAGAACTTGGCCGTAGCGGCGGTTCGCGCGCGCCGGTTAATTCGGGCGTTAGATTCGGTTGATTGAAGAGAAATGAATGTGAGTGGTAATGAAAGCACGATAGATCAAGGCGCATGGTTTCTCTCAAGGTCGAATCTAACAAGCGATTGGACCCGACTCGCATTGAGCTAGC
>DASVXV010000159.1:0-35151 GCA_036392495.1 Pyrinomonadaceae bacterium | reverse complement strand
GCCGCCATCAACGTGCTGAGTGCGGCAGAGCATGAGCAGATCGTTGTGCAATGGAATGAGACGAGCACGGAGTATCCGCAGGAGAGCTGCGTTCATCAGTTGTTCGAGGAGCAGGTGGCACGGACACCCGAAGCCATCGCGGTGGAGTGCGCAGGCGAGCAGTTAACATATGGGGAATTGAACGAGAGAGCTAACCAGTTGGCACATCACCTGCGCACACTTGGAGTCGGCAGTGACTCGCTGGTTGGAGTCTTGTTGGAGCGCTCCACAGAGATGGTCATCGCACTGCTCGGAGTGCTCAAAGCCGGTGCAGCCTACGTCCCACTGGATGCGTCTCATCCAGCGGCACGCCTCAGCTTCGCTCTGCAAGACGCTGCCGCTTCTGTCTTGTTGACGCAGCAGCATCTGGTTGAGCAGTTGCCCGCACACGGTGCGCGGGTCATCTGCCTCGATTCACAATGGTCAGAGATCAGCAATCACAGTGCCGATCCGTTGGCTGTTCATCTGAGCGCCGAGCAACTCGCCTATGTCATCTACACGTCCGGCTCCACCGGCCAGCCAAAGGGCGTCGCTGTCCGCCATGCTGCGGTCGTCAACTTCCTCTCCAGTATGGCTGCCTCGCCCGGCCTCTCGGCTTCCGATACCGTGCTCGCCCTCACCAGCCTCGCTTTTGATATTGCCGTCCTCGAACTGCTCTTACCACTCGCGGTCGGAGCCAGAGTCGTCATCGCCACCCGCGAGGTCGTCAACAACAGCCAGGCGTTGAAGCAGTTGCTGCGATCTTCCGCGGCCACGACGCTTCAGGCTACACCCGCCACCTATCACTTGCTATTGGAGAATGACAGGAACTTCTTCCACCACCTCAGTCTGCGACAACTGCTCTGCGGCGGCGAGGCGCTGACGACCGAGTTAGCTACTCAACTGGTCGCCACCGGAATGCAGGTGTGGAATCTCTATGGGCCGACGGAAACGACGATCTGGTCGAGCGCGCAACTGGTCGAGCAAGTGACGAGCAGCATTGCTTTGGGGCGACCGATTGCCAACACGCAGTTGTATGTGCTGGACGGGAAACTGCGGCCGACACCCGTGGGAGTAAAGGGAGAGTTATATATCGGGGGAGAGGGCCTAGCGCGCGGGTATGTTGGGCGGGCGGAGTTGACGGCCGAGAGATTTGTGCCTGATCCGTTCAGCGGGCGTGAAGGAGCGCGGTTGTACAAGACAGGAGATGTGGTGCGATATCAGGCTGGCGGGGAGTTGCTGTACCTCGGGCGGAGCGACGATCAAGTGAAGTTGCGTGGGTATCGGATCGAACTCGGCGAGATCGAGGCGGTGCTGTGCCAGGAGGAAGGGATCAGCGAGGCAGTAGTGCTGACCAGAGGGGAGGGAGCAGAGAAGCGGTTAGTGGCCTATGTAGTGAGGGCGGGTGGAGCAGAGGGAGACAGATCGGGAGAGCTGCGGCGACGACTCAGAGAGCGGTTGCCGGAGTACATGGTCCCGGCGAGGGTGGTGATATTGGAGCGGCTGCCGTTGACGCCCAATGGTAAGGTTGATCGCAAGGCATTGGAGTCCTATGAAGGAGTAAAAAAAGAAGAGGAGTTTGTGGCCCCCCGGACGCCTGTGGAAGAGGTCTTGGCAAGGGTCTGGAGAAAGGTGCTGGAGGTGGAGCGGGTGAGTGTCGAGGCTAATTTCTTCGAGCTGGGCGGACACTCGCTGCTGGCCGCACGAGTAGTCCATTTAATTCACCAGGAATTAAAGATAAACCTGCCTCTGCATACTATCTTTGATGAGCCTACTATTGCCGGGCTAGCTCTCATCGCGCAGGATATTATGATTGAAGAGATAGAAAACCTCTCTGAGGATGAAGCCGAGCTTTTCTTAGATGAATACGAAGAGGCGATCACATAAAACCTCTGTGAGATAGCGCTCCACTGCGAATTAATCTTCTTCGGGGCGGCTCATAAATATACTCGGAGTATTTCAGAAGGATTCACCTCATGAGCCGAACGCCCCGAGCGCTCGGCTCATCATCATTGCGGGAGGCCGATGCGCCTTTGGAGGTCTGCGAATCTTGGGTCCGCGCGCAGGCTGTCAAGTTCCGGGTTGATATTAAGCCAGATCATCCACTCGGAACGATCTTCGTAAGCTTTGTTAAGGTACTCGAAGGCTTTATCTGCATCTTCAAGGGCAATATAAATCACCGCCTGACAGTAGGGTGGAACGTAACGGTGTTTGCTCTTTTCCATCAGCGTGTTAAGAACCTGCAATGCCTTGTCCCTCTCTCCGGCCAGCGCATGGACATATCCCACAAATCCCAGAAGGGGCGGGCAATCCTCTATCGACTCCGCCGTTTGAAATTCGGCAAGAGCCTCTTGGAATCTGCTCCGTTTCGCGTAAGTCATGCCGAGCAAAAAGTGCGCCGGGTAGAAGTCGGGGGTTAACTCGACCACTTCGCTCAACTGGTCAATCGCGTTGTCATACGCACGGGCATAGAGGTAGTACCACCCTATGTGCAAATTGATGATGGCGTCGAAGGGCTCAAGTTCCAGCGCACGTTTACACGCGGACAAGGCTTCAGCAAACCTGCCCACCGTCATCAGGTAGTGCGCGTACCAGTGATGGGCGTACGCGTAATTCGGCTTCAGTTCAATCGCACGTTTGAAAGATTCTTCCGCACCCCGCAAATCCCAATCATAACTGAGCCTGATGTATGCCAGGGAGGTATGGGCTTCTGCGAGCCTGTCGTTTAATTCCAGCGCCTTGAGGGCCGCTGCTTTAGCTTTAGGTATGATCTTTCTCGGCATCGCCAGGCCGTAGAAGGCGCTCGCTAGCAGCGCGTATGCGTCGGCCAGGCCCGTGTAAGCCAGCGCGTAGCGTGGGTCAGTCTCAATCGCTCGTTTAAAGCAGTCCAGGGCTAGCCTGTAACCTTCTCCGTTCCTCTTGTTCCAGTAATAGCGGCCTTTTAAATAAAGTTTATAGGCTTCGATGTTTTCCGTGTGCCTGGTGAATAGTTGAGGTCGCTGCCCTGCTCCTATCAACTTTAACTGCAATTTTTCAAAAATCTGCTGGGCGATGTCCTCTTGCACCTCGAAGATATCGGAGAGCTTACGGCTGTATTGTCCCCCCCAGATCTGCCAACCGCCCGCCACATCAACCAGTTCCGTTCTAACTGCCAGGTTATCGCCGATCATCTGCACCCTCCCCAAGAGCACCGCTTTCACGCCCAACTCTTTTCCAACCTCTCTGGGGTCAATTTCGCTTCCTTGATAACGGAAGACGATGCTGCGTGAAACGACGCGTAGTTGCGGCAGTTGTGAGAGGTTACTGATAAGGCTGTCGGTGATGCCTTCGCAGAGATAGTCTATGTTCGGGTCGGCGCTGACGTTGACCAGCGGCAGCACCCCCAATGAGATTGGGCCTTGATAGGGGGCGCCGGCCAGCCCTTCCCCAGTGAGGCCGTGCATGTCCGGCTGCTTTTGCTCGGCGGCGATAAGGGACGGCTGCGAAACCTCCCGCGCCCTGACCAAAAAGCGGTAGCCTCTTCGGGGCACGGTTTCGATATATTGACGACTGCTATCGTAAACGCCTAGGGCCTTTCTCACCGTGAAGATATTCTGCGTCAACGTGTTTTCATCAACAAAGGTATCCGGCCAGACTCTCTTAATTAACTCGCCTTTTTCGACCAGGCGTTCGCTGTTCTGAACGAGCACTACAAGCGTCTCGAAAGCCTTGACGGTCAGCGGGACAGCTTCAGTGCCGTGCAACAATTTGTGCTCTGCGACTTCCAAGCGGAAGGGGCCAAACTCGTAGATAGGTCGAGGCTTTAGTTCCATAAGGGTGAGAAACTGAGCCGACTTTGAGAATGATTTGAGAATTATTTAAGGCCAATTTGCTGGATATTTTGCCTGCATTTCAAGACTTCCAAGCTATCTTTTCAATAATATATACGTCTAATGAGTGAGCGCACATCATTCGCTGAAGCGAGATGGGGCAGTGAACAGTCAGCCAACACCCCCAGATTGTAATTTAAGGTGCTTGTTTAAGCAATTATTTGTTAGCCATCTGCCTGTCAATCAAGGAAAGGAATAGATAAAGGATGCCTCGCACGTTCGATTCCAGCAAGCAGGATCACAAAAAATCGCCACCTTCTGCCGCGCGCGATACCGTTCAGATTATGTCCGACGCTTTTCAGCCCGCGCAGCTACAGGAATTACTTGAGGGCCTAGCGCTGGACGGCCACAATTGCTCCGTTTTTACGGGAACTAATGGCATTGAGCCTGCTTTAGACCACCCGCGGACGAAACTCCTTTTCCTCGGCAGCGCCGAAGACGATTTGACTCCGGTCCTGGACGTGCTTCGCTCGCGCTCGACCGGAGCGCCGGAAATCCCCGTCATCCTCTACTTAAAAAAATCCCAGTGCGACATAGACCAACATCTCCCCGAAGTTGATGACTTTCTGCTTGAGCCGCTAAATATGTCAGACATTCGCTTACGGGTGCGCCGCCTGATGCGAGCTATCAGCGAAAAGCAGGATGAGTTGGAGCAGATCAAGGTCAAACTGACTTCGCATTTCGGCATGCGCCAGTTTATCGGCAAAGCCCCCAGCTTCCTTGCGACGATAGAAAAAATTCCGCGCGTGGCGAGTTGCGACGCCCCGGTGTTATTGTCGGGTGAGACCGGCACGGGTAAGGAGATGTGCGCGCGGGCCATTCATTATCTCAGTCCGCGTGCGAACAAGCCTTTCATCCCCGTCAACTGCGGTTCGATTCCCGCCGAGCTGTTTGAGAATGAGATGTTCGGCCACGAGCCTGGGGCGTTTACCGATGCGCGCAAGTCGCGGCGCGGGCTGATTGCCGAAGCCGAAGGCGGAACACTGTTTCTGGACGAGGTGGACTCGCTGCCGCCTGCGGCGCAGGTCAAGCTCCTGCGTTTCCTGCAAGACCGGCAGTACAGACCTCTGGGCGCTTCACAATATCGCCAGGCGAACACGCGGATTCTCGCCGCCAGCAATCAGAATCTTTTGCGCAAGGTCCGGGAGCAGTCCTTCCGTGAAGACCTTTACTATCGCCTCAAGGTGATCACCTTGAACCTGCCCCTCCTCTCTGAGCGCCGGGAAGACATCATGCTGATCGCTTCCCACTTTTTGACCACCGCAGCTTGTGAATATAACCGGCCCATCATGCGCTTCGCCCACGATGCGGTTCAAAAGCTGAATTCTCATTCATGGCCGGGCAACGTCCGCGAATTGGAGAACGCTATCCGCCAAGCTGTGATTCTGGCCGACGGGCCAGTGCTGCGCGCGCGCGACATTCATCTCTCGACCGACGTCCCCGAACAGGAAGCGCCCGCCCCCCTCATTGAGGAATCTTTCAAGGCTGCCAAGGCACGGGTCATCGAGACCTTTGAGCGCAACTATCTGAGCGACATAGTCGCTGCCTGCGATGGCAATATTAGCAGGGCGGCACGTGCCGCCAAGAAGGATCGGCGCTCCTTCTTTGAATTATTGAAGAAACATGATCTCACCACTCCGTATGAGAGAAGTTTTATGAACATGCAAGTCGCGGAAGCTATCTAAGTTCCCCTCGTTAGCCGCTACCCACTTCTTCCCTCCGAATTTCCATAACCCCACATGCCATCCGCAACCGCCTCCGCGCAATGAACCTGGCCTACGAGCCAGGTTCATTCTTTTAGGGCGGCCTCGCCGACGCCGCATCCCGGCGAGGGAACAGGTGTAAGGGTTGGAGGCCTCCGAAGTTCCACCTCTCGAAGCCGGTCAAGGGGAGGCCAGAGGCCGACGCCCGAGCAGCGGAGTGGGTTGAATCCATCATATCAGCGAGGGTGAATCTGGCATATCAACACGTTTCTAGGATAAAAGCGCCCTAGGTCGTCGGCCCTGTCTTCGTCTCTTCTCTCTCCCTGTTCCGGTAGCGCACTAATCTTCCGCAAGCCAGCAAAAAGGCGGTGATGAACGTCTGCGTGCGCCCGCGATGCGTCGAGGGTGCCGGGTCTTGAGAGGTTTGCACAGGACGGGCGGCTACCGGTTGGTGAGCGCAGGCAGAGCGGCGGTAGGACAAGGATACCCTAGTTGTAGGTGCGGGCGGTGCGGGGTAGAGGGCAAATACGCATGAATGCTTGCTGTTAGCCGCTCCTCTGTCTTGGCACGAGCTTTGCCCAGGGACAAAGTCTTAGGCCGAGGGAGGTTTGAACGCAGATGAATTTAATGAAAGACGACGGCACGGTCACGAAAGATATTTCGGAGTTTTTAAAAGAGAACGCTGGCAGCGGCGCGAGCCTTGAGAGCATTGCGACCTGGTGGGTGATGTGCCGGCAGGCGAACACGTCTCCGGCGGTCGTTCAGCAAGCCCTCAAGCAATTGATGGAAGCCGAAGTGGTGGATGAACGCAAGACCCCTGACGGACGGATGGTCTACTTCCTGCGCAAGCAGGATAATTAGATGCTCTGACGTTTCCAGCGTTACTGGCGATCCTTCCAGACGCGCTCTGGCTCGGGCCTCAATGCCTTACTTCGCCAGAGCCACCCAGCAACAAACGCCCGTTCGGTAATCAGTGGAAGAATTTGAAAGAGACTGCGCGCAACCACAAACGATGCGGCATACCGGCTCAACTATAAACCCTGAAGGATAAGTTCGATGTACAAGCGCGGAAAAAAAGAGGACGCCGACTCGGAGGCCCAGAAGGCCGCGAGCGTGTCGCACAGTGCGGACCGTCTTGCCGCGCCTGCTCGCCGCAAAGGGGCGCTCAATTCCGTTTGGGTGCTGACACTGAGCCTGGTAATTCTCTGCGTTGCGATGTGTGCGAGCGTCAACGGTCAGGCGCTGCAAGTTGAGTCTGGCATAAACCTCACTCCTTCCGCCCAGACGGCAAACGAAATCTCGCCTGCCGGCGGCGACCTAAGCGTGTCACCCTCGGCGGGCACACACGCCGGTCGCACGGAGCCGAACAGCCTCGCATCAAGACCTGCTGAAACGCCTTTGACCTCGCTGCCTTCCATGGCGCGCGCAGGCGTGGATGTTGATAAAACGCTCCCGCTGACGCTGAACGAAGCGGTCCGCCTGGCGCTTGAGAATAACAACGATATTGACGTGGCGCGTCAGGTGGTCGGTCTGGCCGAATCCTCACTGCGCTCTTTGCAGGGGGTCTACGAACCCGTCTTCCGCGCGACGCCCGAATTCCGAAGCTCAACCTCTCCGCAGGAAAGCTCGCTCGGCGGGTCGGATAAAAGCGGCTCGGTCGTGCAGACTGATTTTCAGCTCAACCAGTCCATCGTCAAGCGTTTCAGCCGCGGCGGCGGGCAGTATGAATTCTTTCTCAACAATAACCGCCGGACGACGAACGCAATTTACAACCAACTGAACCCGGTTTATTCGTCCGCCCTCGGCGTGACCTTCACGCAGCCTTTGCTGCGCGATCGCTCGATTGATAGCACCCGCCGCTTGATTCAGATTCAGCGCAAGCGGCTTGAGCAGTCCGACGCAGACTTCCGGCGAGAGACAATAGAAGTCATCGCTGATGTCCAAAGCGCCTACTGGGAACTGGTCTTTGCTTTGCGCAATCAACAGCACCGCATCGCTAATCTAAATCTGGCACGCGAAAATTTACGGCGCGTTGAAGCCAGCATTCTCTCCGGCGCGCATGCGCCGCTCGAACGAACTGAAGTGGAGACCGAGCTTTACAACCGCCAGGCGGAAGCTTTGCTCGCTTCGCAGAATGTCTCCGTGGCGGAGAACAATCTCAAGCAATTGCTGCTGCGCGACTCAAGCGACCCGCAGTGGTCGGCGCAAGTGCTGCCGATAGACGAGCCTACTTTCGACACAGAACCCGTCAATTTGAAGGCGGCTCTCGAAGCGGCCCACGAAAATCGAGCCGAGCTTAACCGCCTGCGGGTAGATGAACAGATCAACGACATTGACCTCCGTTTCTTTCAGAACCAGACGCGCCCGCGCGTCGATCTTCAGGCGTCGTTCTCGACAATCGGCCTCGCTGGGTCGCCCGTCAGCGGCGTGAGTGCTTCGGGGACGCAGCTAAACACACAGTCCACGCCTCAGAACCTAGTGGGCGGTTACGGCCAGATGCTGCGCAACATGTTTGGCTTCGGGGCGCGCTCGGTCGCCATCGGCGTGACCATCGAATTCCCACTGCGCAACAAGACGGCTGAGGCCGATCTGGCAGGCGCGAGAATCGAACGCGCCCGGATTGATGCCTCGGTTCGTTCGGTCAAGCAGAGCATAGACGTGCAGGTGCGTAACGCCGTGCAAGCGGTCGAGACCACGCGCCAGCGCGTTCTGACGGCGCGCTCAGCACGCCAGAGCGCGGAGGCTCAACTGGAAGCCGAGCGCAAGTTATATCAGGTGGGGCGCTCGACGATGTTTCTGCTGTTCCAGCGGGAGAACCAGTTTACGGCCACGCGAAATTTAGAGCTGAGGGCGCAGGTTGATTACAACAAAGCTATGGTGAGCCTGCAACGCGCCACTTCGACGACCCTCAGCGCCTACAACGTTGTGATCCAGGCGCGCAACACAGCCCCCTGAGTCACGGCCCTCGACGACCGGGAGCGCGAAAGAGGTCTAAGCCTGAAGGCGCAGACCTGAGAGTTTGGGAGAGCTTTGATGACACGTGCGAATCCGTTCGGGTCACCGGAAGGCTCCTGAGTAATAAACGACTTGAAAATTAAGCGCCGCTCGACACGGGACACGAGCGGAAGAGATAGAGTGATACATGGACATACCGCGTCAATCAAAACCTCGTCGGCGTCAATTTAAGATAGCGCTTTCCACCCTCGTCACGCTCGCCGCGATAGCGCTGATCGCGTTTGGCACAACGCGCCTGAAGCCCGCCGCGCCGGGCGTGGAACGCTCAAGCGTCTTGACGGGCACGGTCAAGCGCGGCCCGATGCTGCGTGAGATTCGCGGCGCGGGCACGCTCGTGCCGGAGGAGGTGCGCGTGGTGGCGTCCGCGACGAGCGGTCGCATTGAGCACGTGCTGGTACAGCCGGGCGCCATCGTCACCGCCGACACTGTCATCATCGAGTTGGTCAACCCCGAGCTGCAACAGGAGGCGATGGACGTTGAATATCAGGTCCGCGCCATCGAAGCCGACGCCAATAACCTGCGCGTACGACTCGAAAGCGAGCGGTTGACGCAGGAGGCCAACGCAGCTTCGGTGCAGGCCGATTACCAGCAGGCCAAGCTTCAGGCCGAGACGGACGAAGCGCTCGCTAAGGACGGCCTATACCCGGCCCTCAATCTGAAGCTCTCCAAGCTGAAGGCTGAGGAGTTAGCCAACCGTTACCGCATTGAGCAGAAGCGTATAGAGGTGAACGCCCAGTCGGTTCAAGCGCAACTGGCAGCGCAGCAGGCGCGCGTCACGCAACTTCGAGCGTTGCTTAGTCTCAAGCGCAGCCAAGTCGCAGCCCTGCGCGTGGTGGCCGGGACCGACGGAGTGCTTCAGCAGTTGCAGGTTGAGGTCGGCCAGCAGATTACGCCGGGGGCGAATCTAGCTAAGGTGGTCGAACCGAGCAAGCTCAAGGCCGAACTGCGAATCGCCGAAACACAGGCAAAGGATTTACAACTCGACCAGCAGGTTTCGGTCGACACGCGTAACGGCGTCGTTCCGGGGCACATCGTGCGCATTGATCCGGCGGTCGAGCAGGGAACGGTGAAGGTTGATGTGGCGCTCGACGCTCCGCTGCCGCCGGGCGCGCGGCCCGACTTGAGCGTGGACGGCACGGTCGAGTTGGAGCGGCTGGCGGACGTGCTCTACGTGCAGCGCCCGGCCTTCGGGCAAGCGGGCGACACCGTCAGCCTGTTCAAGCTCGAAGCGGACGGAAAGAGCGCAGTGCGCATACGGGTCAAGCTCGGTCGGAGCGCCGTCAACACTGTGGAAATTTTGGGAGGATTGCAAGCCGGCGACCAAGTCATTTTATCGGATATGTCGCAGTGGGATTCGGTCGAACGGATTGTATTGAATTGAAGTGTCAGATTTAAGGAGTGAAAAGAAGATGAGCGAACGGAATCAAGCCTTGATTCGTCTCGAAGGTATCAAAAAAGTTTTCCTTGCCGAGGAAGTCGAAACCCACGCACTCGGAAACATCAATCTGGAGATTAAGAACGGAGAATACGTTTCTATCACCGGCCCCTCCGGTTGTGGGAAGTCAACGTTGCTGGCGATTCTCGGCCTGTTGGATTCCCCGAGCGCGGGCAATTACTGGCTCGACGGCAAGCCCGTCGCTGACCTCTCCTTCGCCAAGCGCGCTCACATCCGCAACCGCGAGATAGGGTTCATCTTCCAGAGCTTCAACCTGATCGGCGACCTCACGGTCTATGAAAACGTTGAACTGCCGCTCACCTACAGGGGCATCAGCGGGGCGGAGCGGAAGGCGCTGGTCACGGAGGCTTTGGAGAAGGTTGACATGGCGCACCGCGCCAAGCATCTGCCGAGCCAGCTTTCGGGCGGTCAGCAGCAGCGCGTCGCGGTGGCGCGCGCCGTTGCGGGACGCCCCCTGATTCTGCTGGCCGACGAGCCGACCGGAAACCTCGATTCGAGCAACGGCGAAGCCGTCATGCAGCTATTGCACGACCTCAACCAGGGCGGGACAACCATCTGCATTGTGACGCACGACCCGCGTTACGCGCAGCACGCCAATCGCACGATTAATCTCTTCGACGGGTGCATCGTTAGAAGCCTTGCGGGCGCAGACCAGGAAGAGAGCTTGGAGGTGGTGCCCGTATGACCGGACCCCTGCTGCAAGACATTCGCTTCGGGGTTCGCATGCTCGGCAAGAACCCGGGCGTCACCCTGCTGGCCGTGTTCGCCCTCGCGCTCGGCATCGGAGCCAACACCGCGACTTTCAGCATCGTCAATGCCGTCATGCTGCGTCCGCTGTCGGTGAAAGACTCCGCCAACCTCGTGATGCTATTTGAGACCAACCCGCAGGCGGGCATAGCGCGCGGCCTGGTCTCCTACTTCAATTTTGTTGACTGGAAGGAGCAGAGCAGTGCGTTTTCAGATGTCGCGGCCTTCAGCACACAGCCCTTCAACTTGAGGAGCGAGGCTGGGCCGGAGCGTATTTCCGGCGCACGCGTCTCTTCCGACTTCTTCCGTCTAGTGGGCTCCAGCCCGGCGCTCGGGCGCGTCTTCACCGCCGACGAGGACAAGCCCGGCAACAACCGTGTAGTGATTCTCAGTCACAACAACTGGCAGCGACGCTTCGGCTCCGACCCGAATATCGAAGGCAAGACACTGGTCTTAGACGGCGTAAGCTACACCGTCGTCGGAGTGATGCCTCCTGATTTTCAATTTCCGGAAAAGAAAGTTGACCTGTGGACGCCGCTGGCTTTCGATTCGAGAACTGATGGCAGCGCGGTCCATAACCTGAACGTTGTCGCGAGGCTTAAGCCGAACGTGACGATTGAGCAAGCGCAGGTCGAGATGGATACGCTGGGCCGCCAACTTCAAGAGAAGAACGCTAATGGAAAAACAGGCTGGGGCGTCGGCGTCCTTTCTCTTTCAGAGTACACGGTCGGCAATATCAAGCCTGCTTTCGTCATCCTGTTTGCGGCGGTTGCCTTCGTGCTGTTGATCGCGTGCGCCAACGTCGTGAATCTGTTGCTGGCGCGGGCCGCCGCCAGGCAGAAGGAGATCGCCATCCGTTCTGCTCTTGGGGCGACGCCTTTCCGCATCATCCGACAACTTTTCACCGAAAGCGCGCTCCTGTCTCTGCTCGGCGGAGCCTTGGGATTGCTGCTTGCCTTCTTCGGCATCAAACTGCTCCTCGCCAGCTTGCCGGGAAGCGTTTCCATCCCACGCGCTGACGAAATCACCATTGATAGTCAGGTGCTGATCTTTACCATCATCGTTTCGCTGTTGGCGGGAGTTCTCTGTGGCCTGGCCCCGGCGTTGCGGCTCTCCAAGCCCGATTTGAACGGGACGCTCAAAGAGGTCGTCAAAGGGGCGGCGGGAGGCGTGAGCAATCGTCGGATTCGCAATCTGCTGATCGTCTCCGAAGTAGCGCTGGCCCTCTTGCTGCTCGTTAGCGCAGGTCTGATGGTCAAGAGTTTTGTGCGGTTGCAGGAGGTCAATCCCGGGTTCAGACCCGACAACGTGCTAACGATGGAAGTCTCTCTTCCGAAGGCGAAGTACGCTGAGAGTTACCAGATGGCAGCCTTCTACCGGCAGTCGCTCGAACAAATCGCCGCCCTGCCCGGCGTGCATTCGGTCGGAGTCATCAGCCATCTCCCTTTGAGCGGAGAAAACGCAAACACGCTCTTTACTCTCGACGGACAAGCCGCTCAATCATCCGACGAACTGTACGCCGGTTATCGCGTGACCAGCTCCGATTACTTCAGCGCCATGAGCATCCCTCTCAAGAGTGGGCGGGCGTTCAACGAGCGCGACACGGACCAGGCGCAGCCTGTCGTTATCATCAACGAAACGATGGCGCGGCGTTACTGGCCGAAGGAAGACCCGCTCGGTAAACGAATCAAGCGTGGCGACCTGCACTCAACTCGCCCGTGGTTGACAGTGGTCGGCGTGGTCGGAGATGTGCGCCACTCGGCTGTCAATCAAGAGCCAAAGCCGGAGATGTTCCTGCCATACCAGCAGAACCCGGTTCCGGACATGTACTTTGCCGTGCGGACGGACGCCAACCCGAAGGGCATTGCTCCAGCGGCGCGAAACGCGATTCTGTCCGTTGATAAAGATCAGCCGGTGTCCAACGTCAAAAGCATGGGAGAGGTGATGACCGAGGCGAACTTCGGGCGACGGGCGATGACCGTGCTGCTCATCATTTTCGCCGCAGTGGCGCTGGCGCTCGCCATAGTTGGCATCTACGGCGTCATCTCATACTCGGTCTCACAGCGTCAGAAAGAGATCGGCATCCGCATGTCTTTAGGCGCTCGGCAGATTGACGTGCTGAAGCTGATTCTCAGGCAGGGCATGATCGTTGTGCTCATCGGAGTGGGCATCGGTCTCGTCCTGACTGTCGTTTCGGGTAGCTTGCTGTCGAGCCTGCTCTACGGCGTGAGCGCGACTGACCTGGTCACACTGGTTGGCACTTCGGCCTTGCTGTCCTTAGTGGCGCTGGTCGCGTGCCTCATCCCCGCGCGCCGGGCTGCCAAACTCGACCCGATGATAAGTCTGCGGTGCGAGTAGCCAGCAGCTTCGCGAAGCTAACATGCAAGCGGGAGCAATCGTTGCCGGTGGATGCCCTCTGTCGAGAGCGTGCCCCGACCACTAACTTCGGCAGGTCTCCGCGCCAAAGATTGCTCCCCTCTGAAAGTGCTGACTGCGCGGAACGCGCAGTGAAGGCAGAAGAACAACATAACTTTGGAGCAGGACGTTTCAGGCCCTACTGGATCGGCACTCTGTCTCCACCTACATGATGCTCTGGCACCGTTGCGGAAGGGAAGATTCCCCAATTTATAGGACCGGAGAATTTTTTAAGGAGTTAAAAATGAGTGAGAACCTTGATTGCGTAGTAATCGGTTACAACGAGCTTCCTTTTCAGAGATACGAGAGCTTCCTCAAAAAGTATGGCGAAGACTCTGAGGCGTATCGCGATCTGAAGTTCAGTTTCGTTGACCTGGCGGGAAAGAAGTTAGATTATGTCGGCCTCCTCAACCACGTCCTCGATGCGGCGCGCAAACCCTCCGGCCATGCGCTCGTCGAGGATGAGTTAAAGTCGGGCGACATCCCGAACCTCGCCGCCGTCTATCTGACAAACTTCCTGAAAAAGAGGGGCATCGGGGCCAGCTATATCAACCTCTTCCAGCACGAACAGGAAAAACTCGTCGAGTATCTGGCGCAAGACCCTGTCTGCGTGGCGATCACCACCACCTTCTATGTGGTCAACTTGCCGGTCAACGAGATGGTTGAGTTCATCAGGAAGCACAATAGCAAGGTGAAGATCGTCGTCGGCGGGCCGCTGATTGCGAACCACTCGCGCAACAATGAAGGCGAGGCTTTTCGCGCGGCGGTGGATGACATTGGTGCCGATATCTACGTCGTTGAAGGACAAGGCGAGCAGACGCTTTACGAGATCGTCGCATGCCTCAAAAACGGAGGCGACCTCGATGATGTGCCCAACATCGTCTTCGAGAAAGACGGGAAGCTCAAGCGCACGCCGGTGAAGGTGGAGAACAACTCGCTCGACGAGAATTTCGTTGATTGGAAGCTCTCCAATGACGAGCGGCACATCGGCCCGACCATCCAGACGCGCACGGCGCGCAGTTGCGCCTTCAAGTGCTCGTTCTGCAACTACCCGACGCGCGCCGGGGCGTTATCGCTCGCCAGCCTGGAGACGTTGGAGCAGGAGTTCGATTCGATGCGCGCTGTCGGGGGGGTGGAGAACGTCGTCTTCATTGACGACACCTTCAACGTGCCGCTGCCGCGCTTCAAGAATATCTGCCGCCTGATGATCGAAAAGAATTACAACTTCGACTGGTTCTCTTACTTCCGGTGCAGCAACTCGGACGAAGAGGCTATCGAGTTGATGGCGAAGAGCGGCTGCAAGGGCGTCTTCCTCGGAATCGAATCTGGCTCGCCCACCATCCTCAAGAATATGGATAAGTCGGCGACGCCTGAGAAGTATGCCAAAGGCATTGAGCTGCTGCGCAAGTACGGAATCCTGACGTTCGGCTCGTTCATTGTCGGCTTCCCCGGAGAAACGGAAGAGACCGTGAACGAAACCATTGACTTCATCAAGGAAAACAAGCCCGACTATTATCGCGCGCAGATGTGGTACTGCGAGCCCGGCACGCCGATTTATCGCCAGAAGGATAAATACCAGATTAAAGGTGACGGCTTCGTCTGGACACACGCGACGATGGATAGCCTTGAGGCGATGGATCATATTGACAGGATGTTCCTCTCCGTTGACGAATCGCTCTGGCTGCCGCAGTGGTCATTCGATTTTTGGATCATTCCCTACCTGATCGGCAAGGGTATTTCAGTCGAACGTTTCAAGACGTTCATGGAGTCGGCGCACAAGCTTCTGTCGTTGGAGATCGCCTCGGTGCCAAGCGAGCAAAAGGCGCGTCTGCAACAGCAGTACCTGCAAAGAGTGATCGAGCAGGCGAGCAGATGGGCTTTGCCAGCTCTGGCTACCGCCGCTTGAGATGGAGACGCAGTTTCAGCGCCACTTGTGCCAGCGGTCGGCGGACCCTCTCCCCTCTTGCTTCCGCTTGAGGGTCGGCCAGTCTGATCGTGACCACCAGTTGCGCAAACCCTAACACAGCTTATTTGGGATCAGTCATGCAAGAGATAATCCAAGGCTTCCAGCTTTCCCCGCAACAGAAACGTGTCTGGTTGTTGCAGCAGGACAGCCTCGCTTACCGCAGTCAGTGTGCAGTGTTGATTGAAGGCGAGCTTCAATTCGAGGCTCTGGCCGACGCCTTCCGCAAGGTCATCAATCGCCATGAAATCCTGCGCACGACTTTTCGCCGCCAGCCCGACATAAAAGTGCCTTCTCAGGTCATCGCCGACGACTCGCAGCCCGCCTGGCGTCGCGCCGACTTGAGCGGCTCTCCCGCACAGGAACAGGAGACAATGCTCGACGAGATACTGCGAGAGGAAGGCGAGCGCAGGTTCGACCTGGCGCGCGGGCCTCTGCTTCATCTCTGTCTCATTCAACTATCGGCGACCAGGTATTGCTTGAGCGTGACCATGCCCGCCCTGTGCGGGGACGCGAACGCTCTCAAAAACCTGATGAGCGAGATTAGCCGCTCGCTAATCTCGGCTGGCGCAGAGGAGGCCGACTCTACGGCAGAGCCGCTCCAGTATGCGGATTTCTCCCAATGGCAAAACGAACTGCTCGAAGACGAGGAGGCCGAGGCCGGAAGAGATTTTTGGGAAAAGCAAAGGTTCGCCGACGCCGTCTCTCTGAAATTACCTTTCGAGGAAAACCTCTCCGACGAAGCAAGCTTCTCGCCCGCACACTTTAAACTGGTGGTGGATCACGGACTCATCCTTCGATTGAGAGCGATTCTTCCGAGGTATGAAGTGACGGTCGCCGACTTCCTGAGAGCATGCTGGCAGACATTGCTCTGGCGGCACACCGGACAGACGAACATCGTAATCGGCAATCTCTGCTCAGGCTACAAGGAGTTAGAAGCAGCCATCGGGCTGTTTGCCAAGTGGCTGCCGCTCACGGCTCGCCTGGCGGCGGATTCTCGTTTCAGCGACATCCTCAAAAGGGGCGCTGAAGCAAGCCGCAGCGCAAACGAGTGGCAGGAGTATTTCGCCTGGGAGAAACACTACGACGCGGCGGGAAATAATCTGGCTGAGAGTTTCTTTGCGGCTCTCTTTGAGTACGGCGAATGGCCGCAGGAGCAATCGTCTGACATTTTGAAGTTTGCGCTCCACAGGCAGCACGTCGTCTCAGACCGCTTCAAAGTGAAGCTGTGCTGCCTGGAGAAAGGCCAATCCCTCGACATCGATTTTCATTACGACTCGGCTCTGCTAAGCAGCAAGGCCATCAGTATTCTCACCGAACAGTTTCACGTGCTGCTCGGGAGCGCTATCAATGACCCTGAAGCGTTCATCGGAAATCTGGAAGTGGTCGGCGACGCCGAGCGGCAGCGCCTGTTGATCGAGTGCAACAACACGGAGAAGGAAGTTGCTCAAGGACAACTCATCCACGAGTTGTTTGAAGCCCAGGCCGCGCGTACTCCTGACAACATAGCCGTCGTCTTCGAGGACGAGCAGTTGAGCTACGCCGAACTGAACGCCCGCGCCAATCAATTAGCGCACCACCTCAGGAAACTGGGCGTCGGGCCGGAGGTCACGGTCGGGAGTTGTCTCGAACGCTCCGGCGAGATGATTATCGGCATGCTCGCTGTTCTGAAGGCCGGAGGCGCTTACGTTCCGCTCGAACCCGCGCAGCCGAAAGACCGTCTCGGTTATATCCTGGAAGACGTGCAACCGCTCGCCGTGCTGACACAGCAGCCGCTGGCCGGGGCGCTACCGGCCCATGCAGCGAAAGTCATCTGCCTTGATACGGACTGGGAGGAGATCGCGCGCGAGAGTCGAGACAATCCTCGCAGCGGAGCGACGCCGGAGAATCTGGTCTACGTCATTTTTACCTCCGGTTCGACGGGCAGACCAAAAGGAGTGCTGGTTGAGCATCGGCAGTTGGTCAACTACGTGAGGGCCGTCGAGGAGCGACTCGACCTGTCGGCGGTAGAAAGCTATGCGACCGTCTCCACCTTCGCCGCCGACCTCGGCCATACCTCTATCTTTCCCGCGCTCTGTCTGGGCGGCTGCCTGCACATCATTGCGCAGGAGCGTGCGAGCGACCCCGACGCCATGGCTCAATACTTTAGCCGTCAACGGGTTGATCTGCTCAAAATAGTTCCGTCGCATTTGGAAGCGTTGCTGGCCTCGCCTGAGCCGGAAAAAATCCTTCCGCGCCGCCGCCTCGTTCTGGGCGGCGAAGCGTCGCACTGGGATTTGGTGGAGACTGTGCGACGGCTGGCCCCGGATTGTGAACTCTACAACCATTATGGCCCGACAGAAACCACCGTCGGCGCAATTACCTTTCACGTTGAGAAACATTGCATCGGCGAGAGAGCCGCGGTCGTCCCGCTTGGCCGACCCATCCCCAACGCGGAGATTTACTTACTGGATGCCGATCTCCGACCTGTTCCGACAGGAGCGCTCGGCGAGTTGTTCATCGGCGGGGCTGGCGTGTCGCGCGGTTATCTCTCGCAGCCGGATTTCACTGCCGAGAAGTTCGTCCCCAACCCTTTCAGCGGTCGTCCGGGAACACGGCTGTATCGAACCGGCGATCTGGCACGCTTCCGCCATGACGGGGCTGTTGAATTTGTCGGTCGGGCGGATAATCAGGTCAAATTCCATGGCTTCCGCATCGAGTTGAATGAGATCAGACATGCTCTGAATAAGTATCAGCATGTCAGGGATAGTGTGGTCACAATGGTCAAAGACAAGAGCGGCCTGGACGTGCTGGTCGCTTATTACGTCTCACGACAGGAACTGGATTCAAGCCAGCTACGCGACTTCCTCTCTGCGACCATTCTCAATGAAACGCTCCCCAGCATCTTCGTCCACCTGAAAAAGCTGCCGCTCACGCTCAATGGCAAGATTAACTACCGTGCGTTGCCGACGCTGGAGGATGTCAGGCAGCGCGCAAAGCAAACCTTCGTCGCTCCGCGCACGCCAACCGAACAACAGGTAGCAGAAGTTTGGGCCGGGATTCTAGGAGTCGAGCGCGTGAGCCTCAATGATAACTTTTTCGAGATTGGCGGCCACTCGCTGCTGGCGACGCGTGTGACCACCCGACTCCGCGAAATCTTTCAAATCGAGTTGCCGCTCCGCGTGCTCTTTGAAGAGCCGACCGTCGCGGGATTTGCTCTGGCGATAACTCAAATGCAGATCGCTCAAGCCGACGATCAAGAGATGAACCAGATGCTGGAGGAGTTGTTGCAACTCTCCGAGCCGGATTTAGCAGCCGCGCTTCAAGCGGGGTAAAGCTTCAACCAGGGACGGTGCAAAGTGAGCATAACTATAGAAAAGCTTTCGGAACTCACATTTGAACAGCGTGCGCTTCTTGAGTTGCGACTCAAGCAAAAACGCGCGCAGGCTGCGAAACGCCAATCCATCCCTCGCCGGAAGGAGACAGACTTCTGTCCGCTCTCCTATGCCCAGCAACGCCTATGGTTCCTCGACCAGCTTGAAACGGACAACTCCTTTTATAACGGCTCGATCGCCATTCGTCTCAACGGACAATTGAATGCACACGCTCTCCGGCAAGCGCTGAGTGAGGTCGTCCGCCGCCACGAAGCCTTGCGGACGACGTTTGCCGAAGTCGACGGCCAGCCCGTGCAACTCATCTCGCCGCCGGGCGCTATTAACGTTCCACTCACAGATCTCTCTCATCTGCCAGATGACCAGCGCCAACCACACGCCCTTACTCTCGTCGCTCAAGAGGCACGCCTCCCCTTCGACATCTCCGCAGGCCCGCTGCTGCGAGCCACACTGCTACGACTGGAGACAGAAGAGCATGTCCTGCTTGTGACCATGCACCACATCATCAGCGACGGGTGGTCGCTGGGTGTGATGGTCAAGGAGATCAAAGCTCTCTATGCCGCCTTCGCCGCCGGAGCAGAGTCACCGCTCAAAGAGTTGGAGATTCAATATGCTGATTTTGCTGCCTGGCAGAGAGAGTGGCTCACCGGAGATGTGCTCGACCAGCAGTTAGAGTATTGGAAAGAGCAGTTACAAGGAGCGCCGCCCGTGCTGGAGTTGCCGACAGACCGTCCACGGCCTGCTATCCAGAGCTATCGCGGAGCACGTCACGCATTCTCTCTCTCCGAGCAGTTGACGACGGCCCTGACACAGTTGAGCCAGAGAGAAGGCTGCACCTTGTTTATGACACTGCTGGCAGCCTTCCAGGTGCTCTTGTCCCGCTACAGCGGACAGGAGGATGTCGTGGTCGGCTCGCCCATCGCCAATCGCAATCGCAGTGAGATCGAAGGGTTGATCGGCTTTTTCGTCAACACTTTGGCGTTGCGGACAGACCTGACGGGGGAGCCGAGCTTCCGCGAAGTGCTGCGGCGAGTCAAGGAGATAACGTTAGGAGCATATGCGCATCAGGATGTGCCGTTTGAGAAGTTAGTCGAGGAGTTGCAGCCCGAGCGCAGTCTCAGTCATCAACCGCTGTTCCAGGTGATGTTTGCTTTGCAGAACGTCCCGGACGAACCCTTCGAGTTGACCGGGCTAAAGCTCAGTCCTGTGGCCATTGACGAGGAAACAGCGCGTTTCGATCTATCGCTGAATCTCGCGGAACGTGAGAACGAAATCGTCGGCACGTTACAATACAAAACAGACCTCTTCGATGCCGCGACAGTTGAGAGAATGACCGGCAACTTTCTGACGTTGCTCGAATCAATCGTCGCTAACCCCGAACAGTCCATCGCCCTGTTGCCGCTGCTGGCGGAAGAGGAGCGGCGACGAATCGTGCAGGAATGGAACGAGACCGCGCGCAGCTACCCACGCGAGGTTTGTCTGCATCAACTCTTCGAGTCACAGGTCAGGCGCACGCCCGATAGCATAGCGGTTGTTTTCGAGGAGGAGCGGCTGACTTATGCGGAACTGAATCAGAGAGCCAATCGTCTGGCGCACCGTTTGCGCCGCTCTGGAATCGCGGCGGACACGACCGTGGCTGTTCGCCTTGAGCGTTCGGCTGACATGGTCGTCGCCCTGTTTGGCATTCTCAAGGCCGGCGGCGCTTACTTGCCGCTCGACCCTGCGTACCCGCAGGAGCGCCTCGCCTTTATGCTTGCGGACCTGCACGTGCCCGTGCTCATCACGCAGCAAAACTTATTGGATTCGCTGCCCGCCTACGATGGGCAGGTCGTCTGTCTGGATGCGTTGCGGGAATCGCTCGCGCAGGAGAGTGCTGACAATCCGTCCACGCCGCTGGTGCCTGAGAATCTGGCTTACGTCATCTACACCTCCGGCTCGACCGGCAGGCCAAAGGCGGCGATGAACACGCACCGAGCCATCTGCAATCGTCTGCTCTGGATGCAGGAGGCTTTCCGGCTTGATGCGGCAGACAGCGTGTTGCAAAAGACTCCTTTCAGCTTCGACGTTTCGGTCTGGGAGTTCTTCTGGCCCTTACTGGTCGGAGCGCGGCTGGTCGTCGCCCGACCAGGAGGTCATCAGGACAGCGCGTATCTGGCGCAGGTGATCGCGCGCGAGCAGATTACGACACTCCATTTTGTGCCTTCGATGCTGCGAGCGTTTCTCGAAGAGCCGAATCTTGTGCGGCGCAGTTCGCTCAAGCGCGTGATCTGTAGCGGCGAAGCTCTGCCTTCCGAGCTACAGGAACAGTTCTGTGCCAGCGTTGATGCCGAACTGCATAACCTGTACGGTCCGACGGAGGCCGCCGTTGATGTGACCGCCTTCAAGTGCGATGCTGCGAGCCACCACCGGACCGTCCCCATCGGCCGTCCGATAGCGAACACGCAGATTTATCTGCTCGACCGTCACTTTCAGCCCGTCCCTACAGGCGTCGCCGGCGAGCTTTACATCGGCGGCGTCAGCCTGGCGCGGGGTTATAGTAACCGCCCGGACTTGACTGCCGAGCGGTTCATTCCCGATCCCTTCAGCCGCGAGCCGGGAGCACGTCTCTACCGAACCGGCGACATCGTGCGTCACCTGCCGGATGGAAATTTGCTCTTCATCGGGCGCAGCGATCATCAAGTGAAGGTGCGCGGCTTCCGCATTGAACTGGGTGAGATCGAGGAGTTGCTTCGACAGCATCAGCAGGTGAAAGAGGCCATCGTTATCGCTCGTGATGACAAGCATCGAGGCAAACAGTTGTTGGGCTATGTCGTTGCCAGAGACGAGGTCGGAGCTCAGGCCGCAGACGATCTGGGAGAGCAACTCAAAGATTATCTCAGAGAGAGGCTGCCGGAATACATGGTGCCTCTGTCAATCTCGCTGCTGGACGCCCTGCCGCTTTCTGCACACGGAAAAGTCAACTTGCTGGCGCTGCCTTCTCCCGATTTAACTGGAGTCGAAACGCAAGAGAACTTCGTTGCGCCGAGCAATATGCTGGAACTCAGGCTCGCACAAATCTGGCAAGAGCTGTTGGGAGCGCACGCTGTAAGCGTGACGGCAAACTTCTTTAATCTCGGAGGCCATTCATTGCTGGCTACACAGTTGGCCTCGCGCGTCCGCAGAGAGTTTAGTGTAGAACTGCCGCTTCGTCGCGTCTTCGAGAAGCCAACGGTGGCCGGTCTGGCCGAAATCATCAGGGAGACCTCTGCGGCCAATGTGACGGCGGCGATTCCCGAGATGGCTCGCGTCTCACGCGAGGGACGGCTGACGCTCTCCTATGCACAGCAACGCCTGTGGTTTCTGGAACAACTTGAACCAGGTAATGCAACCTACAACATTCCGACAGCGCTGCATCTGAATGGTCGAATTGATTTGGAGGCGCTTGGGCGAGCGATTAATGAGATCGTGCGCCGTCACGAAGCCCTGCGCACAACCTTCGCCGAACTCGACGGTCAGCCCCTCCAACTCATCTCGCCGCCCTCCGCTCTCAATATTCCTCTCACCGACCTTTCTCATCTACCTGACACCGAGCACCAACCCCACGCCCTCTCTCTCGCTGCTCACGAGGCTCGCCTGCCCTTCGACCTAGCCGCCGGGCCGCTCCTGCGCTGCTCACTGCTGCGACTACAGCAGGATGAACATCTGTTGCTGATTACGATGCACCACATCATCAGCGATGGCTGGTCACTCGGCGTGATGGTCAGAGAAATCAAAGCCCTCTATGCAGCGTTTGCGGCAGGCCAGCAGTCACCGCTTCCAGACTTAGAGATACAGTATGCGGACTTCGCAGCGTGGCAGAGAGAGTGGCTTACAGGTGAGGTGCTCAACACACAGCTACGCTACTGGGAAGAGCAACTGAGCGGAGCACCGCCGGTGCTGGAGCTGCCGATAGACCGTCCACGGCCTGCCGTGCAAAGTTATCGTGGAGCACGACAGGAGTTCAAGCTGACGCCGGAGTTGAGTCAGGAGTTAAGGGAGTTAAGTCAGCGGGAAGGATGCACGCTGTTTATGACGTTGCTGGCAGCCTTCCAGATGCTGTTGTCCCGCTACAGCGGGCAGGAGGACGTGGTGGTGGGCACTCCGATAGCCAACCGTAATCGCAGTGAGATCGAAGGGTTGATCGGCTTTTTCGTCAACACGCTGGCCTTGCGGACAGACTTATCGGGAGAGCCGAGTTTCAGAGAGGTACTCAAGCGGGTGCGAGAAGCTACGCTGGGTGCGTATGGGCATCAGGACGTGCCGTTTGAGAAGCTGGTGGAGCGGCTACAGCCGGAGAGGAGTCTGAGTCATCAGCCACTGTTTCAGGTGATGTTCGCTTTGCAGAATGCTCCGGCGGAGTCTCTGTCTATTCCGGGCCTGACGTGGAGTCATGTCGCCGCCGAGAGCGGAACATCGAAGTTCGATCTCGTGTTCCTGCTGACGGAGACGGACGCGGGCAGCGTGAGCGGGTTCATCGAGTACAGCACCGACTTGTTCGAGGCGGCGACCATTGATCGGCTGGCAGGACATTTCCGAAATCTCCTTGCGGGTGTTGTCGCTGATCCGTCGAAACCTCTTTCAGATTTACCTTTGCTGACAATGGGGGAACGCCAACAACTATTGGTGGAGTGGAATGACACGCACCGTGACTATTCATCCGCGCAGTGCCTGCATCAACTCTTTGAAGCGCAGGTTGAGCGCACGCCAGACGCAATAGCTCTGGTTCACGAAGATCAGCGCCTCAGCTACGCCGAACTGAACTCGCGGGCTAACCAACTGGCGCATCACCTGAAAGCGCAGGGCGTCGGCCCGGAAGTGTTCGTCGGCATTCTGCTGGAGCGCACGCCGGAGATGGTCGTGTCGCTGCTTGCAGTGCTCAAAGCGGGCGGAGCGTACGTGCCTGTAGACCTTGAGTACCCGGCGGAGCGATTGAGCTTTATGCTTGAGGATGCGCGGGTGCAGGTCGTCCTGACGAAGTCGCGGCTGGTGGGGCGGTTGCCTGCGCTGACGGCAAAGGTGCTCTGCATTGATGTCGAAGAGGCGGAGATAGCAAGGCTGAGGACGGAGAATCCTGAAAGCGCGGTCGTCAGTGAGAACCTGGCCTACCTCATTTACACCTCCGGCTCGACCGGCAGGCCCAAAGGCGTCGCCATCACCCACCGCAGCGCCTGCGTGCTGATGTGCTGGGCGCGCGAACAGTTCTCCGACGCCGAGTTGGCCGGGGTGCTGGCTTCGACCTCCGTCTGCTTCGACCTCACAGCCTTCGAGTTGTATGTGCCTCTTAGTTGGGGCGGTCGGGTGATTTTGGCTGAGGACGCGCTACAGTTGCCGGAACTCAAGGCCGCCCGCGAGGTGACTCTGGTCAACACGGTGCCTTCCGCGATGTCCGAGTTGGTGCGAGCGGGGGCGCTGCCGGAGGGCGTGCGGACGGTGAACCTTGCGGGCGAGCCGCTGTCGAACGAACTGGTGGCCCAGATTTACAAGCACCAGCAGGTTACGAGAGTGAATGACCTGTACGGCCCGTCGGAGGACACAACCTACACGACGCACGCTCTGCGCAGCGGCGTCGGGCGGGCGACCATCGGTCGCCCGATAGCAAACACGCAGATTTATATCCTGAACGAGCGAATGAGAGCCGTACCCGTCGGAGTGGCGGGCGAACTCTACATCGGCGGCGACGGCCTCGCCCGCGGTTATTGGCAGCGCCCGGAGTTGACTGCCGAGCGGTTCATCCCGAACCCGTTCGGCGACGAGGCGGGCACACGTCTCTACAAGACTGGAGACTTGGCGCGCTACCTCGCCGACGGCAGCATAGAGTTCTTGGGACGTCTTGATTATCAGGTCAAAATCAGGGGCTACCGCATAGAGCTGGGCGAGGTCGAAGCCGCGTTGCGGCAACACGGGTCAGTCCGCGAAGCGTTGGTGCTGGCGACAGAGGAGGCGGCGAACGGCAAGCGCCTGGTCGCATACGTGGTCGTTGATGAGACGCAGCCCCTCACGGGCGATGACTTGCGAGAAATCGTCCGCCGGAAGTTGCCGGAATACATGACGCCGTCATCTTTCATCCTCCTGGACGAGCTACCGCTGACGCCGAACGGTAAGATTGATCGTCGCGCGCTGCCTGCGCCGACTCAGGTCCGGCACGAACTGGCCGTCAGCTTCGTCGCCCCGCGCACGACGGCCGAGCAAGTTATAGCAGAAATGTGGACACAGGTTTTGGGTGTGGACCGCGTCGGAATCAGCGATAACTTCTTTGAGCTTGGGGGACACTCCCTGCTCGCGACCCAGATAATGTCACGGCTGCGTGAAGCCTTCCGCGTCGAGTTGCCGCTCCGTCAACTGTTTCGGCAGCCGACCGTTGATGGTCTGGTTAATCAGATCGCTGGGGAGTGGGGTAGTCGCGAGATCGTCGAGGAAATCGCCGAGACCCTCAAGCAGGTGGAACTATTCTCGGAGACGGAACTTTACAGCCTGCTCGATGCTCAGATGCAGGACACAAAATAATCATCATGAGTCAGACCCTTGCCAAGCCGGACAATCTCCTCGCAGAGAAAGCGCAGTTGATTGATCTCTTACTTAAAAAGAAGGGGATTACTGCACCCCGCGCGCAGGTCATCCCAAGAAGAGATAGCTCCCGACCCTGCCCGCTCTCCTACGCGCAGCAGCGTTTGTGGTTTCTAGACCAGTTGGAGCCGGGCAACTCCTCATACAATATTTCCGCCAACCTGCGACTCAACGGGCCGCTGAGCGTCAGCGCGATGGAACGCTCCGTCGGCGAGATGGTCCGGCGTCACGAGTCTCTGCGCACGACGTTCGCCGAAGTCGAAGGCCAGCCCGTGCAGGTCATCGCCCAACCAACCGCTGTCCGACTCCCGCTCCGAGACCTCTCACACCTGCCTGACCAGCAGCGTGAGGCAGAAACCCTGCGCCTGGCAGCCGAGGAGGCGCGTCACCCCTTCGACCTGTCACAGGGGCCGCTGCTGCGTGTGACGTTGCTGCGGCTAAGCGAGCAGGAGCATGTGCTCTTAGTGACGATGCATCACATCATCAGTGACGGCTGGTCTATGGGCGTGATGGTCGGGGAATTGACCTCCCTCTACGCTGCTTTCCTAGGCGGAAAGAGTTCTCCGCTCGCAGAGTTGGAGATTCAATATCCTGACTTTGCCGCCTGGCAACGCGAGTGGCTCACGGGCGAGCGCCTCGATGCGCAACTCTCCTACTGGAGAGAGCAGTTGGCAGGAGCCGCCCCGGTGCTGGAGTTGCCGACCGACCGTCCGCGTCCGCTTGTGCAAAGCTCTCGTGGCGCCCGCCAGGAGTTCAGAATCGAAGAGGGACTCAGCCGCCAATTGAAAGAGTTGAGCCAGCGCGAGGGGTGTACGCTCTTCATGCTGTTGCTGGCGGCCTTCCAGGTGCTGCTCTATCGCTACAGCGGGCAGGAGGAGATCAGCGTCGGGGCCGACATCGCCAACCGCAATCGTAAAGAGACGGAAGGGCTGATCGGCTTTTTCGTCAACATGCTGGTGATGCGCACCGACCTTTCAAAGACTCCAACCTTTCGTGAGTTGCTGGGGCGCGTTCGCGAGGTGGCGTTGGGCGCGTTCGCTCATCAAGACCTCCCGTTTGAAAAGATAGTGGAGGAACTGAGACCGGAGCGAAAGACGAGCCATTCGCCGCTCTTTCAAGTGGTCTTCATTTTGCAGAACGCCCCGATGCCCTCCTTCGACCTCGAAGGGTTGACGGTTGAGCCTCTGGCCTTCGACAGTGGAACCGTCAGATTCGATCTGACGCTCGCCATGACGGAAGCGGGCGGTGCGCTCGGCGGCTACTTTACTTATCGAACAGAGCTTTTCAACGCGGACACGATTGCCAGGATGCAGAAGCAGTTCAACACCCTGCTGCACAGCATCGTCGTCCAACCGGAGACGCCAATCAACGCGCTGGAGATCGAGACCGCGGCGGAAAAACAGGAGCGGGCTGGGCAGAGGAAAGAACTCAAGCAGTCGAACTTTAAGAAGTTCAAAAGTTTGGTGAAGAAACCGCCCACCGTGTTGCCGGAGCAACTGATTACTACCGCCCCCCTGCGACCGGGACAATCTCTCCCGCTGGTTGTGCGGCCAAAAGTCAGGGACGTTGACCTGGCCCTCTGGACAGAAAGCAACCGAGAGTTTATTGGGGAGAAACTGTCGCATCATGGCGGCATCCTCTTCCGCGATTTCAAAGTTGACGCGCTCCCCGTGTTCGAGAAAGTCGTGCGTTCGCTCACGGCGGAACTGTTGGATTACAACGAACCGTCAACACCGCGCACGCGCGTGGGCGGTCAGCTCTTCACTTCGACAGAATACCCCGCCCAGCAGCCGATCCTGCTCCACAATGAACTCTCTTACTCGCATAGCTGGCCGACCAAGCTCTGGTTCTTCTGCGTCCAACCGGCACAACAGGGAGGCGAGACGCCCATCGCCGACAGCCGCCGAGTCTTCCAACTGCTTGACCCGAAACTGAGGGAGCGGTTCATCGAGAAGAAGGTGTTGTACGTCAGAAACTACGGCGACGGGCTGGGCCTCCCCTGGCAGAAAGTTTTCCAGACGGAGAGCAGAGAGGCGGTCGAGGCTTATTGCCGCTCGCGCGGAGTCAAGTTCGAGTGGAGAGGACGTGACCGCTTGAGGACGTGGCAGGTGAGCCAGGCCGTGACCAGGCATCGGCGGACGGGTGAGATGGTGTGGTTCAATCAGGCTCACGTTCATCACGTGATGAGCCTCGAGCCGGAAGTCAGGGAATCACTGCTCTCGGTGGTCGAAGATCAGGAGTTTCCTTTAGACATCAACGCCTTCTACGGCGACGGCTCTCCGATTGACATCTCCGTGTTGAACGAAATCAAGGAGGCTTACAGCGAGAGCAGCCTCCCCGTCTCATGGCAGAAGGGCGACATCCTGATGCTGGATAATATTCTCGCCGCGCACGGCCGGGCGGCATTCGTCGGGCCTCGAAAAATCGTCGTGGCGATGGCCGAGCCTGAGCAAGCGTAAGGCTTTGGAGTAAGTTTCACCTGGACGTGTGTTGACAGCATTTCACAGTGCAGATACGAATGGAAGTAATTAAGGGAGCGGCAAGAGGTAATGGCCGGCTATAGATTATCACCACAACAGAAGCGCGTCTGGTTGTTGCAGCAAAGCAGTACGGCCTACCGCGCGCAATGCGCCTTTCTGCTCGAAGGCAACTTGCAGACAAAGGCTCTGCGAGAGGCCGTCGGGAAGGTCGTCGAGCGACACGAGATTTTTAGCACGACATTCGCTTACGTGCCCGGCGTGAAAGTGCCGGTTCAGGTCCGAGCCAGCGGCGACTCGCTTTGCTGGCAAACCGTAGATTTACGCGACCGGCGCGAGGACGAGCAACGGGCGCTCCTGAAACAGCACTTGGCCGACGCTTGTTCGATCCCGTTCGACTTTGAGAAAGGCCCCCTGGCCCGCTTCTCGCTGCTGAGCCTCTCCGAGGACAACCATCTCTTAATCGCTACCCTCCCTTCTCTGTGCGCCGACTCGGCGACGCTCGATAACCTGCTGCCGGAAATCAGTCGCTCTTACGAGGCATGCCTGCTTGGAGGAGAGCCGTCCGAAGAGTTGGTGCAGTATGTGCAGTTTTCCGAATGGCAGAACGAGTTGCTGGAGAGCGAGGAAGGCGAGACAGAGAAGCAATTCTGGCGCACACAGCAATTGGATAATGCTCTTGCTCTCGCCTTGCCTCTGGAGAAGCTGCCCCGCGAGACTCCTCGCTATGAGCCGGCAGCTTTGACTCTGGAACTGAGACCGGACTTGGTGCGGCGGGTCGCCGCTATCTCAAGTGAGTATGCGGTCGCGTCCGAGACTCTCCTCTTGGCCTGCTGGCAAACCCTGCTTCAGCGTCTCACAGATCAAACAGTCATTACCACTCATGTGCTCTGTTCCGGCAGAGTGTATGAGGAGATGCAGGAGGCGATGGGGCTGTATGCCACGTGGCCTTTCGTGCAATCCGCTTTCGAGGCGACAACTCAATTCGATGAACTACTGGCGCACCTGAATGAGTCTGTCGGCGAGGCTCACGAGCGGCAAGAGTACTACTCATGGGAAGAGTTTCTGGCCGCCGCCGGAGTTGAAGTTCCGGCGGAGCAGGCGTTGTGCTACGGTTTTGAGTCGGAGCGCCTGCCTCTCATTCAGTCTGCCGTCGGCGTCGGGTTTTCGATGCAGCAGAAGTACGCTTGCACGGAGCGCTTCAAGCTCCGACTTTCATGCGCTCTCACAGATGATTCTCTTAGCCTGACGTTTCATTACGACCCGGCCTTCTACACCGTGGAGACGATTGAGCGCCACGTTACGCAATTCGAGGAAGTGTTACAGCGGGTCCTGGAAAACCCACGCGTGCGAGTCGCTCAACTGGAGGTTCTGAGTGAAAGAGAGAGGCGGCAAGTTCTGGAGCAGTGGAACGACACCCGCAGCGAGTATCCCGGGACGCAGTGTCTATACGAGTTGTTTGAGGAGCAAGTCGAGCGCACGCCGGAAGCCGTCGCCGTCGTCTTCAAAGACGAGCGGCTCACCTTTCGGGAGTTGGATCAGAGAGCCAATCGGCTGGCTCACCATCTGCGAAAACTGGGCGTCGCGCCCGATGTGCCGGTCGCGCTATTCATGGAACGCTCGGTGGAGGCGATTGTCGGTCTGCTCGGCATCCTCAAGGCCGGCGGGGCTTACGTTCCATTAGAACCGGCCCATTTGACGCCGCGGTTGGCCTTCATGCTGGAAGATGTCGGAGCGCCTGTGCTGTTGACACAGGCGCGTCTGCTTGAGCGGTTGCCGGAGCACAATGCGCGAGTCGTTTGTATTGATTCCCACTGGCCGGAGATCGCTAACGAGAGCGAGCAGCCGCCGGAGGACCGCAAAGCCGCCCCTGAGAACTTGGCCTACATCATTTACACTTCAGGCTCGACGGGCCGGCCCAAGGGAACTGGCGTTAAGCACAGTTCGGTCGTCAACCTGGTGACCGGTTTACGAGAGTCAGTTTACGCCGGGCAGGGTTCATCTCTGCGTGTGAGCGTCAACGCATCGTTGAGCTTTGACTCTTCAGTCAAGCAGATTGTGCAATTGCTCAGTGGGCACGCTCTCTACATCGTACCGGAGGAAATACGGATTGATGGCGAAGGGCTAATGGCGTTCATGCAAGAGCACGAGTTGGAGGTGCTGGACTGCACGCCGTCACAGTTGAAGCTGCTGCTGGGGGCCGGGTTGACGCGCCTGCGTAGACCATTCCCGAAACTCGTCCTTGTGGGCGGAGAGGCGTTAGACGAGCCGACCTGGCGGCTGCTGGCCGACTGTGGGTGGATCACTTTTTACAATGTCTATGGGCCAACCGAGTGCACGGTGGATACCACCGTCTGCCGCATCACGGATGAGATAGAAGCACCTGTCATCGGTTGGCCGATCTCGAACACACAGATCTACATACTGGACGAGAGGATGCGTGTCCTCCCCATCGGCGTGGCCGGGGAACTCTACATCGGCGGGGATGGGCTGGCCAGAGGCTACCTGAACCAACCACATCTGACAGCGGAGAAGTTCATCCCGCATCCGTTCAGCCGCACAGGCGGCGAGCGCGTCTACCGTACCGGAGATCGCGCCCGCTGGCTGGAAGACGGGAGCGTGGAGTTTCTGGGGCGCACTGATAATCAGGTGAAGATCAGAGGGTATCGGATCGAGTTGGGAGAAATCGAGGCGGCGCTGAGGCAGCAGGCCGGGGTGAGCGAGGCTGTGGCGCTGGTCACAGGCCAGGGAGTGGAGAAGAGGATTGTGGCTTACGTCGTGTGCGAAGCCGGGGAGTCAGAAGAGTCAGCGGAGCAGCAGCAGCAGGAGCGCGCAGAGGGCAGAGGCAGGCGCATACGCGAGCGCGTCGGGAAGCAGTTGCCGGAGTACATGGTGCCTGCGGCGGTGGTATTGGTCAAGAGCATGCCCCTGACGCCCAATGGCAAGGTGGATCGGAATGCGTTGTTGGGTGCGGGGGGCGAAAGCGAAGAAGTAGGGAAGAGATATGTCGCCCCGCAGACGGTGGTCGAAGAGATCATGGCTGGCATCTGGGGAGAAGTATTAGGCGTGCAACGAGTGGGAGCGGAGGACAACTTCTTCGATATCGGAGGGCACTCGCTGCTCGCCACACAGATCATCTCTCGCGTCCGCGGGCTGTTCCAGATTGAACTGCCGTTGCGCAGCCTCTTCGAGTCGCCGACCGTGGCGAGCTTGAGCCTCAGCGTCGAAAACGCCATCAAGATTGGAGCGGCACAGGATATTGCGCCTCCCATTGAACGCGTCGAGAGAAGCGATGCTTTGCCGCTCTCGTTTGCGCAGCAGCGGCTCTGGTTCCTGGATCAGTTAATGCCGAATAGCTCTGTGTATATCGTGCCGACTATTCTGAGCATAACGGGTCAATTCAACATCGAGGCTTTCAAACAAAGCCTCGACGAGGTGATTCGCCGCCACGAAACTCTGCGGACGACCTTCGCCGTGAAAGAAGGAAAACCGGTTCAGGTCATAGCCCCGGCGCAATCTTTAGAGCTGCCTATCATTGACCTGAGCGGCCTGCCCGTGACGGAACGTGAAGTGGAAGTGGAAGCGCGTATTGTGGAGGAGACGCAGCGGCCTTTCGACTTGAGCCGTGGCCCGCTGCTGCGCGCTACGTTGTTACAGCTCGGCCCGCAAGAGCATGTGCTGCTCTTCGCCATGCATCACATCGTCAGTGATGATTGGTCTAAGGGTGTGCTCATACGTGAGGTGGCGGCGCTCTACGAAGCCTTCTCCAAGGGATTGCCTTCGCCTCTTCCTGAGCGCTCGCTTCAGTACGCCGATTTCGCCCACTGGCAGCGTCAGTGGCTCACGGGCGGGGTGCTGGAGTCACAACTGGCTTATTGGCGGAGGCAGTTGAGCGGAACTCTCACCCCCCTCGAACTGCCGACGGATCACCCGCGTCCAGCGGCGCCAAGCTTCCGTGGGGCGCACATCCCCGTTCGCCTTCCGGGCGACCTCACCGAGAAACTCAAGACGCTCAGTCGCAGAGAGGGAACGACGCTCTTTATGACACTGTTGGCGGCCTTCAAGGCGTTGCTCCATCGTTACACCAGCCGGGAGGACATTATTGTCGGGACGCCAATCGCCAATCGTACAAGAGGCGAAATCGAAGACCTCATCGGCTTTTTCGTCAATACACTGGTGCTGCGGAGCGATTTTTCGGGGAATCCAACCTTCTGCGAGTTGCTCAAGCGAGTGCGCGAGGTCACCCTCGGCGCTTACGCTCACCAGGACCTGCCTTTCGAGAAACTGGTCGAAGACTTGAACCTGAGCCGTGACCTGGGACAGACACCTTTCCTTCAAGTCGTCTTCACGCTGCAAAATGCCCCCATGCCACCCCTTGAGCTGTCAGGTCTGACGCTGGAGGTTCAATCCGTAGACAACGGAACGGCGAAGTTCGACCTGGTACTGAACATGGCCGAGACCGAGGAGGGCCTGGTCGGGTGGCTCGAATACAACCGCGACCTGTTTGAAGACGCCACGATCTCGCGGATGCAGAGGCACTTCGAGAAACTACTCGCGAGCATCGTGGAACAGCCGGAGGCGCGCCTGGACGATTTGGAGATTCTCACGGATGAGGAGATTCTCGCGCTCGAACGAATCGTCGAGGTGGACGACTTTGAGGGCAGCTTCTCCTTCTAGCGCGCAATTTCACTTACAGGCCGAACAGACGGACGACGGGCCGTCCCGGCACAGGGGGCGCGGAGACGGGAACACGTGTTCCCGTCTACGCGCCTCAGACGTTTTTACGGCGTTACGGATGGTCAAAGCGCGCGGTCGGGAAACCGTAAAACAGGGCCACGGCGAGCTAGGGTAAAAGAGACCTACTCATGAAGCTGGGTTACAAGGGGGAATCCCACGTACCTGCCGCCCCACTAGGATAATAACGCCCTACATTAGCCTCCGGGCCATCAGTTTGCCCCTCGCAGCCCGCCAAACAAGCCCTTAAATAAGGCCGTCCGGCTGGCATGGCCTTTGCACAAGGGAGGCCCGGACGAATACATGCGCAGGCGAGCGCTCCGTTTGTAAGCGAGGAGCTAGCCGCCCGATTCGACCCTCAGTCAGCCAGTGCAAAACCTGTCCTCTCAACAACACTGCCCGGTAGTTAGTTGAATACCGTAAGAGATGAAGACACGGTGCAATGTGGCTACGACAAAAGCCTGGGGATGAAGTTTTGAATTGTTACTATTTCTCCTGCCGCCGGATACTGGGAAAACATGGGTCATACTAATTTGAAATTTCTCGATAAAAAGCTCCAGAAGGAAAAGGCGTACTGGTCACAGAAATTATCTGGTCAACTCGTGGTCACGGGACTTCCTCTAGACTACGCAAGGCCGGAAGCATGTGCGAGCGAGAAAGACGAAGTCCATCTCACTCTGGATGGTGAAACGGCGCGCAAGTTATTTAAACTTTGCGGGAAAAGTGAATCACTAATCCTCACGGCCCTCGTCGCGGCGCAGAAGATTTGTCTGCACAAGTACACGGGCAACACGGACATCCTCATCGGCACAGCCATACACGAGCGCTACGGCGGAGCCTCTTCCCTTAACAAGGTGCTCATCCTGCGCGACCAGATTAGCGCGGAGATGACGAGCAAGCAGTTATTGCTGGCAGTCAAGAGCACCATTTCAGAAGCCTATTCCCATCAGAAATACCCCTTTGACAGAATCCTTGATCTCTTAGACATTCAGTATTCAGCCAATCGCGCGCCGCTGCTTGATGTGGTAGCGATTCTCGACAATCCGCATAATCGAGAATGCGTCGGCCATCTGAAGAACGACATTACTTTCGCTTTTCAGGTCAGCGACAGCGCGGTCACAACATCAATTCTCTACAACCCGCAACTTTTCAGTCGAGCGACGATTCTCTTATTCGGGGAGCACTACGAGCGGATTCTAAACGGCCTGCTTGATGCGCCCGATGCGAAAATCTCTGAACTGGAAATGCTCTCCGCCGATCAAAAGCATCAACTGCTTTTCGATTTCAACGATACATCCCGCGCTTACCCGCAGCAGAGCTTCAATGAGTTATTTGCTGCACAAGTGGCACGCACGCCCGAGGCCATCGCGGTGGAGTGTGAAGATGAACAGTTGACCTACAGGGAGTTGAACGAGAGAGCTAACCAACTGGCACATCACCTGCGAGACTTGGGAGTCGGGAGAGAGTCGCTGGTTGGAATCTTGTTGGAGCGCTCGGTTGAGATGGTCGTCGCACTGCTCGGAGTGCTCAAAGCCGGTGCCGCCTATGTCCCACTGGATGCGTCTCATCCAGCGGCACGCCTCAGCTTCATCCTCCAGGACACCTCTGCCTCAGTCCTCTTGACGCAGCAGCATTTGATAGAGCAGTTATCCGAGCATAGCGCCACAGTGCTCTGTCTGGATGCCGAGAGTCAGAGAGAACAGCTCAAGCAGCAGAGCACAGACAACCCGGCCGTCACTATCAGTGCTGCTGAGTTAGCCTACGTCATCTACACCTCCGGCTCGACAGGCCAACCCAAAGGCGTCAAGATTCAACACGGCTCTCTGGTCAACTATCTCTCCTGGGCCGCTGAGACCTACCTCTGTGGTCAACCGCTCTCGTTTGCTCTCTACTCGTCGCTGGCCTTCGACCTGACGGTGACCTCAATCTTCCTGCCTCTGATCAGCGGAGCGCAGCTCGTCGTCTATCCAGGCGAGGCGCGTGAGGGCGTCCTGGAGCAGATTCTCAGTGAGGACAAAGCGCAGGCGTTGAAGCTGACGCCGAGCCACCTGCGACTGATAGCAGAGAGAGACAACCGCGAGAGCAATCTCCGCTGCCTGATCGTCGGCGGCGAAGCCTTGCCAACACAACTGGGGCAGGCCGTTGTTGAGAGTTTCGGCGGGAATGTACAGCTCTACAACGAGTATGGACCGACGGAAGCGACCGTCGGCTGTAGCGTCCAGCGTTATGAGGAGCAGGATCAGTCGCGGGTGTGTGTGCCAATCGGACGCCCTGCGGCCAACACACGACTCTACGTGCTGGACGAGAGGATGCAGCCGGTGCCTGTGGGCGTCGAAGGCGAACTCTACATCGGAGGAGAGGGGCTGGCTCAGGGCTACCTCAATAGAGAGGAGTTGACACGAGAGCGCTTCATTGCAGACCCATACCAGGCAGGCGAGAGAGTCTATCGCAGCGGTGATCGAGCCAGGTGGCTGGCCGACGGGAGGCTGGAGTATCTGGGGCGCTCGGACGAGCAGGTCAAACGCCGTGGAGTGAGAGTCGAGTTGGGAGAGTTGAGAGCAGCCTTGAACAGCCACGCTGGGGTGCGCGACAGCCTGGTGCTGGTGCGGCAGGATGGGCGTGGGCGGGAGGCTCTGGTCAGCTACTACGTCGCACGCCGGGAGATCGAGAGTGAAGAGTTGCGGCGGCACATGGCGGAGCGAGTGCTGTTGGAGACAGTGCCGGAGGTCTACGTGTACTTGCGGAAGATGCCGTTGACGTTGAACGGGAAGGTCAATGTCGAAGGGTTGCCGGAGTGGGAG
>DASVXV010000158.1:0-38059 GCA_036392495.1 Pyrinomonadaceae bacterium | reverse complement strand
TCGAGCGTCGGCGTGCGGTTCTGCGGCGGGCGGCAGCGGTTGACGTTGCCGATCATCACGTCCTCGCGCTTCAGGCCAATGGCCTCGATGATCTTGTTGAGAAGCTGTCCGGCGCGCCCGACAAAGGGTCGCGCCTGCATGTCTTCGTCCGCGCCCGGCGCTTCGCCGACGAACAGCAGGCGTGCCTTGCGGTTGCCTTCGCTGTTGACGATGTGCGTGCGCCCCGCCGCGAGCGGGCAGCGCGTGCATTCGCCTATGTCGTTCCAGATGTCTTCGAGCGTCTCGTTCGACTTCGGCAAAGAAGCCTCGTCCTTGGGCGTAATCTCGCCGAAGAGCGTATCCTGCGGTGGCGGAGGCTCAAGCTCCGGCGTCCTCTTGGTGGTTCGTTTAGCCATCTCTGTTTGCTCTGAGGAAGTGGAAGCGCCACCCGCCTGTAATGAAGGGCGGGGCGCTCTCTCTGGGGGCAAAGCGGGGGACGAATCTGTTTTGGCCGAAGCCTGTGCGTTGCGTCTGAGCGCAGGGTTGGAGATGGGCGCCTTCGCCTCCGTCTTCGGCTTCAACGTGGTGGTAACAACAGGGGCCTGCTGCGCTCCGCTTGAGATTGAAGAACCTTCAACGCCGCTGACGCCCAGTTCGCGCAGGTATGAAACGTGCTCGGCGGCGTCTCTGATCAGTTCCAGCAATTCGTCTTTCAACTCTGTGTTTGACTCCCCCTGATTCGGAAAACATTATCTCACATTCTCTTTATAACTGACTCGGAGGCTCGCGGTCGCCGCCCCGATGATAAAACCGAGCGCGGCCGCGACCAGCAATCCGACCGGCTTCGTCCAGAAAAAATATCTGATGGCGATGTTGAAAGTCGGGTGCTGCTCAAAATCACCGGGCGATAATTGCTCGATTAATTCTCCGTATTCGGTCTTCGGATACGTCGTTATTTGAAAGATGTAATAGAGCAGCATCAGAATGATCGCCCAGGTTGCTCCCGACAGCAAGTAGGGCTTAACACCTCGCACACGCCTCGCGGGCGAGAAGAGCACGGAGACCGTCAGGCCCAGCAACGCCCCGACGAACAGATTATGAAACAACAGGTAGCGGTAACGATGTCCCTCGTCGAAGTTCCAATTGACGCCCACGAGACTCGGGGCTACGAGAGTTAACAGGAAAAGTAGGGCCATGCCCCCGAGCACGAAAAGAGCTACGCGCGCGGGTCGCCGCAGGCCCGAAAGAGTCATGCCGAACAACAGGCCGAAGACGATAAGGCCGATGACGACGAACACGAATTTGGGCCGCTCCGTGAAGAGCCAGTTGTGCGCCACCACGCGCCCGATCAGGATGCCGAGGAGAGGGAGGAGAATTGCTCCGCCGGCGGCGAAGTAAGGCAGCGTCGCCAGCGCGCGGTTATTCACCGGCGGATACTGCGCTGCAAAAAGAGGCTGGTGGCCGGATACGAACGGCATCCCCGAAGTTGGAGGAGAATTATTCGTGACCGCAGGCGAAACAGGGATCGTCGCCTGCTGCTGTGGTCGGAAGTTCTGCAAGGGCGGCTGTGGCTCAAAGCGCTGCCCGACTGGCGGCTCGGCGTATTGATGAGCGATTACGGTCGGCGGCAGGGAGGGCGGCGGCAGCACCTCTGTTTTCAACTGGCCCGAATGGATATGCTGTGTGGGAGCTTCACTGCTTTTAAGCGCGGCCGCGAATTCCATGTAAAGCTCATGCGCGGTTTGCTGGCGCGCTTCAGGGAGTTTGCTGAGCGCGCGCTGAATGACGCGTGAGAGTGCGGGCGGGAGGTCTGGCCTCGCTTGCGCCAGCGAGGGCGGCTGCTCCGCTATGTGCTGCTGAATGATGTGGCCCTGCGATTCGCCCTTGAAAGGCAGATCGCCCGTGAGCATCTGGTAGAGCACGATGCCCAGAGAATAGATGTCGCTGCGGCGGTCTATGCGGCTGCCGACGATCTGTTCCGGCGACATGTAGTTGACGGTCCCGGCGATGCGGCTCGCGGCGGCGGCCGTGGAAGACGTGACGACCTTGGCGATGCCGAAGTCCAGAACCTTGATGAAAGCCCGTTCGCGCCTGCCGAGGTGAATGTTTGAGGGCTTGATGTCGCGGTGAATGACGCCCGAGTCGTGCGCCGCAGAGAGCGCATCCGTGATCGGGCCGAGCAGCGCGGCGCACTCTTCGGGCGAGAAGGGCTGGCGTTTACGCAGCTCGTCTTCGAGCGTCGTGCCTTCGAGCCACTCCATGACGAGATAAGCGAAGTCTGATTCCTCGCCGACGTCCGTGACGGCGACGATGTGCGGGTGTGAGAGCCGCCCGGCGGTCAAAGCCTCGCGCTGAAACAGCTCGCGCGCCCCTTCGGTCTCATCGTCCCCGAGATCGGGCTTGAGGATTTTGACTGCGACAGTGCGGCCGACGCGCGTGTCTGTGGCCCGATAGACCGCGCCGAAGCTCCCCATGCCGGCGAACTCTTCGAGCCGATAACGCCCGCTGAACAGTTCGCCCGTCAGTCTGTATGGATCGCGGCGGGGTGATTTTTGCATTGAGCCTTTTTATCCCTGCGGAGGTTACTGCTGGCTCCGCCCTTTAAACTTTTGAATGACGACTATAACACCGCAGACAATCAACCCGCTCACGAAACCGATTGGGGCGAGGACGAGAGAGAAATCGGGTTCGTAGAAAAGGTAAGTTGACATCGCCACAGCCGCGCCGAGCGCGCCATAGGCGACGAAAGCTTTAGCTCGCTTGCCGGGTCGGGCAGACCAGATGCCCGAATTAAAAAAGGCGGAGATGAAAATGCCGGTCATCGCGCCAAAGATAGGGAAGGCAAAATTACTGTAATAGTTGTGGCTATAGTACTCGTACTCAAGGCTGTATCCGCTGTAATAGTAGGGAATATATCTTAAGGCGTGGGGGAAAATTTTACGCAAAAGAAAGAAGATCACAGCGCCCGCGAGCGCGAAAACGAACATAGAGACCATGCCTTTGCTCTGCGCCACAGGTTTCTGCAGGTGTCCGGGCGGGGCTGCTGAACCATCATATGCGGGAGATGAGCCCCTTCTCTTCTTGATAATGACTCTCATCCCCATCGCTATCAGCCCGCAGCCAACCCCAGTCAGCAAAACGCCGAAAGGTTGTAATAAATCACCTCTGTAGCTATGGAGCTGCCCGATAAGTATGAGCAAGAGGAAGCAGGAGATGCTCGTCAACACAAAGGTGCGTAAATAGCCCGGTCTCCTGAAGAAACCTGCTGATGGTGCAGGACTCATGCGCGGCGCTTGCCACTGTTGCTGCTGGAGCGGCTGCTGCTGTCTTCTCCAATCAGGAGGAGGAACAACCTGTGTCGGCGGCAGCTCATTCGCGCGTTGCGTTCGGCCATAAGGGGTTTGCGCGCCGACCCCTTCAATTGTCGTCGGCGTGTAGAACCTCTGGTCGCGGGGTTGCTCAGGCTGTTGAATCGGTATGTAGTCTCTTTGCTCCGGGAGAACATACGTTGGCGGCAAAGTGGGGGGAGCTTGCGCGCCTCTCTCTTCCTGCGTCTGCCTGCGCTCCGCATCATGCGTTGTGTAAACCTGCGTCGGCTGGTTTGAGGGGCGAAGCGCTGCCGAGAACTCCTGACTCAGTTCTCGCGCCGAATGCTGTCGCTCTTCAGGGTTCTTGGCGAGCGCGCGTTGGATGACGCTTGAAAGCGCATAAGGCAGATCGGGGCGCGCGTTTGTCAGGAGCGGTGGCGGCTCGGCGATATGTTGCTGGATGATGTGACCCTGCGATTCGCCTACGAAGGGCAGCGTGCCGGTGAGCATCTGGTAGAGCACGATTCCTAAGCTATAGATGTCCGAGCGGTGATTAATCACGCTTCCGGTAATCTGCTCCGGCGACATGTAGGAGACCGTGCCCGCGATGCGGCTCGCAGCGACGGCCGTGGACGAAGTAATTACTTTGGCGATGCCGAAATCCAGCATCTTGACGAAGGGGCGGTCCTTTGTGCCGAGATGTATGTTGGAAGGCTTGATGTCGCGGTGGATGACGCCCGCATCGTGCGCGAACTGGAGCGCGTCTGAAATCTGCCCGAGCAGTCGCGACGCCTCTTCGGGCGTGAAGGGGGCGCGCCCGCGCATCTCCTGTTCGAGCGTGCGCCCGTCCAGCCACTCCATCACCATGTAGGCGAATCCCTCATGCTCGCCCACGTCTATCACTGCGACGATATGCTGGTGCGAGAGGCGTCCGGCCGTTAAGGCTTCGCGCTGGAACAGCTCGCGCGCGCCAGCCGTTTCATCTTCTCCGAGGTCGGGTTTGAGGATTTTGACGGCGACCGTGCGCCCGACGCGTGTGGCGGTCGCGCGGTAAACTGCGCCGAAACTGCCCATCCCGGCGAACTCTTCCAGGCAATAACGCCCGTCGAACGTCTCGCCGACAAGCCGGTATGGATCACGACGTGGGGATTTGGGCGCGGGGGCTTTCTGTTCGTCGGTCATAGGTTAAGTGTGGCTTAATGTCAGTACCGCCTGTGCCAATTGCGGAATGCGGATTGCGGATTTAAAGAATGATGAGAGGCTCTTGGTTTTTAATCCGCATTCCGCAATCCGAAATCCGAAATCGTGACGCCGCAGGCGGTACTGACACACGGCTCTGGTTCAGGAATCAGTTACTACGGCGCAAACCGGTGACCGCGTCGAGAATGCGGTGCGCCGCATCGAGCTTCGACATTAAAGGCAGCTCGATGGGTGCGCCGCCGTCGCGTGTGATGATGGTGACGACGTTCGTCTCTTTATCGAAGCCCGCGCCCTCGCTCGTGATGTCGTTGGCGATAATGGCGTCGAGCCGTTTGCGTTCGAGTTTCGAGCGGGCGTTTTTTAAGACCTCGTCCGTTTCGGCCGCGAAGCCCACGACGAGCAGCCCGTTCTGCCTGTTAGACGAGACTTCCGAGAGGATGTCCGGCGTCGGCTCAAGCGTGAGAGTGTAATTTTCGCCCGCCTTCTTGATCTTACTGGCGGCGCGCTTCATCGGTCTGTAATCGGCAACCGCCGCGGCGGCGATGAAAATGGTCGCCGCGCCGATCTCCTTCATCACGGCCTCGCGCATCTCTTCCGCAGAAAGCGCCCGCACGACTCGGACTGCGGCGGGCGGTTCCACACTGGTCGCACCCGCGACGATTGTGACCTCGGCCCCGCGCGATTGCGCCGCTTCGGCCAGCGCGAAGCCCATTCGGCCAGATGAGCGGTTCGAGAGGTAGCGCACAGGGTCTAACTCCTCGCGCGTCGCGCCCGCCGTGATCAGGATTCGCTCGCCGGAGAGGTCCTCCTGCGTTGCCTTTCGCTCCGGCGCGCGCAGAATTTCGAGGGCGGCGGCGACAATCCGCTCCGGCTCGCTCAAGCGCCCTGGCCCAACGGTCCCGCAGGCCATCTCGCCCGCGTCCGGCTCGACCACCAGTACGCCGTCTGTGCGCAGCCGTTCAAGATTGCGCCGCGTCGCAGGGTGATTCCACATCGTCGTATTCATCGCGGGGGCGACGAGGACGGGCGCGTTCGCAGCCAGATAGGTCGAGGTCAGAAAATCGTCCGCGACGCCGTTGGCGAATTTCGCGATGATATTGGCCGTGGCGGGAGCTATCAAGAGCAGGTCAACCGATTGCGAAAAGGTAATATGGGCTATCGGGTCCGGATTGTCCGGCGCGTAATCGTCAACGATGACGTGCGAGCCCGAGAGTGCGCGAAACGTCAGGGGCGTGATGAATTCACAGGCGCGGCGTGTCATGGCGACGCGCACCTCGCACCCGGCGCGCTGGAGCCCGCGCAGGATTTCGGCAGCTTTGTAGGCGGCGATGCCGCCCGAAACGCCTAAGGCGACGCGCTTGCCTTTGAACTCCTGCCTTTGAATCTCATCACCCATCAGCTTTCCGGGAAGGAAACTCACAGTCTGTTTGCAGGGAAAATGTAACACCGCTGATGCTTCGGCGCAACGCGCTTCCTCCCGCGTTTGTGCTAAACTAAAATCATCAAAGCCCCCTTCCAGAAAGGTTCGACTCGAAGTTTAAGATTCCGAAGGAGCGATGAGAAGCAAAACCTGGCTCTATATATTTGTTCTGGTCTTCGCTGCGGGGGGCGTCGGCGCGCAGGCGCAGCGGCAGCAGGAGGAGGACCTCTCGGAATTCGGCCCCATCGTGCGGGCCTACCTGGGCTACCTCAAAAACGAGCAGGAGGTGGTTGACGCGCGCGAGAGCCGGCACGAGATCAACAGGGCCTACTACATACGCAACTCCAACCGCATCCGCGCTCTCCGGCAGATGGCTATACGCATCGCGCGCGAAACCCGGAACGATTATCTGCCAGAGCTGGAGGCGGCAGCCAACGATGAGTTGGTGAATCTCTTTGAGCGCCCGCCGAGACCTGCTTCCTTGCGCGTCGGCGAAATTTATAGCAACACCTTCCGATTCCTGGGCACGGTGCGCTCCGGCAGCCTTTTCTACATCTTCGCCCGGCTCGATCCGTATGAGCAGGCTGAGTTGATCGAAAAGGAGAAAGGGAAGGGGCCTGCTGAGGAAGTGCAACCGGCAGCCGCGCTTCCCCCGGCATCAACATCAGGCGAGGCGACGAGCAGGCCCAGGCGCGTCGGCACGCCGTAAGATTCGAATCCGGAGCTTTTTTATCAGCAAGAGATGCGGCAGCCAACACTTTTTGAAAAACGTGGTCGGGAGAGTGCAATTGATATAGAGCAGGTGGTGCTCTACGCGCTCGGCGACTTTCAAGGGCGCGGAAAAGTTTTGGCTCAAAGAGATTTGCCGCTGGACCGCTTGCGCGGCGCGCTCCGGCGCTCGACCGAAGCGCACGGCATCGAGGAGTTGTCGGACACGGATGCGGTCGCCGCGCTGCGCTCGCTCGGCGCGGACATTCGGCAGGTTCCGCCCTTCGTCGCCAAACATCCGTTCCGCGTCACCGTCTCCACAGAACTCGCCGAGCGCGCGCAAAATGTCTATCGAGAGCTGAGCGCCGCGATGAAGCAGGACTGAAAAGCCTGCTTCTATACCGCCGCAGGGTCAATTCGTTCTCGACAGAATAGCCTTTAAATAAACCCCGCAGTCCGCCGGGCTTTTGTTGTTGCGTACTGCATTAATCTGCTACCATTTCGGAGCTATCCTCCTTAATCCAAGTTGCTGGTTATCAATTGCCACTAGTGCTGTGAAATGAAAGTTCTTTGAATTGCCTCCAGCTTTAGCTGGAGGATAAGGCAGTAAAAGATTCCGGCTTTAGCCGAAAGCTTTCGGCTAAAGCCGAACATTTTTCCTGTCAACTGATGTCCACTAGCTGAAGCTAGTGGCAATTGATTAAAGCAAAAAACTTTCATTGCAGAGCACTAGTGGCAATTGAAATGTTTTCCAAACAGCTATAACTGGCAACTTGGATTAATTAATAACTAAAGCCGCTTTTCGCATCCTTTGGCGGAGGTGTCTGACGCTTCTATGAAACAGGATGAAAGTCGTCGCAAGTTTCTGGCCGATAGCATTAAGGGATTCGGCGCCGCCGCGCTCAGCGCGCATCTTTACGCGACCGCGAGCGACGGCGTGAAAGAGACGCGCACTGAAACGAATTCGGCCGATCCTAAAATCCGGTTTGTGATTCACGGCGGAGCCGGAACGATTCTCAGGAGCCAGATGACTCCGGAGCGCGAGAAAGAGTACCGCGCGGCGCTCACGGAGGCCCTGATGACGGGCTACGGGATTCTCAAAAAGGGCGGGCCCGGATTGGATGCAATCGAAGCCGCAATCAGATTCATGGAAGATTCGCCGCTCTTTAACGCTGGGAAGGGGGCCGTTTTTACCAGCGCCGGGACAAACGAGCTGGACGCCTCGATCATGGACGGGAAGACGCTCAAGGCCGGGGCGGTCGCGGGCCTCAAGCACATCAAGAACCCTATTAGCCTGGCCCGCCTCGTGATGGAGAAATCAAAGCACGTCATGATGGTGAGCCTGGGGGCGGAAGAGTTTGCTAAAGAGCAGGGGATCGAGCTGGTCCCTGAGAGCTATTTCTACACGGAGTCGCGCTGGAAAGCTTTGCAGCGTGAGAAGGCCGCGGAAGAGGAGAAGAACAAGGCGCCGAAGGATAAGAAGCAGGAGAAATCTCACGCGGAGCTGTTCGAACATGAATACGGAACTGTCGGGGCCGTCGCGCTCGATAAGGACGGCAATCTAGCCGCGGGGACTTCCACGGGTGGGATGACCAACAAGAAATGGGGCCGGGTCGGGGATTCCCCGATCATCGGCGCGGGCACTTACGCCAACAACAGTACCTGCGGAATCTCTGCCACAGGCGACGGCGAATTTTTCATTCGCTCGGTGGTGGCGCACGACATCTCTGCTTTGATGGAATACAAGGGGTTATCGCTGAAAGTGGCGGCTGATCTCGTCATTGATAAGGTGAAAAAGCTGGGCGGCAAAGGGGGCATTATCGCCATTGATAAAGACGGCCACATCGCTTATTCCTTCAGTTCGGAAGGCATGTACAGGGGGCGCGTCGGCGCAGACGGGCAGCCAATTATCGAGATTTATGAGGAAACTGAGAGATTCGGCGAGCCCCGTTCACAATCGAAGAAGCCCGCTTGAGATCAGCAGCAGCGAGGAAAGGGCTGAAAGTTGTGGCCCCGTTCACGCTTGAGCAAAGGCGCCAGTAAAATAATCTGGAAAAAGGCTTGGAAGTGTGCTAAGTTAGTGACATCGTTACGCAAATCTTTGTTGACACAGGGTCAGGATTCGTGTAAAAAGGCGAGGATACAGAAGCCCTCTGTGGCTCAAATCCCTGCTTTTTTAAGGAATGTTTAGCGCGGTCGGCTTTGAAATGTCGAGATGGGTCTAGCGAGAGAGACACAAAACTCCATCTCCCGCCAATCCTTCAAAGGGGTACGCGGCGCGCTCTCAAAACTTTTTTTCACATTACGGGAGGAAGATTAATGATCAGCAGAACTTGGAGCCGCAAGACCATCGCGTTCTGCCTGGCAGTAGCCGTCTTGAGCGTGTACTCGATGCTAGTGCTGGCGACGCCGGGGCAAACAGGAACATCAGGCGAATTGTCGGTCTCCGGTCAGGTCACCGTCAACGGCCAGAGCGCAATTTCAGGTGCGACCGTATTTTCAGGCAGCACTGTTGAGACGGCAGCCAATTCGAGCGCGGTTGTCAGCCTTGGCAAACTCGGCCGCGTCGAGCTGTTGCCGAGCACTGTTATGAAGATCAACTTTACGGATGCGGGCATCAATGCGACGCTTGAGTCCGGACGAACCCGCGTCTCTGTCCCGCAGGGCGTCAATGCCACCGTCAACACCAAGGACGGGTCGGTTGTCTCCGACAACTCGCAGGCGGACGTCTTCACCATTGACACGGAATGCGGTAACACGATTGTCGCCACGCAGGTGGGCAAAGTTGAGCTTCGCGCCGGAGATAAAACCACGCAGATCGCCGCCGGTTCACAGGACACGGCCGGTCAGGCTGCCCCCGGCACGCGCTGCACGCGTCTGAAGACCGAAGGCATGAGAGGCATCGGCGGCGGCGCTTTGGCAGCACTTCTTCTCGCAGCGGGCGGCGCGATTGCGGCAGCAATCCTGGCCGGACGTAGCGAGAACAACGATCTTGATTTCGGCGGCACGGTCACGGTTGTCAGCCCGACCAAGTAACCGAAGCGAACCATCAAATTCATCCCGTGCAGGCTTTAACCGCACGGCTACCTGACTACAATCTTGCGGGTCACGCGAGCCAGATGCCGCGTGACCCGTTTGTTCGTAAATCGTGAATCGTAAATCGTGAATAGAAAGAACGGTTCGTCTATTCACGATTTACGATTCACGATTTACGATTCACGATTCACGAAGACAATGCATATCGCAGTAATCGGCTCAGGCTATGTCGGACTCGTCACGGGCGCGTGCTTCGCTGAGTTCGGCGTTGACGTTACGTGTGTGGACGTTGACAAAGAGAAGATCGAACGGCTCCGTGAGGGCATCATTCCGATTTATGAGCCTGGCCTCGAACAACTGGTCACTAAAAATATGCAGGCGGGCCGCCTGCACTTCACAACCGACCTGAAAGCTGCGGTCGAGCAGGCGCTCGTCATCTTCCTGGCGGTCGGCACGCCGCCGCGCGAGGATGGCTCGGCCGACCTGACTTACGTCGAAGCGGCGGCGCGCACCATCGCCGAGCACATGAACGAGTACAAGGTCATCGTCACCAAATCTACCGTACCAGTAGGCACGGGCGAGCAGCTTCGAAAACTGGTGCGCGAGCATCAGAAGGGGCGAAACAATTTCGGGATCGTCTCGAACCCTGAGTTTTTGCGCGAGGGCGCGGCCATAGACGATTTCATGCGCCCGGACCGCGTCGTCATCGGCAGTCGCGACGAAGAGGCGATTGCGATTATGAAAGACCTCTATCGCCCGCTCTACCTGATCGAAACCCCTTTCGTCATCACCTCGCTTGAAGCGGCGGAATTGACCAAGTACGCGGCCAACGCTTTCCTCGCCACCAAGATCTCCTTCATTAACGAGATCGCGGGCCTCTGCGACCTGATCGGCTGCGACGTGCACGATGTTGCGCGGGCAATCGGAATGGACGGGCGCATCGGACGCAAGTTTCTTCACCCGGGCCCCGGTTTCGGCGGCTCGTGTTTCCCGAAGGACACGCGCGCTCTGGTCTCCGTCGCGCGGGAATTTGGCGTCGAGGCGTTAATCGTCAACTCGGTCATCGAAGTTAACGAGCGCCAGCGCGCCGCCATGATTCCCAAGATCGAGAAACTGGCGGGCGACCTCAAGGGCAAGACGATTGCGGTCCTGGGGCTCTCGTTCAAGCCCGAGACTAATGATATGCGCGAAGCCCCGTCCATTGATATTATACGGGGCCTACAGGAGCGCGGCGCGCGCGTGTGCGCTTATGACCCCGTGGCGAAGGAAGAGGCGATCAAGGTCCTCCCGGACATCGAATACGCGGAGGACGAATACGCGGCCGTAGAGGGCGCTGACGTCCTCGTCTTCATGACCGAATGGAACCAGTTCCGCGCCCTCGACATGAAGCGCATTCGCGGCCTGATGCGAGAGCCCAAGATCGCGGACCTGCGGAACATTTATGAGCCCGAAGACATGCGGGAACTCGGATTCGACTACGTCGGAGTAGGAAGGTAAACAGGGGACAGGGGTCGGGGGTCGGGGGTCGGTAAAACGACTCGCTGACCCCCGACCCCCAACCCCCGACCCCTATTTTATGTCTCTTTCAGGAATCGTACTCGTCACGGGAGGGGCCGGGTTTATTGGCTCGCACATTGCGGAGGCGTTCGCAGGGGATGGCGCGCGCGTGCGCGTGATTGACGACCTTTCAACAGGGCACCGCGAAAACCTTGAAGAGATCAGAGGCGAGATTGATTTCCAGGAAGCGAGTCTGGCGGATGAGGCGGCCCTCAGGCGCGCGCTCGAAGACGTCGAGCTGGTCTTTCACGAGGCGGCGATTCCGTCCGTCCCGCGTTCGGTGAAAAATCCTGTCGAAACGCACGTCGCCTGCGTTGACGCGACCTTCCAGCTTCTCAATGCGGCGCGCCTGAGCGGCGTCAGGCGCGTCGTTTACGCCGCGTCGAGTTCGGCTTACGGCGATCAGCCGCAGCTCCCGAAACAGGAGGAGATGCGACCCGACCCTCTTTCGCCGTATGCCGTCGCCAAACTTGTCGGCGAATACTACGCACAGGTCTTCACGCGTTCCTATAATCTTGAGACAGTCTCCCTGCGCTACTTCAACGTCTTCGGCCCGCGCCAGGACCCCGGCTCCGAGTATTCGGGCGTCATCTCGCGTTTCATAGACGCGCTTCTGAGCGACGAGCAGCCAGTCATCTACGGGGATGGCGAGCAGTCGCGCGACTTCACCTACATCGCGGATGTCGTTGCGGCCAACATGCTCGCCGCCCGAACCACCAAAGGGATCGGCAAAGTCATCAACGTGGCGCGCGGCGAAAGAGTCACGCTTAACCAACTCCTCGAACTGCTCAAAAAGATCACGGGGCGTACAGACGTGCAGGCCGAATACAGAGACCCTCGCGCAGGGGATGTCCGCCACAGCCTGGCGGACGTCACGCGCGCCACGGAGTTTTTGGGCTATGAGCCGAAAATAGGTCTCGAAGAAGGCTTGCGGAAAACGATTGACTGGTGGAAGCAGAGCCGTTTCGCCGCCTGAAAAGTTCTCACGACGCGGCGAGCTGCCGCAAACTTTCCGTGTAAGGTTGCCGGGCCACGCCTTTGTCCGTGATGATTGCCGCGATCAATTCATTCGGTGTGACGTCGAAAGCGGGATTGTGGACCTCCACGCCTTCGGGCGCGAGCCTCTGATCCCGGACGTGTGTAACTTCGCGCGCGTCGCGCTCCTCAATTGGAATCTCTTCGCCGGATTTGAGCTTGAGGTCCAGCGTGGAGATTGGCGCGGCGACGTAGAAGGGGATATTGTGCTGGCGCGCCAGGACTGCGACCATGTAAGTCCCGATCTTGTTCGCCGTGTCGCCGTTGGCCGCGATGCGGTCCGCGCCGACTACGACCGCCGTCACCTTGCCCTGCTTCATCACGTGCCCGGCCATGTTGTCCGTAATCAGCGTCACAGGGATTTCGTCTTTGACTAATTCCCAGGCGGTCAGACGCGCGCCTTGCAGAAATGGACGGGTCTCGTCCGCGATGACGGCGACGCGCTTGCCGGCATCACGCGCGCCGCGAATCACGCCGAGCGCCGTGCCATAGTCTCCTGCCGTGGCGAGCGCGCCCGCGTTGCAGTGCGTCAGGACGGTCGCGCCGTCAGGGATCAGCTCGCCGCCGAAGCGACCAATGCTGCGGTTGGCCTCGATGTCCTCCTCGAAAATCTTCTGGGCCTCCAGGACGAGCCGGTCTTTAACCTCCTGGACGACATCCGTCTCGGCTTTCGCGCGTCGAAAGCAGGCGCGCATTCTCTCTATGGCCCAGAAGAGATTGACCGCCGTCGGGCGTGTCGCCGCCATCACGTCCGAGAAGTATTCGAAGTCCTGCTCAAGGTCCGCAACGGACGAGACGGCAGATTGGCTGGCGCCTAAAGCAAGACCAAACGCGGCGGAGATGCCGATGGCAGGGGCTCCGCGCACGATCATCTTCTTGATGGCCTCCGCGACCTCCTCGTACGAGCGCAGCATCAGGTACTTTTCTTCCGTCGGCAGGACGCGTTGATCCAGCATCCGCACGCCTTCGTCCGTCCATTCCACAGTCTTAATCATTCGCGGGATTTGCTCCTCAAGGCCAGGTTTTAAGAAAAAGGCATCTTACTCGACAGCGGCGGGTTTGAAAACTGCCGTAAGCTACTCGGGGTGCGGTATAATCCGACTATAGCGAAATTATACAGCGCGAGACCCGCATGGTTAGTGATTAAACGCCTGGATACGTTGGTGCTAAAAGCCAAATCTTTTCGTTGACAAATACATTGCATCCGTTAAATAATCCCGCCGTCTCAACAATCTCATGGGGTAACTGACGCGGCTCTGTCTCCCACGAACGCGCGAGAGAATTCCCCGTCAAGCTCTTCCTTTCATATCTTTGGATATAAATGAAGCCTTCTCACTTCGGCGCTCTATTTACCGGGAAGTAATCTTACTCTTCCTTGTGTCAGGGTCGGCTCAGGGCCGTGTACATCCCATGCTCAGATAAATAGGTCGAAGGACCTACCAGTTGAGCTGAATGATAGTTGCTTTACTGATTCTTTGTAAGGCGAAGAATTCGTCACCACCTCTACTTTGAAAGGCGGCTCTCACATGCGAAAGATTCTCCGCTTCTCCCAACTGTTAGGCAACATCCGTCAAAGCATCGTTGTCATCTTGTTGTTCTCCTTTATTGGATACACGGTCCTCCCCACTCGCTCAAGCGCCGACACAACTAATAATTCGGATCAGGCTGATAACGCCCCGCCGCAAAAGCAGAATAAGAACGCTCGGAAGAATGACTGTCCGAGTTGCTCGCCCCCTGGAGACCAGTTGATCTACATCCCGCTAACGGACCTGCCTGAAGCGCAAGGCGGCGAACTCGTCTTCAATTCGCGCAGCCCTAAAGAGATGGAAGTCACCCCCGTCTTTTACAAGCTGGACGGCACAGTCGTGAAGGGCGATCCGGTGCTCATTCAGTCGGCTGAGATTCGCTACGTGGACTTTAAGAAGTTGTTGCCCGCCGGGCACCGCGGCGAACGCGACTGGGGCGGCCTGGCTTTAACCTATCACGGCGTGGCCCGCGAGATGTGGGCGCAGTACAGACTGCTTAGAGTCAACGGCGGGGGCAACGTTGACGAGTTCTTCACCGTCAAGAGCGAGCAGCGTTCGGACGTGCAGGAGGCAGCTTGGTGGATGCCGAAGAAGAGCACTGCCATCATCGCGCTCGGCAACATCACCGACTTGCCGACAAGCGCGACCTTGAGTTTCGGGGACGGAGATACTCAAACTGTCAGCTTGGCTCCCAACGGGACGGGAATCATTCGCCACCAGCACACGGGTCAGGAAGGTGTCGAGTCCGTCAAGATTAATATTACGGGGATGCCCGGCAGCATCATCACGACCGGGGTGATCACGTCCAAAGACGGGTCATTCAACAGCGTCATTCGCTTCTATGACACAAAGGGCACAAAGCAGCCGCACCTTTTCGCCAATGGTTTCCGCTTGGCCGATCGTAAGGCGCACATGGTGCTCAAGAACACCAGCGATTCACCAATCACCGCGCAGCCTAAGTTCATCGCATCAGGCGGCGTTGCTTCCGGCCTTCCGGTCTCGCTGCCTGATGTAAATTTAGGCCCCGGCGAGACCACGGAAGTAGATCTCACTCTGCTGTCGGAAGCTGTCAGAAGAAGAGGCGATTTAGACATGGTCAGCGTCCAGGTCCACAATAGCGGTGGCCCCGGCACTTTGATCGGCTCGCTCTACAGCACCAATAACCTCACGGGCATCAATTACGACACGCCCTTGCGCGACTCCGGGCCCGTGCGGACGATGACTGGTTCATACCCCTGGAAGGTGACGAAGGATTTCACGACGATTGTATATATCACAAACATCACGGACGAGGAGGCGGAGTTCCTCGGTGAGATAAACTACAGCGGCGGCCATTTCCTGCTCGACGCGCGCAAATTAGCGCCGGGCGAAACAGCCGTCCTTGATCTGCGCGAGATTCGTGAAAAGCAGGAGGAGAATAAAGAAGGCCAAAAGATGTCGAAGGACTTTTCACAGGGTCAGTTGAAGTGGGCGGTGCGCGGCGACACGAAGGGGAAGATAGTCCTGATCGGGCGCGCAGAGATGGTCAGCCGCTCGCAGAATATCAGCACCAGTTATAGCTGCAACGATCCCTGCCCGCCATCTTATAGCGGCGACCTTAACCCGTTCCCGCCGCCCGTAGTTTTTGTCAACAACACAGCAACAGTGGCGGCGTGGGAGACGGCTTATTACAATAACGGCTACAACTATTACACGATGGGGCCGTATGCCGTGGGTGCGTCCTGGACTTTGGATAATGCGGTGGGGACGCTCGATCCTGACGGCGGTCATACGACTACCTTAACCGGGACGTCGGTCGGGGGCGCGACCTTGGACGGGTTCATCGCAACGCAGAGCGACTACAGGTGGGACGGGCGTGATTGCTATTACAGTGGCACGTATGACGAGCGCGTGGATGCGCCTGTCGCGGTTGGGCCACATATTAACAGCATTTCGCCGAGTCGTGGCCCGGTGGGGGGCACGGTTCATATTCTCATCTTCGGTTACGGCTTCGACCCTAACTCAACACCGACAGTATCTATCTCCGGCTACGGGGTCTCGGTCTCCGACGCTTTTGTGCTTACGGACGGCTCAATAACAGCGACCCTTTTTATTACGCCCGATGCCAGCGCCGGGAATCATCTTGTGACGGTGACGAGCCACGGCATTGATAGCAACAGTGTGAATTTTTTCGTGCAGGTGCCGACCAGTTTAGAGACAACCATTGAGGGATCACCCCAAACTTATAATGGGGGTCCGGTTCCTGGGACTAACATTCAGGTCTGCTATGGTTACGTTAAAATTTTAACCTACACAGTGCTTGACCAAAGTACCAATCCCATCAGAGCGACGGGGACTGCGATGGAAAATGTGCAAGTGCTTAGAACCAATATTGGCTCTCAGAATTTACAAGTGACCGCGCCGGTTGATTCCAACGGACAATTCAGTGACTACGTCGGGTTATGTTTTCCAAGCCCGCCACCGCCGCAGCCAGGAGAGTTTACGGTCGCCCGACAAACAATTAACATCTTGATAGGCAACCTGACTTACACGGTGAGGACAAATTGCTTGAACCAACAATACAACAACACAACAATCACAAATGTCACAAGCAACCCGGCGTTATGTCAATAGGGGGTGAATGATGATAACGATCAACTCTTGGAGGCACGCTAATCTGCTTGCGCCGTTGGCCCTGCTGTGTTTACTCGCATCACTGTGCTTCACACAGCAATCTACAGATGAACTGCTCAAACAAACTATTTCTGGATTTGAGTCAAGGGATGAACCTATTGACCAAATTTTAGGAAGACTGTCAAAAAGCTACAATGTGCCGATTGGCTTGGAAAAGATTGCTCCCAAAGCGGCGGCTTCGTCGGAAGAACGCAGAATATCCGTCAAGATCGAGAAAGGCACTGTCCAAGATGTTCTTGACGCAGTGATTCGGGCCGACCCAAGATACCAGTGGAAAGAGGTTGCCGGTGTTATCAATGTGCTGCCGAGAAAAGCCAGAAACCCGATCTTGGAAATACCTGTGCGCAGCTTTCAAATTAGTAACGCTAATTGGATGGACGTCAGACAGGCAATTCAGATGACGGCTGAAATTAAAGGCGGCTTTGAACGAATGGGGCTGAAAGAGAGGAGCGCTATTACTGTCGTTGGCTCCGGGAATAACAATCTTCCAAAATTTTCTTTGGATTTGCGTGACACAACATTAAGAGGGATCTTAAATGAGATTCTGAAAGTGAAAGGATACAGCTTCTGGGTATTCTCAAGATATGGCAACCGTAACCAGTATGTTTCTATTCAGGCTATTGTTTGACGTTAAGATTGATGCGACGCAATGAAACACTTTTTGGCAACGACAGCACTCCTCTTGACTGCTTTGGCTGTAGCCGCTAATGCTCAGAAAGCCGACGAGTTTCGCCAGAGATACGGCGCGCCAGATTCACATGGCCGATACATAGTCCGACCAGACATCGGCATGACAGTCGAATTTGCGGAAAACGGGCGGGCATCCAGGATGGTTATTAAGCGGCTGGACTCTGAAGAAGAGGGGACAAGTTCACACCAACCTAAACTGATGTCAGAGTCTTCCGCGAAAGAAATCCTTGAAGAAGTCGCGCCCGCTGCGAAACGTGGGAAGCTGCTAAGGACCGGGGGATTTGCTGCTTCATGTATCAGGATGAGTTTTGATGAGTATGAACATGTGACTATTAATCAGACTATAAGGTGCGAGAAGCAAGGGGGCGGTATTTATAATGCAGCCGTGCAATTCAAGTGACAATGCTACCTTCTAACAGCGTCCTTTCACATACAGCCCGACGCTACTGCCGGAAATCATGCGGTGACAGTCTCTTTTTTCGGCATTGATAGCAACAGTGTGAATTTCTTCGTGCAGGTGCCGACCAGCCTGCAAGTTCTCTCGAAAGCAGCAGTCGGCTGCACTCGCTTCTCTTTTCTGGAGTATGAACGGGTGGAAATCCAGACGGTAAGCAGATGTGAACGCCAAGGAGGCGGCGTGTACTCTAAGCACTTAAGATGGAAATAGGTCGGTGTTGGAATATCTGGCCTCGGAGATGACAGAGGAAGAGATTCCTGATGATTTCCCAGACCTCACTCGTGAAGACCTCAAGGCATGTATTGCCTTTGCCGCGGATCGTAAGTAAAAACAAGTTACTGCACCCGCCAAATAAGCTCAAGATTTCTGTGCTCAAGTTAGAACATTGAGACTATAATCGTCGTATCACAGCCGGTAACCTTTTTTGAGCAGGAGCGTCTGATGTACTGTCCACAGTGTGGCGCCAATCAGAGTGATGAGTTGAGGTTCTGCAACCTGTGCGGCGCGAACCTGTACGCCGTGCGCCAGGTGGTCACCAAGCGCGAGGCTGGCGAGGCGGCGGCGACGGCGGACGAGAAGTTTGATTGGAGCAAGACCTGGGTGGCCGAGATGTTCCTCTCCGAAGAGGAACGCCAAAAACGCAAGCATGAGCTGGAGCGTCGGACCGGTATCACGCCCGAGATAAAGCGCGCCAACGAAATCAAGGGCGGCGTCATCACGAGCTGCGTCGGCGTCGGGCTGATGATCTTCCTCTATTTCTTCATGCAGGGGATCATCAAAGGCGCGCACATCCCCGAAGATGTCGCGGAAATTCTGAGCCGCATCTGGATCGCCGGAGTCTTCCCCATTTTCGTCGGTCTGGCGTTGATGATCAACGGCCTCTTTGTCAGTAAAAGGCTCGGCAAAGGGACAGAACAGGAGCTGCCGGCGCGGCTGGACTCATTTAAGAGCGGCGCCAAAGAGCCTCATTCGCTGCGCCCCGCGGACACTACTGAATTTATTACTCCGGACTTCAGCGTCACAGAGGACACGACGAAGCATCTGAGAAGCTCCGGCCAGAAGCAATAGATTTCAAACAGTGCCGGTACCGGCGGCAACTTCACCTCTCTCGGCCCGCCTTTTGACTTTTCCCACACAAGCGTGATAACGTCCGCGCCGCTAGGTCGGAAGAAAAGTTTCGGCTTCCAAAGTTCTTTTCAGAAAGAAGCGTCCGGGTGCCCCGTGCTAAAAGAGCGGGGAGAATAGGGAAGCGGGTGTGAATCCCGCGCGGTCGCGCCACTGTGAGAAATAATTATGAATTTTGAGTTTTGAATTTTGAATTACTGTTTTCAATTCAAAATTCAAAACTCAAAATTCATAATTACTTTCAAGCCAGGAGACCTGCCCGTTTGATGTTCCTTTGCAGCCTATTGAGCGCCTCGCGTCAAGGTGTTCAGGCCGCACGCCGGGTTCTCTCCTTCCAATGAATGGTCCCGTCGCCAAGCCTGCAAGCCTTTTACGCGGCGCGCAGGAAAGCGACGGGATTCTTTGTCTAAACAAAACAGAATTATAAAAATTTGCGCGCTGGCTTTAATCGTCTCGGCCCTCGCCGCGTCCTGCTCCTCGCGCCGCGACGCTCCCGCGCAGACCACGACCCGCGAGGTCATTGATGAGGCCGGAAAGCGTGTGCGCATCCCAGCGCGCGCCGAGCGGATCATCACGCTCGCGCCCAACCTGACGGAGATTGTTTACGGGATCGGCGCAGGCGACCGCCTTGTCGGCAACACGACCTACTGCGATTACCCGGCTCAGGCCAAACAGGTCGCCAAAGTCGGCGACACACTCCAGCCGAATATCGAGCGCATCATCACGCTCCGGCCAGACATCATCCTCGTCTCCACAGCCTCGCAGCTCGAAACGTTCACAAAACAGATAGAGGAACGCGGCATCGCCGTCTTCGTCACGGACCCGCACGACCTCGAAGGCGTCTTTCGCTCGATCAAATCGCTCGGCGACCTGCTGGGTCAGCAGGAGCAGGCCGAAAAGCTTGTGAGTGAATTGCGTTCGCGCGTCAGTGCGGTCGAGAGCGCTGTCAAAGATCGCCCGCCCGTGAGGGTCTTTTATCAGGTCTCGCCGCAACCTCTCTGGACCGCCGGGCGGAAGTCCTGGATTACGGATTTAATCCGGCGCGCTGGAGGACGTTCTGTGACCGCCGAGGTCGAGGGCGAGTGGATGCGCTACAGCGACGAGGCCGCGCTCGCCTCTCACCCGGACGCCATCATTATGGCGACGGGCGGAGAGGAGAAGATGGAGGTCGCCCCGGCTCTACAGAGATCGCCAGCGGTCCAGAACAAGCGCGTTTACGGCATCAGCGGCGACTATCTCTCTCGCCCCGGACCGCGACTCGTCGAAGGCTTGGAGCAGATCGCGCGCGCCCTTCATCCCGAAGCATTCAGCCGGTAGTAAAAGCATGCACACGATGACGATTGCTGGACAGACAAAGATGGCGCGCGGCGCGCGTTCGACCTTGCGCCGCACGCTCCTCATCTGCCTCGCGCTTCTGGTCGGCCTTCTGCTCGTCATCCTTTTTTCATCCGTCACGGGCAGCGAACGCCTTCCCGTTGGCTCTTCACTCTGCGCGCTCTTCAGCGGAGGCAATTCATCGTGCGGACTAACGCCGGAGCAGAGCGCGATTCTCTTTGACATACGCTTGCCGCGTATCCTGCTGGCCGCGAGCGTCGGCGCGTCTCTGGCGGCAGCGGGCGCAGGCTATCAGGCGCTGCTCAGAAATCCGCTGGCGGAACCTTACCTTTTAGGCATCTCGAACGGCGCGGCTGTCGGCACGATGGTCGCGCTCGTTTTCTTCGGGACCACAGGGGCGACCGAATGGCTGAGGCCCGTCATGGCTTTCGCGGGCGCGCTGGCTTCGACCTTCGTCGTTTATCAACTGGCGCGCGGGCGCACGGGCGCTTCTCCCGAAAAACTGATTCTCGCGGGCGTGATCGTGACGACCTTTCTTTCATCAGCCATCGTTTTCATCACGACCCTGATGGACGCCACGCGGATACGCACTTTCACTTTCTGGCTGCTCGGCGATCTTTCCGGGGCGAGCACAAGCCTGCTCTGGGTGTCAATCATCGCCGCCCTGGTCGGCACCATCTTGCTCGCGCTTCATTCGCGCCCTCTGAATTTGTTGATGCTCGGCGAGCGCGACGCCTTTGATCTGGGGGTCGAAGTCGAGCGCGTGCGGCTGACAGTTTTTCTCGCGGCAAGCCTTCTGGTCGGAGCTTCCGTGGCATCTTCCGGCTCCGTCGGTTACGTCGGGCTCGTCGTCCCGCATCTGGTTCGTCTTTCCGTGGGAAGCGACAACCGGACGACGATTCCAGCGGCAGCGCTCGCGGGCGCGCTCTTCGTGATTCTCGCAGACACAATCGCCCGGACCGTGATCTCGCCGCGCGAATTGCCCGTCGGCGCAATCACCGCGCTCATCGGCGCGCCGCTCTTTATTTTCCTGCTGAGAAGAGGGTGAAAAGTGATGGATGGAAAAATGCAGACGATTGTTGCCCCTTCGAGCGGCTTCGCCGCCAGACTGTGCGGAAAGGCTTTGCCTTTCCGTTAATCGCTAACTTTATTCTTAAGTGAGGCTACGCCTCGTGGATGGCAAGGCGTAGCCTCGCCAATATTGGGAGAACGCAGGTCGGAAAGCCAGAGGCTTTCCGCACGGCATAGCGGCAAAGCCGCAACATGCGAGGTGAGTTAAGAATGCTCGAAGCGCGCGAGATCAGTGTGGATTACGATGAGCGCAGAGCGGTCGCGGGAGTGTCGTTGCGAGTCTTGCCGGGCGAGATCACGGCGATTATCGGGCCGAACGGGGCCGGGAAATCCACTCTGCTGCGCGCCCTGAACGGCGCGCTCCTGCCCGCGAGTGGAGAAGTTTTATTGGATGGTAAGCCTTTGCGTTCGTTCGCGCGGCGCACTATCGGCAGGCGCATCGCCGTCGTCGCGCAGGAGGCGGAATTACGGTTCCCCGTGACGGTGATGGAGTTTGTGCTGGGCGGGCGCTACGCCTGGTCCGGCACAGGCGCGTGGGGCTGGGAGACGGAGCGCGACCTCAAGGTGACAGAGGAGGTTTTGCGCGAAACGGAGCTCGAAGATTTCGGCGCGCGTTTGATGAACGAGCTTTCGGGCGGCGAGCGCCAGCGTGCCGTGCTCGCGCGTGCGCTTGTGACCGAGGCAAGCGTCCTTTTGCTGGACGAGCCGACGGCCAATCTTGATCTGGCGCACCAGGCCGCTTTGCTCCGGCTCGTGCGTTCGCGCTGCGATGAAAGACGCGCCGCGGCCGTCGTCGTCACGCATGACATCAACCTCGCGGCGGAGTTCGCGGATCGCGTGCTGTTGCTTCAGCGTGGCAGAGCGCTCGCCGTGGGGACGGCGCAGGAGGTCTTGACGCCCGAACTCCTGCGCGAAGTTTTCGAGATTCAGGTTCTGGTGGACGCGCACCCTATCTCTGGCGCGCCACGCATCACGCCGGTGCACGAAGCGCGCCGGTAATATTCAAACAACCGGAGCGACGGAAACAGGGAAGGCGGTGCGAAACCGCCGCTGCCCGCGCAACTGTGAGCGGTGACGACATTCCGCAACCTTTTTAAGCCACTGTCTCTCTTGTGAGACGGGAAGGCGCGGAGAGTTGGTGATCCGAAGAGGGTCAGAGCCGCAAGTCAGGAAACCTATCCGATGCTCTCTTTCAAGCTCGTACTGCGACGGGCAGGAGAAGCTACTCATGACACAGACACATCTTTACAAGAAGACGGGGCGAGCGGTCCCGCGAATTTATTGGGCGAGCATCACGGCTCTGCTCATTCTCTTCTTTTCATTTCCCATAGCCTCATCCGCGCAGAACGGGGCGACCATCTCCGGGCGCATAACGGACGAGCAGGGAGCAAGAGTGCCGGGCGCGGAGGTCCGCTTGCGCTCGCGCGCGGGCCTGCGGCTTTTCGCACGGACCGATGACGAAGGCGTTTACGGGTTCAACGGGCTCGCAACCGGCGATTACATCCTGGAAGTGACTGCGCGCGGTTTCGCGGTCCTGACTTCCGAGGTGCTCCGAATCGAACGCGGGCAGACCGCGAATCGCGACTTCTCGCTTTCGATAAAGGCAGTGGACGAGAATGTGGTCGTCATCGCGACCGGAACGCCGCAACGGGCGGACGAAGTCTCGAAAGCTGTGACGCTGGTCGAAGAGCAGCAGATCGAAGCCAGGCGCGAGTTCAGTCTCTCGGAGGCGCTGCGCGGGACCGCCGGGCTTCGCGTGCAGCAGCAGGGCTCTTACGGCGCGCTCACGAGCATACGGCTGCGCGGGCAGAGGAATTACGACACGGCCATCCTGCTCGACGGCCTGCGCGTGCGCGACGCCGCAGACATCAACGGCTCCGCGCTTCCATTTCTCACGGACCTGATGCCAGTGGACCTGGACCGCATCGAAATCCTGCGCGGCTCGGGTTCATCCATCTACGGGACGAACGCCATCGGCGGCGTCATCAACCTCGTGCCGAAAACGGGCGCGGGCGGCCCGCGCTTCGAGGCGAGTTTCGAGGGCGGCAGCCTCGCGCTGGCGCGCGAGCGCCTCCAGGGCTCTGGCGGAATCGGGCGACGCGCCGGCTACAGTTTCGGGCTGGCGCGAGTTGACGTGCGGCGCGGCGTTGACGGCGACGACGAGTACGGCGCGACCGCGGGTGGCGCACGTTTCCAGTTCGACGTCACGCCTTCCATCCAGTTAAGCGCCAATTTTTACGGCACGCTCTCGAACGCGCGCGTCAACGACAATCCGGCGGCGCTTCCAACGGCCTTCGCTTCCGCCGAGCAATATCCGGCTGCCGTCGAGGGCGTCACGTTCCGCGCCGATACGAACAACCCGGATGAGGGAAGACGCAACCGATTGCTCACAGCCTCAGTCAGGCTCTCGCAACGTGTCAACGAGCTGTTCTCTTACACGGTCGCTTACCAGCGCGTCTCGACGCACCGCAGAAACTACAACGGACCGGCGATTGACCCGCGCTACGCCTCGCTCTTCCCATTCGGCGATTTTGAATTCAACAGCACCAACTCGGGCTCGACCGACACCTTAGACGCGCGCGCAAACTTCCGCATGGGGCGCGCGAATCTGCTGACGGCGGGGATGGAGTACGAGCGGGAATCGTTCTTTCAGGAAAACATCCCGTCGTTCTCGCTGCTCAACAGCACCACGGACCGCCAGCGGACCTTCGCAATCTTCGGGCAGGACCAGATTTTCCTGCTCGATGGTCGCCTCCAAATCTCCGTCGGAGTGCGCGGGCAGTTCTACCGCATCAGCGCCGCGGACCGCCCCGGAACTTTAAGCAGTATCGAAGCGGAAAGCTCCGTTACGGGCGACGGGGCAATCGCCTACTTCATTCGCTCGACGGGGACGAAGTTACGCGCCCACGTCGGCAACGGCTTTCGCGCGCCTTCGCTCTTCGAGCGTTTCGGCGAGACTGTGATCGTCAACACTCCGCAGCGCGTCGGAGACCCGACCCTTCGCGCTGAGCAATCCATCGGCGTTGACGGTGGTTTCGACCAGCTTCTCTACGGAGATCGTTTGCGCTTCGGCGCGACCTACTTCTACACGCGCCTTCAGCGCGTCACAGCTTTCACAGGGTTTACAACGGACCCGCTGGGACTGGGCCGTTTTGGCGGCTACATCAATCTTCCGGGCGGCATCTCGCGCGGCGTCGAAACCTATCTGGAGGCCGCGCCGTGGCGCGGAACGGACCTGCGCGCCTCGTACACTTACACGAATAGCGACCGCTTCCTTCCAACCCAGGGTTTACAGCGAGAGCTGGTTATCCCGCGCCATCTTTTCGGGGTGACGCTCGGCCAGCGCTACCGCGCCTTCCTCTTCAGTTTCGACCTCAATCGCACGGGCTCTTACATCGCGACCGTCTTCGAGAGCGATTTCCCGTTCCGCCAGGCCGTTCTGACCTTCAAAGGCTACACGAAGGCCGACGCGCACCTGAGCTACGAACGAGCTTTGACGGAGCGCGTTGTGCTTGTGCTGTTCGGAGGTGCGGACAATATTTTCAACCAGAAATATTTTGAGAATGGATTCCGCGCCCCAGGCGCAGTGGGAAGGGGCGGGGCGAGCCTTCGATTTTAGATTGCGGATTTAGGAGAGCAGAAAGCAGAAGGCAGTAGGCACAAGGCAGCAGGCCAAACGGTTTTTACTGCCTACTGCCTACTGCCTTCTGTCTTCTGTTCTTTCATTCCGCAATTGTTTTTAGTCTATCGCCCGCGCATCGGGTTTCGTGAGCAATGCGCCCGCCAGAAAAACGACGCCGATCAGGATGTGAACAGCATGGTCGGCTGTGCCGAACATCAGGCCCGAGATACCTTCCACAGCTGGATCGTCCGCGATGAGTGTCAGCATCCGGTCGTTGGCCGAGTCGCCCATAATGAAGCCGACTACGCCCAGCAGTAAGTAGACAGCTCCAAAGGCAAGGGCAAATCCGCGTGCTGCGCTAAGGGAAGCTGCGAAGCCGAAATAAAGAGCAATGATACCTGAAACAATGTGCACGACATTGTGCAACAGCGTCAGGTGCGTGCCGAGGAGATCGGGCTTGATAAACCCGATGATTCCGACCAGTAGGAACACAACACCAAGAAGTTTGCAGATAGTTTTTGCCATAATTCTCTCTTTACTCTCCTTTGCGAGAAAAGGTTGACAACCAGGGGGCGGCAGGCATCCGATTCCCAAAGGGACGCTTCCGCGTGATTTCAAAGTGCGAGAGTAGTGCTCAGTTTGGCGGATTGTACACCAAACGCCCAAATTGTCAGCAAAATTTTCAACGCCCCGAAAATCCTGGCTTCGGACGAGTTTGAGCGCGGATTTCAACGGGTGTTATACTGACCGCTGTAAACCAGGTAACTTTTCAGTAAATCGGAGCACGCTGTGAAGCCTGAAGCCCTCAAGAGGTATGTACGAAAGCCCTGCAAGAACGGATTTCCGCGCTCTGCCGGGCTGAGGGCGTGCGCCGTCATGCTCCTCCTGCTCCTGCCTCTCATGGCCTCCGCCTACACAGTCGTCCTCAAGGGCGGGCGGCGGGTCGAGATTCCGGAAAGATTTACGGTGACTCAGCTTGCGCTGACCTACGAAACTGCGCCCGGCATCAACATCACGATTCTGATGTCGAGCATTGACATCCCCGAAACAGAGCGCGCCAACAGTGAAGCGCCGGGCGCTCTGCTCGCACGCGCCGTTCGGCAGGAAAGCAAAGCGGTTGCTTCATCCCGCCGTAGGTCCAGGGAATTAACGCAGGCGGACATCGAACGAGGGCGACGCGCGCGCCGCGAGAGCGAGAGCGAATACGAGCGCCGCCGTGTAGAGCTCGGATTGCCCACGCTCGAAGAGACGCGACGCCGCACAGAGGAGGAGATGCGCAGATTGCGCGAGGCATCGCTCCAAAGCCGAACGGAAGCGGCGAAGTCGGAAGCTTACTGGCGAGCGCGCGCCGGTTCGTTGAAGACAGAGATTGCCGCGCTTGAGGCTCAGATTCGCTACACACGCGAGCGCCTGGGCATGGTGCCTGACTATTCTGTGCTTGAGCCTTATCCTTATCTTACGGGCTTCATACCGTATTACACGCCGAGGCATCCGCGCACCAGATTCCCACGCATCACAGGCAATCCAGGATTCATGCATAGCGCAAATGACGTGGTCGTCCGAAATACAGCAGGCTTCGTCGCTTTTGGGGCTACGGCCACGCAAGGGCACGTTCAACTTAGCGGGACCGCGCGCGGGCACATGAGGCGAGGTCCGATTGTTTCGCCGTATATAGTCACTTCGCCCGTCTTGCCGCTCGGCTGGCCGTCCTCAGGCTACGGCTACAACCAGGAGCGCGCGGAGCTGATCTCACGCCTGCGCGAGCTGGAAACTCAGCGGGCGGGTCTACAGGCGCGCTGGCGCATGCTCGAAGAGGAAGCCCGTCGCGCGGGCGCATTGCCGGGCTGGCTTCGGTAGAGGGGACGATAAATGGAGACTCATGCGGCGCAAGCGCCGGAGTTAATCAGCGCGTCCGCTGCCTGGAGATTAGTAGAGGAGGGCGCGCACCCTGTCTTCTTAGACACGCGCAACTCGAAGCACTGGGGACAGAGCGACGTGCAGATTCCCGGCTCGCTCAGAATCTGGCGCGAGAATCTGGAATCGAGAATCGGTGAAGTGCCGCGCGGGCGGACCGTTATCCCTTACTGCACCTGACACAGGGAACATTCGAGCGTCCGTGCGGCGCAGATACTCCTCTCACACGGTTTCGAAGACGTCCGCCCGCTCGCAGGCGGCATGAATGCCTGGCGCGATGCAGGGTATCCGTTGGTTGAGAAAGAATAGTGGTCAGTGGTCGGTGGTCAGTGGTCAGTTGAAAAACTGTTCCGAACTGACCACTGACCACTGACCACTGACCACTGCTTATGAAAAATGGTTGGGAAACTGTCATCGGTCTTGAGATTCATGCTCAGTTGAGCACGGAGTCGAAAATTTTTTGCGGGTGTTCGACGCGATTCGGGGACGAGCCGAACGCGAATACGTGTCCGGTCTGTCTGGGGCTGCCGGGCGCGCTGCCCGTGCTCAATCGCCGCGCGGTCGAGCTGGGCGCGCGTGCGGCGCTCGCGCTCTCCCTCGAAATCAACGAGCGTTCGATCTTCGCGCGCAAGAACTATTTTTACCCGGACCTGCCGAAGGGCTATCAAATCTCGCAATACGATCAGCCTTTCTCGGAGCGCGGCGAGCTTGAGATCATGACGGCCGAGCGCGACGAGGGTGGGCACGCGCGTGAATGGCAGCCTCTTAAAGTCCGCATCACGAGGCTCCACCTGGAAGAGGATGCGGGCAAGAACGTGCACGAAGGGCTGCCGGACGTGGACCGCTACTCCTACATTGATCTCAACCGTGCCGGAACGCCGCTCGCGGAGATTGTCACGGAGCCGGACTTTCGCTCGTCCTGGCAGGCTTACGATTACGTCAATCACGTGCGCCACGCTCTCCAATGGGTCGGAGCGTCGGAGGCGGACATGGAGAAGGGGAACCTGCGCTGCGAGGCGAACGTTTCAGTCCGCCGCGTGGGCGCTGACAAGTTCGGGACGAAAGTCGAGTTGAAGAATCTCAACTCTGTGCGTTTCATGCAGCGCGCCATCGAATACGAGATTGAACGACAGATCGAGTTGATCGAATCGGGCGGACGAGTTGTCCAGGAGACCAGGCTCTGGGACGAGCGCGCAGCCTGTACGCGCGTCATGCGCTCGAAGGAAGAGGCACACGATTATCGTTACTTCCCCGAGCCGGACCTCCAGCCGCTCGTCGTCTCAAAGGAGTTTATAGAGGGCGTGCGCGCCTCTCTGCCTGAGCTGCAGGACACGCGGCGCAAGCGTTTTATGAGTGAGTATGGTCTCGCTTACAACGACGCCGCGCAGTTAACACACAGTCGCGCGCTCGCGGATTACTACGAGGCAGCGGCGAAGGCCGCGAACAATCCACGCGCGGCTTCAAACTGGATCAGGTCTGAATTGTCTAGGGAACTGGATGCTGCTGGCCTTACGGCAGATAAATGCCCTGTCCCGCCGGAGGAGCTCGGCGCTCTGGTGCGCCTGATTGATGAGGGAAAGATCAGCGGGAAGCAGGGCAAGGACGTGCTGGTGGAGATGTTCGCTTCCGGCAAAGGGGCCGCAATGGTCGTCCATGAGCGCGGGCTGGTGCAGTTGAGCGATACGAGCGAGATTGACTCGATCATCGAGCAGATCCTGGCCTCTAACCCCGATCAGTTAACGCAATATCGCGCAGGCAAAGAGACCCTCTTCGGCTTCTTCGTCGGCCAGGTGATGAAAGCCTCGAAGGGCAAGGCGAACCCGAAAGTGGTAAACGAGAGACTGAAAGAAAAACTAAAGTAATGAGTAATGAGTGATGAGTGACGAGCGGTTTGTTGTCTTTTACTCATTACTCATCACTCATTACTCATCACTTCTTTTATTATGAGTAAGGCGGCGATAGTCACCGGGAGCACGAAGGGGATCGGGCGCGCGATTGCGGAAGGTTTGGCGCGCGAGGGTGTGAACGTTTGCATCAGCGCGCGCAATGCTGATGAGGTCGAAGAGACGGTCCGTGCATTGTCTGAGGTGGGCGAAGGAAGAGTGACGGGCGCTGTGTGTGACGTGCGCGATTACGAAGAGGTCAAAGCGCTCTTCGAGCATACGGTCGCGGAGTTCGGGGGCGTGGATGTTCTGGTCAACAACGCCGGTATAGGCATCTTCGGGCGACTGGACGAGACCTCGCCGGAAGATTTCCGCGCCGTGCTGGAGACGAATCTCTTCGGCGTCTTCTATTGCTGCCGCGAAGCTATTCCGCGAATGAAGGAGCGCGGGGGCGGCTATATCATTAACATCTCGTCGCTCGCAGGTGTGAACGCGCACCCGCAGATGACCGCTTACAATGCCTCGAAATTCGGGCTCAATGGCTTGAGCGAAGCTTTGATGCAGGAGGTGCGGCATGATGGCATCAAGGTCAGCTACATCATGCCCGGCTCCGTCAACACCTATTTCGGGGATGATGAGCCGGACGAGAGCCAGAGCTGGCAGTTGCAGCCCGCGGATATTGCGCGCGTCGTGCTCGACCTGCTCCACATGGACGAGCGCAGCCTGCCGAGCCGCATCGAGATCAGGCCGAGCCGCCCACCAAAAAAGACATAGGATTTCAGATTTCAGATTTCGGATTGCGGAATGCGGAATGAAAGAACAGAAGGCAGAAGGCAGTCAAGGCAAAACGCTCCTGGTTTTTACTGCCTACTGCTTTCTGCTTTCTGCCTTCTGCTCTTCTAAATCCGCATTCCGCAATCCGAAATCCGCAATTCGGAGGGGGATTCTATGGACCCGAGCGAAGCTGCTGAAGCGATCAGCGAGTTCAACGAGGAGGAAGAGCCGAAGGGAAAGAATAAGGATGAGAAGTTTCGTTCGCGCTCGGCACTGACGATTGCGATTATGGCGATGCTGCTGGCGATCACCAGCCTCGGCGGCGGCAACGTCGCCGAAGACATCGTGGCAAGTAATATTCAGGCCAGTAACACCTGGTCGTTTTATCAGGCCAAGACGGAGCGGCAGACAACCAACAAGATCGCCGCGGAGACTCTGGAGGTGGAGATGCAGCTGCACCAGAGCGCGTTGACGCCCGAGCTTCGCCAGGCAATCGAAAAGAGAATTCAGGATTACAAGGATACGGTCGCGCGCTACGAGAGCGAGCCTGACAAAGGCGAGGGAAAGAAAGAGCTCTTCGCTAAGGCCAGAGGTTTCGAGGCGGAGCGGGACCAGGCGTTGAAGAAGGATACGAATTTTGATTTCGCCGAAGCGCTCTTTCAAATCGCCATCGTCCTGGCGTCGGTCGCCATCATCTCTTACTCGCGCATGATCCTGAAAGTGTCGCTCGTGCTCGGCGCGTTCGCTTTTGTCCTGATGCTTAACGGCTACTTTCTATTTTTTACGCTCCCCTTCTGAGAAGATGAGTTCGGAGCTTGTCGGATTAATAATTACAATCAGGTCGGGATTCACCGAAAAATAGATGAGAGCTGTTTTGCAGCGCGTCACGCGCGCCCGCGTTCGAGTTGAAGGTGAGATCACGGGCGAGATTGATAAGGGTCTGGTCGTGCTGCTCGGAATCGCGGGCGATGACACGCAACAGGACGTTAAGTACATGGTCGAAAAGATCGTGGGCCTGCGCATGTTTGACGACGCGGAGGGGCGCATGAACCTGTCTGTCCTGGAGACGGGCGGCGCGCTCCTGATAGTTTCGCAGTTTACCCTGTTCGGGGACGTGCGGCGGGGCCGTCGTCCTTCCTGGAGCGAGGCCGCGCCGCCCGAAATTGCCGAACCGTTGTATGAATCTTTCGTCGCGGAAGCGCGTCGCTTGATAGAGAACGTCGGCACGGGCAGCTTCCGCCGAATGATGCAGGTGGAATTAGTCAACGACGGCCCTGTGACGCTTCTGCTGGACAGCCGAAAATTGTTTTGAAAATAGCGATCTCACATTTGCGTACATTTTACGGAGGGAAACGGTGGACTTGAGAAAACTTGGGCGATTCGGTGGGGCGCTCACTCTGAGCGTCATGCTGGCTCTCTTTTTAACGGGTTGCGGGAATAAGAACGCCACGACGGGGACCGATGATACGGCCGCGAACGCCGGTCCGGCCATCAAAACAGGCGTCAAGCCGGAGGCGGATTCGGAGGTGGCCGTGGTTGAGCTGGAGAATCCGGCTTACGGCAAAATGGTGATAGAGCTTTACCCGAACATTGCGCCGAAGATGGTCGAGCGTTTCAAGCAGCTCGTCAAGGAAGGTTTCTACGACGGAACGACTTTCCACCGCATTGACCCGGAGCTAGGCATCATCCAGGGCGGCGACCCCAACTCCAGGGACAACGATCTCAGTAATGACGGGGCCGGAGACTCGCTCTATCCGAACGTCCCTGGCGAATTCAGCGACGTTCCTTTTGACCGCGGGATAGTCGGTGCGGCGCGAAAGGGTGAAAATAGAAATCCTAGAGCGGGGCCTATCATGACGGACGCGCTGGCGCGCGATACAAACAACTGCCAGTTCTACGTCACACTCAGGCGTGTCCCGGCCTTTGATGGAAACTACGTGGTCTTCGGGAAGGTCATTGAAGGAATAGGCAACGCGGATGTGATCGCTAATGCCCCGGTCGTCGCCAGGGGCGGCGGCGGCCCCCCGACCTCACCTGTCGAGAAAATCACCATCAAAAAAATCACCCTCCAGCCACATAAATAAGTGGTCAGTGGTCGGTGGTCAGTGGTCAGTGAGAAATCAGTTTTTAACTGACCACTGACCACCGGCCACTGACTACTTCAAATCGTCCCGTCGTTTGTCTTCGAGCGCTCATCCAGCTCGAAGCGCTCGCGGTCGCGGCGTTCGATTTTGTCTAGTAGGTCCAGCTCTTCGTTGTCCTCGTAGGTCACGCCGACGGCCATGGCGTTCTCTTCGACGACGGACTGGTCGGGCGTGGGGTTGTCGCCGGAGATCGTTTCGGTGCCGCTGTCGTTGACTTCCTCCCACGCCGCGTCAAGATCGCCCCCGGCGTCCCTGGGCGAGGCCGCCGTGTGGTTGCGCAGACGCTGCGCCAGCAGCTCCGGGTCTTTCGGCGCGCGCGAAATCTCCTCTTCCATAAACTCTTCGATGTCAGGGTCGGGCACGAAATCCGGGTTATTGCTCAGGTACTCGAAATCTTCCGGCTTCTTTTTAGGCATCTTCCTTGTCTCCTTGATAAACGTCCCGCAGCGGCCGCAATGGCGCGTGATCTCCCAGAGAGCTGAACAAGCTGAATTCTTAGGCTGATTGCAATATAACAAATCGGCCGGAAAAGGGACAATCGAGCGGGCATTCGTCCCACGTCGGCATTACCCTCAGGGAAAAGAGTCGCTTGACGTCGCGCGCTCGCATCTTTACACTGAACTTTGCTCGAAAATAATCGAAATCCATCTAACTTTCACCGTGCGTCTCTGTTCAGAAGACTCACTCGTGATTCGCGTGGAAGCCTGAAATCTTATGCCGCATAATCTCTTCAACACACTTCAAACATTCAGTCCGTCGGCAGGCCGCCAGGGGCAGTTCTACTCTCTGCCGCAACTAGAAAAAGAGGGGATCGGTCCTGTCTCGCGCCTTCCCGTGAGCATCCGTATCGTGCTCGAATCCGTTCTCAGAAATTTCGACGGGAAGAAAATCCGGGAGCAGGACATACGCACGCTCGCCAACTGGAAGGCGAATGCCGAGCGCACAGAGGAGATTCCTTTCATCGTCGCGCGGGTCCTCTTGCAGGATTTCACTGGCGTGCCGCTCCTGGTGGACCTGGCGGCGATGCGCTCTGCTGTGGCGCGCATGGGCAAAGAGACGGAGATCATCGAGCCGCTCGTGCCCGTTGATCTCGTCATAGACCACTCCGTGCAGGTGGATTTCTCAAGCATGGCGGACGCCTTTCAGAAAAATATGGAGATGGAGTTTAAGCGCAACAACTCCCGCTACCAGTTTCTGAAATGGGGGATGCAGGCTTTCGATGGATTCCGCGTCGTGCCCCCGGGCATAGGCATCGTCCACCAGGTCAATCTCGAATACCTGGCGCGCGGCGTCTGGGAGCGGGACGGCGTCTATTACCCGGACACGCTGGTCGGGACTGATTCGCACACGACGATGATAAACGGACTCGGCATCGTCGCCTGGGGGGTGGGCGGAATTGAGGCCGAGGCTGGAATGCTCGGCCAGCCCGTTTACTTCCTGACGCCTGACGTCGTCGGCGTTCATATGAGCGGGAGTTTGAACGAGGGCGTGACGGCGACGGACCTCGTGCTGCGCGTCACGGAGATGCTCCGGCAGGCGAAGGTCGTCGGCAAGTTCGTGGAGTTTCATGGGGAGGGCGCGAGCGTTCTGCCCGCGACGGACCGCGCGACGATTGCCAACATGGCCCCGGAATACGGCGCGACGATGGGCTTCTTCCCCGTAGACGAAGAGACCTGCAAGTACCTGCGGGCCACAGGGCGGGAGGAAGAACAGGTCGAGGCCGTCAAAAACTACTATCAGGCGCAGGGGCTCTTCGGAATCCCGCGCCAAAATGAGTGCGACTACAGCACCGTGCTTGAGCTGGACCTGTCAGCGATCAATCCGAGCGTGGCTGGTCCGAAGCGCCCGCAGGATCGCATAGAGCTTCCGGCCCTGAAAGAGAAATTCATCAACCTCTTCCAGAATCCTGTGACTGAAAACGGTTACGGCAAATCTAAAAAAGATTTGGAGAAGCGGTTCAACGTCAGCGTCGGCCGGAGCGCCCTGAGCCGCGCCGCCGCCCTGGTCGGAGGAGGCGAACAGAGGACCGAAACGGCCCCTGAAAGCGGCGAGGACATCCACACCAGCAAAATTGACACCAGCCCGCTGACCGAGCTGGAGATGATGAACAACCGCCCGACTCCGGACCGCGTGGCGGAGATTCCTGCTGGTGAATTCCCGGAGCGCTTCGATGACCTGGGGCACGGCGACGTCGTGATTGCCGCCATCACTTCCTGCACCAACACCTCTAACCCGAGCGTCATGATTGCCGCGGGACTGCTGGCGAAAAAGGCCGTCGAGCGCGGCTTGCGCGTTGACCCTTCGGTCAAAACATCGCTCGCGCCAGGCTCGCGCGTCGTCACCGAATACCTCGAAAAAACGGGGCTCCAGCCTTACCTCAACGAGATCGGCTTCAACCTGGTCGGCTACGGGTGTACGACTTGCATCGCAGCGGGGACACCCGTGCTGCTCGCAAATGGCACCACGCGCTGCATTGAACAGATGCCGGGCGCGGGAGGCGCGAGGATCTTCGGTCCCACTTCTGACGGCAGGCTCGGACTTGCGGCGCAGACCGAGCAAATGTTCCAAGGCGTGCGTGATTGCATCTCCCTTGTCCTGCAAGACGGCCGCACGTTGGTCTGCACCCCGGATCACGAAATCCTGTGCGCAGATGGTCGCTGGATCCGCGCGGATCAATTGAACCTTGGGCGGGACCGCGTGGTTGTCGGCCTTGATGCGCCGCTGGACGAAGCTGGCGAAGACGAGGCTCATTACGTGCTGCGTGCGGGCAACCTGCAATTCACAATGGATGCGCCCGACGAGCGCCTGCGAATGCTAGCGTTCGCGCGCCTCCTCGGGCACCTGCTCAGCGACGGGTCAATCAGCACCGCAGGTCAAGGACGGATGAATGTCGGCCAGGCGTTGGATCGCGAGGCAGCTCTCAACGACATCGAGTTAGTCACAGGCAAACGCCCCACCGCCACCCGTTATGACGAACGTAAGTGGGCAATCGTCCTGCCGCAGGAACTGACGGCCGCTGTCAGCGCTTTACCCGGTGTGCGCGTGGGACGTCGCATCAACCAGCCCGCGACGCTGCCGACCTTCGTGCTGGACGAGTCTTGCCCCAGGGCAGTCGTGCGCGAGTTCTTGGGCGGTCTCTTCGGGGCCGATGGCTGGAGTCCGGTGCTGCACCGCCTGAGCGCGCGTGAAGAGGATGCAGTCCTTGGGCCGCCCGCATTTTCACAGAGCGCCAAGCAGGAACACGTCGGCCAACTCCGTGAGATGATGGCCGACCTGGTCCGTCTCCTCGAATACTGCGGAGTGAAAACCGATGGCGCGAAAATCTATGAGTACCCAACGCGCCGCGCAGCATCCTCCTACCCGGCTGCCGCTGATGGCGTGCCCCGCGTGGAGGTACGCCTGAATCTGCCGGATGGACTCTCGTTCGTAGAGCGTGTGGGATTCCGCTACTGCGTGGAAAAGGCTCTGCGTGCCAGCGCGGCGGCTGTTTACTGGCGCACGGTGGACAAGATCAACGAGCAGCGCCTCTGGATGTCTTCACGTTTGGAGGTGCTCCATGAGAAAGACCATGTGCTCTCCTTTGCAAAGGCCCGTCAGATAGTGGCAGCGGAGCTTGTTGGGAGCGAGACGGCGGTCTTTCCGCATTACTCGCTGCTGGAGGGGCACGACCGCTTCACGCGGCTGCCGCAGCCGACCGCGCGCAAGTTTCAACCCCTGCACAGAGATTCTTGCGGTTTCCCGTCCCCGGTTGAGCTTTTCCGCCAAATCGGAGCGCGGGACTGGTTCGGGCCTTTGAGCGCGCGCGACAAGGCTGTCACTGCTCGGCGCTACTGCGCTGAGAAGGAATCGTTGACGCTGCCGACCCTCGCGCTGCAGGTATTGGATCGCCGCGAGGTAGGGAAGCGCCCGGTGTTCGATTTGTCAGTGAACGATCTGCACGCTTTCATAGCAGGCACGGTGGCCGTCCACAACTGCATCGGAAATAGCGGACCGCTGGACCCGCGCATCGAGGAAGTGATTACGAAGAACGACCTGATCGCGGCGAGCGTGCTCTCGGGCAATCGCAACTTCGAGGCGCGCGTTCACCAGAGCGTCAAGGCAAACTTTCTGATGAGCCCGCCGCTGGTGGTCGCTTTCGCGCTCGCGGGCCGCGTCAACATCAACCTGAGCAGCGAGCCGATAGGCCGCGGCAAGGATGGGCGCGAGGTTTACCTGCGCGACATCTGGCCGACGCTCGAAGAGATCAGCCAGTTGATGGGCGCAGCGCTCGATCCAGAGACCTACCGCAAGCTTTACAGCGACTTCAGCGAACAGAATCCCCTCTGGAACGAGATTCCGAGCAGCGCCGGAGACGTTTACGAGTGGGACACACAATCTACTTACATCCAGGAGCCGCCCTACTTTGAGAGGTTCAGCATGCACCCGGGCGTCTTCTGCAACATCCGCGGCGCCCGCCCGCTCGCAATCTTCGGCGATTCCGTGACGACGGACCACATCTCGCCCGCCGGCGCGATCAAGCCGAAATCCCCAGCGGGCCAGTATCTGCAATTGCGCGGCGTTCACGTCGAAGACTTCAATTCCTACGGCTCGCGGCGCGGCAACCACCAGGTGATGGTGCGTGGAACGTTCGCCAACGTCCGCATCAAGAACCTGATGGCCCCGGGCACAGAAGGCGGCGTGACCATCCTCCAGCCCGTCGGCGACGAGATGAGCATCTACGATGCTTCGGTCCATTACCAGGCAGCGGGCGTTCCGCTCATCGTCATCGCCGGGCAGGAGTACGGGACCGGAAGCTCGCGCGATTGGGCTGCGAAGGGGACGCGCCTGCTGGGCGTGCGCGCCGTCATCGCCGAGAGCTTCGAGCGCATCCACCGCAGCAACCTGGTCGGGATGGGCGTGCTGCCCTGCCAGTTCAAAGAGGGCACAAACGGCGCGTCGCTCAAGCTCGACGGCACGGAGGTCTTCGACATCATGGGGCTTGAAAACGGTGCGGTCCGCCCGCGGCAGGACGTGACCCTCGTCATCCGCCGCAAAAACGGCGAGACGGAAGAAGTCCCCGTCACGCTCCGCATTGACACCCCAATTGAGGTTGACTACTACCAGCACGGCGGCATCCTCCCCTACGTGCTGCGGCAACTGATAAAAGAACAGTGACGAGTGACAAGTGACGAGTGACGAGTTAAAGCCCTTCGCCCGTCACTCGTCACTCGTCACTCGTCACTCGTCACTGTTTTTACATGCGGACTGCTTTCTTTACAGTTCTTGGCCTGGGCGTGTTGCTGCTGGTCGTTTATGATGTTTACGCGACCATCCTTCATGCGCGCGGTCACTCCGGGCCGATAGGCGAGACGCTGAACCGGACGGTCTGGAGCATCGCGCGTTTTCTGTCGTTCAGGCTCTCGCGCCCGCGCCGCCATCGTCTGCTCAACGTGGTCGGCCCCCTCCTGATGCCCCTTCTCATCATCATCTATATCGCCATGCTGATCGTCGGCTTCGCGCTCATCTATTACCCGCGAATGCCAGCGAATTTTGCGGTCCAGGCGGAGGCCGCCGCCTCGCCTTTCATGGCTGCGATCTATTTCAGCGGGATTACATTGACGACGGTCGGTTACGGCGACATCGCGCCGCACACGATGGGGATGAGACTGACTGCTCTCTCCGAATCCGCGTCGGGCTTCGCTCTCATCTCGCTCGCGATCACATACCTGATTACGGTCTATCGCGCGTTGGAGCGCAAGCGCGCCGTCGCGCTCTCTTTTTACCATCAGGCCGAAGAGGGGGCGGATGTCGGGGCATTCATCAAGCACCACTTCGTCGGGGGCCGCTTTTACGGTCTGGAAACCACGATGCGAATGGCAACACGCGACATTCAGGGACTTCTTGAATCTCACGTCGAGCATCCCGTGATACACTATTTCCACCCGCCAGAGGTTTACAAAAGTCTGCCGCGCATTCTTTTCCTCTCGCTCGAAATCAGCGCCGTGATTCGCTCCTGCCTCGACGACGAGGAGTACAGGGACGTATGTCACCACCCGGAGGTGCGCTCGCTGGAAGCGAGCTCGCGCCATGTGCTCAGGGAGTTGATCGCCTCTCTGGATTTAGAGAGGCGCTCGAAACGGCGCAAGGAATCTCCTTTCGAGGAATCGCGCAGGTGGCGGCAGAGATTCGAGCAGACCATGCGGCAGTTAACGGAGGCAGGCATACGGACGCGGCTCGATACGGCAGCCGCCTGGGAGTTCTATCGCGCGCGGCGCGAGGAGTGGGAAGCGCAATTGCATCGCTTCAGCCGCGCCCTCGGCTACGACTGGGACGAAATCACAGGCGACCGCGACCTGCGCTACGCCGCGGACGAGGAGATGGAAGAGCCGGGAAAATAGTGGTCAGTGGTCAGTGGTCGGTGGTCAGTAAGTTTTAGGTGGTTGAGAGAGGGGTTATCAATTAAGCATAAACCTTATCAACCCTTAATCACTGACCACCAGGGTCTATTCATTCTCGACGGAAAGAGAACGATCCACGAAGCCACACGAAACGACACGAAATTGCTGTGGTTTGTTTCGTGTGGTTTCGTGTGGTTTCGTGGACAGTGCTGTTTCTCTACTTTC
>DASVXV010000157.1:0-19126 GCA_036392495.1 Pyrinomonadaceae bacterium | reverse complement strand
GAAGGGGCGCGGGATAGATTACATGGTCAGCGGCGCAGTCGCTCTGATGGCCTATGGCTATCCGCGATTCACGGAAGATATTGATCTGGTGCTGACGCGAGAAGGATTGGAAGCGTTCCACCGAGAGTTAATCGGACCTGGATACGTCCCTGCATTTCCAGGCGCGAGAAAGAGGTTGCGCTCAACGCGTGATAATGTCCCGATTGAAGTGATCGTGTCGGGCGAATATCCGGGCGATGGTCAGCCCAAGCCTGTGAGCTTTCCGATTCCCTCTACCGCTTCAACTGAGATTGACGGCGTGCGAATTGTCACGCTTGAAAAATTGGTTGAGTTGAAACTCGCGTCCGGCATGACCGCGCCCGACCGCCTGAAGGACCTGGCGGACGTGCAGGAACTGATTAAAGCGCGTGGTCTCACGGCTGAATTTGCCGCAGCTTTGAATCCTTACGTGCGAGAGAAGTATTTAGAACTCTGCCGCGCAGTTGAACAAGCCCGGCAGGCGAATGAAATTAAGGAGCAATAATGAGTACGAACGGTAACGAATCAAATGGCAACGGGCAGAAAGAGATTTTAGAAACCAGCGTCTCAGCAGAGAGCGATGGCGACTCGGTGGCGCGCTCCGTAGCGCCGCCGCCCGCGAAGTTGACGAAGGCTGATTTCGTTTCGGGTCAGGAGGTGCGCTGGTGCCCTGGCTGCGGCGACTACTCGATTCTCAATAACGTGCAGAAGGTGATGCCGGAACTTGGCATCCCGCGCGAGAAGATCGTATTTGTCTCAGGCATCGGCTGCTCCTCGCGCTTCCCCTACTACATGAACACCTACGGCTTTCACTCGATTCACGGACGCGCGCCCGCTGTCGCCACAGGCATCAAGGCCGCCAACCCCGAGTTGAGCGTCTGGGTGATTACGGGCGACGGCGACGCGCTCTCCATCGGCGGCAACCATTTCATGCACGCCATCCGCCGTAACCTGGACATGAACTACATCCTTTTCAACAACCGCATCTACGGTTTGACTAAAGGACAGTACAGCCCCACTTCAGAGCTCGGCAAGAAGACGAAATCAACGCCGATGGGCGTGATTGATTACCCTTTGAACCCGCTCTCGGTCGCTATCGCCTCGGAGGCCACCTTCGTCGCGCGCTCGCTCGACATAGACGTCAAGCACCTAGGCGTGACCGTGCAGGCTGCGGCCCATCACAAGGGCGTCTCATTCGTGGAGGTCTATCAGAACTGCAACATCTTTAACGACGGCGCGTTCGATTACTTCGCCGAAAGAAGCGTGCGGTCCGACAACATGATCTATCTGGAGCACGGCAAGCCCATGGTCTTCGGCAAGAACCGTGACAGAGGCATTCGCATGAACGGCGCGCACCCGGAGGTCGTCCAACTGGGAAGCGAGACGGGCTTGAACGAGAACGACCTGCTAGTCCACGACATACATCTCAAGGACCCCTCGGTCGCCTTCATGCTCGCGCGCATGGAGCAGCCGCTCTTCCCGCAACCCGTCGGAATCTTCCGCGCCGTAGAGCGCGACACCTACGAAGACATGATGTCCGGCCAGATCGAAGCGGCCATCAGTAAGGCCGGCCCCGGCAGCCTTGAGAAGCTGATCAACAGCGGCGACATGTGGACGGTTGAATAAAACGCTGAACGATGAACGATGAACGATGAACTGAAAAGCGCCTGCCTTTAGTTCATCGTTCAGCGTTCATACTTCCGCGTTTTAAGGAGCGACGAATGCTTTGCCCATCATGTGGACATGACAATCTGGAGGGGATGGACCGGTGCGATAACTGCATGAAGTCTCTGCGCGATCTGGATGTGCCGCGCTCTGAGGCGACCGCGGGCCTCGTGCGCTCTGTGATGGAAGACAACCTGGGCCGCCTTGAGCAGGAGAATACTCTGACCGTGAGTCCAGAAGCGTCCGCGCTTCAGGTGGCCGGGTGGATGAAAGAGGGCCATACGGGCTGCGCGCTCGTGCTCGACGATGGAGGAAAGCTTGTCGGCATCTTTACGGAGCATGATGTGCTCTGCAAGCTGGCTGGCGCGGAAGAGGCCTCAGGCAACGTGAGCGTCGGTGAGTTGATGAGCCGAAACCCGGAGTCGCTCAAGGAGACCGATTCGGTCGCCGCCGCGCTCAACAAGATGTCCATCGGGCGCTACCGTCACGTGCCCGTCAGGAAGAGCGACGGGGGCTACGGCGTCGCCTCGATCAAAAGCGTCCTCAAGTACATCGCCAAAGAAGACTGGTAATCCCCGTTTGAGTCCTGAGAGACGAAGCGCCCGCGTGAACTTGAATCAAGTTCACGCGGGCGCTCCCTTCTAACGCTTGCCCTCCGTTTACTGGTTGAACCTCTGCCTGTACTCGACAGAGTTCAGGAAGCCGTTGACCATGATGCGGTAATCCCCACCGTTCTGATCCATAGTCTTGATCCATTCCAGGTAGAGGATGTCCGGGTCTCTTCTCAAGTATCCGAAGTACTGCATGACGACAAACGCCTTGTTGAAGAATTTGCCGGTCACTTCGGGACTTTCCGCCACGGCGCGCAACACTTCCGCCCTGGTCTTCTGGTTAGTCTGTAAATCCTGAACCAGCGCGTCGCGGTTCGCCAGAGTCACGCCGGCCGTGGCTGCGAGAGCATCAACATAGGCCGCCGGGTCAAGAATCGTGTCGTACTTGTCCTTGAACTCCTGCTGCGCCATGAAGTCTTTGGCGAAGTCCGCCTTCTCTGTCTCTAACTGCTGCGAGTTGAGGAAGCCCGTCACACGCCGCAGGTCCGCCATGAACTCCAGATAATGAGGAGCCCTTCCCAGACTCGCCTCGTAGAAGCGATAGACGAAGTAGCCGCGCGTCTGAAACTCTTCCGAGCGGAAGAAGGCCGAGGAGACCTCTATCCGGTCGCATTTCGGGTCGCCGGGGGCGCAGTTCTTCAAGATATCTTTCCAGCCCTGGAAACCTCCCGGCTCCGGCTCGCGATTGAGGAAGTCCACGTAGTGCTGGCGGACGAAGAACTCCGTCCCGTCAACCGGATTATTGGCCGACTGTGCCTGGTCGTTGTCGGCAATCATCACGATTGAGCTGCTGTTTGCGCCGAGCGTCGCCCTCGTAGGCGAGCTCAAAGTCAGCGTGAAGGTCTCGCCGCCCTCGACGTAGGCGTCGTCCGTGACGAAGATTGAGACGGTCTTAGACGTTTCACCCGTAGCGAATTTGAGCGTGCCGAGCGCGATATTGAAGTCAGCCTTCTGCTGCGCGTTTCCGTCCGAGGTGGTGTAAAACTTGACCGGAAGGCGTTCCGAACGGGCGAGAGTGAGGGGAAGCAGCAATGAGAAGAGGAGCACGCAGGCGCGCAATCTCATGAGCCGCTTGTGACCAACTCTCCTGCACATCGCATGCTTTCTCTCTTTGCTCAACGAAAATCCGGAAACGAAGGAGGCGCCGGGTCCGTCCCGCACACAGAGGCAGACGGCTTCAGCGCTTCGCGCGTCTCTTCGCCGCAGGCTGGCGCTTGGCCTGTCTCCGCTTGAAGGCTATCTCGCCGCCCGTCTCGCCGACGCGTCCGCCGCTCGTTTGCGCCGGAACTGAGGGCGTGTTCGAGCGTGGGGTGGCGGGACTGCTGGCGACGTGCTGCGCCGATTTATCAGCGAACATCTCGTTTGCCTTCCGGCGGCGACCGCCGAGCGCCGGAGTCTCGCGCTTGGCCTCGCGGCTCTTGTCTGGATTTCCCGCCGTGCCCATCTGCTGCCCGCGCGGCTTTGCAGGAATTCCCACCTTGTGCTGATCTTTCTTGCTGACCATTTAAGCCCCCCTTTTTATATTTCGGATCGGAGATGTCGCTCCATCCTCTTTCCCTGGCTGTCGAATGGCTATTCTAGCTTTGCGCGTCTCTGTTTGCACAGCAGATGCATGCTCTTAAATTATTCCCACCACGTAGCAACAAACATTTAAGAGAGCATGTACGAGCCTACGCAAGCAGGCGGCAGAATATAGCCCCGCGCGTGAGCGCGAGGACAGAGCTTTGTTCGGACGCACGCACTGTGTTACCTTCTCCAGCCGCCCGCCAGGGAATTTTTTCACGAAGCGATTGAAGCCGTGATCGAACCGAAAGCCATCAGCCTGCGCGCCGTCGCTCACGAAGACGAACCCTTTCTGCTGGACCTCTACAGGAGCACGCGCGCAGAAGAGTTGACCGCGTGGGGCTGGCCTCCGCAGCAGCAGGAGATGTTTCTCAAGATGCAGCTCAAAGCGCGGGACCAATCTTACTTGATCTATTACCCGGAGGTTGATGACCGGATCATTCTTCTCGAAGATGAAAGGGTCGGAAGAATCATCTTAAGCCGCACGGACACAGAGATCAGGCTGGTGGACATCACCATCTCGCCAGAGTATCGCCAGCTGGGTATCGGGACAGCTTTAATCAAAGAGCTTTTTACGGAAGCCGACAGCGCGGGCAAGAGCGTCCGGCTACAGGTCGAGAAGCCGAACCGACGGGCTCTCTCTCTCTACGAGCGCATGGGCCTGACGGTGACAAGCGAGAACCAAACGCACTTTCAGATGGAACGAAAGCTCAGCCACAGAGACACAGAGACACAGAGATGAATTTAATAAGACCGAATGGCTTCCAATATATTTTTAAATCCTCTGTGCCTCTGTGCCTCTGTGGCTATTAATGATTTTGGAGGTTACGAGCGTTGACTGAAAAGATAACGAAAGAGATGTTTTCCGAGAGCCTGAACACGAAGTTCACGGCCTATCCTGAGCCAGCGAATCCGGTGGAGCTGGAGCTCATCCAACTCACCGAAGGCATCTCCACGCCGAAGCACGAGCAGTTCGCGCTGCTCTTTCGCGGCCCGCACGCCCCATTCCTACAGCAGATGATCTATCACGTGGAGCACGCGGGGCTCGGAAAGTTTGATCTCTTTCTAGTCCCCGTAGGCCGCGACCAGCAGGGCTTTCAATACGAGGCCGTCTTCAATCGCTTTCATGAAAATTAGCCACAGAGGCCGGAGAGACACAGAGAAAGGCAGAAAGCAGAAAGCAGACAAGGTAGCACCTCTTTGCTGCCTACTGCCTACTGCCTTCTTTCCTCCGTGTCTCTGTGCCTCTGTGGCTAATCTGAGGTTTCATCACGCCATGGACGTCACCTTACGCCCCGTCACACCCGAAGACGAAGAGTTCCTGTTGAAAGTGTATGCGAGCGTGCGCGCCGAAGAGATGGCGCGTGTGCCCTGGAGCGACGCGCAGCGCGAGGCGTTCCTGCGGATGCAGTTCGCGGCGCAGCAGCTACACTACCGGCAACATAATCCTGCGGCGACGCACGACATCATTCTTCTGGACGGGCACGCCGTCGGTCGGCTCTACGTCTCAAGAAGAGAGAACGAGATACGCATTCTGGACATTACGGTCCTGCCCGAGTACCGCAGTCAGGGAATAGGAACGCCGCTCATCAAAGAGTTGATGGCGGAAGCTGAAGAGGCGGGCAAGCCTCTCAACATCTGGGTCGAGAGTTTTAATCCATCGCTACGCTTCTTCGAGCGTCTGGGATTCGTTAAGCTTGAGGACGACGGGATTAACCGCCTGATGGAGTGGAAGGTTTGAGGGTAGCCCGCGCAAGCGGGCGACAGTATAAAGCCCAGGGCGTCAGCCCTGGGTCACCAGCAGGAAGATATTTCGAAGCCCATGAAAATGGGCGACAGCCCGTCAACGTTCACACGCAACTCAAACGGGCCGTCGCCCATTTTCATGGGCTTGAATATTTACTCTTTGCTAATAACCCGGCGCTCACGCGCCGGGCTTTAGACGGTCGCCCGCTTGCGCGGGCTAAACTTTCTTGACTCTTCACTCAGCCTTTCGCCTTCGCCCTGCGCTCCTTGTACTTCTGTAGCGCCACGAGGTCGCGAAGCTGCACGTAGTTGATGCTCAGGTTTTGGCCGCCCGCGAAGAGACTGATCTCGAAATCCTTGCACTTGAGGCTCTTCAACTGCGTGTCCATCCCCGTGTAGGCTTCCCAGGAATCGGCCGCAGGCACGTTTCGCCCCTTCGAGAATTTCGCGACGAACTCATCAACGTGCTCCCACAGGGGGCCGTCGTAGCCGACATAGAGAGTCGAGACGCGATTGTCCAGAAGCGTCAAAACTATCTGACTGATGCCGTCAAATTTCGACTTCGAAGAATACTTCTGAGGTCTGATAGTGAAACCGGACACTCCAAACTTGCTGGGCGGCCTGTCGAGGTCAAAGCGAACGTCCTTGTCATCTTTGCTGCCAGGGAAGAGCGCCAGGACCTGCTCCGAGGTCATGCCCAGCTTGAGACCGCTGACGCCCGGGTCCTGTGCCATCGTCAGCCAGGTCGCGCGCACCGCTTTCTTTCTCTTTTCGGCAGCAGCGGATGCTCCGGCAGCTGTCAGTAAGTCTTTATTGAAAGTCTCTCGCTCGATCTTCGCATTGAGTTTGGCGGCAGGGCTGTCCGCCGAAACGAACCACCAGTTCCGTGTGGGCTGAGCCGCGGTTGCGTTGGTAGCCTGCCGGGCCTCTGTGACGACTGTAGGTTCCGGCGCGTCGGAAAACTGCTGGCGGCGATAGATGATTGCCTCATAATAATCCGGTGCGGTTCTGGTGTGCTCGTTCACGGCCACCAGAAACATCGGGAACGCGCCCAAAGCAGGGTGCTCAATCGTATAGGTCCCCTGCTCGAAGGGCTTGCCCGGCGGCAAGGTCAGCAGCAGCGAGAAGCATTCCCCATCTGGGGAGACTGCTGTCGCAGCTTTGGACGAAGATTGTAGGTAGTCCTCAGTTTCCAGGAGAGTCAGGGTCCTGGTGTTTGACGGACTCAGATGAACGCGAAACTTCGTTTTGACATAAGGGTCGAAGGTTGACTTGGTGTAGTAGTTGAGAATTTCCTGATCGGCTCCGGGCGAAGGCTGTCCCGGCTTGATGATTGAAGGATCGCCCTTTCCTCCCACGGCAGCCTGAGTCAATTTCAACGGAATACCGGCGCAAACCGTCGCCAGAATTCCGGCCTTCATAAACTTTCGCCTGGACACACTCATTGCTGACTACTCCTGCATAATATCTGGTGAGATGTTCACTGCGAGGGTTACCTTGTAATTGGTGAGATAACTAACTAGAAGAGTTTCCCCTACCCTGGAGTTAACTTTAACAGTTAATTATTCCATAGGCAAATAAATTTACTTAGGAGTCACTCCCGCTGGACCGAAGAGTTATCCGCGCGCTCTACGCCGCAAGCTGAACCCGGGCGGACCGGTTCCTGCTCATTCATGTGGCGCGCGCCGATAATTCCCGCACACATCATCAGAATCTCACCTTCTCAAGCAGAGAATGACGAGACGTAAAATTTATCTTGTATTGCGGACCATCAGGGTTTACAATCCCCGCGCCTCGTTAGTCTAAGCAGCAATAGCCTGATAGCCGCTATCTTGTGGACCGCTGCAAATCCGCGTCTAAAGTAGAGGCTTCACTCGACAAAGGTATCTTGCGGTTTCTTCCAGCAGGGGCGTTTTTTACCTCTAGTCAAACTGTCTTTACTTCTACCTAGCATTCAAGCTAAGAGGAGAAATCTATGGCCGAACCATTTTTGTCTGAAATCAGAATCATGAGCTTCGTGTTCGCTCCGAAGGGCTGGGCGCTCTGCAACGGTCAGTTGATGCCGATCAACCAGAACCAGGCGCTCTTCTCCTTGCTCGGCACAACCTTTGGCGGCGACGGACGCGTGAACTTCGCGCTGCCGGATCTGCGCGGGCGAACTCCCATCCACGTTGGCAGCGGTCACACGCTCGGCGAAAGAGGCGGCGAGCAGGCGCACACGCTCTCGATTGCGGAGATACCAACGCACACACACGTTCTTAACGGCTCGACAAACACCGCCGTCAACTCGCCGGCCAACTCACCGGTCCTCGGAACGACGAACCCGCAGCAGGGTTACGTTGCCGCATCGAACCTGGTAGCGATGGCGGCGCAGATCGTAGGAAATGCTGGCGGCAGCCAGGCGCACCTGAACATGCAGCCGTTCCTGACGCTCAACTTCTGCATCGCCCTTCAGGGCATCTTCCCATCCCCAAACTAAGGAGTTGGAACATGGCACAACCATACGTTGGTGAAATCCGAATGTTTGCAGGCAACTTTGCCCCTGCTGGCTGGATGTTTTGCGAGGGACAGTTGCTCCCCATCTCTGAGAACGAGACGCTTTTCCAGTTGATCGGCACAACCTACGGCGGCGACGGGGAGTCCACCTTCGCGCTCCCGGACCTGCGTGGTCGGATTCCCATCCACCAGGGCAACGGCTTTATTCTGGCAGAGACTGGAGGAGCGGAGGAGATCACGCTCACGATCAACCAGATTCCGGCCCATGCGCACCCGGCCCTGGGCTCGCAGAGCACGGCCACCAGCAATTCTCCGACCAATAACCTGCCCGGACGCGTCACGATTGCTGGGGTCTTCCCGTACGGAACTGATGCCCCACTTGGGCAGCTCAACCCGCTCTCGATTGGGTCTGTCGGCGGCAGCCAACCTCACACCAATTTCCAGCCGTACCTGTGCGTAGACTTTATCATTTCGCTGTTCGGGATTTTCCCGTCCCCAACTTAAGGAGATCATTTATGGCAGACCCATTTGTCGCTGAAATTCGCATCTTTCCTTTCAACTTCGCGCCGAGGGGCTGGGCCTGGTGTAATGGGCAGCTCCTGCCCCTCAGCCAGAACACGGCGCTCTTCAGCCTGCTCGGCACGACCTACGGAGGCGACGGTAAGTCCAACTTCGCGCTCCCGGATTTGGAGGGGCGTGCGCCGATGCATCCGGGGCAAGGCCCGGGTCTCTCGCTCCACGACCTGGGCGAGACTGGCGGCTCGGAGACGGTCACACTGCTGGAATCGGAGATACCTGCTCACAGCCACAGTTATTCAGTCTCGGGCCAAGTCGGGCTCCAAAACACGCCCGCTGCCCAGTTGTTTGCAGTGGGGGATGGCATCAATCTATATGCCCCCGCCAATAATCTGACTGGGATGGCCCCCGAGGCACTTGCCCCGGCGGGCGGCGACCAGCCGCATAACAACTTGCAGCCGTACCTGACCTTCTACTTCTGCATCGCCCTGCAAGGCGTCTTCCCGCCCAGGGGGTAAGGCAAAAGTAAAAAGGTAAAAGGCAAAAGTGAGGAAGAAGAGCGCGCCTCTCATCTTCACTTTTGCCTTTTACCTTTTGCCTTTTTACTTTGTCTGGCCCACTTTTGACTTGTCCTATTTCCTTCCGTGTGTTAACTTTTACACTCCTTCGGGAGGGCGTCTGTGGCGCTTCCGCTCACTGTCATTCCTTTTGAAAAGGCCCAGGGGAAGAAAGAGAGCCTTTCCTTCTTGAATGACTGGCAGTCGTAAACATCTTGTCTCGCAATTAATTTCTCAAGCCGTCTGCTTTTATGATGCAATTGTGTTCTCCCCAAAGGTCAAACCTGCTCTCAAGCATGGCAAATATAAGCAGTAACTTTAACGATTCGAATCCCTCGCGGCTGCGCTGCGTTCTCGCGCGCTGAAGCCACGGCTTTCTTGTTAGGAGAAGTCATGAATAATTTGATTCCCCCTTCCTCACAGAGCAATCTGAGAGTGTTTGCGTCCTGCCTGCTCTCATTTCTAATCTTCATGACGCCCCTGGCAACGCTCGCGGCTTCAAACAGATCAAGCGCCGCCCCGAGCGCGCGCTCGTCTCGCGCCAAGAGTGATTCTGTGAAAGCCGAAGACCTCTTCAAACCGAGCGCCGCGCCTCAATCCGCTCCTCAATCAGCTTTGCCGTCCCTCTTCAACTGGATGGACGCGACGGCTCAGCCCGTCGTCACCGCCGAGAAGAAGCCGGCGGCCGTCCCGGAGATGTTCACCATCCTGATGCCCGTTGACCCTCTGGTCACGGCCGCGAAGGTAGATTCGTTTCTCGTCTCAGGCGATGACGCGGACAGTGATGGCAAAGCCGATCCCGGCGATAAGATCACTTACACCGTCAGCATCTCTGCGGCGGTCGCCGATGCGACAGGTATGACCTTCAACGATACCGTCCACCCACATACCACGTATGTGAACAACTCGCTCAACGTCTCGCCGCTGGCAGGCAACGACTCTTATGAGACCCTCGGCAACACCCTGCTTGAGGTCGGTCCCGTCGGCTCGCCCAGCTCCAGCCCGAAGATTACTGTTACCGGAAGCGTCTTCGATAACGATACGGAATTCCTGTCAGACACCTACACGCTCAAATCCCTACAGGCGGTCAACTACGTTTCAGGCACCGTGACGGCCACTTCGACCAACGGCGGCACAATCGTGATGGACGGCACAGGCAAGTTCTCTTTCACGCCGAAAGAAGGCTCAACCGCCGCCGACACCTTCACCTACACGATCACGGACGACGGGCCTGACAATGTCGCGGGTAACGCGGACGACCTGACCAGCACGGCAACCGTCACGATCAACATCAACGCGCAGAAGATCTGGTACGTGCAGAACACTGCCGCGGCTGGCGGCAAGGGACGCTCCAATGACCCGTTCGATACTCTGGTGGAAGCGGAGACGGCCTCTGCGGCGGGCGATTACATCTACGTCTTCACTGGCAGCGGGACGATCGGTCAGAACGCCGGTATCACGCTCAAATCGAACCAGCGCTTCATCGGCAATGGCGTTCAGCTAGATGTTCCGGTCAGCGTCAATGGTGGCGCGAATCCGACGGTCTTGCGTTCGGCATGTGTTGGCGTCGGATGCGCGCCCGACATCACGCACACTGGCGGTAACGCGGTCACGATTCCAAGTACCAATCCCAGCACGACCGGCGTCTCGATCCGCGGATTCGATATCGTCAGCGGCGGCGCTGGCTATACGAACGGCATTGCTGCGACGTTTGGCTTCGCGGGCGGCGGTGTGACTATCACCAACAATACGATTACTGGGGGCACCGGGAACGCTATTGACGTGACGACGACCACCACCAGCGCGGGCGGCTGCACGGCTATCATCAACAACAATATAATTAGCGGCGCTAACGCAGAAGGCATTGACATCAACGGTCAGGGCTCAGGCGGAATCATTCTTGATCTTCAGTCGAACACCGTCACCTCGACCGGAAGCGGCATAGACATAGACGGCAGCAGCGGCGGCGTCACGGTCACTTCGCTCGCGAATAACTCAGTCAGTGGCGCGTCCGGCGCAAACGGTCTTCGCATCGCCGCTGCGACCTTCGATTCGGACCCAGGCGTTGGGGGCATTCAGGCGCTGACTGCCGGATCGTTAACGATTGGCGCTTCGGGAGTTGGTAATGGGGTCGGCGGCAACGGAATGGTGCTTTTCAACGTGACAGGCACGCTTCCGTTTACAACGCTGAGTATTTATGCGGACGGGGGAAGAGCCATTGACGTTACGGGACTAGGCGTTGGGACGACCGGACTGACCGCGAACTCAGGCGCAACGATTTCCGCGAGTACTGGCGCTGCTGTCTTTATTACTGGCACGACATTCGATATTCAAAATGCCCTGGTGACCAGTACAAGCACTGGGGCTGGTGCCGATGTCGGCGTCTCACTTAGCGGCGATGGCACCTTCTCTGCTGTCGCCAGCAGCAGCATCAGCAACGGCAGCAGCAACTTCGATGACTTTGTCGTCGGGAGCGGTACTGCGAACATCACCTGGAATGCTCCTTTGAGCAATACGGGCGGCAATTCAGTTGATGTCAGCGGTCACACTGGAGGTACTGTATCGTTCACCGGCGCGATTACCGACTCGGGTCAGGGCATTAACCTGAGCAGCAATGCGGGCGCAACCATCAACTTCACGGGCGTGCTAACGCTGAACACGACGACCAACGCGGCCTTCACGGCGACGGGGGCGGGGCCGGCGGCGACCTCCGGCGGCACAGTCAGTGCCACAGCGACGACGAACACCATCACGACGACGACCGGCGTGGGGCTCAATGTCGCCCATACGACCATCGGCGCGGGCGGCCTCAAATTCAAGAGCATCACGGTCGGCACGGCGGCGAGCGGCCCGGCGACCAGCGGCATCATTCTGAACAACACGGGCACGAGCGGCAGCCTGGTTGTCAGCGGCAACGGCACTAATACGCTCGGCGGAGATGACTCCGGCGGCGTCATTCAGAGGGCTACCCAATACGGCATCTCGCTGACCAGCACGTTGAGCCCGTCGTTCACGAACATGAACATTCATGACATCGGGCGTAACGGCATTGACGGTTTCAAAGTGACGAACTTCACCTTCGCCAACGGCAAAATCTCTACGTGCGGCACGGCGTCAATAGCTGGTGACTTTGAAGTAAACAACATCGCCTTTGTTGATCGTTCCGGGGCTAACGACAACACGATAGACGGCACCGTCAGCATCACAAGTAGCACGATCACCGAGCCGGAACGTAACGCGATCTATATCGAGACTTGGGCAGGCACAATCAGCAATCTGAACATCTCTAATAACACCATATCCGGCGGCACGACTAATGCCAGAATTCTCAATGCCATTGGAGTTTTCTCGCAAGGCTCTGCCACGGGCACCGCCAGCATCACGACCGGCACCATCCAGAACAACAACATCTCGGATTTTCGTTTCTTCGATACAGCCCCCGCTATAGATGTCTGGATCGGCGGCAACGGCATCCGCGTGGTCGGCGGCAATCCCAATGCGGCCAGTACCTCCGCGACGCTCGGCGCAGTCGGCAATCCCATCGTCATCAGCGGCAATGATATTGATAACGTCGGCAGCAACATGATCGCGGTCACGTTCGCAGGCAAACAGGGCTTAAGCAATTTTACGATTCAAAACAACGGTACGAATGCTGACAAGATGACCAATGCTGAAGGCAATGGTATCTCTGTCTTCTTCGGCGGCAATGGCACCTTCAACGCGACGGTTGATAATAACTGGATAGACAACATTGATCAGGGGGCGAACCCTTCCGGCTCTAAGGGCATCGCCGTGCAGTCGGACTTCGGCTTAGTGAGTGGTTCAGACGTCACGAACTCGAACATGACCGTCTCGAATAACCACGTCAGCAACACGGCTGGCGACGGTATTCAGGCGACCGGCATCAATAATGCCGGCACCTTTAACCTCAGGATGGTCAACAACTCGGTCACGACCACGCCAGACCTTTCTGCCCGCTACGGAATTCGCGTCCAGCAGAGCAACTCTGGCACGCAGCCGACACTCAACCTCGAAATTAACGGGAACTCGGTCGCGCAAGGTAACTGCGTTTTTGGCCCGCCTTGTAGCGGAATCGGCATCCGCAAGCAAGACCCCTATCAATTCGGCATCGAAGGACTATCTCCATCGCCTGCGACTGGTGCGCAAGCGGCGTCTTATGTCTCCGGCCAGAATCCGGCCGGTAATGGCGCAGATTCGATTGCTGGGTCAGGCTACATAGCTCAGAATGTCGCGTTGTATATCCCGGAGAATAATAATCAGCAGCAATACACAGCCCAAGTAGATAGCGCGCTCCAAAACAGCAACGGCTTCGTTAAGTCATTACTTGCATTCTTAAATTTCAAACCCGACTTTGCCCCGCTACCCGCTGACACTGTTCAGACGGCGCATCCGGCTTCTGTTGAGACACAGGTTGACGCGGCGAAGCCTGCTCAGGCCGTTGCCGAAGGTAACTTCCTCGACGCAACGCTGGCCTTGATGAAGCAGGGCAGCCAGGCAACTCAGCTATCAGCCAACCATGGGAATTCCAGGCCCGTTAGAGATAACAGCGTAGCTCTGGCACACGCCAGCAGCAGCAGCCGCACGGCTCAAGGCGGATTGAGCGCCGGCAAGGGCCGCAGTAGCGCAACACAGCCGAACCGCGGCGCGAAGACGGCGGCACACTCGGCGGCTTCGACCTTCATGCCGTCGGGCGATACGCTCCCGGCGGTCAGCATCGGCACGCTCAAAGCCGGCCAGACAGTTACCATCCGGTTCCAGGTGACACTAGACACCCCGCCGAATCTGGGCGCGGCTGATCTGGTGGGCGGGCCACACGTCAGCAATCAGGGCACAGTTTCGGGCAGCAACTTCACATTCGTGAACGGCGTCTCGACCAGCAGCCCGAACACCGATGAGAGTCTCGGCGGCTCTGTCACCGCGACAGAGACTCCTGTTGACCTCTACAACGTGGACGTTGCAGTCAGCACCAGCAAACCCGGACCGACCTGGATGGTCGAGGGCGAGTCCGTCACCTTCACGGCGACGGTCACTCCGACCGCGGGCCAGCCTGTGGGTGTCCCGAGCGCGGCTACGGGGACGGTCACCTTCTACGACGGGGCTGCCATTCCGGCCAACATTATCAGCGGCTGCTCCAGCGTGGCGCTGAGCGGCACGACTGCTCAATGCACGACCACGGCCCTGACTTCGGCAGGCTCGCCGCACACCATCACCGCGCAGTACAACGGCGACGGCAACTTCGACATCAACACCGGCACAGTCTTGCAGACGGTCAACGCCTGCACGAACAACCCTGTCGTCACCAGCACGGCCGACAGCGGCGCTGGCAGCTTGCGCGAGGCCATCGCGACCGCCTGCGTCGGCTCGACCATTACCTTCGATACGGCGGGAACATTCTCCACGCCGCAAACCATCACGCTCACTACGGGCGAACTGCTCATCACCAAGAACCTGACCTTTGACGGGCCGAACTCTGCTGCCAACCGCGTGACTATCAGCGGCGGTGACGCCAGCCGTGTCTTCAATATTCAGGCCGGCAAGACCGTCACCATCAAGGACCTGACCATCACGGACGGCGCGGCCACAGGGAGCTTCCCCAGCAACGCGGGCGGCGCCATACTCAACGACGGCACGCTCACCATCATAAACAGCACCATTCGCGACAATAATGCCGACTTACACGGCGGTGCCATTTACAGCAACGGCTCGCTGACTGTGATTAACAGCACCTTCAACGGGAACAATGCTAATGGCAGTGGCGCGGCTGGCGGCGCTATCGGCAGCAACAGCACGCTGACGATCACTAACAGCACCTTCAGCAATAACTCCGCCAACTTAGGTGGCGGCGCTATCTTCGCTAATTCCGGCACGACGACCATCACCAACTGCACCATCGTCAATAACACTGCCGGTTCACAGGGCGGCGGTATTCGCGCGGATGCTTCAGTCACTCTGCGTAACACCATCGTCGCTAACAACACGGCCCCCACTAACCCGGACCTGCACGGCGTGTACGACTCGACGAATGGCTTCAACCTGATCGAGACACCCGGGAGCGCCACCATCAACGGGGCGACCCCGAACAACATCACGGGTCAAGACCCGAACCTCGGCCCGCTTGCCAGTAACGGCGGCTTGAACCAGACGCACGCGCTTCTGTTCGGCAGCCCCGCTATTGAGGCTGGCCGCGATGCCAATCTCCCAACGGATACGGCTGACTTGGACGGCGACGCCAACGTGGCCGAGACTCTGCCCGTTGACCAGCGTGGGCTGGGCTTTGCGCGCCGTGCTGATTCGGCGGACGCAGGCACAACGCAGACCGTTGACATCGGTGCCTTCGAGGTTCAGCCGACCATCGGCGACATCCCCGACAAGCCGGACGGCTTGGAGGACGTGGCAATCGTCTCCTACGGGTTCGACGTCGGCGACGCCACCATAGGCATTGACTCCATCACGACCAATGTCACCAGCGATCCTGCTGGAGTGATCCAGGGCGTCGTTGTCAATAACGCGACGACCGCCACGCCCAATCTGGGCATCACCTATGTGGCGAACAAGTTCGGCGTGGCGACCATCAGCGTCACCGTCAACAAGACCATCAACGGCACGCTCCTGACCATGTCAGACTCGTTTGTCCTGACCGTCAGCCCGGTCGCGGATCTCCCGTCCGTCACCAACGCGACGACCAACGAAGACACGCAGACCACCTCTGGCCTCGTCATCACCAAGAACGGCGTTGACGGAGCGGAAGTCACGCACTTCAAGATCACGAACATCACGGGCGGCACGCTCTTTAAGAACGACGGCACGACCCAAATCAACAACAACGACTTCATCACCGAAGCCGAGGGTAACGCCGGGCTGAAGTTCACGCCTGCGGCCGACTCTTTCGCCAACGGCAGCTTCCAGGTGCAGGGCGCAGTCGGCAACGCCGGCGCGGGGCTGAGCACCGCCGCGACCGCGACGATCACCGTCAACGCTGTCGCGGACACTCCGTCTGTCACTGACACGACGACCAACGAGGACACGCAAAGCACAACGGGCCTCGTCATCAGCCGCAACGCCGCGGACGGTGCCGAAGTCACCCACTTCAAGATCACAGGCATCACCAACGGGACGCTCTTCAAGAATAACGGGACGACCCAGATCAATAACAACGACTTCATCACGTTTGCCGAAGGTAACGCCGGGCTGAAGTTCACGCCGACGGCCAATTTCCACGGCAACGGTCAATTCACTATCCAGGCTTCGACCAGCGGCGTTGACGGCGGTCTCGGCGGCAGCACCATCAATGCGACCATCACCGTTGTGCCGATTGCCGACACGCCCAGCGTCACCAACGCCACGACGACTGAAGACACGCAGACCACCTCTGGCCTCGTCATCAGCCGCAACGCTGTTGACGGCGTGGAAGTGACTCACTTCAAGATCACCAACATTCAGAACGGCACGCTCTACAAGAACGACGGCGTGACGCAGATCAACAACAACGACTTCATTACCTTCGCCGAAGGGAACGCCGGGCTGAAGTTCACGCCCGCGCCTAACTTCTCAGGCGCAGGTATCTTCCAGGTGCAGGGCGCGACCAATGGGTCGGGCGCTGGATTAAGCACGGGCTTCGCCACCGCCACGATCACTGTCGGCTCGACCGCGGACGTCCCGTCTGTGACCAACGCGACGACGGATGAGGACGTGCAGACCACCTCTGGCCTCGTCATCACACGCAACGCCAACGACGGCGTCGAGGTGACGCACTTCAAGATCACCAGCATCACGGGCGGCACGTTGTTCAAGAACGACGGGACGACCCAGATTACTAACGGCACCTTTATCACTTCTGCCGAAGGTAACGCCGGGCTGAAATTCACGCCGACGGCGAACTCCTCGGCCAACGGCAGCTTCCAGGTGCAGGCCGCGCTCGACGGGTCCGGCACGGGTCTCAGCACCTTTGCCACCGCGACGATCACGGTCAATCCGATTGCCGACACCCCGTCGGTGACGAACGCCGCGACGGCCATAAACACGCAGACCACTTCGGGGCTCGTCATCAGCCGCAATGCTGTTGACGGCGCAGAGGTGACTCACTTCAAGATCACCAACATCACCAACGGCACGCTCTATCAGAACGACGGGACGACCCAGATCAATAACAACGACTTCATCACGTTTGCCGAAGGCAACGCGGGCCTGAAGTTCACGCCTGATCTGAACGAGAGCACGTCGAACGGCGACACCTTCAGCTTCCAGGTGCAGGGCGCGACCGATGGAGCAGGCGCAGGTCTGAGCACGGGCTTTGCCACTGCTTCGATCACGGTTGACTGCCAGAGTGGTCTGGTCGTCACGAGTCTCCTTGACGATGGCTCGGTGGGGACCTTGCGCCACGCCATCAACTTCTCCTGCCCGGGCAGCACCATCACGTTCAACCTGGCGGCAGGGACGCACACGATCACGCTCGATTCCAGCCTCGGTCAGTTGATCATCAACAAGAACCTGACGATCAACGGGCCGACCGGGGCGGCCAACCGCGTGACGGTCAGCGGCAACAACAGCCGCGTCTTCCGAATCACCAGTGGTGTGACGGTCAATATCAGCGACCTGACTGTCAGTAACGGGCAGACCAACACCAATGATGGCGCTGGCATCAGAAATGAAGGCACGCTGAACCTCAGCAACAGCACCGTCAGCGGCAACACCGCCACTCTAAGCCGTGGCGGGGGCATCGCCAACATAGCCGGGGCCACGCTGACCCTCGTCAACAGCACCGTCAGCGGTAACACCGCCACCACCGCCAGCGGTCTCGGCGGCGGCATTGAAAACGAGGGCACGGCGACCATCACCAACAGCACCATCAGCGGTAACAACGCTGGCGGTTCCGGCGGCGGCATCGCCACCGCCATCGGGGCTGTGACGACCATCATCAACAGCACCATCAGCGGCAACAACGCAAACATCAGCGGCGGCGGCTTTAACAACAGCGTCGGCGCGTCTGCGACCATCATCAACAGCACAATCACCAATAACCGCGCCGACAACGACAATAACGGCTCGGGCACAGGCGGCGGCATTATCACTGGCTCCGGCGGCGTCACGCTCCACAACACGATTGTGGCCGGTAACTTCAACGAGAACGGCGCGACCGATGCCCCCGACGACATCTTCGGCACGGTTAACGCCGCCAGCTCCTTCAACCTGATCGGCGACTCGGCGACTGCCGGTGGGCTGACCCACGGCACGAACTCCAACATCGTCGGCAACGCAGGCTCCGGCACGATTGACGCACGCCTCGGCGCGCTCGCCAACAATGGCGGCTCGACCGAGACGCACGCGCTGCTGGCCGGCAGCCCGGCGCTCGACGCTGGCAGCAACACCGTGTCCGATGGCGCTAGCCTGACCACCGACCAGCGTGGCACAGGCTTCCTGCGTAAGCGCGACGCCGCTACGGACGCCGACACCACACAGACCGTGGACATCGGAGCGTTTGAAGCCGATCCGTCGGTCGAGGACATCACGGATAAGGCAACCGCTGAAGACACGGCTCTGCCGACCTTCACCTTCAAGGTCGGAGACTCTGCTTCGGCCTTTGATTCCATCACAGGCACTTCGAGCAACACGACGCTGGTTCCCAACGCCAACATCGTGGTCGGAGCGGACACGCCTTCGACCAGGACGCTTTCGATCACACCGGCAGCGAACCAGTCTGGGACGGCTACTATCACCGTCACTGTGACGAAGACCATCAGCGGCACTGCCGTCAGCATGTCTGATACCTTCGTGCTCACTGTCGGCACGGTGCCAGACACTCCGTCCGTGACCAACGCCACGACCAACGAGGACACTCAGACCACTTCCGGCCTCGTCGTCAGCCGTAACGCTGCGGACGGTGCTGAAGTGACTCACTTCAAGATCACGAACATCACCAACGGCACGTTGTTCAAG
>DASVXV010000156.1:0-21192 GCA_036392495.1 Pyrinomonadaceae bacterium | reverse complement strand
CCTCCATCTACGCCCTCAGTCAAAGCCAAACCACGGGCCGCATCGTCGGGACGGTTAAGGATGAAAGAGGAGCCGTCATCGTCGGGGCGGAAGTGACCGTCACGAGCCTCGCCACCGCCGAGGAACGAAAAGCCAGAACGGACGCGGAAGGCAACTACGCTATGCCGCTCCTTGTGCCCGGCACATATCGCGTCAGAGTCGCGGCTGACGGATTCAACGCGTCCCTCTTCGATTCAGTCCGGGTGGTCATCACCGAGACCACGACGGTCAATGCCGAACTCGTGGTCGCGGGAATAACCGTCGAGCCGATCACGGTGCGCGCCGCGCCGCTCATCCGAACGGACGGCCCACAGCTCGGCCGCGTCGTTGACTCGCGCGCGGTCGCGGAGCTGCCGCTCGCCACGCGCAACTTCCTGCAAATCCTCGCGCTCTCGCCGGGCACAGTCGCGGGCCTCCCCGACAACACGGCCCTGGGCCGCAACTCGCAAAATGTCTTCGTCAACGGCGCGCGCGCCACGCAGAACAATTTCGAGATCAACGGCATTGACGCCAACAGGCTGGACTCTAACAACACGACGGCGGTGGCCGTGCCGGCGCCGGAGACCATACAGGAGTTCAAGGTCCAGACCTCGCTCTACGACGCGACGTTCGGGCGCGGCGCGGGCGGCAGCGTACAGGCGGTCACGCGCAGCGGGACGAACGAATTTCACGGCGCCGCCTACGAATACTTCCGCGACGACGCGCTCAACGCCAACAACCCATTCCTGAAGGCGGCCGGCGTGAGGCGGCCTGTGCTCAAGCGCAACGTCTTCGGCGGGCTCGTCGGCGGCCCCATCAAAACCGATAGGGCGTTCTTCTTCGCCTCGTACCAGGGCACGCGCGAGCGCAACGGCGCGAGCAGCCTCACGTCCAGCATCCTCATCGCCCTTGGTTTAACCGACGACCGTTCACAACAAACCCTGCTCGCAACCTTCAGACCCCGCTTGCCGAACGGGCTGCCCGCGACCCTCATCCACCCGGTGGCGCTGGCTCTGCTGAATATAAAACTGCCCGACGGAGGATTCCTGATCCCCACGCCGCAGGCCAACGGGCGCTACTCAGGCACGACCATCTCCACCTTCAGCGAGGATCAATTCAACGCGAACGTTGACTACCGCGCCGGCGAAAAAGACTGGGTGGCGGTGAAGTTCTTCTTCTCGAAAGCGCCGCAGTTCACTGCACTGCCCAGCGGCGGCGCAAATGTTCCAGGTTTCGGTGCGGACCGAAAGCAGGACAACCGGCTGTTCTCGATTCAGGACATTCACACCTTCGGCGCGAGGACAGTCAACGAAGCGCGCATCGGCTACAGCTTTATCAGCGCAGACAATTTCGGGCGACACCCTGTGAAGGACTCGGACGTAGGGATCAGGCGGGCGAACGCCGACGCCTATCCGGGGCTGGGGCTGATTCGCATCGGGCCGGCACTGACTATCGGCAATGCCGGTACGTTCGTGGATTTGCAGGCCAATAACTCTGCGATCACGCTGGTGGATATTCTCTCAATCACACGGAGCCGGCACAACGTCCGCACGGGCGGCGGGATCATCTATTACCGGACTACTGCGACGACGAATAACAACCGGCGCGGCCAGCTGGTTTTCCAGAGCTTCAACAATTTCCTGGTCGGCCAGGCCACCAGCTCGGTGAACGGCGAGGGCATCAACACACGGAGCTTGCGCGCGGCTGACTACAGCCTCTTTCTACAGGACGATTGGAAGTTCTCCGAGAAGCTGACCATCAATCTAGGCTTGCGCTACGAGCTGAACCTTCCGCCTTACGAGACGCGCGGCGCGCTGGCGACTTTCGACCCGGCTCTTTATCAGCCGAGAATGGAGGTGGACGCGAGCGGCAACCCCGTAGGCCCTCCCGTCGGCGGATTCGTGCAGGCCGGAAACGCGATCCCTCAATTCGACGTGGCCGAGGTGCCAAACGTCGGCAAGCGCGTCTTCACGAGCGTTGACCCGAATAACTTCGGCCCGCGTGTCGGCTTTGCCTACTCGCCGCTCTCGTCAGGCCGCCTGACGTTGCGCGGCGGCTACGGCACCTACTATTCGCGGCCATCCGCGATTTATATATCCAACACGATTAACTCTCCGCCGACCTACGCCATCCGCCGGAGTCCGGCGGGCTCTCTGGTTCCTCTGGAGGACCCTTATTCTCCTTTGCCATCGCAAGATCAATTCCCGACATTCGTGCGGGGCATCGCTCTTTCGAGCAGTACATTTGATCGCCGTCTGCGCACGGCCTACTTCCACCAATACAACGCTAGCGCTCAGTATGCCTTGGGCAATGACTTGGTGCTCGAAGCGGCTTACGTCGGTACGCGCGGGCACAACCTGTTCCGCAACGTCCGCATCAACCAGGCGCGGCTTGCCAGCACACAACAACCGATTGTCAACGTCGTCACCGGACAGGTGATTACCACCAACATGCCCGCGAACGCCGCGCTGCGGGCGCCGTATCAGGGCGCCGACATCGCCGGCTTTCAGCAGTTTCAGTACACCGCCGAGTCGGCTTACAACTCGCTACAGATGAGCCTGACCCGGCGGCTATCGCGTGGGCTGCAACTGCTCGCTTCATACACTTACGCGAAGTCGCTCGACAACGCCTCAGGCCAGGGAGGACTTGACACGGCGACCATCCTCGGCAACCAGTTTGACCCCAGGGCCAACCGCGGCGTTTCCGACTTCGACGTCACGCACCGCTTCGTCCTGAGCTACCTGTGGGACTTGCCGCGCCCGGCTTTCGCGTCCGCGTCAAAGGCCGGGCGGCTGCTGCTGTCCGGCTGGCAGGTGGCGGGCATCATCACCGCGATGTCGGGCCTGCCGATTGATGTCGTGGATTCGAACTCAGGCTCCTTTTATTTCGGGCCGAACAGCGGGCTCTCCCGCCCGAGCTGGGCTCCCGGCGCGACGCGCGACACGGCGACCAGCAATGTCCCGGCCGGATACTTCTTCAACCCGCGCGCATTTGTCCGTCCCGTCGTGCAGACCGGCCAACTGATCCCTAGCTCGAACGGCGCGGCCCGCGCGGGCGCGCCCGGCACAGACATCGGCAACGTCGGGCGCAACCCGTTGCGCGGGCCACGACAGGCGAACGTGGACTTCTCCGTCATCAAACGCTTCCCGTTGGGCGAAGCGAAATCGGTCGAGTTCCGCGCAGAGTTCTTCAACCTCTTCAACCACGTCAACTTAGACAACCCCGTCAGCAACCTCAACGCCGCTGGTATTGATTCAAACACCGGTCAGATCACCGACCCCGGCGATTTCGGGCGTATCACCTCGACGAGTAATAACCCGCGGCTGATTCAATTCGCGCTGAAGCTCAATTTCTGATCCAGGGGCAGTAGCCGAGGAGCTTTAATGATTCGAGGAGAGAGTGTCGCTGCACGCCATTGCCGATACAGCGATACGTCGGGCGCATCTCGGGGCCGCTCTTGGACCGCATAGACAACCACGACGGCGCGTCAGGGCTTGTCAGCGCGGGCGTATGACCGTATCTTAAAGGTCAGCCGAAACAATCGCGGACCTCGGAGGCGAGGATGAGATACGCGGCTGCCAAGCGGCCGAAGCGGCCGGTTATCGTTCACTCGGACGCACCTGCTGGGCTTGAGCCGCCTCTCGACACACGAAACGGTTGGCTTCGACGCACGAAAAAGATTATCTTTTAGCGAAACAAGGCAACGACGCGCGGAAACTGACGCATCACAGCCAGGCGGGGGCAGAACCGCTCTTCATGCTTAGGGTTAAGACCTCTGAGCCTGTAAGAGAAGGGAATCCTCCTTTGACAGCTAGGCGACGCGCGTCACATGCCGGTTACGGGCAGAGCGGGTTCTGGAAGGCTTTCGCAGAACATTTCCGCCGCCCACGCGAACAAGGGACAAGTGACGGCAGCCGAAACCGAGAAAACGCAAATAACGGATTACGCGCTGGCGCAAAAAGCGGCCTCCGGGGACATGCAATCCTTCGAGGAGCTTTACCAGCGTCACAACCGCCGCGTTTACTCTTTGTGCCTTCGCATGACGCAGAACGTCTCGGAGGCTGAAGACCTGGCTCAAGAGGTCTTCATACAGCTCTTTCGCAAAATAGGGAGCTTTCGCGGCGAGTCCGCCTTCACGACCTGGCTGCACCGGCTGACGGTCAATCAGGTCCTGATGCACTTTCGCAAGCGCAGCGTGAAGATGGAGCAGACGACTGAGGAGGGGGAAACCCCAGTGCAGATCGTCAAGGGGACGGAGAACCCGAACGCCATGCCGGTAGTTGACCGCATCGCGCTCGATAAAGCGATTGCGCAACTGCCCCCGGGCTACCGGACGGTTTTCGTGCTGCACGACATCGAAGGCCACGAGCATGAAGAGATAGCCAGGATGCTCGGCTGCTCTGTCGGCACGTCCAAGTCGCAGCTCCACAAGGCGCGCATGAAATTGCGCGGGCTGCTGAGGCAACAGAATGAGCCGCAATAGCTTCAAAGAGCGTCCGCTCGGTTTCACAGAAGTTTCCCCGAGACCAGCGGCAACTAAAACATTCGGGTTATTTCGAGGCGGCTTCAGGCCGCGAGCAGCGAAGGCCCGCTTATGCAGTCTCCCCAGGATTAAAGACGGAGCGCGTTATCTGTGGCGCCCGCTTCCGTTATCTTCTGTATTAGCGACACGCATCTCGGCGTGATCGCGGTTAGAGGTTAGAAAGAAAATGAACTGCGAGAAGTGCCAGGAACTATTCAGCGACTTCCTGGATGATGCGATGAGCGACGCGGACCGTGCGATGTTCAGCGCGCACCTGGAAGAATGTCTCCCGTGTTTTCACGTCCACGCCGAACTCAATTCAATCGTGACGTTCTGCCGCGAGCAGCGCGGGCAGTACGACGCCCCGCCGAACGAGAGAGCTTTATGGCTGCGTATTCGCAACACGGTCGAGGGCGAGCAGGCCACGGCCGCCACCCAGGCCTCGGCGCGAGCTTCGGGCCGTGAAAGTTGGTGGTCGCGCTCGGCGCACCGCAGCTGGCAACTGTCTTTGCCGCAATTGGCGATGGCTGTTGTCGGCATCATCATCTTCGCTTCGCTGGCTACGGTTTTGACTCTGCGCGGTTTCAGAAGCGGCGCGGGCGCAGGCCTGGAAAGCGGCGGCGCGCAGGTCACCGCTCTGACCTCTCCGAACAAAGGCTCGCAGCCACACGAAATGAAGAACCGCCAGTTGCAGCAGCAGCAGCTCAGCTATCTGACGCAGATGGTCGAGCAACGCAAAGCGCACTGGAATCCGCAGGTGCGCGCGGACTTCGAGCGCAACCTGAGCCTGCTCGACGAGACCGTCAGCGACTCGCTACGGAAGCTTTCGCAACACCCACACGACGACGTGACGGAAGAGATGCTCGACGCGGCGCTCAATGATAAGATGCAACTCCTCAAAGAGTTTTCCGATCTCTGAGACACTGGAGAGTATCGAGCGCGCGCCTCGGCATGACGCGCGCGCTCGATTGATTTCCGAAAGCATCTCCCGTAACGACTATTACAGAGAATTAGTGAGTAGCAGAGAGATGAACATTCGTCCGCCCGACACGCGGCCCGGAATCCCCACAGCTCGCGCCGCACTAACCCTCTTCGCTCTTACCGCTCTGCTGCTCGGCCTTTCGACAGGGGCTCTCGCGCAGAGGAAGATCACGCGCAAGTACCCGGCGCAACAGAATATTCGGCTGGAGATGAAGAACATCTCCGGCACGATCACCGTCGAGGCGTGGGACAGAAACGAGATCGTCCTGACAGCGAAAGTCTTTTCGCCCGATGCGCAATTCACCCCGGAGAAGACCGCAGACTGTCTCGGCATAGACATCGTGCGCGACAACCGTGGGCGGATGGTCGGCGACGTCAACTTTCACATCAAAGTCCCTGTCAACTCAACCATCAACATCGAAACGAGACGCGGCAACATCAACATCAACAATATTCGCGGAGAGATGGTGCGCGCGCGCGTCTCCACGAGCGGCGACATAGACCTGACTGGGATTCGCGCGGGCCAGGTGATCGTCGAAAACGGCATGGGTAACATCTTCTTCGACGGCGAACTGGTCGGAGGCGGCTCTTACACTTTCAAATCTCTCTCGGGCGACATCAACATCCAGATTCCGGACAACTCTTCGTTCAACCTTGTGGCCAATGGGTCGCCGAACTCCATCCACCTCAATTCGTTCGCTAGTCCGGGTCTCAGTTTCGTCGGCGACGGTCGCAAAGTCTTCGGTAACGTTGACAGGGGCAGCGGTCCGCGCGCCACGCTCACGATCCTGAACCAGCACGGCAAGATCGCCCTCTCGACACGCTAGGGCTCGCTCCGGTTTGTCCCGCTCACGATTGATGCGGACGCTTCTCTCCTCTGATCCCAACTGGTCTTAAGAGAGCGTCCGCATTAACTTTTTATGGTCGTTTGTAAATTGGCGCAGCCTCTTAAGCCGCAGCAATGAGGATGTCCACTAAATCACACGAAACAGCACGAAATAAGAAGAAGGTAATTCTTCGTGCTGTTTCGTGTGATTTAGTGGATAGTTATTGTCCCTCTGCTTGGTGACATCCATACGCGAGACGCTGCCGCGGAGAATTCGACTGTGCTCTCCCGCATCCTCTGTGGTAAAAACTTACTTCTCAGCCACTAGAGAGACTGATGATGAATAACTCTCAAGAACTTTCCATGATGAAACGAACCCGTCTCGCGCCGCTCATTCTTCTAGCCCTTCTCTTTCCCGTCTGCGCTTTAACGGTCCGGGCGCAGAAGAAAGACGGACCGCCGCCGCAGTCGCCGCCCGCGCTCAAGCGCACGACCGCGCGCCACGAGGTGCGCAGGTTTGTTTACGGCAGCAGTTTGACAATCGTCGGGGCTCCGGCCGGCTCGATTACCATCGAAGCCTGGCCGAAGAATGAAGTCGAGATCACGGCCGACGTGGAGCTTCACGCCAACACGGAGGCGGACCTGGCTCTGCTGGCGGCAGTCAACAACTTCACCGTTGACGAAGACGTCAATCACCTGCGGATTCTCAGCACGGGCACGCACGACAAGGCTTTTATGCGCCGCGTCGCGAAGAAATTTCCGAAGCACCTTTTGAATCTTCCGTGGAAGATAGACTACCGCATTCGCGTGCCACCTGTGTGCGACCTGGAGATTGACGCGGGCCGCGGCCCCATCAGCCTCTCCGGCGTTGAGGGGGCGATCAGTTTGAAGGCGCTCGAATCGGACGCGACGCTCGCGTTGACGGGAGGCGCTGTGACCGCAACCATCGGGGCCGGGAAAGTCAAAGTCAATCTGGCGCAGCGCAGCTGGCGCGGGGCGGGCGCTATTATCCAGCTCGCCCTGGGCGAGATGACTGTTGAGCTTCCGTCGGGCTTCAGCGGCGACATCAACGCAGACGTCCTGCGCTCCGGTCAGATAGAGAACAATTATGACGAGCTGGTCCCGCAGGAGCGCACGAGTTTCTCGACACGCGCGATGCGCGGGCGCGCAGGGGCCGGCGGCGCAACGCTCTCTTTCAAAGTCACGGACGGCACACTTCGGATAACGAAGAGAGGCGACAAGTGACGGGCCAGCGTGTGAACTCTGAACATCGAGATTAAAGGAGACGGAAGACGAATGACAGGCTCAAGTATTGGCAGGCCGGACGCAGCGGAGTATGTGCCGTACTATCACAAGTACGTCTCGCTCGTGCCGGACGGTGAGATCACAGGCTTATTGAGCCGGCAGATGGATGAAACTCTCGCGCTGCTCGCCAAAGTTTCAGAGGAGCAGGCGGGCTTCCGCTACGCGCCGGATAAATGGAGCATCAAGGAACTGGTCGGCCACCTGATTGACTCGGAGCGAATCTTCGCCTACAGGGCGCTCAGGTTTGCGCGCAACGACAAAACATCTCTGCCCGGTTACGAGCAGGACGACTACGTCCGCGAGGCTTCATTTGACGAACGCAGCTTGCGCGACCTCGCGGCGGAATTCTCAGACGTCAGGCGTGCGACTCTTTCGCTCTTCGAGAATCTGGGGGAAGCCGCATGGGGGCGCAGCGGCGCGGCCAATGATTCAGCGGTGAGCGTTCGCGCGCTGGCCTACATTATCGCCGGGCACGAGCTGCATCACGTAGGCATTCTTCGCGACCGCTATTTACCCTCACTTTGAGGAGCGCGTCATGTACCAGACGTCGTTGCTGTAGATGAATCTGATTTGACCGTTCTCTTCGTCGGAATATTTCCCGCCCGTCATGTAGAGCCTGTTGTCGAAGACCCAGGTCGCGACCGCGCCTCTAGGCGACCAGGGCGCGGCCTCCTCTCTCCAGTTGACGCCGTCGTCCGAAACCACCACCGCCCTTGAGAATTGACCGTCACGATTGGCCCCGACGAGCCAGAGCTTGCCGTCGAAGACTACGGGCGACGCTCCCCACAGCCGCGGCAGCTTGTCAGTCTCCAGCTTCCAGTTGATTCCGTCCGCGGAAGACCAGACTTGCGTTTCCGATTTACGGTCCATCGCCTTTTCGTCAGACATTCCGCCGCCGATAATCCAGATGCGGTCCTTAAAAACCACTGCCGTCCCCACGCCGCGCGGGCTCCAGCCAGCTTTTTCCGCGACGCGTGTCCAGCGCACCCCGTCCGCGGAACTCCAGACATCATTGTAATAGCTCTTCCCGTCGAAGCCGCCCAGCAGCCAGATGCGGTCCTTAAAGGCCACTGCGCCGTAAAAGATTCTCAAAGGCAGATTGGAGCTTTCGGCCAGCACTTCCCATCGTTTGAAATCGCTCGTGCGGGCGATACGTGAGCCGATACGCATCTCGGTCCAGTGGCCTTCCATTGTGCCGAGGGCGTAGATGGCGTCCTTGAGCTGCACGTACTTTTGAACGCCGGAGTTCAGTCCCGCAAGCGGCAGCTCCGATCTGGTCCACGTCCGCCCGTCCGTCGAATACCAGTTGCCCTGATGATGAAAGGCCCACATCTGGTTACGCACAGTGAAGACAGGGAAGTTGTACGCGCCTGGGAAATCGGCCGCGTCTGTGACTTTGACCCAGGAGTATTGCGATGCGGAGGAGGAGGCGTCCCTCGCGCTGCAAGCGATGCTCGGGATCGAAGTAATCAAGACAAGTATTAGGGCGATTAGATTCCGCTTCACGTTGGGCATTCGGTCTCCTTACAGGGACAGTCCCCGCCAGCACCAAAACTCGCTACTCGGACCATTAGACGGGCCGTCGCGGAACTATCTTCCATTAATAATGGTTCGCGCGGCGCGACAGTGGGTCCGAACTGTCTCAACTCGTCACCCGTCACTTGTCACCTGTCACTGTTCTGATTATTCTTCTCCTCGTTCTCTGATCCGAAACTTTCAGGCTTAATAAAACCGACATGACAGTCAAATCAGATCGCTGGATTCGCCGGATGAGTGAAGAGGCGCAGCTCATTCAACCTTTCGACGCCCAACTCGTGCGCCACGTAGAGGGGCGGCGCATCATCTCTGCCGGGGCTTCTTCGTACGGCTACGACATGCGCCTGGCGGACGACGGCTTCCGCGTCTTCTCGCCGATTCACGGGCGCGAGATTGACCCCAAACATTTCGACGAGTCGTCGCTGGTCGAGCCGCCCCTGCGCGACGCCGAGGACGGCTCGAAGTATTACCTGATGCCACCACACTCCTACGCCCTCGGCGTCACGGTCGAAACCTTCAAGATGCCGCGCACGGTCACCGGGATAGCTCTCGGAAAATCGACCTACGCGCGCGCTGGTCTGCTCGTCAACACCACGCCGCTCGAAGCCGGGTGGACCGGCCGCCTCGTCGTCGAACTCGCCAACCTCGCCGACCTCCCCCTACGCGTCTACGTCAACGAAGGCATCGGTCAGGTTCTCTTCTTCGAGTCTGACGAAGACTGCACCACCTCTTACGAAGACCGCGGCGGCAAATATCAAGGGCAGACGGGCCTGACCTACTCGCGTCTCTGAGAGTGTGGGTTACACCATAAGTTGAAAAGTCTCTACCATAAGATGAAATGGGTTACACCATAAATTGCTATCGGTTGAAGCATAAAGTGAGAATTTGTGCAGCATAAACTGTGAAAATCGGGCACTGACAGAGGAGAGCGAACCCTCAGAGGTGGCGAGTATTAAAATGAACTATATCAAACTTGGCAGAGTTTCAGTTTTACTTATAAATCTGTTTTTCTGTTTAGCCTGTGCGCAGGCTCAGCGTGAAGCATCAATAGAGCGGGGGTCGCAGTCGTCGAATGAGCCCACAGCACAAGCAACGCCAAACGTTAAAGGCGATCAAATGAAAGAAGATGGACGGCCTCAAAGTGACGCGACATCTCGTGGCCAGCGTGTCGCGATGCGTGAAATTAAAGGCTGCCCACGAGACAACGTCACTTTTTTCCGGGGTGAAGTGGCTTCCTTTAAACGGTCAGCTGACAGCATCGAAATAGCTATCCACACGGATTGGGACTCCGACGAGAGGTTAAAACAGAAGACCGGAAAAAAAGATGCAATAATTTATGAGCTTGACGGTAAGCAAATGAAAGAGGATGACTGGGCATTAATCGTATCGGAGAGTGGCGACGTTAAGCCTAAGCTGCGCGCGACCGCTTGGGTCTGCGAGAAAGGCGACGAGAAAATTATCAAAATCATTGACTGGCATCTGGCAGGCTCTTCGACCGAAGGCTCTCCCAAATGAGAGTACATCTGCTCAAAGGCTATTTGATGTCGCGCACGCAATCAAAACCAGGACGACCGAAAAGCGAAAGAGGGAGGCCATGAGCGGCCTCCCTCTTTCGCTTTTCGCTTAGCCATGTTCGCCCGTTTCACTTACGGTAGCGTGAGAATATGTCATTCATGCGTAAGGACTGTCCGTCTGTAAACTTGAACATGCAGAAGTCGTCACTGTAATCCATAAAGTTTTCGACCGGATCATTCCCGGCCTCGCTTGGACATGAATCTCGCCCGGTCGGGCATCCGCCCGCCGGAGAGCTTTCGGCAGCGGTGTCGTCAACCTCGTCGTTCGGCGGAGAGCAGCCGCCCTGAAACGTATGGAAGAGGCCGAGCCAATGTCCCACCTCATGCGTTCCTGTGTCTCCTTCATCGTAGGGTGCGGAAGTGCCGCCCGGCAGAGTCGAAAAACGAACGACCACCCCGTCCACGCCTTGATCGAAATCCCATGGCCAGCGCGCCCAGCCGAGCGTGTCGTCGGCTAACCTCGCCGTGTAGAAATTCAGTTCCCCCTTTCCACCTCTGTTGTGACGCTTCAGATCACGTTCTGCTGCCGTCGGCGAGGAACTGAATGGGACATTGAACAGCCGGTCGTCGGCGATGAATTCAATCGGTTCTACCAGCCTGAACCTGAAGGGCGTTCTCGCGCCCGCTCCACCGGGAGCAGTGCCCGCGTAGGCCGCATTCAACACGTCTATCTGTCTTCTCACGTCATCAGGCGTCAGCCTCCCTTCGGTGCCGGCGCTGTTCGTGACGACGTGAAAGTGTACGGGGATTTCGACTACGGTGAGCGTCCTTTCCTGAGGCGAGACGCGGTCTGTAAATTCTTTGACCTGCGCCCTAATGATCTGGCGACGTGCCTCGGGCGGCTCTTCGGTCGCGCATCGCGGCCTGATAGCATCTATGAACTCTCTGCGCGTGTTGAATCTACGCTCCCCCAGCATGAATGGCTTGGCTAATTCGGTTTGCGTCCTCCTCACAGGGTCGTCAGGCATTGCGGTCGGAGAGGGAGTTGCTGCCACGTTCGCTGTATTCTGCCCGGGCTCAGTGCGGCAGGAAGCGACGAGAAAGCCGACAAAGATAATTAGAGCCGGTGCTAAGGGACACCTTCTCAGCGGGTGAATGATACGGGCAAGTTTTTTCATAGTGACTTCTTTAGTCTCTTATTACATGTAGCGCCAGCCAGTCGTTGCGCTGACGACAGTGTGTAGTCGCGACACCTTCCTGCGCTCATCAACTCACGTTGTGAGGGCGTCCGCCGGTGTGAGCCTGGCGGACGCGGGGCGAGTGAGTGGGATAAGTGAAAAAGAGCGTGCGGCAAGCCAGTTAGTAAAAGCAGAGTCCGATTCCACAGCCCTTACTTCTGCGGAGGCGCGAGCGTGATGGTCGTCCTAGCCTCGAAGCCCGTGCGCCGGTCGGTTAAAACGAGTGGCGTCACGAGAGCGGGATTTTCTATCCGCAGGAGTGCCTCTGTGGATGAAAGGTGCGTCAATCTGCCTATCGAAGGTATAAGCCACTCCGACAAACCTGAGCCCTCCAGTTTGACAACTAGGACGCCGACCGCCAACCGCCGACTCGGCGGCTCGTAGCTGACGACCGTGACGTTGGTGATCCTCAGGTATGCCGGGTTGATGATGGCCTTCGACTTGATGGTCTTGTTCCCCGTCGAAAGCACGAGTTGAACGATCTCGTCCGGGGGCGTGGGGATTTCGACGCGTATCAGACTCGGCGAGACAAATCCCGCCTCGGGCACCTCCACGCCATTGACGTACGCGTCTTGCGTGCTGGGGTCGAAGCCTTTCCCGTTCGCCAGTACCGTCAGCCTTCGCCCGCCCGCACTCCTGTATGCCTCTATGCCGTCAATCTTGATCGCCGGTTCCGGCGGGTCTAAATTAAACATGGGGGCTGAAGCGGCAAGACTGGTGTTGTGTACCCCATTGATGTAGAGATCGGTCAGCCGATTGAGGTCTATTGCCTTGCCAGGGGCGACCAGCGTGATGGTGGGCGTGTCCGTGTAATCTGGGGGCATCTCGAAGCTGAAGACTATCTGCTCGGAGTCAATGCGCTCGACCCTGCCGCGCACCTTCTCGCCTTTGAGATCCTCGGCTGTTCTCGCACCGGTCAGGCTGTCGTCGCGGATCAGGGGCTGAGCCAGCCCAATGGCATGCGTGAGCGGCGAGCCGTTAACGAGCACACCTGTCTGCGCGGAAAAATTGTATCCATGGACGGAGACCACGATGCGCTGGCCTTTATTCACAGGCCTGTAAGTGAGACCCTCGACTCGGAAGTCGTTCTGCCCGCTGCCACCGACGGGAATTGGCACGAGGAATGCATTTGACTCTCCACAATTGCGGCTGGTTTTGTTCTTGATACCCCACCTTTCTCTGTTGATGGTGTCGTTAAAGTCGTTGGGTTGATAGGCCGAGCGTGGGAAGTAGCAGCCATTGGCCTCCAGCACGAGGGATGTTGCTTCTTCGGGCACGATCACAACAGCATAGGTTGTGCGGACGCCGGAGTGCAGCCGATCCGTGCCGGGCATAGGCGTAAACGTCCAACCGAACTCGCGCGAGCCCTTGCCGAAGGCTGCGGAGTAGAGTTCCTGCTGGACGAACTGCGAGAACTGCTCGCGCTGGCGCTGAACGTCCAGGCGTGCGCCGAAGCCAAAGAGGAAGGAGGCTATCGCAGTGAGCTTGCCCGACTTGACTCGCAACTTCAGGTCGTTGACGTTGAGCGAGCTCTGGCGCGGGATCAACTCAACGGTGCGGACGGTTCGGTCGTGGAGTTTCACCGACCTGCCATTCATGTGCAAAGTTGTGTCCTGCTCGGAATCCAAATTCACATACTGAATGTTGCCTATTTCCGTGACTCTCCGGGTCAGGTTTGCCGAACTCAATACATCCAACAACTGTTCTATCTTCTGCGATGTGGGCTGTGGGGCATCACCCTCCAATCGCCGCCGCATGCGTCTTTCTTGCCTGTCTTGATTGGCCTTCCTTTCTTGCTCGGCATTCAGGTTGCTGTTTTCGTTCTGATTGTCATCTCGGCTCTGGTTTTGGTTCTGACTCCGGTTCTGATTTTGATTAGTGTTCTGGTTCGTGTCCTGATTAGTGTTCTGATTCCTGTTTTGACTCCGGTTCTGATTGCGCATGCGAGCCCGGTAAGGGTCTCTTAGGGGCTCTGGTAAAGCGTCGGCGTATTCTTCGACGTTTCTTGTGTAGCCAGCGATTCGCCACCATGACTGCGCCCACTTCTTGTCCGATTCGTGGTGCGTGGCGTTGACGGTTTGGGGAAGTTCTAGGAAGAGAAGACGCTCGCCGGGGCCGACTTCATCGCGCAGCAGCGTCAACTGCTTGGCGATAATCTCGTACTGCAATTGGAGGACGTTATCCAGCCGGAGCGAGGCGTTGAGCCTGGGCTCCTGGTTGAATCGTTCGATCATCGTCTCGGCGGCGTCTTTGAATGCATCGTCGAATATGCTCTTGGGCAACTTGTCAGGGTCGAACTCGGCCTGCGCCTCCGTCCGCTGAAACTCGCCGGAGGGCGCGGTAATTGTTGCCAGTTCTTTGTCCGTGAACTCGACCTCTTTATCCACTTCGGCTCGCACGGTTGTCTTCGCGGCAATCTCCCCGTCCAGACGATCCTTCTCTTCCTGCGTCGTGGCGGCAGCCTTCGCGGCCTGCAAACTTCCGATCTCGCGCGTCAGGCCGAGCGACTCGTCGCGCAGTTTTTGGCGGCGGGCGGTAAGTTCCTCGCGCCGCGCGGTATTGAAGTTCTGATTCCTCGACACCATACGGTTGCTGACACGATTAGCGTCGTCGAAGGTAACTCCCAGCTCGACCAGGGTTCGCAGCACGTCGAAGCGCAAGCCCGCGATCTCGTTAGGGTCTAGCTCTTCAAGGTTCTTCGTGCGCAAGTCCAAGTTGCGCCTGTGCATCTGCGCCAGAAGGTAGTGAGCCTGTTCCAGCGTCCAGACGTTGGGCTGATCGGCGTTAATAACAATCACCCTGTTCTTGTTCTGCGCATGCGCCGTACTCATCGCCGGCGCGAAGCCGAACAGTCCGTTAAGCGTGATGGTGACGAGCAATAACTTTCCGATAAAGATATGTGTGGGACGTTGGGGGCTCATTTAGTTCCTCCTTACGAGAGCGGCCTTCCATTTTGAGGGTGCCGGGATACGTTTTTAAGTTAGCTATGGAAAGAGAGAATCATGTACGCCAAAACGCACTTCTCGTTTCGCGGGCGCGAAAGAAGACCTGCTCAGTAGGCCAAGGTGGTTCTGTCCGCCCGAGTGACAATTACCGACGAGAGTTGGCGCAAATTGGTTATCCATGGGCTGGCTACAATAGCTCGCCCTCAAAGTCCCTCTCCTTCCCTCTATGACTTCAAGCGGTAGAAATGTTTCATCGGGAGAAAAAAAGAATGCTGAGCTGGAAGTGGTGGAAACAGCGCAGCGGTGAAAGCGGCGCGAGCGTGGGGTCTAAGAGCCGGTATAAAACTTAAATGCGGATAGGCACGACCGAGCGCGTCCGTCAGATTTAAGTTCTTGCCAAGAGTGAATTTCTAGGATAATTTGCGCCTTGCAAATTCTGCATGCACACGTTTCAGCTTTCTAGCACGGCGCAGTCTTCCTGATGGCCACCTATGGACAAGAGATCACTAGCTATTACACAGGAATCATTTGATGCCTTATTAGCCTGGCTGGACATGGATCGTGAGGCGGCGGGAAGAAAGTACGAAACCATCCGCGCCGCGTTGATAAGAATCTTCGTCTCTCAGGGTTTCAGCGACGCGGAATATTTGACCGACCGGACAATTAACACCGTCATCGTCAAGTTGCCGGAAATCAGGGAGGATTACGTCGGAGAGCAAGCACGCTACTTCTACGCCGTTGCCCGCAACATTGCTCACGAAGCACGGCGTCGGAAAGAGATCGCGACTGACAAAATCCCGGAGAGGCCGAGCCAGATTGCTACCACCAGCGACAGGTACAACTGCCTGATCAATTGTCTTAAATGGCTAGCTCACGAGAAGCGCGAATTGATATTGGATTATTACCTGTACGAAGGGCGAGACAAGGTCGAGCATCACAGGCGTATGGCACGGGAACTGGGAATCACCGACGGAGCCTTGCGAACACGTGCGTATCACATCAGAGCTAATTTAGAGAAGTGTGTGCTGGATTGCGTCAAAAATTTGGACGAAAAACAAAAAACCTCCTGGAACGCATTGTTAAAGAGAGAGCCGAAAGCGACGGCTATCAGTAAGGAGAATCAGTCATAGGCCGAGAAGAACAACAATTAAGGGGATATTTACTCGGCCAGCTCAACGAAGCTGACGCGGAAGCGGTGGAGTTGCGCCTGCTGACGGACGCTAGCTACGGCGAGGACTTCGACGTTATGGTCGATATTCTGATAGATCAATACGTCGAAGATGAACTTCCGCCAGAGGATCGCGACCGGGTTGAGCGCCATTTTCTGGCGTCAGATGAACGACGCGACAAGCTTGAGTTTGCGTTGGCGCTGAAAAAGCGTAAAGCAGAGCTAAGCTCCGGCAAGCATTCTAGAAGACGGTTCCTTAACTTTTACTTACCGATAGCCGCTTCGGTGCTCATTGTTTTAGGCATCGCCATAGTCTTCTGGCGGTCATCCTCCTCCTCTCGACCGGGCGTTGACAAGGGATTAGTCGCTCTTCAGGCGGCTTTTCGTGACCAGCGACCGGTCGAAGCGCGCATCTCAGGCTTTAACTATGCGCCCGTTGCTGACCAAAGAGGCCAGACAACGGCGAGTGATTACGTCCAGCGAGACCGGGCTGCGCGCCTGCTCTTGGATGCAGTCTCTGAAGACCCGCGCACTGAGACTCACCACGCCCTTGGTAAATACTATCTAGCCGAGCGTCAGTTCGATAAAGCAATAGATCAATTTGAGGCGGCACTAAAATTAGACTCGCAGAGAGCGCAGGTCCACAGTGATCTCGGAGCTGCTCTGTTTGAGAAGGGGAAAGCCTACCGTTCTGAACAGGAGCACGGTAAAGAAATCGAAGAGTTTGCCAGAAGCCTCGACCACTTCAATACGGCGCTGAAACTGGATAGCTCTCTTCTGGAAGCACTCTTCAACCGTGCGCTCCTTTACAGGGAAATGAGACTCTTGGATCAAGCCGAGAGCGATTGGCGACAGTATCTTGAGAGAGACCCTGATTCTAAGTGGGCGAGCGAGGCGCGCCAGCAACTCCTAGAGCTTGAGAAGCGACGCACTCAGGTTTCGCGGGACAAGGAGAAGTTCCTACGGGATTTTCTTAGCGCTTATGAGCGCGGGGATGATGGAGTGGCCTGGGAAGTCATCCGCCGCAACTACACGTCTGCGGGCAATACGATTACTAACACCCTCCTCGATTCCTATCTAGATATGGAGGCAAAAGGCGAGAGCCGGACTTCCGACAACAACCTTCAGGCACTGGCCTATGTGGGTCAATTAGAGCTCCAAAGAGCTAATGATACCTACACGTCCCATCTGGCGCGCTTCTACAGCGGAACGAATCCACGGCAGCGCAAAGCCCTAGCGCACGCGCGCGGGCAGATGAGGAAAGGTTACGAGCTCTTTCTTCGCGCTAACGTAACTGATGCTCTCAATTATTACGCGCAGGCTAAACAGACGTTTGACGAAAGCGGGGCTGAGTGTGAGGCAATCTTCGCAGAGTACAGAATGGGTCATTGCTACGTGCTCCAGCCCAACCTCAAAAGAAGTGACGAGATTTTCACCAAACTCAGGTCGGCCAGCGAGCGCAGTAATTATAGATGGCTGCTCAACCAGAGCCTTTACCGTACGGCGAGCATTCGGTTTGCCTCCAACGAATATTCGGAGTCGATAGATTATGCCAGACGTGCGCTGAAGCAGTCTGAGCAGATGGGGGACACCATCGGTATCCTGAATGCTTTGGTCTTGCTCTCAGATCAATATAGAACGCTCAATGATGAGAGGCAGGCGCAGAACTTTCTTAACAGCGCTTTGACCCTGATGAGCGAGGAGGGAGCCGAGCCTATACAGGGTTGGGGGATATTCACGTCAATCGCTCTGAATCTTAAGTCGCGCAACTTATACTCGGCGGCGCTTGAATATCAGAAAGAGGCTTTACGGCTGGCTCTGGCAATGGAACCCGAGAGGCCGTTAATCATCTCGCGCTCTTACGACTACCTTGGGCTGATCTATGGAAGTTTGAAGAACTATGATGTCGCGCTCAGCAATATCGCTCTCGCCTTTGAAGCGGGGAGGAAACTGGCGAGTGAACCTAGCGGGATGGAGATGATGGCGAACTCGTCGCTTCACGCCGGGGACGTATACAGACAGGCTGGCGACTATCCCAAGGCAGTCGAGTCCTACGAGCGTTCGATTCGGCTCTATGAGGAACTCGATTATCCGTATTTCACTTATCCCGCTCGTAAAGGGAAACTTCTCTCCTACATTGCCATGGGGAACGACCCAGCCGCCGAAGAGGAGATCCGAACCGTCCTAAGACTCTTCGAGCAATACCGCTCCAAGCTAACCAGGGAGAGCCAGAGAAACACCTTCTTTGACGTGGAACAGAGTATCTATGATTCGGCTATAGATTTCGCCCAGTCTAGAAAGCGCAATGAACAGCTGGCCTTCGAGTATTCCGAGTTAAGTCGTGCCCGGTCGCTCCTCGACGCCATACGCAGGAGCGCGCAGGCAGCGGAACGGGAAGATAGCACGGAGGTGCATCTGCCATCGACTTCCACTCCGCTGACACTGTCCGACATACAGCAGAGGATGCCGGAACAAGCACAGATCGTTCAATACGCGGTTCTGGAAGATAAGCTTCTTATCTGGGTGGTCACACAAGCAAATATCTTGACCCGAGAAGTCCCTCTCGGCTCTGTTGAACTGAGTGAACAGGTGCGTGGTTATCTGCGAATAGTTAACAGACCGTCCGCCGCGACGGACGCTGAGGTGGAGAGGAGCGCGAAGGAACTCTATAGAGTTCTTATCAAACCTATTGAGCCGCTCTTAGATAAAACGAAGCTGCTTTGCATTGTACCTGACAAGCTTCTTCACTTCCTGCCCTTCGGCGCACTCGTCTCCGATCTCACAAAGCGTTATCTCGTCGAGGACTTCCGGCTGGAACTATCGCCAAGCTCCACCATATTCGTAGATAGCTCGGAGCAGGCCAGTCAAAAGATTGGGCGGGCTGAGGAGCGGCTGCTCAGCGTCGGCGACCCGAGCTTTGACAGAAACGCTTTCTCCTCACTCCAACGCTTGCCTTCGGCAGGCAGAGAGGCCGAAGAGGTGGCCGCTTTTTACAAGTCACCGCGGCTTCTTCTGCGCGATGACGCACGCGAGCGTACAGTCAAGAGCGAGATAGTGAAATCAAATGTTGCCCACTTCGCCTTACACTATTTGATGGACGAAAGTTCCAACCTGTTCTCGAAGATGGTGCTGGCCGCGGGGCGAGACAAAGATGCGCGCGATAAGGAGAATGATGGCGTTTGGCAAATCCATGAGATTTATAAGATGAGGCTGCCGCAGACGCGGTTGGTCGTCCTCTCCGCGTGCCAGACAGGAATCGAACAACATTATCGCGGCGAAGGAGCGGTCAGTATCGCGCGACCGTTCATCGCCGCTGGTGTTCCGATTGTGGTGGCAAGCCTCTGGCCGGTTGATTCGCAAAGCACAGAGAAACTCATGGTCAGCTTTCATCGTCATCGAACCCAAGGCCACCGCTCGACCGTCGAAGCTCTCAAACTCGCTCAACTCGAACTCCTCGGCGGCGAGGACAGCCGCTACCGCCACCCATACTACTGGGCAGCCTTCACCGCCATCGGCGGATACACCGAATACTAAAGGCGCGTAACAAAATTTCCGTGAATTGACATATAGAGCAAGGGGCTTTGATGTAAGGCTATTCGAACGTAGACCTTAGTTAGGCGCACTTAGCTCAAAAAGGAGAAATTATGCCATTCCAATCAACTCGCATAGATGAACAAATGCCGAGCCAACCCGATCTCAGAATTTTCTTTCACGGTCTCTTGCTCCTGCGTGGGTCAACGGACAAGGATTTTTGCTTAGTCGAAACTCATCGTGTTCCCCAGCACCCGCATGTCCTTTCAATCGAGACGAGAACGAAAACGCCGGGACAACCCGACGTGGTTCACATGAGATATTTCGGCCACTTACAGGGTGCCGGGTTGACAATTGCGGTCACTCCCGCAGTGACTAATCCTATTGTTTATAAATTCCAACCTTCAGCGCGTTTCGACCCTCAGCTGGGAGAAGGCCAAGCCGATGATTTTCGGTGGATAATCAACCTGGAACAGCTCCATGCTAGGCCGCTAACCGTTGACCAAACTAAGACTCGCCCCGGCATTATAATCGAAGGTGGCGTCTACTACTTTTACACAGCCCAGCAAATGCCAGGACCTATTAACCTCAAGCAAGGCGGTGTTCTCAAGAAGACGCTAACGGCTATCACCAGCATCATTGGCGCGAATTTGTCCTTCGATAATAACCGTAAGCTTAAGCTGACGTGGCGCGAGAACGAGCGAGATAACGAGCTGTTATTAAATAAGCCACAGACAGGCTCCAGCCACGAAATTTATATCAACAACAGTCCGCTCTTCGTGCATCCGTTGTTGGATATTCCACACAGTGAACTAGCCCAATATTACAGGGTATTGCCCGGCATTCCCGAAGGCGAACAGTTCAGCTTGGAATATCCCTTCCAACTTCTTGACCCCGGCCGCAAATCCGAGTTTGTTGATTCTCAAGGAGGCACAGCCAAGTTCGAGTCGAGAAGGGGCAGCCCCACGATTCCTTGCCAGTCTGTCGTTCTTGAATCACCATCAAACCCAGAACCTTGACTCAAGGTTGCAGTTGAGTCCGGTATCCAGAGGCTTGGATACCAAAATGAGAAGCTTAACCCATGTGAAGAGCTCTCAGGCTCGTGCAGCAATCGAGGGAAGTAAAAGGGTGTGCTGCGCGGACGTGACACCGCCGCCAGATGTTAGGTCTGTAGCAGCTAGTCTGGACTACGAGGATAGGTATCACCAAGCGGGATAAATCCCGCCATTTACAACATCTCCCTGCCAGGAGATTTAGCTTAAGAAGGCTACCCACTGGCTTGGTTTAATCTCTTCGGGACTTTTCACTATATGCGCGAAAATCACCAGATTTTTGCACTTTATGCGCGGAATCTTTTTCATTATATGAGCGAATAGTGCGCGTAAGTTGTTGATTCTCCGTGAGGGGAATTTCCACTTTATGCGCGAACCTACAGAGAGTATCTCCTTGCAACTATGGTGATAAATAGTGCATCATAAGTGGCAGCTAATCCTTCTCTCTTGCATCAGCGGTGATGCGCCCCTGAGTCAGCGGCGTTCGGATAGTTCGAGAGCGGGTTGATTTCAACCACAGAAGTTGCTCCAAGAAGAGCATCCGAACCTGAGCCTT
>DASVXV010000155.1:0-4739 GCA_036392495.1 Pyrinomonadaceae bacterium | reverse complement strand
CGAGCATACTGAGCCATCGGCGGTCCGTGAGTGTTCAAAAGCGGACAGAGGCTATCACTACTTCTTTGGTTTGGAAAGTAAATTTTTGAAGCTTCATCTCAGGCGGCGCGGCGCTCTCAACTTCCCTGCTCAGCCTTTGCTCGCAGTTCGCCAAACATTCGCGCGAGTTCCTTTAACTGGTAGTGAGCGTTCAATCCGCTCGGGTTCGGCAGCACCCAGACGCGCGTGCGGCCGAGCATCTCTGGTTGCTCGCCGAGACGGGCTTTCGGGCGATTGAAGGCGGTCCGGTAAGCTCCGATTCCCAGCACCGCCAGAAAGCCCGGCCGATATTTTTTCACGACGGCTTGCAGGCGACGCCCGCCCGCTATGATTTCTTCCTCCGACAACTCCGCCGCCGTGGCTGTCGCTCTCTTGACCACGTTGGTGATCCCGTACCCGCTCTCTAACAACTCGTGCTCTTCAAACGGAGAGAGCAACCGTTTGGTGAATCCTGCTTTGTGAAGAGCGGGCCAAAAGCGGTTCCCTGGCCGCGCGAAGTGATGCCCCGTGGCGGCTGAATACAATCCTGGATTGATGCCGCAGAAGAGAACCCGTAAGCCCGGCGCAATTACGTCCCGGACAGTCTTCCCGGCAGAGGCAAGGAGTTCCTGCCTGGTGGGTTTATGAGGCTCGGACATACGATCTGCCATACCCTGTTTGAGAACCTACTCGTTTGCTCGCGTTACGCGTGCTACTACCTTTTGAGAATGAGAACTTGAAAGCTTTGGCTCATTCCGCCCGGCAGGATCAACTCGCGCACGCTTGAGCGTAAAATTAAGGCGTCACTCTCGCTCTTCATTTCCTCGGTCATGCGCTCTAGTTGCTCAAGCAGTCCCGCTCGCAGCAAAAATTCATCCTGCCGCTCGAAGCTCAACGCTCGCAGCCCTAGCTCTTCCCCGACTCTCTTGACGTTCGTCCAATCAACCGTCGTCGTCAAATCACGCTCGCCCGGACGCGCAAGCACGTCTTCGACCAGGCGGTGTCCTTGAAATGCCCGCAGAGTTCCACTGGGGCGGTCCGGCGCGCTGTAAAGCTCATGCGCCTCCGCCCCGTAATCCACAAGGATCAGGTAGCCCTGCTCGAAGACGCTCGCGGCACGCTTCATCCAATCTTCAACCGCAAGGTTGATTTCGGCGGTCCGGCCCTCGGAAAGCTTCACGCCGGAACGCTCCAGGTATGAAGCAAGCTGCGGGGTGCTCAATTCACCCTCGGTCCAGATAAACTCGTCCGCCTCGTTCAGGCAGACAAACGACTCCAGAAGCTTGCCACGGCGCATCGTCACTCTGTGAACCGGGAAAGCGTCCAGCAATTCGTTTGCGAAGACCAGACCGTGGCGCGCGGGCTCATTGCTTTCGGAAAGGGCCGCGAACTCGACGCGATCAGCGAACTCAGCCAAACGTGCGCGGGCGCGCTCCCGCCCATCTGCGCTCGTCTCGTCAATCAAGTATTTTGTCGCCGAGAAAACGTGCGGGTAAAAGTCCCTTAATGTGCGGAGAACGCCTGCGGCGAAATGGCCCGGTCCTGCGCCCGCTTCAAAGATGGTCCACGCTACGGGCGCGCCCATCTCTTCATACAGACGACTGAAATGGCTCGCGAAGGTTGAGGCAAAGAGCGGGCTGCGCTCGGGCGATGTGCGATAGTCGCCAGCGCGGCCCCAGCGCTCGCGGTCGCTCCTCTTGTAGTAACCTTCCCGCTCGTCGTAAAGCGCGGTCTGCATCCAGTCTCGGAAAGAGATTGCGCCCTCGCGCCTGATACGCTCACGCAGGCGCTCGCCGAGCGTTTCTTTTGAAGTGGATGAAGAGAAGCTCATCGCAAATTTCAGACGTGTGGAAGACGCACGTCCGAAAAGAGTCTGAACGTGGCGTAGGCTCGCCCCTGGTGATGGCTGGCGCGCGCGAGCGTCTCCACAAGGAGCGAGCAGAGCGCTCTCATCTCGCCCGAAGGGGCCGCTATCTCTTTTATCAAGACGTCATCACTCGTCAGGAGCGTGAAGCCGCGCCGGCGCGTGGACTCGACTTCATTCAGATATTCCGCGATCTGTTCCGGTGTCCGAAGAGTCTCGGGCAGGGTCCACTCAAACGGATCGTCCCACAAATTGGTGGTGATGCCGCCGAAGGTCTGCTCGACCGCGGCGGCGCTCCGCAGGATATGTTCGCCGCAGGAATAGACCGGGAAAGCGCCTGAAGAGTTGCGCGGCTGCCAGTAAAGCTTCTCTTCCGGCACAACCTGGACGAGCGCCTGCGAGCGCTCATGCAGCCGCGCGAACTGTTCGTCGAGGACGGAAGTGATCTTATCCATGAAATTAGCCACAGAGACACAGAGGCACAGAGATAACTTTAAAGTTATTCACGAAAGGCTCTGCATGTTGTTTAATCCAACTCTCTGTGCCTCTGTGTCTCTGTGGCTGAATCTTTAGTTTCCAAGAGGCTTCTTAATCCTTAGCCCTCCTGTCGGATTCCTCCAGCACCGTCCCGAAATTTCGCCCGCCGAAACTGAAGCCGTTATAGACGCGCCCTTTGGCTCCGACGCGTGCGCCGCGCGCTGGCACGCCGCGCCGGGTGACGACCCAAAGCTTTCCCGTCCCGTCATCTATCTCGTAAGCGCCGGTGTTGAGCGCGCCGTAGGAATCCGTGACGGTTCCGGTGATGCCGACCTCTTTGTTCCGGTATCTCCCCGGATCGGCCAGAATCTTCGAGATTGATTGGCGCTCGGGACAGGCTGTGAAGAGGAAAGTTCCCAGGAGGAGAAGTGACAAAAAACTGATCCGACGAAAGGTTCGCATTGCATCTCCTTTAAGCTGTAAATCTCTGTTTCGGGAGAGCGGAGTAATAATACCAAAACAGTGGTCAGTGGTCAGTGGTCAGTGGTCAGTTAAGAGCAGAAGCGATAATTAACCTTGAGCTTTTGTCTGAAAGCTTTTGTCTTTAACTGACCACCGACCACTGACTACTGACCACTGTTATTTCCCAAACCAGCCAATCGGCTTGCCAGAAAGATCAACCCAGACGCTCTTGACCTGTGTGTAGAGCTCAAGCGCGTGCTTGCCCATCTCGCGGCCGTAGCCGGATTGTTTGTAGCCGCCGAAGGGCGAGGCCGCATTGAACATGTTGAAGGTGTTAATCCAGATCACGCCCGCCTTGATCTCTCTGGCGAAGCGGTGCGCGCGCGTGATGTCGCGGGTCCAGATTCCAGCGGACAGCCCGTAAATGGTCTCGTTGGCCTGCTTGATCAGGTCCTCTTCATCCTTGAAAGTGATGACGGACGTGACGGGTCCGAAAATCTCTTCCTGCGCGACGCGCATCTGGTTTTTGACTTCGCTGAAGATCGTCGGCTGGAAGAAGTAGCCTTTCTGGAAATCGCCTTCGAGCGAGGGCGGGCAGCCGCCCGTCAGGACGGTCGCGCCCTCTTCGCGCGCGATGTCCACGTAGCCCTTGATGCGCGTGAGCTGCTCTTCGGAGACCTGCGGCCCCATGTGCGTCGTCGCATCCTGAGGGTCGCCGACCTTAATCTTCTGCGCCTTCTCTTTGAAGCGATCAAGGAACTCGTCTTTGATCTCTTCGGAGAGGAAGAGGCGGGAGCCGGCGCAGCAGACCTGCCCCTGATTGAAGAAGATGCCCATCATCGCGCCGTTGACGGCCTGATCCAGATTGGCGTCGGCGAAGACTATGTTAGGGGCTTTACCGCCGAGTTCCAGAGAGACTTTCGTCAGATTGTCCGCGGCGGCGCGCGCGATGATTTTGCCGACTTCGGTCGAGCCCGTGAAAGCGATCTTATCAATGCCCGGATGCGCCGCCAGGGCCGCGCCGGCAGTCTCGCCGTAGCCCGGAACGATGTTCACCACGCCGTCCGGGAACCCTGCCTCTTGAACCAACTTGCCCAGTTCCATCGCCGTCACGGGCGTTTGCTCAGCGGGTTTGAGGACGATGGTGTTGCCGGCCGCGAGCGCCGGGGCCAGTTTCCAGGCGGCCATCAGGAGTGGAAAGTTCCAGGGAATAATCTGGCCGCAGACGCCCAGAGGCTCGCGCAGGGTGTAGTTGAACATCTGGCCCGGCACGGGGATCGTCTCGCCCTCGATCTTCGTCGCATAGCCTGCGAAGTATTCGAAGTTTTCGGCGACCTGCGGCAGATCAACGTACTGCGACTCGCGTATGGGCTTGCCGTTATCCGCGGTTTCGAGGGCGGCGAGTTCCTTTGAGTTCTGTTCGATGAGTTGGGCCAGCTTGTAGAGCAGACGCCCGCGATCACGCGCGCTCATCTTTGACCATTTGCCCTCGAAAGCCTTGCGTGCGGCTGTGACGGCCTTGTCAATGTCGGCTTTGTCGGCCTCGGCGACTTCGGCGAGCGTTTGACCCGTCGCCGGGTTGGGCGTCGTAAAAGTATTGCCCGATTCGGCGTCCACCCACTGGCCGTTGATGAAAAGCTGATACTTGCGCGGCGAATCGGACGCCGACGGTTGTGCGGAAGACATATGGATGACTCCTCTATTGCTTATTGAAGACTGATTTCGAATTGCCCGAATAATGTAGCATAAAATAGTGGTCAGTGGTCAGTGGTCAGTGGTCAGTGCAGGGTCTATTCATTTTCGAGACTGAGGAAAGTAGAGAAACAGCACTGTCCACGAAACCACACGAAACCACACGAAACAAACCACAGCAATTTCGTGTCGTTTCGTGTGGCTTCGTGGATCGTTCTCTTTCCGT
>DASVXV010000154.1:0-3976 GCA_036392495.1 Pyrinomonadaceae bacterium | reverse complement strand
GAGATCGAGAGTGAAGAGTTGCGGCGGCACATGGCGGAGCGAGTGCTGTTGGAGACAGTGCCGGAGGTCTACGTGTACTTGCGGAAGATGCCGTTGACGTTGAACGGGAAGGTCAATGTCGAAGGGTTGCCGGAGTGGGAGATGGGAGCGGAAGTAGCGAGGCCGTACATAGGGCCGCGGACCGAGATGGAAGAGGTCGTGACGGGGATTTGGAGAGAGGTGTTGTCGGTGGAGCGGGTAAGTGTCGAGGATAATTTCTTCAAAATCGGAGGACACTCCCTGTTAGCTACACAAGTCATCTCGCGTGTCAGAGAGGCGCTTCAGGTGAAATTGGCCCTGGGAGATTTGTTTGCTTCACCAACGCTTGAGAGCTTTGCCGGGCTAGTGGAAGGCGCAATACTCGAACAGGCGGACTTAACGAATCTCGACGAGATATTGGACCTCCTGGAACAGATGGATGAAGGCGAGGCCGAGGGCTTGTTAGTTGGCGAGGGCGAGAACTTGTGAGTCAAATACGTTTCGGGTGATCTGACAACCGTTAATGCCAGGCCGAGTTCCGATCTTTAAAAGATGAAAAGCGACGAAGTTCAATCACAGATAAGGAATGTTTTTGTATGAGACTGACTAATTTTCTCCTGCGGCACTCAAGAGGCGTTATCGTCCTTGCCGCATTGGTTGGGATTATCAGCGGTGGCAGTAGCGCTATCCTGATGGCCCTGATTAATGCTCGGTTAAGCACTGATGCGCCTCCGAGTCCGGCTCTCATCTGGGGCTTCGTGGGAGTCATGCTCGTAGCGCTCGTCTCGAACTATGCCTCCCGAGTTCTCTTGAGCCAGATTTCGCAGCGGGCCATCTTCGACCTGCGGATGCGCTTGTGCCGTCAGGTGCTGGCATCCCCTCTACGTCGTCTTGAAGAGATCGGCAGCCACCGCATTCTGGCGACGCTCACGCAGGATATTCCGGCCATCACCAGAGCGTTCCTTGACCTTCCTTTCTTCTGCATCAACTTGACCATCGTCGTTGGCTGTCTAATCTATCTGGGCTGGTTAGCTCCGAACATGCTTTCAGGTCTGGTAATCTTTTTGGTGCTGAGCATGCTCGGCCTGATGCTTCCTAAGCGAAAGGCCGATCGGGTCTGGAAGCGCGCGCGTAACGAGGCGGACACATTGTTTGACCACTTCCGCGCGCTAACGGGCGGTATCAAAGAACTCACCCTCCACCGCCCGCGCCAGGAGGCTTTTCTCACCGAACACCTCGAAGCCTCTGCTCTGGCCTACCGCGATCATCAGGTTGAGGCGGGGAAGTTATACGCCCTCTCAAGCAGTTGGGGCTTCGTGCTCTACTTCATCTTCATGGGTTTCCTGCTGTTTGTTGTGCCCGCGTGGCTGAACATCAGCCTGTTGGCCCTGACCGGCTATACGCTCACAGCGCTCTACCTGAGAGCGCCGCTGGTCGCAGTGTTGGACAGCATCACAACCTTCAGCCAGGCAAACATGTCGCTACAGAAATTCGATGAGCTGGGACTGTCGTTGGCTCCTGCCGATGCACTCGGAGAGCAGAAAAAGAGAGAGGACACCCCTGCGCCTTCGTGGGAGCATGTACATCTGGCGAGCATCACGCACGCCTACTTCCGCGAGGGGACGGATAACAACTTCGTCCTCGGCCCCATAGACTTGAAATTCACCAGAGGCGAGCTGGTTTTCCTGATGGGCGGGAACGGGAGCGGCAAAACCACGCTTGCGAAACTGCTCGCCGGCCTCTACGCGCCGGAAACAGGAGAGATTTTCGTTGATGGTCAGCCCGTCGGCGAAGAGAATCGTGAAGAGTACCGGCAGTTATTTTCAGCCATCTTCTCGGATTTCCACCTCTTCGAGCTGCTCGGCCTGAATAAGGATAATCTGGGGCAACGCGCGCAGGGTTACATCGAACGACTTCAACTCAGCCATAAAGTCGAGGTGCGGGGCGATAAGTTCTCGACGACGGAACTGTCGCAGGGGCAGCGCAAACGTCTGGCGTTGCTGACCTCCTACCTTGAGGATCGCTCCATCTATATTTTCGACGAATGGGCGGCAGACCAAGACCCGTACTTTAAAGAGGTCTTCTATCTGGAACTCTTGCCGGAGTTGAAGGCGAAGGGCAAGACGGTCATCGTCATCAGCCATGACGACCGTTACATTCACGTCGCCGACCGTCTCATCAAACTGGATTACGGTCTTGTCGAAGAAGACCTTCGCTTAAACCCCACGCGGGCCGCCTCAAGAGAGGTGTTGACGCCCGCTTTAGAAGAATGCATTGCAAGGTAATGACTTAAGAGACTATCTCTCGTGCAGGCGTTCAGGACGACCCGCACGAGGCACTTAAGGTCTGAGAGCTTATGATTAAAAGTTTTGCGAATCTGTCGAGTCTGCCGAACTGGCTGGCCTTTTACAAACCGAACTTGAACGCAAACCTGCGTCTGTTCTGCTTTCCCTATGCCGGCGGAGGGGCGCAGGTTTATCGGAACTGGAAAGACCTCCTGCCGAGCGTAGAGGTCTGCCCCATCCAAATCCCCGGACGCGGCGTGCGAATCAAAGAAGGGTGCGTCAAACGGCTTCCGCAACTGGTGGAGATTCTTTCGCGAGACCTGCTCCCCAAGCTGGACAAACCGTTTGCCTTCTTCGGCCACAGCATGGGCGCGCTGGTCAGCTTTGAATTGGCGCGCCTCCTTCGTCGGGAACACGGCCTGTCACCCGTTCACCTGTTCCTCTCCGGTCGTCGTGCTCCGCAGTTGGCGGAGACGGACTCCTTTATTCATAACTTGCCCGAAGATGAATTCCTTGAGGAACTGCGCCTGCTCAACGGTACTCCGAAAGAGGTGCTGGAACATCCTGAATTGATCAACCTGATGTCGCCCATTCTTCGTGCCGATTTCGAGGTCTGCGAGACCTACGCGTATTCGCCCGAGCCTCCGCTCGATTGTTCAATCACAGCCTTTGGCGGCTTGCAGGATGCGGACGTGACCCGCACGCACCTCAACGCCTGGCGCGAGCAAACGACCGGTCAATTCTCGTTGCGTATGTTCCCCGGCGACCACTTCTTTATCAACACGAACCAGCCGCTGCTGCTTCAGATATTGTCTAGGGAACTGTACATGCTCGAACAGGACATTGCGGCTTGAAAGTGTCACCTGCTTGTTGCTCGCTGCGCTGCGCTCAGGCCCGCGATGCCTGATGGCTGCAAAGCCTGCGACCGTCAATTCAACCATTAAGGAAGCCCAGTACTCGAATCGTTCTTCCAGAGAGAGTATTGGATTGACTGCACTGATACGTGCGCCGAAGAAGAGAAGATGATAACCACCGACCACTTAGAACGACTGAAAAACCTCACCCCCGCCAAGCGTGCGCTTCTGCTGAAACACATCCAGAAAGAAGCGACGCCAACCGAGGAATCGAGTCTCATTCCCCGACGCGCTCGACTGAACCCCTCTCCGCTGTCATTTGCGCAGCAGCGCTTGTGGTTCCTCACGCGGCTGGAGCCTGATACCCCGTTCTACAACGTCCCCACGACCCTATCGCTTAAAGGGCGGCTCGACATCGGCGCGCTTGAGCGAACCGTCAATGAAATCATCAGACGCCACGAGGTCTTGCGCACGACGTTTGCAGAAGCGGACGGGCAGCCCGTGCAGATAGTCGCACCGGCGAAATGGGTTATTTTACCGCTCATTGACCTGAGTGAACTCCCCTGTGAAACTCGTGAAGCTGAGGCGCAACAACTCGTCAACAATGAGACGCGCAGACCCCTCGACCTGACCGTCGGGCCGTTGCTACGAGTGACGTTGCTGCGACTGGCAGAGGACGAGCACGTCCTCTTGGTGACCATGCATCACATCATCTCAGATGGGTGGTCAATGGGCCTCTTCATCCGCGAGATGTCGGCGCTCTATCAAGCCTTCACGGCAGGCGAGGAGTCGCCGCTAGAAGAGTTGGAGATTCAGTAC
>DASVXV010000153.1:0-24503 GCA_036392495.1 Pyrinomonadaceae bacterium | reverse complement strand
AGGAGCATAGGGGCTCATGATCTTTAGAGGCAGTCTCTCATGCTTTGTTACAAACAAAGGACTTATGCTCAGCAAAACCAACCCACAGCCCCATAAATGAAAAATGTGGGTAATGATAAGGGCTTGCGCCCTGGGCTTTATTCTGTCGCCGCTGCCGGGGCTCGAATATTTTCTTGGGCTTGATACCCAGGGCTAACGCCCTGGTCTACAATCTTTCGCCCCTGACGGGGCTGGTGCATGCAGACAGCTCTTAGGCCGAACTCACGTTAAATAGCAAACAGTGAACCGTCAGGAGAGGGTCGTCATCTCCTGACGGTTCACTGTTTCACCGGATCAATTTGCGTGTGGCAGTTTCTTGATTACCTGACGGCGCGTTATACGGCTGACGCGCGGCTCTTGCGTCGCGACGAATCTTTGATCATCTGCCCATGAGCTTTCTGTAATCTATCTTCCATCCGTCATCTTCTTTGAGTAAGTAGAATGTTTCCCACTGCTCACTGTCGCCTTTGACCTCAACCGTGGCCGTTTTCCCGTCGGGAGCGATGATTTCGTTTCTGGTCTCCATTTTGCTGGGAGCCCGTGTGTTGCCTGATTCAAGGAGCTGTTTAAGCATGTCATCGAGAGTTTTGTTCTGCGCTTTAGCCCGTTGCTCGCCCATTTCCAGAAACTCTTTCGGCATGACTGATTTCAAAGCCGCAACATCCTTGTTCTTCGCCGCGGCCAAGAAGGTCTGGAGAGCTTTGGTTGGAGTTGAATTCTTGCTGCCACACGCCATTGCGCCGAATACGATCAAGGCCACTGCGATGGTGAGCACGATGTTACGTTGAACTTTCATCTCTTTTTTCTCCTTGAGGGACAACGTGAAGATTTCGCTCGGCGAGAAATCCTGCTTAGCTGTTAACCGAGGCGCGAGGTGGTTTGTGTCTCTGCTCTGGAACTTATTAAAAGCGACAGGGAAAATAACGGCTCCCGCCAGCATCAAACCTCAGATGATAGAGCGCCGACACTATAGACCGCATATGCGTCGAGGGTCAATGTTTACCATCTACGCATCAACGGTTCACGCTTCTTTCTATCTCTCCAGCGCCGCGCTCTTCACACTTCGAGCCTTTTGCCCTTATCCACGCTTTTGCTAAGATGCCCCGTTTCGCATTCATATTTGGAATACAGGCTTGCTGAGAGTCATGAAACTTCGTGTCCTTTATCACGGCCACTGTTTCGACGGCATGGCTTCGGCCACGGTCTTCACGCGTTTCTATCAATCACGCGTCAACGCGGGCGCGAGCGTCGAATACACCAGCCTTCTGCATCGCCCCGGAGCGCTTTTTGACGAAGAGATGTTCGACGGGGACGAGAACGCCATAGTTGATTTCAAGTACTCGACTTCGGACCGTCTGACCTGGTGGTTCGACCACCACCAGTCCGCTTTTCTCACGCCGGAGGACGAGGCGCACTTTCACCGGGACCGATCCGGCAAGAAATTCCTGGACACGACGCGCAAGTCCTGCACGGAGTTGATAGCGGAGGTCGCGCGCACACGCTTCGATTTCGAGGACGCGATGCTCGACCCGCTAGTGCATTGGGCTCACACCATAGACGGCGCTCTCTACGATTCGGCGGCGCAGTGCGTTGAGCTGGCCGCCCCCGCTTTGCAGTTGATGCAGGTGATCGAAAGCGACCCGGACGACTCGTTCATTGAGCATCTCATACGCGAATTGACCACGCGCCCGCTCGACGAAGTCGCCTTGAGCGACGAGGTGCAGCGACGCTTTCGCCCGATCCTCGCGCGCCATCGCGAGACGCTCGAAGTCATGCGCCGTCGGGCCGTTTACGGAAACGGCGTCGTCCGGTTTGATCTCATAGATGAAGGCATCGAAGGCTTCAACAAGTTCATCCCGTATTATCTCTATCCTCAGACGACCTATTCGGTCGCCCTGACGCGCGGTCCACAGCGCACGAAAATCTCCGTCGGCTCGAACCCGTGGGCCCCGCGCCCGCGCCGTCACAACATCGCATCCATCTGCGAGCGCTACGGCGGCGGCGGCCACGCAGTCGTTGGCGCGGTCTCGTTTAAGCCAGATGAAGTCGAACGGGGGCGCGCGGCCATGCGCGAGATCGTTTCGGAGTTATCGAGACTATAATGGTAAAATATGGCTGTATGAATAGCCTCACCATTAACGATATAAACCTTTTTAGTAGAGAATCACTCTCAGTTCTTGGGGACATACTTGGAATAATAAGTTTTGTCCTCACAGTTTTTGTACTGTATGATACGAGAAAAATTAGAGGTTATTACAAGTTCAAAGGTAGAGGGCCAGCACTTCTCAAGGACTTGAGCAAATACTCATTAAGTATATCGCGTTACTTTAATGATTTTGAAAATTTTCTTCCTCAAATAGCAGAAGAGTTGAAGCGGTCTGAAGCAAAGTTAAAATCTCTTGAGAAAAAATTGAGCGGTCAACCGAAAGCTTCGGTGAAACAATTGCGTAAAATTATCGATGAGTGTGAAGTCAGCACTGAGAATGAACGAGGGGTTCGAGCTGCGCATCTTGAGATGGTTAAGGTTATTGAAGAAGTGAAAGAACATCGGAAAGACTTGGACTGGGAGATTTAATATGTCAACTGAAAAAAACAAGTGGATAGATGCGTTGGGCAAGTTGCTTACACTTACACAAGAAGGGCAACTTATATGGGCAACTGCTGAGCCCCCAGGTTCCTTCAATAGCTTGCCGCACCAACGTGTAGATGTGGTTTATCAAACGCGGTATAAGGATAGAACTTTGAGGCTATTTGAGCTTTATCATAAAGTAGAAAAACCTAAAGGTCTTACGGTGTTTATGGATCAATATGATAATACTCAGTATCCGTACTGGACAAAAATCACTGTTCTCCAGTTACTCGATGAAAATGGACTTGCAGCTTGGACATTTCCCGAAACAGAGGTGTTGAATCATCTTTTGGAAGCTGTAAAGTATCAGGTTACAGGCGTCAAAGATTTTCTTGATGAAATCCTCGCCGAAGCAGTTTAACTTGTTATCCATTCATCGCGCCATCAACTCTTCAATCTCTTCCACCTGCTTCGGCGCTTTGCTTGACAGTATCCGGTTGCCGTCCTCCGTCACCAAAACGTCGTCCTCAATCCGCACGCCTATCCCTAAATATTTTTCGGGAATCTCTTTGGTGTCCGCGGCGATGTAGACCCCAGGCTCAATCGTCATCACCATGCCGGGCTCCAGCGGACGCGATTCATCCTTGATGTGATAGCGACCGACGTCGTGGACGTCGAGGCCCAGGAAGTGGCCGATGGAGTGCATGTAGAATTGCTTGTACTTCTCCTCCTTAATCAAGGTCTCGGCATCGCCTTTGAGCAGGCCCAGGCGAAGCATGCCTTCGGTCAGGACTTCCACCGCGTGCTTGTTGATCTCCTGCGGGCGGGTGCCGGGGCGGACCATCTCTATACACGCCAACTGGGCTTCGAGCACGAGGTCGTAAATTTCGCGCTGCGCTTCAGTAAAGCGGCCGTTGACGGGAAAGGTGCGCGTGATGTCCGCGGCATAGCCTCTGTATTCCGCGCCCGCGTCAATCAATAGAAGATCGCCGTCAGAGAGTTCGGCGTCGTTGTTGATGTAATGAAGAATGGTCGCGTTTGTGCCGCCGCCGACGATTGAGTTGTAAGCCGGGGCGTTCGCGCCGCTCTTGCGAAAGATGTATTCGATGAGAGCTTCAATCTCATACTCTTTCATGCCCGCGCGCGCCTGCCGCATCGCCTCGCGGTGGGCCTCTGCGGAGATGTCCGCGGCGCGCTGCATCAATTCAATCTCCTCGGCGCTTTTGAAGAGGCGCATCTCGTGGAGGATCGTGCCGGTGTCTATGATCGCCTCGGGCGCGCGCATCCCGCGCCGCCCCATGGCGCGGAGCCGCTTAATCTGGTTGATGATCGTCTCGTCCAGGTCCGGGTTGCCGTTGCCGATGCGATAGTAGAGATGAGTCGCGCCATTGAGATATTCGCCGAGCTTCTCTTCGAACTCCGTGATGGGGAAAGACGCGTCCGCGCCGTAAACAGTTTTCGCGCCTTCGACTCCGGCGCGGCGCCCGTCCCAGATCTCTCTTTCGGGATCGCGCGGCCTGACAAAGAGCGCGTATTTGTGCTCTTGATGCGAAGGGGCGACGACGGCGATGGCTTCGGGCTCGTCAAAGCCCGTCAGGTAGTAGAAGTCCGAATCCTGGCGATAACGGTAGTGCGTATCGTTCGAGCGCGTGGCCTCGCGCGCGCTGCTGATAACGGCGACGGAATCCGGGTCCATGCGCTTGATGAACTCGTCGAGCTGGGGTCGTGGCATTGAATGATTCTCCTCTCGGGCTGCTCAGGTTGAAGGATTATTGTAACTGAGAAGCGGCGCGGCGTGAAAACGTAGGCGTTAGAAATTATGGTTAACCACAGAGGCACAGAGACACAGAGAAAATTAGGGGAGATGAAATTTCAGATTTAAGATTTCAAATTCACTGTTTTGAGGTTCTTCTCTGTGCCTCTGTGCCTCTGTGGTTAACCATTTTTGCTTTCATCCGCGCCCCACTTTGAGTGATAATCCGCTGGAGCGTTGAAACGTATGAGCGTGCAGACTCTGGACATCGCGGCGAAGCAGCCGGAAGAGATCGTTTCCTACGACCCGGCGACGGGTGAAGAGGTGGGACGCGTCCCGCTCCTGAAGCCCGCGGAGGTGTTGGAATCCGTCCGCCGCGCACGCGTCGCGCAAAGGCCCTGGGCGGAACAGCCGTACCGCGCGCGCGGAGCGCTCGTCATGCGAGCGCGCAAACTCGTGCTCGATGAGCTGGAAGAGATTGCGCTCCTCATCTCGAAAGAGACTGGAAAGCCTGTCCTCGAAGCGATTTCGATGGAATTGGCGCCGACGCTCGATCTGATGCAGTTCTTCGCGCGCAGGACGAAACGGCTGCTGCGCCCCGAGAAGATAGCGATAGGGCAGTACGGCCTGATGGGACGCACCTCCCGCATCGTCTATCAGCCGCTAGGCGTCGTCGGCATCATCTCGCCCTGGAATTTCCCCTGGGCCATTCCGCTCGGCGAAGTCGTCATGGCGTTGATGGCCGGCAACGCCGTCGTCCTTAAACCGAGTGAGTTGACGCCGCTCACGGGCTTGAAGATCAAAGATATTTTCCGGCGCGCAGGGCTCGACGAAGGTTTGCTCCAGGTGGTCACGGGCGACGGGACGACCGGGGCCGCGCTAATCGTCGCGGGCGTGGACAAGATCATGTTCACCGGAAGCGTCGCCACGGGCAAACGCGTCGCCCAGAGCGCCGCCAGGACCTTAACGCCCGTCGTGCTCGAACTCGGGGGCAAGGACCCTATGATCGTGCTGGAGGATGCGGACCTGGAGACGGCTGCGTCGGCAGCCCTGTGGGGGGCGTTCAGCAATTCGGGCCAGGCCTGCGCTTCGGTCGAGCGCTGCTACGTGCACGAAAAGATAGCGCCAGCGTTTATCGAACGCGTGGTCGAGAAGACGCGCGCGCTCAGGCAGAACGTCGGCACGACGGAAAACACAGACGTCGGTGCGATGTCGAGCTACAGGCAGCTCGCAATAGTAGAGGAGCAGGTAAACGATGCCGTCAAACACGGCGCGCGCGTCCTCGTCGGAGGCAAGCGCGTGACGTCCCTTCCGGGCTCATTCTACGAGCCGACGGTCCTCACGGACGTTGACCACACGATGACGATCATGAACGAGGAGACGTTCGGACCTGTTCTGCCTGTGATGACTTTTAAGACGGAAGAAGAAGCCTTGAGGCTGGCGAACGATAGCATCTACGGATTGACTGCGAGCGTGTGGACAAAGGACGTGCGGCGCGGGCGGCGTCTCGCCGAACGAATCGAAGCCGGCACGGTGATGGTCAACGAAGTGCTCTACACGCACGGCGTCGCACAAACTCCCTGGGGCGGGATGAAGCAGAGCGGTTTAGGGAGAACGCACGGGCGTCTTGGATTGTTGGAGCTTGTCGCGCCGCAGCACGTTCACGTTAACCCGATTGCGCGCCTACGCGACCTCTGGTGGTTCAGCTACACGCCGCGTGCGGGCAGCCTCTTTCGCGGCTTCGCCCGAAGATTCGCCACGGGCAACGTGCTGCAAACCTCGCTGCTTTTGCCGCAGATGATAAGGCGTTTCTTCGACCGCCGTCGATAAGGATTGGGAGCAAAATTTTCTCGCCCTGCAAGAAAAATTGCGGATTTCAGCTTGCTCTCAAGATGAAAAATGCTATACTTTCCGCCTCTCCTTAGCGGCGGTGCTACCTGTACTTGGATTTAACACAGGAGGTTGTTCTAACACTGGGTGGCGTGGGCATCCAGTAAGTAGCTCAACGAGAATTGCGCTTCCGCCCAAGCGTTGGAGAATGGGTTTTTCTGTTTCAAGCTTGGACGCCCCGTCCATTACGTTCAACAACACTCACATACGATGGAGACCGCCTGTGCGGGCGTTCCCCTCACTAACCACCTAACCTGATGGAGGAAGCATGAAGAAGATTTTTGCATTGTTCGTCGCGGTCGCCCTGTGCGCGATGGCGATTCCCTCTCTACACGTTCAAAGTCAGAAGAACGGTAATGCCGCCTCGCACAACGAAGCAGCCTCCGTTCCCGGCGAAATCCTGATTCAGTTCCGCTACGACGCCACGGACGAAGACAAAGGCCGCGCGCTCGGCAGGGTCAATGGCGAAGCGCTGGAGAATATTAAGACTAAAGCAACACGCCACGACGGGCGCGGCGACCTCATTCTGGCGCACTTCCAGCCAGATTTTACTCCGGCAGCGGCGCGACGCGCGCTCGAAAACGATCCGGCTGTCGAGTTCGCTGAGCCGAACTATATCTATACTCATCAGGCCGTCTCGAACGACCCCTATTACACCAACGGCTCGCTCTGGGGCATGTACGGCGACGCCACTACGCCCGCCAATCAGTTCGGCAGCCAGGCTGGCGAAGCATGGGCCGCGGGTCACACCGGCTCTAACACAGTCTACGTCGGCATCATAGACGAGGGCATTCAGTTCACGCACCCCGATCTGGATGCTAATGTCTGGACAAATCCCTTCGACCCAGTTGATGGCATTGATAACGACGGCAACGGCTACATTGATGACATTCACGGCTGGGACTTTGACGGCAACAACAACACGATCTACGATGGCGGCACGCAAGGCAAACTTGACGACCACGGCACGCACGTCACCGGCACTATCGGAGCCGAGGGCGGCAACAGTATCGGGGTCGTGGGCGTCAACTGGAGCGTGACTTACATCTCCGGCAAATTCCTTGGACGCCGCGGTGGCACAACGGCCAACGCCATCAAGGCGGTGGACTATTTCACCGACCTCAAGACTCGTCACGGGCTGAACATCGTCGCGACCAATAACTCGTGGGGCGGCGGCGGCTTCTCGCAGGCTCTGCTCGACGCCATCACGCGCGGCGCGCAGCAGAACATCCTGTTTATCGCCGCAGCCGGCAACGGCGGTGCGGATGGCGTGGGCGATAACAACGATACTACACCGAGCTACCCGTCGAATTACAACACGACGGCAGGCGCGGGCTACGACGCCGTGATCGCCGTCGCCGCAATTACGAGCACCGGCGGGTTAGCGTCCTTCTCGAATTACGGGCTGACAACCGTTGACATCGGCGCGCCCGGCTCCGGCATCTGGTCAACCACGGCCTTCAACACCTATTCATCTTTCAGCGGCACCTCGATGGCAACGCCGCATGTGACAGGCGGGGCGGCTCTCTACGCCTCGACGCATCCGGGCGCGACTGCGTTGCAGATCAAGACCGCGATCCTGTCGAGCGCCGTCCCGACCCCCTCGCTCGCAGGCAAGTGCGTCACGGGCGGGCGGCTCAACGTCAGTGGGTTCTAATCGTAATCGGCCACACTGAAAAGCCATCAGCAATAGGGGTGAGAGGTTGTAAGGCTCACCCCTATTTTATTGTAAGTGGAAAACCACTACCTCCGGTAGTGGTACGGTAAACGGTTAGACCGTGCGAGGAATTAAGATGTATCTCCCTAGAAGGTGCCAACCAAACTAAGGAGATACATCATGAGCAAGAGATTCAGAAAACTCTCGCACACATTGTACGAGTGTAAATATCATGTGGTGTTTTGTCCAAAGTACCGCCACCGAATATTCAAGGATGCAGTGGCTGAGTACACGCGCCAGCAAATCTATCAGTTGCTGCGGCAGAAGGAGTTTGAATGCGACTACGGGTCAGTACCGCCTGCGGTACAACCTAATGAGGCTCTAAGGATTTGCTCGAACGCTTGATGTATGCGCGCGAACGCCAACACGCAGCGCGCGACACAAATAGAATCGTGCGCCCCTTTGAATGGGGCGCATCCTTTATCAAGGGGGAAGTCAACGGCACGGACCCGCGCCAGCTTTTCCTACAGCATTCGCGCGAAGTCCTGGAGCAAAGCCATGAGTTTTACGCGCTCGCGCCCGTCAGCGATTACCGGCTGGAGGGCGAGACTCTCACCTGGACGAGCTCCATTGACACGCCTTCGCCCGAAAACAATACGGCGTATGCACGCTTCTTTCCCGCGCCCGCGAAGAAAAAGCTGGAGAAACCAAGGGCGGTCGTCATCCTGCCGCAGTGGAACGCTCAAAGAGAGAGCCACGTGGACCTGTGCCGCGTCCTCAATCGTCTGGGCATCAGCGCGCTGCGCCTGACGCTGCCCTACCACGAGGCTCGGCGCCCCGTTGAGCTAGAGCGCGCGGATTATCTCGTCAGCCCGAACATCGGGCGCACGCTTCAATCCGTTCGCCAGGCGGTCCTGGACGCGCGGGCCGCCGTCCGCTTCCTTAAAGAGCACGAAAGATACAGCCGCGTCGGCATCATGGGCACGAGCATCGGGTCGTGCACGTCGTTTCTCACTTTCGCTCACGATGAAGAGATTGACGTCGGCGTCTTCAACCACGTCTCTGGCTATTTCGCGGACGTCGTCTGGCGCGGCCTCTCGACCGCACACGTGCGCGAAGGGTTCGGGGACGCCGTGACGCTCGAAGAGCTGCGCGAGTACTGGCTGCCGATCAGCCCCATCCCGTTCATCAAGAGGTTGAAAAAGATGAGAGAGCGCCCCATGCGATTCATCGCCGCGCGATATGATTTAACTTTTCCGGTTGATCTTTCGCGCGACGTGATCGCGGAGGCGCGTGGACAGGGCATCCCGCTCGACGTCGCCTGGCTTCCCTGCGGGCATTACACGAGCGGCGAAAGACCCTGGATTTACCTGGACGGCTGGAAGATCGCTTCGTTCTTCAGAAAACATCTGTAGCAATTTAGGGGACGTGCTGAAGCCCCGTGAGGGGCGACAGAGTTTGGCCAGGGGCGTCCATCCCTGGGTTACGGCCAGAAAGAAAAACAAGAGCCCATGAAATGGGCGACAGTCTAAAGCCCAGGGCGCAAGCCCTGGGTCACCAGCAGGAAGAAATATCAAAGCCCATGCGAATGGGCGATAGCCCGTGCACGCCCGTATGCAATTCAAGGGCTGTCGCCCGCTCTCGCGGGCTTGGATTTCCAATCGGCGCTGTGACCCAGGGCTGACGCCCTGGGCTTTACTCTGTCGCCCCTGACGGGGCTTGACCCGTGATAATTCTTGAACCGTCCTACTTCGAGCCTGTCGTCGGAAAACCGCGCTTTCGCATCAAGGCCTCAGTGCGGGCGTCGCGACCGCGAAAGCCGCGGTAGGCCTCGGCCGGGTCAATCGTGTTGCCGACTGAGAAGATGTGCTTGCGCAGGCGCTCGGCCACGGCGCGGTCGTATGGACCGCCCGCCTCAACGAAGGCCCCGAAAGCGTCCGCCGTCAGCACGTCGGACCAGAGATAGCTGTAGTAGCCTGCCGAATACGAGTCGCCTGCGAAGACGTGCAGGAAGTGTGGCGTGCGGTGTCGCATCACTAACTCGTCAGGCATGCCAAGGTCTGCCAGCGTCTTCTTCTCGAAAGCGTCCGGGTCTATCTTCTGCGCGCCCGCCAGGTGCATCTTCATATCTATGAGCGCGGCCGATAGATACTCCGTCGTCGCGAACCCCTCGTTAAAGGTCGAGGCGCGGTTGATGCGGTCCACGAGCGCCTGCGGAATCGGCTTGCCCGTCTTGTAGTGGACGGCGAACCGCTGCAACACCTGCGGCGTTGAGAGCCAGTGCTCCATCAGCTGGGAGGGGAACTCCACGTAATCGCGCGCCACGGCTGTCCCCGAAAGCGACGGGTATCTGACGTTAGAGTTGAGGCCATGCAGCGCGTGGCCGAACTCGTGGAAGAGCGTTTCGGCATCGTCCCAGGAGATGAGCACGGGCTCGCCCGGCTGCCCTTTCACGAAGTTCGCGTTGTTCGAGACGATGGTCGTCACTTCGCCGTCGAAACGCTCCTGGCTGCGGTAGGCATTCATCCACGCGCCGGACCGCTTGCCGGAGCGCGCATAGGGGTCGAAGTACCAGAGCCCTATGTGCCGCTTCGTCTTCTTGTCCGTCACTTCCCAGACGCGGACGTCCGGGTGATAGACAGGGACGTTGGTGACCGGGGTGAAGTTGAAGCCGAAGAGTTCTCCGGCGACCCAGAACATGCCCTCGCGCAGCTTCTCAAGCTGGAGGTACTGCTTCACTTCGTTCTGATCCAGGTCGTAGCGGGCCTTGCGGACCTTTTCAGCATAGTAGCGGTAGTCCCAGGGCTCGATCTTGATGTTCGCCCCCTCTTTCCTGGCGAGGGCCTGCATGTCCGCGACCTCCTCGTGCACGCGCGCCACGGCAGGCTTCCAGACGGCCTCCATCAGCTCGACGGCGCGCTCCGGCGTTTTCGCCATCGCGTTTTCGAGCCGCCAGTGGGCGTGCGTCTGGTAGCCCAGGAGCTTGGCGCGCTCCGCGCGCAGTTGAAGAATCTCTGTAATGATCGCGTTGTTATCGTGCTCCCCGCCGTTGTCGCCGCGGTTGACGAACATCCGCCAGGCCTTCTCGCGCAGGTCGCGCCGGTCCGAGTAGGTCAGGAACGGGTCAACAGAGGAGCGCGTGTTCATAATCACCCACGTGCCCGGCATCTTTTTCGCCGCGGCGGCCGCCGTCGCACCGTCGCGCACACTTTGCGGGAGACCTGCCAGTTCCTCCTCGGTCTTTAAGACCAGGAACTGGTCCGTCTCTTCGGCGAGCACGTTCTGGCTGAAGCGCGTGTAGAGCCCCGCCAGTTTCTGGTTGATCTCGGAGAGGCGCGCCTTGGCGTCTTTTTCAAGGCGCGCGCCCGCGCGTACGAAGTTGGTGTAGTAACGCCAAGTGAGCCGCTGCTGCTCGGGCGTTAGTCGTGCCTTTTCGGGCGAGTTATAGACGGCTTCGATGCGCCGGAAAAGCGCCTCGTTCTGCGTGATCTGATCGCTGAAGGCGGCGAGCTTCGGGGCCATCTCGCGCTGGACGACCTGAAACTCGGGGCCGTTCATCGTCGAACCCCAGACGCCGTAAATCGTCGTCACGCGGTCCAGCGTCCGCCCGGCACGCTCCAGAGCCTCGATGGTGTTTTCGAAGTTAGGCGCGGCCGTGTTTGAAGCGATACGCTGGACTTCCGCCAGGTTCTCGGCCATCCCGGCTTCGAGCGCTGGCTTGAACTCCGCGACCTTGACGCTGTCGAAGGGCGGGACGCCGCTGTACGGCCCGGCCCACTTGGCCAGAAGCGCCGCAGTCGAGGCGTCAGTGATGACGGATTGATTGGCGGGGGGATTCATGCCACTGGTCGTGTGGACGCTAGTGGCGATGCCGTAACAGATGAGCGCCGTCGCAAACAGCATCAGGCGGCTGCGAGTAATCAGGTCGCGCATGAACAAATCTCCTTCTGAGCGTTGAAGCGTCACAACGCGTGCGCGCGGACGCCGGAAAGAATAAACAACAGTAAGCGCAGTATATTTGTGATGATTACGAATGTACAGTGAAGCGAGTTGCAGTTAAGTTTACGAATTCCGCGTGGTCAAAGAACGCAAAAGAATGCAAAATGCAAAATTAAAAATGCAAAATGGAAGACGAAAGGGGCGCCCTTTCATTTTTGCATTTTACATTTTTAATTTTGCATTTAGTATATCCCATGCCCTCTGACACACTCGAACGCCTGCTCACGCAACTGGAAGAATCGAAGCGCCCTTCCGGCGCGAAAGAGAGAGCGAAAGCCGAGCGAGCGCTCACACGCCTTGAGCGCGAAAAGTTCGAAGACGCTGACTCTCTCGTACGCTTTCACGAAACGCTGCTTTTCATGCGGGCCTACCCGCAGGGCGCGAGCCTCTTGCGGCGCGTCGAAAAGATTCTCCGAACTTTCGTGAAGCGCGTCGAGGCTTTAGGCGAAGAGGACGCGGACCTCTCAGCCCTTGAGTATGCGGAAGTCTCCGGCATCGCCGGGACGTCCGTCGAAGACAGCTTTAGCTACAGCATCGCGCGCTGGCTCGCCCGAAAGCATCCGTCGCAAATCTACGTCAACTGGGAGGCGGTCCCGGACGAGTATCGTCTGGCGGCAACGTGGCCCAGGTTCCTCCCGCTCCTTGAAGAGGATTCTTTAGTCGAAGCGAATGTGCCTTATCTGGCCTGGCTGCGGGCGGCGAAGGGCAAGACCCGCCACGACCTCGCGTGGCTCATCGAACGTTTCGAGAGTCTGTCGCTGAGCGAGAAAGAGAAGGCTGAGCTTTACGAATCGCTCAAGCTTCTAATCCGCTGGGAACTCGGTAACTCCCGCGCCACGCGGACGCTGATGAAGCGCCCGGCGCGAAAGATCTTCTATCACACGAAACCGCTTCTTCAACGAAGGGACGTCTCAATCGCCGCAGAGTTCGCGGGACCTCCGATTCCTTTGAAGAGATTAACGCGCGCCGCGGGCGAAGCCATCCTGGACCTGGCCCGCGAGACCTCGACCGTTCGCTACAGGGAGCTTTACGGCTTCACACACGGCGACGCGGCGCGCGTCCTCTCTGCGGACCTCGGGCGCGGCGTAGAGCTTTTCGTGACGGGAGTTCCGCCCGAACGCCGTCTGCCGCTGCGCGCGTATCACGCCGGGTTGATGTTTAAGAACGGCGTCCCGGTCTGCTACGTCGAGGGCCTGTCGTTCTTCGAGCGCATGGAGATAGGCTTTAACGTCTATTACACTTTCCGCGAGGGCGAGTCGGCCTGGATTTACGCGCGCGTGATGAAAATCTTTCGGCAGTTGCTCGGCGTGACAGTCTTTTCGATTGACCCGTACCAGATAGGCTACGAGAGCGAAGAGGGAATCAAATCGGGCGCCTTCTGGTTCTATCGCAAATTCGGCTTTCGTCCGGTCCTCGACCGGCTGGCGAAGATTATGATGAGGGAAGAGCAGAAACTTCTGGGCCGACGCTTCTACCGCACGCCCGAGAGAGTCCTGCGCCAGCTCGCCGAAGGGCACATGCTTCTGGAGATTCCGCCTGCGCCTGGCAGCCGCTGGGACAGATTTCAGATGCGGAAAATTGGACTCGCGGTCCAGCGGCGGATGGCTAAAGAGTTTGAGGGCGATGCGGTGACGATGGGACAACGGGCTGTGGAATCGGTCTCGCGCTCCCTGGGCGTCCGTACGAAGGGCTGGAAGGACGTCGAGCTACGCGCCTTCGAAAACCTGGCGCTGGTCTTAACTCTCATCCCGGACCTGGCGCGCTGGACGAAAGATGAGAAGAGAGATGTCATGCGCATCATCCGGGCCAAAGCCGGCGCCAACGAATCGCGCTACGTGCGGCTGCTTCAACGCCATTCGCGCCTGCGCGACGAGGTAATTAAGATTGGTTCAGTGTAGACGCACGTGGTGGGACAGGCATTCCGTGGTGGGACAGACATTCTTGTCTGTCGAAGCGTGCGCCAGCACGCTCATGGTTTTAACTAACAGTATTCGCGCCTGACGGCGCTCATGACAGACAAGAATGTCTGTCCCACTGACAGGCCGAGAATGTCTGTCCTACGAGATTATGCCTGACATGCTGGTCAATCTGTTGAAGTTGGCGCCGCTCGAACCTGTCTTGGGCGAGTTGAGGCGAGCGGGCGTCACCGTTCGCAGGGTGCAACCGCATGAGATCAGCCCTGTGCGCGAGTTCATGCTGGCAAACTTTGAGGCCGGGTGGGTGGACGAGATTTCGGTCGGCTACGCCAACAAGCCCGTTTCGGTCTTCATCGCGACCCGGGACCGGCGGATTGTGGGCTTTGCGGCCTACGAATGCACGCGCCGCGATTTCTTCGGACCCTTAGGAGTTCTGGAGAGCGAGCGCGGGCGAGGGGTGGGGCGCGCTCTCCTGCTCGCTTCTCTCTGGGGCTTGCGCGAGATGGGTTACGCTTACGCCATCATCGGCGGCGTCGGACCCGTCGAATTCTACGAACGCGCGGTCGGCGCGAGCCTGATCCCCGAAAGCGCCCCTGGCATCTATGCAGACCCGATTGACCGCTCGCCCTAATGAGCCAGTTACCGGAAGCTTGACCTTATTCAAACTTTCTATAACATACAAGGAAACGTTATCGTTTCTCCCGTAAATTGATTGGACCCCCAGTAACGGCTACTGGGGGTTCAGTCGTTAAAGGGAGAAGTTAAACAAAGTTGGCACGAGGGATAAGTTCTAGATGAGCGTCCTCGCAAAAAGTATTCTTCTCTTCTGCTTGAACCTGCTGGATGCGCAGCTCACGCTCATTTGGGTGCGCAGCGGAGCGGCGACCGAGGGCAACGGCCTGATGGCACGTCTTCTGGATATGGGCGATGCGCCGTTTATCATCGTCAAGGTGCTGGTCGGCGCCGTGGCGGCCTACGTGCTTTATCGCTGCTCGCGTTACAAAATGGCGCGGCGCGGCCTCTCGCTGGTCGTCGGGATTTACCTGGCGCTGATGGTCGTGCACGCGGCGACGGGCATGTCCGCTATAGGCTATCAGGCACCGGAGAAAGTGATCGCCTATATCAGCAACGTGTCCAACAATCTATTTGCGCTCTTCTCCTGATCAAAACCCCCTGAACGGGCGGCACCAAACGCACTCCACACTCCTCTATCTCTGGAACTTCTGCCCCTGCGCGCGGCAATATATAACGTAGCTTTATAGCCCGCGACCCCGTTTTGCCACGTTCTTTCCGCGTCAGTATAATTCGGGCCGTCTCGGCGGCAACGCGGCCTTTGTGCCCCTTGCAGTCGCGCGCGGAAACGCAAATTGCGTCGGGCGCATCTTAAAGGCGTTTGAGGCACAGGCCAGTAAATTAAAGAGAGAAAGAAAGCCATGTATAGACTCTCCGCACGTCAAATTATCGGAATAGCGCTCCTCTCATCAATCTTCGCCGCCGGGGCGGTCGTCGTTTTCAACCGCTTCAGCGGCCAGATTCAGCACCGCAGTTCCGCGGCCTTTTCGGAGACACCTCCGGAAGGAATCACGGACCCGAGGCTGGCGACAGACGAGCAGAACAACGTGGAAGTTTATAAAGCGCTCTCGCCAGGCGTCGTTTACATCACTTCGACCTCTTACCAGCGGGGCTTCTTCGGCGAGATTGAAGAGGGACAGGGCTCCGGCTCCGGCTCCGTGATAGACGAGCGCGGAAATATTCTGACCAACTATCACGTCATAGAGGGCGCGCAGAAGCTGACGGTCCGCTTCGGCGGCGACAAGACCTATCCGGCCAGAGTCATCGGCGGCGACCCGGATACGGACCTGGCCGTCATCAAGGTGGAGGCGCCGCGCGAGCAGTTGACTATCGTTCCGCTCGGCGATTCGGACAAGCTCGTGGTCGGGCAGAAGGTGCTCGCCATCGGCAACCCGTTCGGCATGGACCGCACGTTGACGACCGGCGTCATCAGCGGCCTCCAGCGTCCGATCCGCGCGCGCAACGGCCGCCCCATAGAGGGCGCGATTCAGACGGATGCTTCGATCAATCCGGGCAATTCGGGCGGGCCGCTCCTGAATTCGCACGGGCAGATGATCGGCATCAACTCGCAAATCCTCTCGCCGTCTGGCGCCTCGGCCGGCGTGGGCTTTGCCATCCCGGTCAACATCGCCAAGCGGATCGTTCCGCAGCTCCTACAGTACGGCGTGGTCCGCCGTCCGAAACTCGGCATCGTCCCTTATAACATCAAAGGGATTGACCGGACTCAGGTCCGCCTGCCCGTCTCCGAAGGCGTGATGATCTACAGCATGGACCCGAACGGCGGCGCGGCCGCCGCGGGGCTGCAGCCGCTCAGGCAGATGGAAGACGGCGAGATCATTCTGGGGGACATCATCGTCGCCATTGATGGCGAGAAGGTCAGCACGAGCGACGACCTCTACCGCATCCTTGATAAACATCAGGTTGGGGACACGGTCAAGGTCGAGGTCGCGCGCGAGAGCGGGCGCGTGACGGTCTCCGTGCGGTTGATGGCCGCGACAGAGCCGCGCCGCTCCGGCATCAGATAGTAATTTTAGGGGCCAGGGGTCGGGGGCCAGGGGCCAGTGAAAGACTTTTACCGACCCCTGGCCCCGAACCCCGACCCCCATGTTAGAGATAGACCACTTCATCAACACGGGCCTGGGCTGGGTGTGTAAGCACTGCGGCGGCGAAATGGGAGCGCGCGTCCAAGAGGAAGGGACGCGCGCTCGTTTTTTCAGGGAGGGCGAAGCGGAAGAGAAAGAGCCGGAGCTGTCAACTACGGCCCTCGCACGCTGGACTAGCCCTGCGCGCCGCGCTCTCTTCTGTCCTCGCTGCGGTGTTGAAGAGGCGGTTGATAAGGCTTGAGCGGCTAAGGCAGATTTCAAATTAAGGGCGCCTATCAAAGCCCCGTAGGGGCGGCAGAATTTAGCCAGGGGCGTCGGTCCCCTGGAACTCAACACCAATTACTACTTCAGCAGTCTCCTTAACTCGCTGACACGCGTTTCAGGTGCGCCGTAGCTCGCGCGATAATCCTGAAAACTACGCTCGATAACCTCTATGGCTTCCACGCGGTCGTAGACGTCCGCAATCTCGACGCGGCGCGGCGCTTCGTTGGGAAGCTGTTTGTAGCTCAGGAAGTAGTGCTTTAGGCGGTCCACCAGTCCCGGCGGGCACTCCGCAATCTCCTTGATATGGCCGTAAGCGACGTCCTTTTCGAGCACGGCGATAATCTTGTCGTCGGCTTCCGTGCCGTCAATCATCCTGAGCCCGCCGATGGGGACGGCGCGGACGAAGAGGTCGCCGTGCGCGAAGCTCTTTTCCGTCAGCACGCAGATGTCCATCGGGTCGCCGTCGCCTTTGATGCCGGGAACATTGACGCGCTCGGAGCAGAGCTGACCCACCAGGTCGCCGCAAAAAGTTTGCGGGATGAAGCCGTAGAGCGTCGGGCAGAGACTGGAGAAACGCTGCGGACGATCAACGCGCAGATGGCCCGAGGGCTTGTCGAGCTCATACTTCACGGCATCTGTCGGCACGATTTCGATGTACGCGTTGACGACCCCCGGCGCGTCCGGGCCGGGCGTCACGCCGTGCCACGGGTGCGCCTGAAAAAGTGTCGCGAGCAGTTCATGAAGCTCCGTGTCACTCATCCTTATTCGTCCCTTCTGCGCTTTCCCGTGCGACTCCCGTTAATGCTAAAATCACCGCCGCACGCTTTGGGTGCTTGATTATGAGGCTGGCGGCCGAGGCGTGTCCATCGGCCGCACGCGGCTCAACTTCGGTCGCAGGAATTTAGATGTCCGCAACTACAGCACAAGCTATGACGGGCGATGCCCGAACGAGCGCGATCAGTCTGCGCTGGATCATCAGCGCCCACGAAGACCTCGTCTGGTTCATCGGCTCCGTCGTCTCAAGCTACGCGCTTTTTGCGCTCTACGTCGCAGGTATCTTGCCGCTCGTCCCGATGGTCGCTGCGTGGGCCATCCTGATAGATGCGCCGCACGTCTTTGCCACCTACTCGCGCACCTATTTCGACCGCGCGGAAAGGAGGGCGCGCAAACGGCTGTTGTGGGGGTCGCTCCTCTTCTTCTTAGTCGGCCCATTGATGGTGCTCTCTGGCCTCGGCCTGGTCTTCTTCTTTCTGGCGGCGCTCTGGGCCTATTACCATCTGGTCAAGCAGCACTACGGTTTCATGGTGCTCTACAAGAAGAAGAACAACGATCTTGCGCGCGCAGACAACTTTCTGGACCGAGCCTTTTTGCTCCAGGCGTTCACTTACCCGTTCGTCGCCTTCGTCGCGCGCGACCCAGAGGCGATGAACAGGGTCCCAGCGCCGCTTCAATCCAGCATCAATCTTCTCGAAATCTCTTTGCTTGTAGCGACTATTGCCTTCGGAGTCGGCTGGCTGGCGCGCCAGGTTCAGCGCGCCGTTCAGGGGTTGCCCTTAAACGTTCCGAAGTATCTGCTGCTCGCGGCGGCGATTCCGATGCACTGGGTGGTTTTGCTGACGCCGATGCCGCACAAAACAATCGCCATCGTCGCCATCCTGACGATCTATCACAACCTGCAATACCACCGCCTCGTCTGGTTTCATAACAAGAAATATACGAGCGCTGATGACGGCAAAGAGCGGTACGGCGCGGCTGAATTAATCAGCCGGAGACTTCTCTACTACATAGCCTTCGGCGTGCTCTTCGGCCTCTGGTATCAACTGCCGCGCACGCTCGTCGGGCGTTCCTCGGACCCGACCAGCCTGTCTTTGCCGGCGCAACTTCTAGCGGCCTTCTTCTGGGGCTACGCCTTCATACACTATTACCTCGACTCGAAAATCTGGCGCGTCCGGCGCGACCCGTCCGTCGGCAAAGCGCTGAAGATGGAATAGGCATAAAGATAAAGCAGCAAGGGCCGCGCTTGATTTCCAAGCGCGGCCCTTGCTGCTTTACGGGTGAGTTGCCCGTCTTACTTCTGGTCCTCTTTGTTGGTGTCGGCTACGGATTTGAGTGCCTGAAAGGTCGGCGGCCAGAGCCCGACGAAGATGCCCGCCTGCTTTTTGCCCGACAGAAATAGTGCGATTGATGCTCCGATTGAACCGAGCGTCAAAATATGAAAAAGACTGAGACCCGTCGCCTTCTTGGTTGACCGGTCAATGGTGCGCAATACGGACTCGGCCACGTCCTTCTCTCCGCTCGCGGCTGATTGAGTACCCAAGCCTGTCGTCCCGTGATTCAGTGCGGCTGATGCCTGTGCCATGCTCTTTTCTCCCCTTTTGAAATTATTGATGATAAGCCTATAGCTTTGATGCAAAGGATACAGGAGAACTCAGGCTTGAGTATCACGAACCAGTGTCAGAGATTAAAGCATTTCCTCCCGGTCGGGAGAAGAACGTGAAGTGATCGCAACAGAGTGAAGGTCTCTACGAGGAATGCCTGGTCAATCTTCATCATGCTCCTGCCCGTCGTAGTGCATCACCACGCGTTCGTCGTCAACTATTGTTTCGAGATGCACGGGGCGGCCCCAGAGCAGATGAACGTGTTCGAGAGCTTTGCGCGCGTAGCGCCCGTCCAACTCCGCGCCCTCGAAGGCGTGTCTCAGGTAGAGTTCACGGTTGTTGTTATAGTCGCCGTCGGCGACCTCTATGTAGGGGAAGCCAAAATTGGTCATGTTCGCCACCAGTTGGTCGCGCACGCGCTGCCAGCGCTTCTCCGTAATCGTCCACTCCTCGTCTTCGACTAACTCGTAAACGAAAAGGTCCAACTCCTCGCATAACTCTTCGGTCAGGTAATTGCGCAGGAACGAGACGTCATTCTCCATCTCGCGGACCTCGAAAATCTTCTCCCTCCCAGACCCGGGGCGGATCCCGAGCTTTTCCTGCTCTTCGGCGGTCGGGTTATTCCATCGCCGTTCGATGTCCTCGAAGATTTTGTAGCCGAGATAGTACGGATTCAACTGCCCCTTGTGCGGCGAGACCACACCCGAATGAAGCTCGGCAAACTCCATGTGCTCGCTGTCCGTCAGGTCCAACTCGCGCATGATACGCGAATGCCAGAATGAGTTGTGATGGACGAGGCCGTTCGCTACATAGGCATGTTTTTCGTCAACTGTGATGTCATAGACATCAGCGCAGCCTCTCTCTATAGAAACAATCTCGTCTCCGAAGTCTTCTTTCCTAAACCAGCGATGCCCTTCGACATATTTGCGGAGAGCTTCCTGCTTGCGTTCGAGGTTAAATCCAATCTCATACAGGAAGATTGCGGCTGACACGCCCGTGATTTCGAGTTGCTTGATGTTATAGAGATGTTGCCTCTGTCTTGAGAGAATGCCATAGTTGAGTAGAATTATTTGAACCGTTCGAATCAACTCATCGCTTGACGACGACAGGCGCACTCCTTCAGTCCCAGCGTAACCGTCCGCATCAAAATAACCACGTAGGAAAGCTGAGACCACAGTTTTCGGTGAACGTAGGATAGGCGTAGGAATCTTTTTCTGTCGCGCTTTGTCGCTAAGATTGATTCCAAGAGATTCGAGCCACTTCAGCAACTCGCGCGAATGGGCGACTACACGCCAGCGTCCCCCAACTTCAGTCGACGACCAGAATCGCTTTACATGCAACCCTAATGTCGCTTGAATAATATCCGACAACTTCACCGCTAAGTCTTCATCCCCGCACGTGAGGCAGATGCCTGATTTCGTTCGGTTGCCGTCGCCGATGAAGTAACCGAGAAACCAGGCGACCTCCTCATTCAGTGTGTCTGGCAAGGATAGTTCCGATCTTGTCGGAAGGATTTTTCCGGCCATACCTTTTTGATAAGAGGCTTTAGCGAGAGCCGCGTTGATTTCCAGAGCCCGCTCTGTTCTCCTACCTTTCAAGTGTCGCAGCACCGTACTCCATGAGACACCAGCCAGAGATGAAACTGTTTCGAGTGTAGCGGTTGGTTTTGTTGGAACAAAGTCAAAGCGGAATTTCTCTTTCGGCCAAATGTTCGTCCCGCACTCGATCGCTATACGGGCGCCGGGTTTCAAGTCCTGAAGATGCGACCACGCGCCGTCGGCAAGTTGGACGCGATGCTTTAGTGCGCCTTCAATCGTCAGTCCGCGCCGCGTTCTGACGCGGATGGTGGGCACGCGCTCCTCTTTGTGAAAGTCCGTGATCGGATAAATTTCGCCAAAGCCGCTTCCAGCGACTAAGATTTTCTCACCCTTCGCATACAACTCATCGAACCGCAAAAAGCCTTTCTCTGTTATGAGCAAAGAGTCTCCCGTTGCGCACGCCCAGCCTTCGTTCATCGTCTTCGTCTGCATTTGCGGGACGAAGTATTCCATCTCCTCGTGAACCATCGCCATCACGTCGCGCTGCCAGAGTTGGAGATGCGGCGAGTTGCGCATGATGTAATGAACCACATCTTTTTCTGGAAGATGATCACCAGCAGGTTTCTCTTCTTCCACCGACTCCGGCTCTCTCTTCTCACCCAATCGCCAGAGATCGTCGTAGCGGCCTTCCGCTTTGGGCTGCGGGCGCGTGTCATCCACGCCGCCCGCGCGCTCGCGCTTGATGAAGAAGTTGGGGTCAATGTGCTCTTCGACGGCGAGCACGGCGTCCAGAAACTTCTCGACCGCCTTGCGACCGTACTTGAACTCGTACCCCATCATCCGGTTCGCGTGGGTCGAGACGGATTCGACCATCCGCCGGTTCGTCTTCGAGAAATAGACGTTGTTCTTGAAAAAATCTACGTGGCCGAGCACGTGCGCCATCACCATCTTGTTCTGGATGGGACTGTTGGTTTCCAGCAGGAAGCCGTAGGAAGGGTTCGTGTTGATGACGACCTCGTAAATCTTCGAGAGGCCGAAGTCGTACATCGTCTTCATCCGGTGATAAGCCTTGCCGAAGGTCCAGTGAGAGTAGCGGCCCGGCAGCGCGTAAGAGCCGATCTCGTACATCACGGTCGCGGGCACGATCTCGAACCGCGTCGGAAACGGGTCGAGGCCAAACCCACGCGCGACTTCCCATATCTGTTCGAGGGATTTTTCGAGGTCTTTAATTTCGCGGTCGTGCATTCTAGCTCCTCATTCTTCATGCCTCGACGCCGCGCCGTCCAAAGAATTGCTTGAGCGCGGGGTAAACATCTTCCTTGTCGTCAATGCGGACGCCGACGAAACGCTCTTTGTTTTTGAGCCGGTCGTTGAAGATGGAGAGCAGCGCACCAGACGAGCGGCGGTAACTGGAGGAGCCCTCTTCGCCGATTTCACCGTAGCCGAAAAGGTTACAGGTCTTAATCAACTCGTCCGCCAGGCGGACGGCCTCCTCGTTGTCCGAGTAATAGTTATCGCCGTCGGAGAAATGAAACGGATAGATGTTCCAGTCCTGCGGGCGGTAGCGCGCCTTGATGATGTCGAGCGCCAGTTGGTAGGCGGAGGAGACGACCGTGCCTCCGGACTCGCCCTGCGTGAAGAACTGCTCTTCCGTGACCTCTCTGGCCTCCGTATGGTGCGAGATGAAAACTATCTCGACGTTGTCATACTTGGTGCGTAGAAAGCGGACCATCCAGAAGTAGAAGGAGCGCGCGATGTATTTCTTGAACTCGCCCATCGAGCCCGAGACGTCCATCAGGCCGAAGACGACGGCGTTCGATTCATAACGCAGGCTCTCTTCCCAGGTCTTAAACCTCAAATCCTCTTTTTTGACATCGCCGAAACGGGCCTTGCCCTCTTCGCGCGCGTTGCGTTTGATGTTCTCAAGGATCATCCGGCGCTTGTCCAGGTTCGCCATCACGCCCGTGCGGCGAATCTCGTTAAAGCGTGTGGTCTTGGATTGGACCGCCTTCTTCGCCTTCTCTTCCAGGAAGGGAAGCTGCAAGTCCTCGAAGATGAGGGCAGCGATCTCGTCTATGTTGACTTCCGCCTCGTAGTATTCGCCGCCTCCGTCCTGACCCGCCTGGCCGCCGCCCTGCCCCTGCCCTGGCTGGCCCTCGCGCGCGATCACGTCCCCGACGCGGGTCTTGCCGTCGCCCTGGCCGACGTGCTTGCGCTTGCGGTAGTCGAAACGAAACTTGTATTCGTCCAGCGCGCGGATCGGAACTTTCACAGTGCGCTTGCCGTCGGACAGGATGATCGCCTCGTTGGAGACGATGGAGCCGAGGTTCTTCTTGATCGCCTCCTTGACGCGTTCCTTATGACGGTCCTGGTCAATGATGCCTTTGCGCTGCAATGACCAGTCGTTGCGTTGAATGGACATCTCTTCCTCGTAAATCGTGAATCGTAAATCGTGAATCGTCGAACGGTTTTTCTCCATTTACGATTCGCGATTCACGATCAAAGTTTATGCGCTCGCGCGGCGCGTGCCTTGCGCTTCACTCTCGCCGCCGCAGAAGCGCGCCAGCACTTCCACAAATTCTCGCGGGCGTTCTTCCATCGGCATGTGGCCGCAGCGGTGGAAGATTACGAGCCGCGAGTTAGGGATCAGCTCGAAGAGAGAGCGCCCGTGCGCGAGCGGAATTTCGGGGTCGTCTTCGCCCCAGATGAGCAGGGTCGGTTGTCTGATGAGCGGCGCGTCCAGCTCGACCCGCCCGGCGCGCCAGCGACGCAGAGTCAGAAGGGCCGCGTGCTGTGTGCTCGATGCCACCAGCGGGCGATGGTGTGCCATCAACCTTTTGTCGTCAAAGAGGTGCCTGTTCTCAGGCGCGTAGCCTTTCCTGAGCTGTTGGCGGACGAGTCTGCGCGAGCCCAGCATCAACGGAGAGACCAGATCGCCTATCAGGGGCGAGGCCACCAGACGCAGCAGAGGCCTGCTCCTGGCGTAGTCGTTGATGACTGCATCAACCAGGACCAGGCGTTCGACGCTCAACGGGTAATCGAGCGCGCAGGTGGCCGCGACGGCGCCGCCGTAAGAGCTCCCAACGAGCGTCGCGCTCTCGATCCCGAGGTGAGCGACGAGCCCCATCATCATCCGCGCCTGCGCCTCAATGGTGTATTCACCCTGCCTCGGTTTGCCGGAGAAGCCGAAGCCGACGAGGTCCGGCGCGATGACGCGGAAGCCGGAATCCGCGAGCGGCAAGAAGACATCTTTCCAGACGAAATTCGACGCCGAGAAACCGTGTATCAGGAGCAGGGGCGGGGCGGCGGGCGCGCCCGCCTCCTGGTAATGGAGCCGCACGCCGTCAACCTCCGCGAAGCGAGAATGCTCCGCGTGATGAAGTCTGGGCGCGTGCTCGGCCCACTCGATGTCACGCGGGCGCATGAACAGCTTCATGGCCAGCGCCCCGCCGGCCAGCCCCGCCGCGCTCGCGATCCAGTGTCGTTTCTTCATCTTCTCCTGATAAAACGCGCCCGCACCTTTCGGACGAAAAGCGCGGGCGCGGGATTTATAACGCTCCTCGGAAGGCAGTCGCCCGCGTCAGCGCGAGAGCAGCGTGCCGACGTAAGTCAAAAGCTCGTTGGCGCAGACTGGGCAGTAGCCGCCGTCTTTGACCAGGCGGTCCACGACCTCGTTAATGCGCCGCAGTTGGTCCGGATCGGGCGTCTTCGCAGACGTGGTGATCTTCACCACGTCTTTGAGGTCTGCGAAAATCTTCTTCTCAATCGCCTCTTTCAGACGCTCGTGCGAGTTGTACTCGAAAGAGCGCCCCTTGCGCGCGTAAG
>DASVXV010000152.1:0-71813 GCA_036392495.1 Pyrinomonadaceae bacterium | reverse complement strand
TTTTCGAAATTGAGGGAAGTAGAGAAACAGGACTATCCACGAAGCCACACGAAATCTCACGAAACAACCCACAGCCATTTCGTGAGGTTTCGTGTTACTTCGTGGATTGTTCCTTGTTCTGATGAGAATGAATAGACCCTGTATCTACCCAAAAGGTGGTGGGGTAATAGCTTGTCGGTCGAGGAAATTTTATCTGGCAAGCCAGAAATGCCTTGATATGAATAGGTCGTAGCCCTCCCATCTGGCGCAATGAACCTGCATTAGCTTTCCACCACATTTGTACACATAATAATTGACATCCATCTGAAATGGGAATACCGTGCCACACGGTTTAATCCTTGCATCCCGGCTTATGCGTGCTATCTCGCTAGCCTCACGCCAATCTGCTGGGCGTCTAATCTTTCAGCAATATGGCAGTCTAATTCTTTAACATCCGCAGAAGTGCTAATCAATTAGACATCGAAGGAAGATTGGACGGCTGAATGGGCGTAATTTGTGACGCCTCTTAGGGCATCTAATATGAGTTGGGTTGCGCGCAACTGTCCGCAAATTCTCGGGAATTAAATTTTGAGCACTAAAATACAGATGGGTGCTTGCTGACTTCGAAAATTTTGCCCTCGACGAGGGCTGAACCATTAAATCTGGAAGTAGACGACACAAAGGAGGACCTATGCAATACAGATTAATCGACTGGAAGGCCTTCGTCACGGTAGGCATGATCCTGCTCTCGCTGGCGACATTGTCCTATGGGCCGAGCGTGTCGGCGGCTGGGCATTCCGTAACCAGAATCACTCTCGATCCCCCGACACCCAACGTTCTGACCCATAACCAGAGGGTGACGATTTCCTTCTCGTATGCGACTACGCAGCCAGGTGGAGTGCGTATCTTCGCGCGTCCGTTACGGGGGGAGCGGCCACGCCCGGCTACGCCGCTAGCGGAGCGGGGATATCTCCAACCGGGAGCGGCACGGGCACTCAATTCTTTACCATCACATCGGGTACTGTCACGGTGGACCAGATTCGAATTCAGATGTGGAATGCCAGCCAGACCACGCTTCTCTTCGAGGTTTTCCTGCCGGTGCATTACCAGTACCGTGAGCCGTAGAGAGCGGACGCGCACACAGCGCACAACCCAACAAGGAATTCCACCCGACCCGCGCCAGCATGCCTCTCATCATCGTCGTATGATTTCTGCGGTATTGCTCGTATCGGGCGCGGGCGGGTGAATTCCAGCCTTAGATTGCTAATGCGTCCTGTTGCGCCATCTTGATCGCTGATCTCAAATCTGATGGGAGGATGAAAATGAATCCGGTTTCTAAAGTTAGTTGGTAGCAACGGCGCAAAGAACCGGAAGCAATCTAACAACCCATCTGAGGAGTACGAGTCAAGCAGAACTTCTCTCTGAGGCCGGATTCAGCGTCGCATAGTTCAGCAGCGAAGAGCCTTTCTTGCGCAAGCTTTAAAGATATTTCACCTCGCCGTAGGCAGTTCTCGTCTTCCAACATTTGTAGATGATGAGGCGGGTGGATAATCCGACCTGTTTCGGATGGCGACTATCGTCAGATGGTGAGATTTTTCATTTTATCGAGACGAGTTCCTGTTCGGCTTTCTCTTTGTAGCTGCCCTCTTCGAGCAACTTCTCAGTCTCGCGCACGAAGGCTTCAACAATATCTTCGCCCGCAACCTTGCGCATCGGCACGCCGTTCTTGTAGATCATCCCGACGTTGCGCCCGAAGGTGACGCCCAAATCCGAATCGTGCGCTTCGCCCGGTCCGTTGACGGCGCAGCCCATGATTGAAAGGTGCAGCGGCTCCTCGATGTGCGCCAGCCGTCGCTCAATCTCCGTCACGATGCCGACGAAGTCATCTACGTCGAGCCGCCCGCACGTCGGGCACGCAACGACCGTCACGCCGCGCTTTCTCAGCTCCAGAGATTTCAAAATCTCCCACGCGACGCGCACCTCTTCCTGCGGCTCGGCCGCCAGAGAGACGCGGATCGTGTCGCCGATGCCTTCATGCAGGAGAATGCCCAGACCGATGGCTGATTTGATTGTCCCGCCGAAAGAAGTGCCGGCCTCCGTCACGCCCAGGTGAAATGGGTAATCAACCTTTTCCGCGAGCAGCCGATAGGCTGCGACGGTCCGGTGCACGTCCGAGGCTTTGAGTGAGATGATGATGTCCTGGAAATCCAGGTCTTCGAGAATCTGTATGTGGCGCATGGCGGATTCGACCATCGCCTCTGGCGTCGCCGTGCCGTACTGTTTCAAGAGGTCTTTTTCGAGCGAGCCGCCGTTAACGCCGATACGAATCGGGACCTTCTGCGCCTGGGCCGCGCGCACCACTTCACGCACGCGCTCGTGCGCCCCTATATTGCCGGGATTCAGGCGCAGCTTATCAATGCCCGCTTCGAGCGCCATCAGCGCCAGCTTGTAATGAAAGTGTATGTCGGCGACCAGAGGGACATCCGGCACACGCCGCCTGATCTCTTTCAGAGCGATGGCGGCATCTTTGTCCGGCACGGCGATGCGAACGATCTCGCACCCGGCCCGCACCATCTCTTCAATCTGCGCGACAGTTCCACCGACATCGGTCGTGTCTGTCTTCGTCATAGACTGAACGACAACGGGCGCGCCTCCGCCGATCTGCAAATCTTTAACTTTTACTGGTCTTGATTTCCGCATTCTTAATTAGTCTGGAGTCGAGAGTCTGGAGTCTGGAGTCCGAGGTCAAAAGCAGATTTTTATTCGGCCTTTGACTCCAGACTCCAAGACTCCAGACTCCAGACTCATTTTTGTTGCGTCGCCGCCGGGGGAGATTTGTTCTCCTCCTGTGCGGGCGAGACTTTTTTGAGCACGTCGTTGGTGATGACAAAGCCCATCAGAAGAAGCAGCATGACGAAGCCGACCTGCTGGATTCGCTCGCGCACGCGCATGGACAGCTTCCAGCCGCCCAGGGCCAGCAGCGCCTCAACGAGCAGCAGGAAGATCGCGCCGCCGTCCAGCACAGGGATCGGCAGTAGATTGAAAACGCCCAAACTCAAGCTCAGGAACCCGAGCATGCTGAAGATACCGGCCCAGCCGCCTTCGTTGACGGAGGTCGAGGCCGCTTCGTAAATCCCCAGCGGACCGGAAAGCGTGTTGCGCGCCGAGCGCTCGCCGGCGAACAACTGCCCGAGCGCCTTGCCAGTCAATTTTAGGATTTGAATGTTATAGCGAAAAGCGTAAGCCAGGCTTCCGCCTAGTCCGACGCTTTCACGCGGGACGGACCCTGGGAGACTGACACCGATTCGCCCTATCTCCACGTCATTGCCCTTCTCGTCCTTCAGCTTCTCATGCTCAATGCCCGAAGTGACATCAAGCTGCCTGCCCTGGCGCTGAATAGTTAATTGAATCTGGTCCCCTTTGGTTTCTCGTATCTCTTTTCTTGCCTCTTCGGCATTGAGTATCTCTTTGCCGTTGATTTTGAGGATACGATCACCGGCCTGCAACTCAGCCTTCTTTGCAGGGGATTTATCCACGACGGACTCAATCACCACAGGAACTTCCACGCCGTAGTTCGGACTGATTCCAACTTCGCCGATGGGGTCAGTTCCGGCAGTTTGCCGTGTCGGGGTTACTGTGATCGGAATACGCTGGACGCTCTCGCCCTCTTTTCGCTCGACGATAAAATACCTCGGATGTGGCTGGTCCTCGACGACCATAATGTCGCCGCGTATGTCATCCCAGGATGGATTCTCCACGCCATTGAAAGAGACAATCCGGTCACCGTATCGCATTCCAGCCACTTGCGCCGCGCTTCCGGGCAACACGCTGCCCACGACCGGCGAATTCGGGTTCATAGGCACGCCCCACATCAACCCGCTGATGAATGGGATCGCCAGCGCCGTCAGAATATTCATCACAGGACCGGCAACGGCGACCAGAAATTTCTGCCAACGGGGCCGCAGCATGAACTGCTCTTCCACGGGGATGTCCGTCGCGCCCGCGCCCTCAATCTGCGCGTTCGATTCGTCGCCGCCGAGCTTGACGTAACCGCCGAGCGGGATCGCGGAGATTCTGTAATCGGTCGTCCCCCATTTCCGCCCCCAGAGTCGCGGACCGAAGCCGACTGAAAACGTCTCGACGCGAATCTTCAAAAGCTTGGCGACAATGAAATGGCCGAACTCGTGTATGACGACGGCCGCCCCCAGAATAAAGACGAAGGCGAGCAGACCCTTGACGCTACCCAGATTGATGTAGCCCTTGAGCCACAAGATGACCGCCAGAGCCATGAGGCCAAACGCGACAATGAGCGAGTAAGGGATTCTGGATTTAGCGGGTTTCTGTTCGTCCGTCATGTTAAATGCCTCAAGAATTTACCGAATTTATCAATACCCATGAAGATCAAAGCTTCTGACGCAGCATTAATTCATGCCTGTCCACAAGTTTACGCGTCGCCGCACGGATGCGTCAAACAACACGTCTTTCCGCAGCACGCGCGCCGCGTGAAAGCCGCTCGATGATTTCCGAAGCTGCATATCGCGCCCATTGGTCCGTCTCAATCACAACGTCCAGATTCTCGACCTTGCTGACCGTGTGCTCGTTCATTACTCCTTCAATGACACGTGGAATGTCTGTTAACGAAATGCGCTCGTCCAGAAACGCGCGCACGGCCTCCTCGTTGGCCGCGTTCATCGCCGCGGGAAGGGTGCCTCCCTCACGCAAAGCGCGATAGGCCAGTGTGACGCACGGGAAACGATTCGTGTCCGGAGTTTCAAAGTGGAGCGCCGAAAGTGCTGTCAGGTCGAGCGACGGCAACTCGCAGGGATGACGCGCCGGGTAGGTCAGGGCGTACTGAATCGCGTGGCGCATGTCTGTCGCCCCCATCTGCGCTATGATCGAGCCATCTATCAACTCGATCATCGAATGAACGATTGATTCAGGATGAACGAGGATGCTGATCTCGTCGGCTGCGAAGCCGAACAGCCAGTGGGCCTCTATGACCTCCAGCCCTTTGTTCATCAAGGTGGCCGAGTCAATCGTAATCTTCGCGCCCATCTCCCAGGTCGGGTGACGCATGGCTTCGGCGACCGTGGCGGCCTCCATCTCTACGGCACTCTTCGTGCGAAAAGGTCCGCCCGATGCTGTCAAAATCAGACGCCGGACCTCCGCGCGCGTTTCTCCTCTCAGGCATTGATGAAGGGCGTTGTGCTCGGAATCAACCGGAAGAAGCTCCGCACCGGATTGTGCGGCGGCGTTCGTCATCAATTCGCCGGCCATGACGAGCGTCTCTTTGTTGGCGAGAGCGACACGCTTTCCTGCTTCGAGCGCGCGCAGGGTCGGCACGAAGCCGACCGCACCGACCGTCGCGCTGACGACACAATCCGCCTGCTCGTGTGTCGCAACTTCGACAAGCCCCTCTTCTCCGATCAGGATGCGCGGCAGGTCCACGTCGCGCTCGAACAATTTGGCGCGAAGCAACCTGGCAGCATCCTCCGTCTCGACCGAGACCAGCTCCGGCAGGTGGTGTGCGACCTGCTCGGCCAGCAAGTTCACATTGCGCCCCGCGCCGAGCGCGACAACGCGAAACTCCTCCCCGCCAAAAGACTCAACCACGCGCAACGTATTGCGCCCGATTGAGCCGGTCGAACCTAAGATGGAGATACCTTTCATAATCAGTGGTCAGTGGTCGGTGGTCGGTGGTCAGTAGGCGCAGCTTTTTAACTGACCACCGACCACCGACCACTGACCACTTACCCAAAGTACAGCCGTCCGAAATAGTAGATGACAGGCGCGCTGAAGAGCAAGCTATCGAGCCTGTCGAGCAGGCCGCCGTGTCCCGGAAGTATCTGCGCGGCATCTTTCGCGCCCGCACCGCGTTTCAGCGCGCTTTCAGTTAAATCGCCCAGGACCCCAAGGATATTCATCGCGGCTGCCAGAGGGAGAGCAAATTTTAAGGGGAGTTCCGGGAAGAACCAGTAGTGCGCGGCCACAGCCATCAGGAGGCTCGCGACCATCCCGCCGACTGCGCCCTCCCAGGTTTTGCCCGGACTGATCTTCGGCGCAAGTTTATGGCGACCAAACATCCTGCCGGTGTAATACGCCCCCGTGTCCGAGCCCATGATAATCAGGAAAAAGAATGAGAGCAGGTGCGCGGATAGCTCTTGCTCAAAGCCCATCCGCACGGCGACCAGATGGCCGCCCAGAAGCGCAACATACAGCACGCCCAGAAGTGTCGCCCCGACGGACGCGATCATGTTCTCGAAAGGCGCGCCCCGCAGCATTGTGAGCGCCAGCGCGAAAATCGTTAATGCCGGAATGACGAAGAGGATGAGCAGGAGAGAGGTTTCATACGGCCTGTCAAAATAGAAGATCGTAAAAAGGGCCGCAGCCCCCGCGAACCCGACAACCACATCCGGCTTGAGTCCGCGGCGCTTCGCCAGCAGCCAGAACTCATAAATCCCCAGTGTCATCGAAGCCAGGGCCAGGGCGACGAAAAGTGGCGACAACCAGGGAACCAGAATCGAAGCGACCAGAATCGGAAGGACGATCAGTGCGGTGATGATGCGTGACATGAGTCAGGGGACGGGGACCAGGGGTCAGGGGTCGGTAGGAGCTTTTCACTGGCCCCCGACCCCTGTCCCCCGTCCCCTATTTCGCATTCGCTACAAGTTTGAGGCCGCCGAAGCGGCGGTCGCGCCGCTGGTAATCAAGGATTGCTTCGAGCAAGTGTACGCGACGAAAATCAGGCCAGAGAGTTTCGGTCACGTAAATCTCGCTGTAGGCCGCCTGCCAGAGCAGGAAGTTAGATATTCGCAGCTCGCCGCTGGTGCGGACCAGCAGGTCAAGCTCCGGAAGGCGCGCCGTGTACAGTTCAGCCCCGAGTTTTTCTTCGGTCAGGGCGGCCGCGTCCTTCCCTTCGGCAATCAGGCGCTCGACGGCCCGGCGCGCGGCGTCCACAATCTCCGCACGCCCCCCGTAATTCAACGCCACGCTCAAAGTCATCCCGGTATTCGACGCAGTCTTTTCCGTCGCGCGATTTATCTCTCGCCGGACATTTTCGGCGAGCGAGCCTGTGCGCCCGATTGTCTGAAAGCGAATGTTCTGACGGTGAATCTCGTCAAGCTCAAGGCGAATGTAACGGCGGAGCATACGCATCAGCGCGTCAACCTCGAAGCGCGGACGCTTCCAGTTCTCCGTCGAAAAGGCGTAGAGCGTCAGCGCTCCCAGTCCGAGGCGTGCGCCTGTGTCCACCGCGGCGCGGACCGCCTCGACTCCGGCGCGATGCCCGGCGATGCGTGGCTGGCCGCGCTGCGCCGCCCAGCGCCCGTTGCCGTCCATGATAATCGCCACGTGGCGCGGCAACCGATCCCAGGCGATGCTCGCCAACAGCGCCTCGTCGCGCGTCCCCTTCTTCACAACTTCCGCAAAATCCGCGAGCACCATTCAAAGACTCCGTCGCCTTGATTATTTTTCCGCCACCATCTCGAAAATCTTAACTCGTAAGTTGTAAATCGTAAATCGTGAATCGTGAATCGTCGAAGCGGTTTTTTCTATTTAACTCAAAGTGCCAATTATCAATTGCCACTAGCTGCAGCTAGTGGGCAAAGATGGTTGAAAAGAATCGGCTTTAGCCGAACCGTCAGGCTCAAGCACTAAGAAACTGGAGTTTATTTGTCATTCGGCTAAAGCCGAAAGCTGTAAGTCCCTATAACCACTAGCTGAAGCTAGTGGCAATTGAAATTTTTGCCAAACATCTATGACCAGCAACTTGGATTATTCGCGATTTACGATTTACGATTTACGATTCACGATTCATAGTGCACTCGCTTGAGAGTCAGGCCATGCGCGGGAGCCGTCGCGATGGCGAGAGGACGTTCGCCCGTTTCAATCGCGCGCGAGACCATCGCTTCGTCAATCTCATTTCGCCCGACGGCCAGCAATGCCCCAGCGATGGAGCGCACCATGTAGCGTAAGAATCCGTCCGCGCTGACGGTAATTTCCAGGAGCCGCCCTCGACCCCTCTCGTCGCAATGCTCTGTTATTTCAAGCCCCGTAACGGTCCGCACGCGCGAGCGCGAATCCGACTGCGTCGAGGAAAAGGCAGTCCAGTCATGCTCCCCCCAAAACATACCGGCGGCGTCCTGCATCCTTTTCGCGTCTATGCCCCGCGCCTCGTGCAGCGCATAACGCGCCCAGAAGGGCGACATGACCTGTGAGTTGAAGACTCTATAGACGTAGGTTTTTCCACGAGCTGAAAACCGTGCATGAAAGTCGTCGTGAACGGCCTCCGCATCAAGGACGCGCACGTCGCCCGGCAGATTCCCGTTCAAGGCGGCGCGAAGCCTCTCCCCGCTCATTTCGCGTTCGAGGCGCACGCTTGCAACCTGCCCCTCCGCGTGAACGCCCGCGTCCGTCCGACCGGACCCGTGCACTGTGACCGCCCGCCCCTCGATCAAAGTCAGCACGCGCGTCAACTCCCCCTGCACTGTCCGCCGCTCGCCCTGCATCTGCCAGCCGTGAAAATCGGTCCCGTCGTACTGAAGGGTCAAACGGTAATTCATAAGACCGTGACAGGTAACAGGTGACCGGTGACAAGGGACGGCTGAGATTTTGTCTCGTCACCTGTCACCTGTCACTTATCACCGCTTTTCTGCTTCCAGGTTTAATCGCCTCTTCGCCGCGCGCGCAGGCTTCGCAGGCGGAGGGCGCGACGGCAGGGGCGTCCAGCGTGGCGAGCGCGACGCGCGGGACGCCGATGTCAGCTCGCCCGGAAGAGCGATCAATGATGGACGCCGCGCCGACGATGCGTGCCCCCGCACCGCGCAGAGCTTCAATCGTTTCGCGCGTCGAGCCGCCCGTGGTGATGACGTCTTCGACCACCAGCACGCTCTCGCCCGGACGAACACTGAACCCGCGCCGAAGCGTCATCCCGCCAGCCTCGCGCTCGGTCCAGATGAAGCGTGCGTTAATCTGGCGTGCGACTTCGTAGCCGATGACCAGCCCACCGATTGCCGGAGACGCCACGGTCTCGATCCCCTGCCCCTTAAAATGCTCGGCCAGCGCCTGGCCGAAATCGGACGCCTCCGCAGGGTGCTGCAAGAGGAGCGCGCACTGTAAATATTTCGTGCTGTGAAGACCGCTCGATAAGATGAAGTGGCCTTCGAGGAGTGCGCCCGTGCGCCTGAATCTTTCGATGACTTCTTCGGCTCGCAAATTTTTACTCATTCACAAAGTTTTGGACGCGCGCTACAATGGCGTGCGATGATCCGGCGCAATCTCATCACCGATTCTTCACTCGTGCAAGAGACTGTCGAGATGTTACGCATTTGCGGCGGACGCGCGCCGGCCGCAGACATCGCCGACATCGTCTTGAAACTCCCGGACCTTGATGCCGACATCGCGAGCCTTCTGGTCGCGGACCTCATCAAGGATGACCACCGCCTGCACTTACGCGACGGCGCGATAGTCGAGCTCGATTGCGAAAACGTCGAATCGCGCCTCCTGCATGAATCCGACTTCGTCGTCGTTGACGTCGAAACCACGGGCGCTAAAACGCCGCCCTGCCGTGTGACTGAAATCGGGGCTTATAGAGTCTCGCGCGGAAGTATCGTCGCCGAGTTCAAGACGCTGGTCAACCCGGAAATGGAGATTCCGCCCTACATCGTCCAGCTCACAGGCATCACTAACCATATGGTGAAAGACGCGCCCCCGTTCGCTGATGTCGTGCATGACTGGCTGGATTTTGCGGACGAGGCCGTGCTCGTGGCTCACAACTCACAGTTCGACGTACGGTTTTTGAACCACGAAATCTCGCGCGTCTTTCCGGGCCATCGGATGGCAAACGCGCACCTCTGCACTGTCAAACTCTCCCGCCGCATCTTTCCGGGGCTCCTCAACTATCGCCTGCAAACCGTCGCGGAGCACTTCGCCATACAGATTCTCAATCGCCACCGCGCCGCAGACGACGCCCTCGCCACAGCCGAAATCTTCCTGCGCATGCTCGCGCGCCTCAGCGAGCACGGAGTGCGCGACGTGGCCGGAGCCAGAATCTTTAATTTCAGCCCGAACGGCGATTGCTGACACGTCTCTGTCTTGAATGTTCAATTCTCTATGCCAGCCCGCGTAAGCGGGCGACCGTCTAAAGCCCCGTGCGAAGCCGCAGGCGAGCGCGGGGGTGGAAGAGCGATTAAAAATACCCAAGCCCGCGCGAGCGGGCGACAGCAGTTATGCCCAGGGCGTCAGCCCTGGGTTACAGGCAGTGAGGAATATTCAGCCCATGAAATGGGCGGCAGCCCGTGCATACCCGCTCGCGTTTTAAGGGCCGTCGCCCGCTCACGCGGGCTGGCGTTTCAAACCGGGACTTGTTACCCAGGGACGGACGCCCTGGGCTTTATGCTGCCGCCGTCTAAAGACGGCTGAGCCAAACAAGTGCATTAAATTCCGCTAATCCACCACGTCAACCTTCGTTTCTTTCACGCTCGCACGCTTTTTCCAGAGGACGCGGGCGACGAAGATTCCTATAATCAGTAGAGCCAGGCCGAGCCCTATCCAGGGGAAATATTGTCTGAACAACTCTTCGGCTTGGTCGCCGAAACGGACCGCCAGAAAACCTTCCAGAAAAAAACGGACGGCCCGCCCGAAAGCGATTGCGACGGCGAAGCGGACAACGCTCAGACGAAAGACGCCCGCCGTGATGACGAACAGCTTGAATGGAAAAGGCGGCGGGAGGATAGATGCAACCAGTACCGAAAGCACGTCATAACGATCAATCATCTGTTTGACGCGCGCCTGTTTCTTCTCGGAAAACCGCTCCAGTGCGCGACGCCCGGCCTTGCGCGAGATGTAATAAAGAATCACGCAACCCGTGACAGAGCCGAGTGTGGCCGCCGCAGCGTAAACTGGCATCCACGAAGGGCTGTCCTTCGAGAGCAGGATCATGATGACATCCGGCCCTGCCGGCAGAGGAATCAGAGCGGAGTCCAGGAGCGCGATGCCGAACAGGCCAAAAGGTCCGTAAGCGATGAGGAAGTCTTTAACCGCGGTCAGGAAGGTTGTGATTTGATCCCAGAGCCAGCTCAAAATTGTTGTCCAATCCTTACAATTGCGGAATGCGGATTTCGGATTGCGGATTGAAGAGAGCGGAAGGCCATGCTTTTTCAATCCGCATTCCGCATTCCGCAATCTAAAATCGGCACGCCGCAGGCGGTACTGACAATGTCGCCAAGTTAATCCGACCCCTTCGCAGCATCAGCGATCTGTTCTATCTTTCTGCGCCTGCGCTGAAGAAACAGATAAACCACCAGACCGAGGAGACACGCGCCCAATACGAACGCCAGAATTTTGAAGCCGTAATTTTTAATAAAATCCAGGACCGCTCTGCCGTAAAAGACCGCGAGCGTTCCTTCAATGTAGTAACGAAGCGAGCGCGCAATCATGATCGTCAGCATGAAACGCCAGCGCGGGTATTCGAGCGCGCCTGCTGTCGCCACGAATATTTTGAAAGGCATCGGGGGCGGGAGCATCGCCGGAACGGCCAGGGCGAGGAATCCGAAGCGCGCGTAGGTTCTCTCAACCTTTTCGATGTGCTCGGAGCGAAAACGCTTTCTGAGCACGTACTGGCCTCCGCTTCTGATGATCGTGTAAAGCAACATGCACCCGATGACGGACCCTGCGGCGGCGAACAGCGGAAAGTAGAAGACTTCGTGATGAGCATTGGCGATTCTCATCACGACCAGGTAATCGTTGATTTCGGGAAGCGAGAGGAGAGAGGAATCCAACGCCCCTATGACCACCATCGAAGGCCCCGCCACGTAGATCGGCACACCGACAACGAACGATTCCAGCCACTGAACGAGCGCACCGAAAGTCTGATTGAGCCAATGGAAGGCGGAGCTTAGCCAGTCGAACATAAGTTTCAGGTTTCAAGTTTCAAGTTTCAAGTCCCAGGCGTTGCCGTTTCAACTTGGAACTTGGAACTTGAAACCTGAAACTTGCTATCTAACGGGCGCGAAGACGGACGGCGTGTCGTAAGTGACGCCGAAAGTGACGCCGGAGCGGGGGCTAAAGCTCGTCAGTCCTGCGATGCCCGCGAAATCGAAGCGCAGCCCAGAAGCTTTGATCTGCATACCAATGCGCGCTTCCGACTGCGATTCGGTTCCGAGCGGACCGTTGCCGGGGCGCGTGCTGGCACGCCCGTTAATCTCGCCGGCGAAGTTGATGTGACGCGTCAGCCGTATGATGCTGGCGAAGCCGTAGGTCAGCACGTCGTTCTGCGTAAAGAGCTGCGTCGGGGCGGTCAGGATCGCAATGCCCAGATTGCCGAAAGTGTTGACGCGCCCGTCGCGTCCAAATTTTTTGCCGATGAGTACGGAGCCGAAAGCGTTCACCTGGTTGAGCCCGATGCCGCGCCCCTGATTCGAGTTGGGCAATTGAACGCCGAAGCGGAAGCCCAGCGAAGGTCCGCGCCGTGTTTCGTTGCGCAGCTTGATCTTCGTCGAGAGCGTGAAATCGCCGACATCATTCGTAGAGGTTGTGCCTGGAGCGAAGCCGAGTTGAATCGGCGATGGCAGGGTGGCAGAGTTGATGCTGAGGACATTCTGGGCGACGCCGTCTATCTGAAACTCGACGTTGGGCGAAAGCCCCACGTTGATGCCGATAACGCCGACGCGCGTCAAATCCCCCGTCAACCCTGAAACCGGAAACTTCGCGTTCTGCATGAAATCAATCCCGACTTCAATCCTCAGCGAGCCGGGCGGGATGATGTCCACATCCTCTGTCAGAAGGGGGCGCTGCTGCGCGCCCGCGCCCATAACACAGAGCAGCACGAAGAGTAGCGCGTAAACGGCATGTGACATTCGCATGATTTTGTTGATGGCTCGAAACCGAATTGCCGAAACTGAATCCTCGCGCGGATTGTAGCGGCAGAGTTACGGCGACGTCAACGCACGATGCCTTAGACGCCGCGAGATAGACTCTTGAGCCAACGCGCCGGAATGCCGGTCCGGGTCTATTCGTTGATATTATCGAGGGCGACGAACTTCCAGCCCAGTCTGGTTCTCTCGAAATGATAAATGACGACTTCATTACCGGCGGCATCCGGGCAGGCGACAGTGAATTCTCTTGGGCGTGCGGGGTCTTTTTCCGGTTTGGCTGTGGCAAAACATTTGACGGCGTCCGCCTGCTCATTAAAGACCTCGCGGTAACGCCGAACAAAGGCAGCCCTGTTTTTGATGCTGGGAATTCCGTAGGACATCCCCAGAGGGAACTTTGTGAGCGCGGCAACGCCCAATTTGTTTCCGGTCGTCACGGCTGCTTTAAACTTTTGCCAGAACACTTCCAGAGAGTCGCTGCGCGATGAGGATTTTCCAGCAACTCCCACGACGCTTCCAACCAGCAACAAAATAATGAATAGGAGTTTTGTTCGTCTCATCATTCATCCTTCCTTATTCAGGACGCTTTCGATGTGCAATCGTGTCTTTAATGGTGCGAGGGGTGTAAAGCCTGTTGAGCGCGGCTATGCTATCATCCCCTTAAAATGGAGACAAAACCTTTTCTCATCGGCGGTGAGTGGCGCACAAACGACAATCTTCAAACGGTGCGCTCGCCATACAGTGGCGAAACCCTCGCACGCGTCTCCTATGCGGCGCGCGGCGACGTCGAAGAGGCAATCGCGGTCGCCGCCTCTTCCGCAGCAGAGATGCGCGCTCTGCCGCGCTACGAGATTGCCGAAGCGCTGCGCCGAATCGCGGACTATCTGAAGAAGCGGCGCGAAGATTTCGCGTCCACGATAGCCAGGGAAGCCGGCAAGCCGATCACGGCGGCACGCGGAGAAACGGACCGCGCCATATCAACTTTCACTTTCGCCTCCGAGGAGGCGCGCCGCTTCACAGGCGAGGTCGTGCCAGTGGATACCCAATCGCTCGGGCGCGGGCGCATCGGCTGGACCGAAAGAATCCCGCGCGGCGTCGTTTTCGGCATCACGCCTTTTAATTTCCCGCTCAACCTCGTCGCGCACAAGGTCGCCCCCGCTCTGGCCTCTCGCAACTCGATCATCGTCAAGCCGAGCCCGCGCACGCCGCTTACGGCGCTTCTGCTGGGCGAGGCTTTTCTTGATTGCGGTCTCCCGGCTGGCGCGCTGCAAATCCTGCCGATGGAGCTTGAAGAGATTGACCTCCTTCTGACGGACGAGCGTGTGGCGATGATCTCTTTTACCGGAAGCGCGGAGGTTGGCTGGAAACTACGCGAGCGCGCCGCAAGCAAGGCCGTGACGCTCGAACTGGGCGGTAACGCGCCCGTCATCGTTGACGAGACCGCAGACCTTTCCTATGCGGTCGAGCGCTCCGCTTTGGCCGCCTTCAACTACGCAGGGCAGGTCTGCATCTCCGCCCAGCGCCTTCTCCTTCACGAGCGAATCGCGGACGAATGGACCCAGCGCTTCGTCGAGCGCACGAAGAATTTGCGGACGGGCGATCCGCTGGACGAAACGACGGAGCTTTCCGTGATGATCACAGAAGAGGCAGCGCGCCGCGCCGAAAGCTGGATTAACGAGGCCACGGCTGCTGGCGCGCGTCTTCTCTGCGGAGGCACGAGGCGCGGCGCTCTGCTTGAGGCGACCGTGCTCGCGGATGTGCATAGCGAGATGCGCGTCTGCGCCGAGGAGGTCTTTGCGCCCGTCGCTGCGATTCAGACTTTCGGCGATTTCGAGGCGGGCCTGGTGGAAGCAAACAACACGCGCTACGGGCTTCAGGCGGGGGTTTTCACGCGCGATATGAGGCGGGCATTTCGTGCGGCTGAGGTTCTGGAATTCGGCGGCGTGATGATTAACGATACGCCTGCCTTCCGCGTTGACAACATGCCTTACGGAGGCGTAAAGCTATCAGGCGCCGGCCGCGAAGGCGTGCGCTACGCCATGGAAGAGATGACAGAGCAGCGCGTCATTATTGTTGATCCGTCACACTGATTCTTAATGTTCGCTTACAACTCGGACCTTCCCTCTCATGGAGATTCTTTCATGAAACGTCTGTCTATTTTTTCGAGCCTTCTCTTCTCTTTCCTGCTTTCGACAATCTTCTCGGTGGCCCTTGCACAGGAAGCAGCGCAGTCAGCCCCCCGGACGCTCAGTCTTCCAGGATTACGCAAAAGCGTGATCGTGCGGCGCGACGAGCGCGGCATTCCGTACATCGAAGCCACAAACGAATCGGACCTTTTTTTCGCGCAGGGTTATGTGACGGCGAGCGACCGGCTGTTCCAGATGGAGCTTTTGCGGCGGACGGCGCGGGGCGAGCTGGCTGAGATTTTCGGGGCGGGACCCGACGGCAGCGTGCTAGAAGGCGACAAGCAGCATCGCCGTTATGGCTTCGCGCAGTTAGCCGAAGCACATGCAGAGAAACTGTCCCCCAATCTCAAAGCTTCACTCGAAGATTATGCGCGGGGAGTCAATGCATATATTGACTCGCTTGATGCGAAGAGCTTGCCGCCCGAATTCAAACTCCTTCAGCTCAAGCCGCGCCCCTGGCGTCCCGCGGACTCACTGATCATCGGCAAGCTGTTCGATGAGACTCTTTCGACTTCCTGGCGCAGCGAGCTCACGCGCGCGGCCTTTTCAGACTTGCCACAGGCCTTACGCGATCAGCTCTTCCCCGAAACATCTCCGCTGGACGTGATTCTCGTCGGAAAGGATAAGCAGAAGAAGGCGCGAAACTCTCCAGCACTCTTTCCAGCGCAAAGCGTCGCCATCAATCAAGCTGACGTGGAAGCGCTGGCTTTCCAGGAGGCGGCCGCGCAACAAACGCTTGAGCGTGTCGGTCTTTATGCGAAGGATTGCGCGGCGAGCAACAATTGGGTCATCAGCGGCAAGCTGACACAAACCGGCAAACCGCTTCTGGCAAATGACCCGCACCTTTCAGCCTCCGCGCCCTCGATCTGGTACATGGCTCATCTGAGCTTTCCAGGCTATCGCGCCGCCGGAGTCTCTGTTGCGGGAGTTCCGGGAATCGCCATCGGCCATAATGAGAACATCGCCTGGGGAGTGACGAGTCTGGAGCCGGATGTTCAGGACCTCTACCTCGAAACCTTCGACAAAGAGAATCCAAAGCGCTACAAGACGCCCACAGGCTGGCGCGAGGCTGAAGTTCGACGGGAAGAGATAAAGGTTCGTAAGAGCCCTGCGAGCCCGGCCACTGAGACGGTCGCTTTCGACGTCACCGTCACACGTCACGGCCCCATTATTTTTGAACAAAATAACAGGCGTTACGCGCTACGCTGGACCGCGCTTGAGCCGCAGACGAATCTGGCCGAGTCTTTCTTTCTACTAAATTCCGCGCGCAACTGGAACGACTTTCGCGCGGCCCTGCGCAATTATTCGGGCCCTGCCTTCAACATGATCTACGCAGATGTGAAAGGTCACATAGGCTATATCGGCGCGGGGCGTTTTCCCATACGGAAAACAGGCAAGGGCCAGCTACCTTACGATGGGGCGACAGATGATGGCGAATGGACCGGTTTTATTCCCTACGAAGCGCTGCCGCGCGTTTACGACCCGCCAGGCGGCGTCATCATCACAGCCAACTCGCGCATCGTAGGGGAAGATTACCCGTACAACCTTACGGTCATGCCGATCCCTGCCTATCGCGCGCGCCGCATCTACGACCTGCTGAGCGTGAGGAAGAAATTTTCGATTGACGACTTTCGCGCCATCCAAGGGGATACATACACAATCTCTGGCAAACTTTTCGCCCGCGAGTTGGCGGAAGTTGCGCGCGAGGACACTTCGCCCGCCGCAAATGATGAGAAGTGGCAGGCGGCCATTCAGTTACTTAGCTCCTGGGACGGGCGCGTCGTGCCGGAGTCGCGCGCCGCTCTTCTGGCCTCTCACATGCGCTCGGCCTTCTCCCGCCGCGTGATTGCCGGGGCGGTCGGGGCGGACCGCGTCAGGCTCTACACTTACTCGAACTCCCAGACGCTCATTGACCGCCTGATTGAAGAGAGGCCGCGCGAGTGGCTGCCCAAAGAGTTCAAATCTTACGCGGAGCTATTGCACGCCTGCCTTGCTGACGCGCGGGCGGAGCTGTCGAAAGATTACGGCCCGGACGAATCGAAATGGACCTGGGCGCGGGAATCTCTGGTGCGCTTCCCACACCCGCTGGCGGGCATCCCGCTCATCGGCCAGCAATTCGCCATCCAGCCTTTTCCGCAGAACGGCAGCCTCGGCAGCTTTCCGACCGTCAATCGCGGCTCCAGCGTCTCGATGCGTTTAATCGCAGACCTGAGCAACTGGGACCACACACAACAGGGCATTGCGCTCGGCATCTCCGGCGTTCCGACAAGCCCGCACTGGAAAGACCAGCTTGAAGACTGGCGCAACGTCACGCCGCGTGTCTTCCCCTTCACCCAAGCGGCGGTCGCCGGGGCGGCGAAGGAGACCTGGAAGCTTGAGCCGACGGCGAAATAAAGGATGAAGAGTAACAGAGAAAGTTCTTCCCTTAATCCGCTGGTCCGTGTCTTCTGCGCGGTTGAGCTGTCAAATGAAGCACGCAAGCGCGCGGCTGAACATACCGCGCGCTTAAAGGCTTCCGTACCGGATGCGCGAGCGAGCTGGGTGCGCGAAGAGAATCTTCATCTGACTTTGAAATTCCTGGGTGAAATAGAAGAAGGCCGTGTTGACAATCTTTCAAGGGCTGCGGCGAGAGCTGGCAAGCTGACTAAAGCTTTCAAGCTGGCGATAGAAGGGGCTGGCTCGTTTCCACCGCGCGGGATTCCGCGAGTTCTCTGGCTGGGCGTCGTTGATTCGACCGAAGGCTTAGGGCAACTTCAAAGACATCTGGAAGAAGAATGCTCCGTGGAGGGCTTCAAACGCGAGGAGCGCCCGTTTCACCCGCACCTCACCCTCGCACGCCTCCGCTCTCCGCAGGGCGCTCGAACGCTCGCAGAGCTTCACCGTGAAGCAGGTTTTGAAGCGATTGAGTTTCCCATCACGGAACTCGTAGTGATGCGCAGCGAACTGGGCGCAGGCGGCTCACGCTACACTTCTATCTCAAGGCACAATTTGAATGCCTAGTGCTCTGTCATGAAAGTTTTGGGCTGTAATCAATTGCCTCCAGCTTCAGCTAGTGGACAGAGTTGACAGGAAAATGTCTGGCTTTAGCCGAAAGCTTTCGACTAAAGCTGGAGGCAATTCAAATAACTTTTATTGCAGAGCACTAGCTTCCGTCCAAAAAACTGTTTTCAAGATACAATTATTAAGTCGGCAACTGGCGCGGGCGAGTCGGCGGCGGCTGCTTGTTGTCTTCAGAACGCTTTTCGCCCGTTTCAGCCAGCATCTCTTTAATCGCGCCGATGCTCGACAACATGCTTGAAGTCTCGACGGGCATAAAAATGACTTTCGAGTTTGGGGTGCGCGTCATGTCGCGAAGGGATTCGATGTAGCGCGTTGTGACGAGATACTGGGCGGGGTTGCCGTGCCCCTCCATCGCCTGCGCGATGCGCGCGATGGCTTCGGACTCGGCCGCCGCCTGACGCAGCCGCGCCTGCGCAGCGCCGTCCGCCTGTAGGATAGCAGACTCCTTCTCGCCTTCCGCGCGCGTGATGGCAGACTGTTTTTCGCCTTCGGCCCGTGTGATCGCGGCCTGGCGCTCGCCTTCAGCCTGAAGCACGAGCGCGCGGCGCGTGCGTTCCGCTGTCATCTGCTTCTCCATCGTGATGCGGACATCTTCGGGCGGATTGATGTTCTTGACGTCAACGCGCGTCACCTTGACGCCCCACTTGTCCGTCGCCTCGTCCAGAATCAGCCGGAGCTTGGCGTTAATCTGATCACGTTGCGAGAGCGTGTGATCCAGGTCCATGTCGCCCATCACGGCACGCATGCCTGTGATAGTCAACTGCACGATGCCGCCGAGCAGGTCCGCAACCTCATAGACGGCCTTGATCGGGTCAGTGATTTGCCAGTAGACGACAGAGTCCACGTGGATCGTCACGTTGTCGCGCGTGATGACCGGCTGCGGCGGGAGATCTATGTACTGCTCGCGTAAATCTATCGAAGTCGTGCCCAGGCGCATGTTCGTCCAGTAAACGCCGCGCGGCTTGTCCAGAAAGGGGACGATGACGTTGAGCCCGCTCTGGGCAACACGGCTGAAGCGGCCGAGGCGCTCAATCAGCATCACGGTCGCCTGCGGGACGATCTTGATCGTCTTGACGGCGATGGTCAGGAGAAAGATGCCTAGAATGATGAAGAGAATGGGGACTATTGGCATAAGACCTCCGCGTTGAAAAAGGGATGTAAGCTCAGGCCCCGGCTCGCAACCTTTGAGTTAATGCGGCAACTATAACGGATTAAGGATGAAAGAGTGAAGCAATTTGGCGGCGCGCGCGTCGCCCTCACACAAACATAGCTTGCGGGGGCACCCAACCGCCCGTCGCACCTTCGATGATTGAGGCCGCGGCGAGTAACGTCTCTTCCTCAAATGGCCTGCCGATAATTTGAACCCCGACGGGCAATCCCGCCCCGCTACGCAACACTGGAATCGAGACGGAAGGCAAACCCAGCACGTTGGCGGCGCGCGAGTATCCGTAAGCTCGAAAAACGCTGACCATTTCCCCCTCAACTTCGAGCTGACGTGCCCCGTGCTCAAAAGCCGGCGCGGAGCCGACCGGCGAGACGACGAGTGGCACTCGCTTCATCCACAGGTCCAATGACGCGCGCAAGGCGTCTCTCTCCGCTTTCGCTTTTTCGAATTCGTCTGGCGAGTCAGGCTTGCCCTTTGCCGAAGCAAGCAGACCGCGCACAATAGCACCTGCCCGCTCTGCATGCCCCGCGTATGTTTCGCGTAACTGATTCAAAGAGGCGCGTGAGAATAATGCTGGCCATAAATCAATGGCCTGTCGGAGAGCTGGAGGCGTCTCCGAGACAATCACGAGTCCAGATTCTTCGAGGGCACGTAAGGCTTTCTGAACAGCTTGCCGCGTCTCAACGGTCAGGGGCGCGCGCTCTTCGTCAACGAAAGAGGCGACGCATGTGCCCCACAGATTAACCTGCGCTTTGCTCCCCGTCTCCTTCAAGGAAGCGTGGAAAGAGCCGGCCGCGCCTTGTGACGATAGAACGTCAAGCATTAAAGAGAGGTCTTCGACATAACGCGCCATCGGACCGATGACGGCTCCGAGCGCGAACGCACCGGCAGTTGGCGGGAAATGTCCCTCGGACGGAACACGCCCCGTCGTAGGTTTCAATCCGGCGATGCCGCAGAAATGCGCCGGGACACGTATTGACCCTGAAAGATCGCTGCCCAGGCCAGCGGGCGTGAGACATGCGCTGATAGCGGCAGCTTCGCCACCGCTCGACCCGCCTGAAGTACGCGTCGCATCAAAGGGATTGTTCGTCCGGCCGAAGACAGGATTGTCACATTCGTAGGGGATAGCCATTTCGGGAACATTCGTCTTGCCGAGCAGGATTGCCCCCGCCCCTTTCAAACTGGCGACCGTTGGAGCGTCCTCACGCGGAACATTTGATTCACGAAGCCTTGATCCGCTGGTCGTCAGCAGTCCCCCGGTCTCAATCGTGTCCTTTATCGTGAGCGGAACCCCATGCAACGGACCGACTTCGTCTCCACGCATAACCGCCGCCTCCATTTCACGAGCGCGCTGCAAAGCATCCGGCGCGAGCGTCACGACGGCATTAAGCTTCGGATTTATCTGCTCAATCCGGCGCAGATACATCTCGACTACCTCGACCGGCGAGACCTCGCGCCCGCGTATCAACGCCGCGAGATTCCTGGCGGATAGCTTTACCAATTCGTCGGACAGCTTTTAATCCTCCAAAAGCAGTGACGAGTGACAAGTGACGAGTGACGAGCAAAAACATTTGGCTTGTCACTTGTTACCTGTCACTTGTCACTGCTTTTAAGCAATTCGATAAATTTTCGCGCGGCGGAGCCGAGCATTCGGTCGCTTCTGTGAATGATGCCGACAGAGCGCGTCCACTCTGGCTCGGCCAGAGCGACGACAGCTAACTGCCCGCTCCTTTGCTCGTCGAGGACGCTCGCGCGTGGAACTATCGCCAGCCCGAAGCCGACTTCGACGGCGCGCTTGATTGTCTCGATGTTATCAAACTCCGCGACCCTGTTGATTGTGACTCCGTGCGCTTTGAATATCCTGTCCGTCGCGCGGCGTGTCGGGATGTCGCGCTCAAAAAGGACAAAGTCCTGCCCGCTTAATTCCCTGGCCTTAATTTTCCTGCGCGAGGAGAGCGCGTGCGCAGGTGGGCAGATGAGGACCAGACGGTCGCCCGGCAACGGCACAACCGTCAGCCCGCGCCGTTTTTCCGGGTAAGCCACGAGACCGAGCTCGATGGCACCGGTCAAACAATCACGCACGATGCGTGTCGTGCGACTGTATTCGAGATCAATCTTTGCCGCGGGATAAAGCTCCATGAAGCGGCGCACGACCGGCGGCAACGCGTGCAGGCCAATGCTGTAAACGGTCGCCACACGCACCGTCCCGCTCACGACGCCCTCAATGCTTCGCATGCGCTCCTGCAAACCCTCGTAGGCTGCGAGCACATTTCTACTCTCCTCGTAAAAGCTGCGCCCGGCCTCGGTCAGCCGGATATCCCTGCGCCCGCGGACACGTTCAAGCAGGCGACGCTTAAACTTCTCTTCGAGCCCGCGAACCTGCTGGCTGACCGCCGACTGCGTCACGAAATTCCGCTCCGCGGCCTGCGAAAAGCTCTGCGTCTCCACCAGGTCGCAGAAAATTTTGAGGGTCTCGATCTGCATGTATTGTTCGCTGTGGGCTGTGCAACAAACTTGATGACTGAATGCAATATAAAATCAGGTTTCAATCAGCGAAAGCCTGCCGGCCTGCTCGTCAGTAAAATGATTCCAGCCACTAATCACAATTTACAGCCTCCAGGGAACATTCGAACATAACTTGGTCAAAATTTCGACCTTTAAGTGTTTCGAGCGCTTTTTTGGAACTTTAAAATAAATTTGATTTCTCTATATTTGACATCGGCTGCATTCGAGCATATCGTGCCTCCCATCCGCTTTGTTTACGGTGCAAATCTTTTGAAGACGCTATCATTACTCACAATCTTCCTGGGAATACATTTCGGGGCAACCTCTTTCGCGCAGCAGTCCCCGACGTCACCCAGGTTACCGACGCCGCAGACATCCTCCCTGCAATCCCAACAACAGGAAGATGAGGACGTCGTTCGTATCACGACTAATCTGGTGCAGGTTGATGCGGTTGTCACGGACAAGAACGGGAAGCCCGTTGTTGATCTCAAACCCGAAGAGGTTCGGATTTTTGAAGACGGCAAGCCCCAAAAGATTACCTTCTTCTCGTTCATTCCCGCCGCAGCGGATCAGACACAGGGGCCAAAGAAGCCTCCTTCGGCTGACAGGATCGCGCCGCCACCAACCAATTTACGTCCCACGGATGTGCGACGAACCATCGCTCTGGTCGTTGACGATCTGGGACTTTCTTTCGAAAGCACACACTTCGTACGACGCGCCTTGAAAAAGTTTGTTGATGATGAGATGCAGCCTAATGATCTGGTTGCCATCATCCGGACCAGCGGCGGGGCTGGAGCGCTACAGCAATTCACCTCCGACAGGCGTTTGCTCTACGCCGCAATTGAACGGGTGAAGTGGTATGCCGGCGGTCGCTCTGGCGTCAGCGCCTTCGCACCGATTGAGCCTCCGAAATTCGGTCGTTACAGTACCTTCATCGAGTCAAAGGACACGGAGCTGAGCCGTTTGCGAGAGGATATGTTTGCGGTCGGAACCCTGGGCGCGATCAGTTACGTCGTCAGAGGTTTGCGCGAGTTGCCGGGTCGGAAGTCAATTCTGGTGATATCCGACGGCATCCGATTCTTCGATACTGACGATCCGGGCCGCTTTAATAGAGTAGTTCAAAAATTGCAGCAATTGATTGATCAGGCTAACCGCGCCGCGGTTGTAATCTACACATTGAATGCGACCGGTATTCAGACGATGTCGTTGACCGCGTCTGATTGGTTGGCCGACAGCGGCACGGTGACTGGGGCAAAAGAGCCCCAAGACATTGAGGAACTGCTGAGCGACCGCCGCGGTGAATCCTTTGCGAAGCAGGGAGGTTTGGACTCCTTAGCGGAAAAGACCGGAGGCATTGCCATCCGTAGTACAAACGACCTGAGCGGCGGCATCCGGCGAGTAATGAACGATCAAAAAGGCTATTACCTGATCGGCTATCGTCCAGACGAAGCGACTTTCGATGCGAGAGCGGGCCGCCGTCTGTTTCACAAATTGAGATTGCAGGTCGCGCGGTCCGGTAAATACAACGTGCGTATGCGTAGCGGATTTTTCGGAGTTGCGGATGCGGAAGCGGGTTCACCGACGCGCACTCCGCGTGACCAGATTGTCAACGCGCTCGTTTCACCTTTCAGCGCTTCAGGCGTTCACATGCAGTTGACTTCACTATTCGCCGACGAGCCGAAGCTCGGTCCGCTCACCCGTTCGTTTCTCTACGTGGATGCCAAGGACCTCACCTTCACGGAAGGTGCGGACGGCTGGCACACTGCGACGTTTGATATGGTCGCCATGACCTTCGACACCAGCGGCAATGTGGTAGATCAGATCAGCCGCACAGATACTTTGAGGTTGCGTGGCGAGGGCTATAAGCTGGCTCTTCAGGATGGGTTCGTCTATTCCATGATCTTCCCCGTAAAGAAGCCTGGAGTCTATCAATTTCGGGCTGTGCTGCGCGATCATGATTCCGCGCGCGTGGGTTCGGCCAGTCAGCTTATAGAGATTCCAGATCTGAAGAAGAACCGCCTCGCACTATCGGGGATCGTAGTCAACGCAACAGACCCGTCTGAATTTAGAAAGATAGCGGATGGCGCGAGTGTTAGGAGTCCGCAAGACGGCGCACAGAATAACTCGCAGCCCGGATTATCAACAGCTTCATCCACCCAAACCGCTTCAGGCCAAAAAGGAGGCGACGCTCAACAACCCTCGCCTCAGGCAAGCGAGGCCGTGCGTCACTTTCGGACTGGCATGACGATGCGATACGGACTCGTGATCTACAACGCGCGTTTTGATAAAGCCTCTGGCCTGCCTCAACTGCAAATCCAGACCCGACTGTTTCGTGGCGGGCAACCCGTCTTCACAGGCAAAGTTCAGCCATTAATCCTCAACAATCCGCCGGACCTCCGCCGCCTGGCTGCTGCCGGCGCGATTAAACTAGGGGCCGATCTCGTTCCCGGCGAATATATCCTTCAGGTGATTGTCAGCGACCTTCTGGCCGATGAGAAGCACCGCACCTCGACACAGTGGATGGACTTTGAGATCGTGAAATAAGGTGACGACTGCTACAAACAACTATCGCGGCTTGCATCTGAATGAAACCGGTTATCAGTTATCAATTGCCACTAGCTGAAGCTAATGGCAATTGAAATGATTTCCAAACAGCTATAACTTACAACTTGGATTACTTATTAATTTTTCTCAACTGTTGGTGCAGTATTTTTCATTTTACCTTATATCAGAAGGGCCATATCATTGGGACATGCCAAGGAGGGGCGGGGGTTACAGGCCGATGAGGAGGCGGCGTGTGGTTGCGAGGCCGTGCGCCAAGTCATATAATTTCCGGCGTTCGGCGCAATCTTAAATCATCCCGCCCCGTTGAAGTGTGTCCGCTCGCATTCGGGCAGGCTTCCGGCAAAGGAGTGTTTCAAAGTGGCTATTCGATTGAGCAGGACATTCGTCCTGCGTAAGCTGCACCAACTGACAGGCATCATACCGCTCGGCGCTTTCCTAATCGAACATTTTTACACGAACTCGAAGGCCCTGAAGAGCGCGACCGCTTTCAACGATGCGGTCAAAGACCTGCAAGCCATCCCTTACATTCTCTTCATAGAGATTACGTTCATCTTTATCCCGCTCATCTATCACGCGGTTTACGGGCTCTTCATTACGTGGGAGGCGCGCCCGAACAATCTGGCTTACCCGTACCCGCGTAACTGGTTTTATACGATCCAGCGCGTGACTGGAATCATTCTCTTCTTCTTCATCACCTTTCACGTTCTGAACTTCCGCTTCGGGCTGATTCCAGGGCTCAACGAAATATCGGTCGCCCATAGACCTGACTTGGCGTTTGACATCGTACGGGGCGAGTTTCTTAACACATGGATTTTCGCCATCTATATCATCGGAATCACATCAACCGTCTGGCATTTCGTCAATGGCATCTGGCTCTTCATGGTTGACTGGGGCATCACCATCGGCGAGCGCGCCCAGCGCCTGACGGGCTACGCCTGCATCGCCATCGGCCTTGTGCTGCTGGCCGTCGGAATCAACGCCGCCGCAGCCTTCATCAAGCACGGAGGATTGCTGGGAGGGATTCTCTACTGACATGGCAACTACTTCAAGCAATGGAATCAGGATAGCAATCGTCGGCGGCGGGCTCGCCGGACTTGCCGCGGCGATGAAGATTGCGGAAGCCGGACACTCCGTGGACCTCTTCTCCGTCGTGCCAGTCAAACGCTCCCATTCCGTCTGCGCGCAGGGCGGAATCAACGGCGCGGTCAACACGAAGGGCGAGGGCGATTCCACTTGGGAGCATTTTGACGACACGGTTTACGGCGGCGACTTCCTGGCGAATCAGCCGCCCGCCAAGGTCATGTGCGAGATGGCCCCGGCGATCATCTATCTTTTCGACCGCATGGGTGTGCCCTTCTCGCGCACTAAGGAAGGCCTGCTTGATTTTCGTCGCTTCGGAGGAACGAAGCATCACCGGACCGCTTTCGCAGGGGCCTCGACGGGCCAGCAGCTGCTCTACGCCCTTGACGAGCAGGTCCGCCGCTTCGAAGTCACCGGCAAAGTTCAGAAATACGAAGGCTGGGAGATGATGTCTCTCGTTCTGGACGATCATCAGGTCTGCCGCGGCCTGGTGGCGATGAACCTCCAGACGCTTGAACTCAAAGCCTTCAAAGCGGACGCAGTGATTATCGCGACCGGTGGCCCGGGACTTATTTTCGGGAAATCCACCAACTCGATGGTCTGCACCGGGAGCGCCGTCTCGGCCTGCTACCAGCAGGGCGCGCGCTACGCCAACGGCGAGTTCATACAGGTCCATCCGACCTCGATTCCGGGCGAGGACAAGCTTCGCCTGATGTCTGAATCGGCGCGCGGCGAAGGCGGGCGCGTCTGGGTTCCACGCCAACAGGGGGATGCGCGCAACCCTTCCTCAATTCCGGAGAGCGAGCGCTGGTATTTCCTGGAAGAAAAATATCCCGCCTACGGCAACCTCGTCCCGCGCGACATCGCCACGCGCGAAATCTTTCAGGTCTGCCTGGACGGTTACGGCGTCGGCGGCGAGAACCAGGTCTTTTTAGATCTTTCGCACATTCCGGCCGAAACCCTGGACCGCAAGCTCGGCGCGATTCTGGAAATCTACGAGATGTTTGTCGGCGACGACCCGCGTCATGTGCCGATGCGTATCTTCCCTGGCGTCCATTACTCGATGGGCGGGCTGTGGGTTGATTTTAACCAGCGAACGAACATCCCCGGCCTTCTGGCCGCGGGCGAGTGCGACTACTCGATACACGGGGCGAATCGTCTGGGCGCAAACTCACTCGTGAGCTGCGTCTTCGGCGGCTTCGTCGCGGCGCCCGCCGCAATCGAGTATGCCAGGAACGTGGAACGCAACGGCTCGGACGGCTCCCGCCTCTACGAACAGGAATTGAAGCGGCAGGTGGAGATTAATGACGGCCTCATCAAACAGTCGGGCTCCGAGAACCAATACGTGATTCACGAGGAGATGGGCAAGTGGATGACGGATAACGTGACCGTCGTTCGCTACAACGATAAGCTGAAAGCCACTGACGACAAGCTCCTCGAATTGATGGACCGCTATCGCCACATCTCCATCAACGACTCGAACCTCTGGGCTACGATGGCCCTGCCGCACGCGCGCCACCTGAAGAACATGCTGGAGCTGGCGCGCGTCATCACGCTCGGCGCGCTCAACCGCAACGAGTCGCGCGGCGCACACTACAAGCCTGACTATCCGAACCGCGACGACGAGAATTTCCTGAAGACGACGATTGCGGAATACTCCGGCGAAGGTCCCGTGCTCTCCTATGAAGCCGTTGACGTCTCGCTCATCAAGCCGCGCAAACGCGATTACAGCAAGGGCAAGAAGGAGACCGGGAAGGCGGTCGTCACAGCCGCCGCGACCGCTTCGGGCCTGCCTCCGAAAGAGGGAGCAAAGCAAGTTCCTGTCGGCGGCGAGGAGCAGAAACCAGAGAACTTGAGCGGAGCGGTCATCTGGGGGCAGGACAAAGAGAAAGTTAACGACCCCGTAGGCGACGACGCGACGCGAAGAGAGCGGGGCAAGTCAATCGAAGATGCGGGTGGTAAATCTGACAACACCTGATACCAGAGAGGCACTTGATGCTGGGTCTTATACTTTTGCCCTTGCTGGTCATTGGATGCTTCTCCTTGATGAAGAAAGGATTCAGCGATGAGGGCATTCCGTTTTCCGCAAAGACGCGCATCACGGGCAATGCCGCGAAAATATGGGCCATTTTCTGCGGGCTTCTCGGATTAGCCTTTTTGATTCTCTGGATCTTTATGATCAAAGGCAGCATGACGAAGTGAGCAGAACGAAAAAGGTTTTTGCGACTGGAGAGAACGAAACATGAGCGCGCACGCACCGGGATCAACTAATATTCCATCTTCACGGCCACTGCCGAGGTCTGTTGTCATACGCATCCGCAGACGAGAGAAGCTGGGGGCTCCACAATACTGGGAAGAGTTCGAGCTTCCCTATCGCCCGAACCTGAATATCATCTCGTGCCTGATGGAGATTCAGAAGAACCCCGTCACGCGCCAGGGCAGGCCCACGACGCCGCCCGTCTGGAACATGAACTGTCTGGAGCAGGTCTGCGGCATCTGCACCATGGTGATTAACGGGCGCGTCCGCCAGTCCTGCTCCGCGCTGGTTGACCAGTTGGATCAACCCATCACGCTCGAACCGATGACGAAATTTCCGAACGTGCGCGACCTCATCGTTGACCGCTCGCGGATGTTCGATCACCTCAAGCGCGTCCACGCCTGGATAGAGATTGACGGCTCCTACGACCTGGGTCCGGGGCCGAGGATGGAGCAGGACGACGTGATGGAGCGCTACGCCTACTCACGCTGCATGACCTGCGGCTGTTGCCTGGAAGCCTGCCCGCAGTATCACGAGGACAACTACATCGGACCGCAGGCCATAGCGCAGGTGCGCCTCTTCAACATGCACCCTTCGGGTAAGATGACGCGCGACCAGAGGCTTGAAGGCATCATGGGCTCTGACGGCATCACCAACTGCGGCAACGCGCAGAACTGCGTCCGCGCCTGCCCGATGTCCATTCCCCTGACGAAAGCCATCTACGAAGAGAACCGCGAGACAGTCATTCACGGGCTCTTCGGCTGGCTGAAACGTTGACCAATATCCTTCCAGCTCATGTTTTGACCAATTGCTGCGGCTGCGTGAGTCTTTCATCAGGTTTTGTATGAGGAGGAGAGACAGGCAGGAATGCCTGTCCTACAGGGATTTTCCCTTGCCATCAAAGGCCAACTCGTATAAACTGCGTTCAAGGCAGGCCAAACTGCCGTCCAGAGTTTTTCATCTCTTCCCGTAACCGCTCCACAGGAGAATTCAGGCCAAATATGTTTGCAGACGAGTCTAGTGTGCGGACTGACGTGTCGCGTGCCAACATCACTTCAACAATCAATCGCGCCCGCTATCCTCGCTCGCTCATACGGGTTCTGGCCGGAGAAGCCGTTTCTCAACTACTCTCATTCGACTATTGCAGCCTAGTGCTGCCCGGGACGGATGGACACGGCATACGCATCTGGCGCGAATCTCGCGCGGCTGCGCTCAACCTACGTTCGTCCATGGACGATTCCTTTGATCCCACGAAGACTGTGCTGGCGCGTGTTCTTGATAACGGACAATCAAAGCTGATTGAAGAGGACGAGCTGCTTGAGGATGGGGCCGCCGAGTTTGGGGACGACGCAAAATCCGCGCTCGCCCTGCCGCTCGCGGTCGGGGGAAAATGTTTCGGGCTGCTCTGTTTTGCGAGCAAACATCCCTCAGCCTACACCGTTGAAGATACGGAAAGGCTCATGTGGCTGGCGGATCATGTCGCGGCTGTGGCTCAAAGCATACTGCTACGCGCCAGGCTGGACTCGTTCAGCGAGAACATGCTTGAGATGGAGCGCCTCAAGAGCGGTTTCGTCAATACGCTCGTGCGCGACATACGCCTTCCATTGACGAGCGTCCTGGGGTTACTGGAGCTGTTTGAGAGCAAGTTGCAGGCGCGCGAGCCTTTCGACCTGGAAGATCGCCAGTTGCTCACCAACGCCATCGAGAACGGCGACAGGATGCGCCGCCTGCTTGACGACCACCTGGAAGTGGCTCGCCAGCATGAGCAACCGCTGACGTTAAAGATGGAAGAGGCGAAGGTCGCGTTGGTCCTGGAAGAGGTGGCCGAGCCTTTGCGCGGCGAGGCAGCGCTCAGGGGCGTCGAGCTGAACGTAAATGTGGACGCGCGAGACCTGGCGATTAATGTTGACGTGCGACAGACACGGCGCGCGCTCTGCCATCTCTTAACGGTCGCGCTCGCAGCCACACCAGATGGCGGCGCGGTCAACATCGAAGCGCAGGCCATTATGGGCACACGCATCGGCGATGAAGGCAGGCGTTTCATCATCATCAGCATCTCTGATTCGAGTCAGGGGATTTCGCCTGAGGAAGTCCCTTACGTCTTCGACGCCTTCTGGCAGATCTCCGACAACCGCAACGCCGGGGGTCACGGCGTCGGACTGGCGATTGCCAAGCGGGTCGCCGCCGCGCACGGAGGCAACGTCTCGGTCCGCAGCCAGCGCGGGCGAGGCACAGTCTATTCCCTGGTCCTGCCGGCGGGCCAGCAGGTTTCCATGTCGGCCCTGCGCCGCGTCCTCATCGTTGACGACGCCCCGGAGTTGCTGCTGCTGCTTCGCAAGCTGGTCGCCAGGATGGGCTATCAGGTAGAGATTGCCGCAGGGGCGCGCGAGGCTCTTGAGATTCTGAGGGCCAAGCAGATTGATCTTTTGCTGACGGATTGGTCAATGCCCGGGATGAGCGGCGGCGAGTTGATTGCCGCCATGAAAGATGATGAGCGCCTTCGGGAGATTCCGACAATCGTTTTGACAGGGCATGACACGGAGAGCGAACGGCAGGCGGCCGAAACTGTCGGCTGTGACCGCTTCCTCGTCAAACCCATCATGCGCGATGATCTTCAACGCATCATCAACGAGATGCTGCCCGCCCTGGCTGTAAGTTAAAAGGAAAAAGGTAAAAGGCAAAAGGGAGAACGAAGAGCATTCTTCTCGTCTTCCTTTTGCCTTTTTACTTTTTCCTTTTGCCTTCTTTAGATTCCCAGCACGTTGACGAGTTCCTGAACGGAGGCTGCGCTCTTTTGTAGGGCGATGCGCTCTTCTGTCGTCAGGTTGATCTCTATGATCTGTTCGAGCCCACGCGCGCCCAGCTTGCAGGGCACGCCGACGTAAAGCCCGTTGACGCCGTACTCGCCCTCCAGATATGCGGCGCAGGGAAGAATCTTCTTCTTATCCTTCAAGATCGCCTCCGTCATCTCGACCGCCGCCGCGGACGGCGCATAATAGGCCGAGCCAGTCTTCAGGAGCGCGACAATCTCTGCGCCGCCGTTGGCCGTGCGCTTCACAATCGCGTCCAATTGATCCTTGGGCAGAAGCTCTGTGACGGGGATGCCCGCGCAGGTCGAGTAGCGCGGCAGCGGGACCATCGTGTCGCCGTGGCCGCCCAGAACGAAGGCCGTCACATTCTCGACCGAAACATTGAGCGCTTCGGCCAGGAAACAGCGCATCCGTGCGGAATCGAGCACGCCCGCCATGCCTATGACGCGATGCTTCGGAAATCCCGACCTCCTGAACGCCACCTGGCACATGGCGTCGAGCGGATTTGAGACGATAATCAGGACAGCATCGGGCGAGCGCTTGGCTACTTCGTCAACGACGTTTGAGACGATGTTCGCGTTAGTCTTCAAGAGATCGTCTCGGCTCATGCCCGGTTTTCGCGGCAGCCCCGCCGTGATGATGACGACATCGGAGTTGCCCGTGTCGTCGTAGTTGTTCGCGCCTGTCAGACGCACGTCGAAGCCCTCGATCGGTGCGGTCTCGGCCAGGTCCAAAGCCTTGCCCTGCGGCACGCCCTCGACGATGTCAACGAGCACCACGTCGCCGAGCTCTTTGCTCGCCAGCCAGTGTGCGGCGGTCGCCCCGACGTTGCCTGCGCCCACGACCGTAATCTTATTTCGCCTTCCCATTTGATGATTCCTTTCTCAATTAAGAAGAGGTGATGGATCTTCGATTGCCAAACTGAAAGCGTCTGAAGTCGAGATTCAGCCCGTCAGCGTATCTCCCCTTCAACTGCATACGCCGGACGGTTCGTTGTAAGATTGTCTTGCTGCTTGAAAGAGCGCGAGTGTACAAGCGCGCGAGCGTGGGTGTCAAGATTTGCGGCCGGGAGGAGGGTCTATTCATTTTCGAGATAGAGGGAAATAGAGAGGCGGCACGATCCACGAAATCACACGAAACCTCACGAAACAGACCACAGCCATTTCGTGTCGTTTTGTGTGGCTTCGTGGATAGTTCCCTGCCCTGCTGAGAATGAATAGACATAGACTCTGCCGGGGACGTGCCTTTCTCCGGCCTTAGGTGTGTGATGGGTCTACGCGAATGGCTGGGTAAGCGCACAGGAGCTGCGGCGGCGCGGGAGGGCGCCGCTGAGCGTGACTCTTTCGATAATGATTCTACAGAGGAAGAGGTTGATCCCTTCAACCCTTTCCCCGAGCCCGTGAGAATCGAGCTCGGGGACGTATTCGATCTACACACCATCGCGCCGCGCGACGTCAAGCGCGTAGTCGAAGAATATTTATCCGAAGCTTACAGCGCCCGTCTGAGGAGCGTGCGGATAATTCACGGCAAGGGGAAAGGCGTGCAGCGAGAGATGGTCCGAAAAATCCTGGCGCGCACGCCTTTCGTCAGAGAGTGGACTGATGCTCCCCCGGACGCGGGAGGACTCGGCGCGACCGTTGTACACTTCGCGCCGAACGAAGATTAAACGCTCCTTGCCACCGCTTCCGCTTCAGCTACCATCTTCTGGGAAATATCGAAGTCCCTGCAATCAAAAGAATGAACCAGAGCACGTAGGGGGCCGCGCCCAAACATAGCCCTGTGACGGATTTTGCCCTGTTAATGTTGGGATTTCTGCCCGACATGGAGGTCGCCACGATTCCCAGGATCAGGGCCGTCAATCCGACCACGAACGAGAGGAAAAAGAGTATTCCCCCGAAGACGAGGCTGGCCGGCGGGGACGGAGGTCCATAACGATAGGTGCTGTCGTAGGCGTACGTAGCGTAAGAGCTAGCCCCGGCCAGGATCAGTAAGAAACCGAAGACGAGGCAACCCATGGTGCTGATGCCTGTCCAGAGCGCTGCCGTCCCGAGCCCACCACCTTGCGGCGGCGGAGTATAGGGCATTCCGTAGCCATAAGGCGGAGGATATGCGCCTGGGGGCGGATAGCTACCGGGCGGCGGGTAATATCCCCAGCCAGGCGGAGGCGGCTGCTGCTGTTGCCAGTACCCTTGAGTCGGCGGCAACTGGCCGCTTTGCCACTTGTAGCCGCCGGATGAACTGCCCGGCGTATAGCCCAGGCTCGAATTGAGCAAAGTTGATCCATCGGTCGGGCAAACCTCTAAGGCGTCCGAATAAAGTTGCTGACATTTGGGGCAGCTTTTCATTTAAAACTCCTTCATGCGGTTTTCTGCCGCGTCCCTTGTTAGCCCCAACACCCGATGTACGCTTCTCAAATAAGGCAGAAGGGGGAAGGTGCGAGGGAAAGAGTCAGAGGGGCATTATCATTCCTGCCCCTCTGCGCATTCGTTTGAGCAATCACGGACTGGTACTGTATCGCGCAACATTCGTGAAGTAGAGAATGAGCGGGAGGGCTCCCAGAACCAGGCCAATGATTCCCATTACTTTGCTTATGGCCGGGTTCTTGCTGGCCATTACCAGGGTGATGATCCCCATGATAACAGCAGCCGCACCCGTAACCAGGGCTATGAGCGCGAAGATTCCTATGCGCATCAGGAGACTATCCAGCTCTTCCTGGGTCGTCGGAGGGGTTGCTGTGTAAACAAAAATCAGGGCTACGGCATAACAGATCACCGCCACAATGCCTAAAATCATCGCCACTTTCGCCAGCCCACCACCACCCTTCGGAGGATAAGCACCGCCCGGCGGGGGATACTGTCCCGGAGGCGGATACTGTCCCGGAGGAGGAGGCGGCGGCGGATAACCGCCACCAGGCTGTTGTCCACTCGGGGTGTACTGTAGCGACCCGTCGCTGACAAGGAGCATATCGTCATAAGCACATACGTCAGGGCCATCATCAGGGTAGGTTTGTTGACACGTCAGGCAACGTTTCATCTGTTTCTCCTTTTTGCGGTCTAGGGGCCGCGTTGATTATTGGTCCGGAGTTTCGCGCAATTTCAAAAAGGCTCTATCGCACAATCCCAAGACATTCCGAACGCCGAGCAACCGCTCACCTGGAATTCAGTGGAGGCTCTTTCGGCGTGCCTTATCAATATCTACCGATCATTGAACCGCCGGCGACCAGGCCGATTATCAGGAGCAGCCACGGAAGCGCGCCCAGGCAAATCCCCACTATTGATTTGGCTTTACTGATGAGGGGATTCCTGCCAGACATCGAGGCAGCTACGATTCCTAAAATAATCGCCGTTAACCCTGTGAGGAATGAGATTAAAACCAATATCCCTCCGAAACTGGCAGCGGCGCCTGGCGTGCGCCTGTAATAGCCGTACGAATAGGAGGAAGAGGCCCCTACTGCGGCCAAAATGATTCCGAACACCAGGCAGGCGGCAGTGCTGATGCCAAGCCAGAGAGCTGCTGTTCCGAGCCCTCCACCGCCGGCCGCCTGTGGATAAGGCATTCCATAGCCGTAAGGAGGATATCCTCCGGGCGGGGGGTAACCCGGCGGGGGCTGCTGCCACTGTCCGCCTGGACTGTAATCAGAAGTGGTACGCACAAGCGGCGTCCCGTCATTGGTGCAGTAGTCTGGGCCATCGTCCGGGTAAACCTGCTGGCACGAAGGGCAACTTTTCATCTTTCAATCCCTACTTTCTGCGGTCCATAGCCGCATGTGTCTGTTAAGTTCCGGTAGAGCTTTATAGTTATGCGTCTTGCTTCGATTGGAACAAGGTATTCAGTGTCCCGGCTATTTCGGATCCCAATTCTGGTTCAGCAGAGCGTAGACGAGCCCGGCAACACCCAGCGCCAGCCCGGCAATCGCCAGCTCGACCCCGCCAAATCTGGCCGATCTTTTAATGGCTAGAAAGAGCGCACCGATCCCAAGCACGATGCTGAGAATCGAAAGGATTAACATCAGGACGTAACGAAAGTTGGCATCGCTGCCGGCAATCGTTATCGCCATCACCGTGCCGGCGGCAACCCCGAACACGATTGAAGCGGTCGCCAATGCTCTTCTACGTAACGGCTGCGCCTGTGCGAACTGGGCGTCCAAAGGGACATTCGAAGGCGACTGTTGAAACTGGCCTCCCCATGCCTGAGGCTGCTGTTGGGCCGCAGGCGCCGCGGAAGAAGACCACGCCTGCTGCGCTCCCTGTACGGCGGGCTGCGGCTGCCACTGCTGCTGCGCTTGTTCGTTTAGGGCCGGCGAAGAAGGAGCTGGAGCAGCAGCGTGCGCGGCGTGGGGCTGCGGCGGCACAGGCATCTGCGGCGGCGGAGTCTGCGGCGATGATTCTGCCGGGCGGGCGTCGGAGGCCGTCATAGTCATCTCCGGATCAAAAGCGGCGGCCTCTTCCCTCACCAGGCGCATGCCGTCAAAAGAACAGTAATCCGGCGCGTCATCAGGAAAGTTTCGCTGGCAAGTGGGGCATCGTTTCATCTATCTCTCAAACTCCCGCAGACACTCTCCTGACGTTTCCGCGCTGAGGGATACTTATGCTGATAAGACACTGGCGAGAATCATCTTCACTTTAGCCGAAGGTGCCTGAAAGAATCTCTGGGCGCGAAATTAATGCATAGATACAGAACGCAACCGCCGGGAGGCCCAGGAGCACCCCGACAATCGCCATCCACTTGCCTCTTTGACGTTTTGAAAGGAGCGCCATGATTCCCACAATCAGCGCTATCAGACCTAATGCTGCGGAGCCCCAAAATGAGATCATAATAAGGCTGGGATACGACTCAAGCACTTCGCCCGCTATTAGGAAAAGTATCGTCAACCCGATGGCGCTGAGTAGCCCCAGGACCAGGGTTATCAAGCTCAGGGTCTTACTTTTCTCCATCTGCGGCGCATACGGCGGAGGCCACGGCGGTGCTTGTTGCTGCTGCTGCGGATACCCCGCGCCATAGTTTTGGCCTGGCGGAGGCGGAGGCGGCTGCATCGGGGACTGCCAGGGCGGCTGCTGCGCGACAGGCTGTTGCGGGACAGGCTGTTGAGCCATAGGCGGCTGAGCCATAGGCTGTTGAGGGAAAGGTGGTTGCGCGACAGGCGGCGCCTGCGGAATATCTTGCGGCGGCGTCGGCGGTGCCGGAGAAGAATACTGTGGCGGTGCTGGCGGATTATTGGGCGGCGGCTCCGGATATCGCGGCGTCGGCGGGGGCGTTGACGCCATAACCGTTTTCTGCGGGTCGAATGCCTGAGCTTCCTCAGCAACCAGGCGTGTTCCGTCATTGACGCAGAAACCCGGCGCGTCGTCCGGATAGGTCCGCTGGCATGTCGGGCAACTTTTCATCTAGTTTTCCTTTAAATAGAGTTTGGCGCGTCCGAGGTCAATCGCCTTTTACTTTTCGCACTGCCCTCTTCTATGCCAAATTTGGCGGCGAGTCAATATCCATTCTGCGTCTTCGGGCCTTCAACGGCCAATTTCCGCAAATCCGCCCCGCTTAAACGTCAGCGCAAAAGGTGACATGATCCCTGAATTCAGCCTCTTCCTTCTTTGGGGCGATTCTGCGATACTCGCAAAGGAAAACGCTCGGGCGGTCCGCCTGGATTTCGGCGGGAGTATAACATCAGTGGCAAGGAGAAGAATGCGTTGGCGTTAACTCCCGAGGCGCTCTTTAAATTATTACGGCAAACTTTCTTTGGGTCACTGGCTTCAAACGGTCATGTTTAACCTGCCCTCGATTGCTGGAGCATAAGATGAAGCAGAACTTTCCCTTCATTCGTCCCTTGAATAAGCTGCGCGCTTTTCTTCTTTCTATAATCTTTTTTCTGAACAGCTCGGTGCCGCTGTTCGCGCAGGAAATCTCGGGCGGGGCAAATCTGACCAAGGACATTACGGGCGGCGCCGTCAGCGTTCTAAAACTTCCACGCGTCACCAAACTCAAGAGCAATCTAGAAACAAAAGCCCAGACCAGTCCCCGACCCATAACGGGGGGACCGCGCGGCGGCGGCGGCCGCAAAGTGAAAACGCCGCCCCCAGTCAGAACAGTTACCGCTGAAGATTACAATGCAAGAGGCGATAAGTTTTTTGACGAAAAAGAGTACGATAAAGCCATCGAATCCTACAAGCAGGCGATCAAGCTCAGAAAGAACTATCCCGAAGCGCATTACAACCTGGGCGATGCTTATTTCAGCAAGAACAACTTCAGGCTAGCAGCCGACGCGTATCGGCAGGCGATAGCTTATAGAGCGAACTGGGCCGATGCCTATAACGGGCTGGGTGATGCGCTCTTCAATGTGAGTAAAGAGAATGATACTGTAGCGGCTGCCGAAGCGATCAAAGCTTACGAGAAGACGATTAGCCTCGACCCCAAGGTGTCTTCCGCCCAATTCAATCTGGGTTATCTCTATTTCAAACAGGGCGATTTTAGGAAGGCCATCAACCCTCTCAAAGCGGCGACCACGCTTACCCCGAAGGATTGGGAAGCCTTTAATTATCTGGGAAAGGCTTACGACCACGAGGAGCAATACGACGCCGCGCTTGCCGCCTATCGTGAAGTTTACCGCTACAACCCGAATTTTCCGGAAGCCTACTTTAACGAAGGCGTCGCGCTCTTTAATCTAAATCGCTACGAGGAGTCAATCGCCGCCTACAAGCAGGCTCTTCAGCGGAACCAGAACTATCCGGGCATCTACAGCAACATCGGTGACTCCTATCGCCTTCTGAAAATGTATTCCGAAGCGGCGGATGCCTACAAGCGCGCGACTCTTCGTACGGTTGGCACCGCGGACACTTACGCCAACCTGGCCTTCGTCAGCAATAAACTGAATCGCTACAGCGATGCCATTACTGCTGCGAACAAGGCGCTGGAGATCAACAAGGATTTGGAAGAAGCCTATGATCATCTGGGCTATGCTTACGGGAAAACACGCATGTGGACGGAAGCAATCAATGCTTTCAGGCAGGCCCTTCGCATCAAGCCCGATGACGCAGAGGCTTTGAGCAATCTCGGTTGGGCCTACAACAGCATTAGCAAGTACCAGGATGCTCTGGACCCGCTCAGGCAGGCGTTGCAGTTTAAGCCGGATTATCCCGCGGCCCACTTTAATATCGGTTTGACCTATAGCCAACTCAACAGATTCGATGAGAGCGTAGAAGCTTTCAGACAAGCGACTCGTTTGAGGCCGGAATGGGCCGAAGCCCACAACAATCTGGGCTTCGCCTATGGCAACCTGCGCCGCTGGACGGAAGCCATCGCATCGCACAAAGAGGCTATCCGCCTTAAGCCCGACTACGCCGGGGCTTACTTTAATCTCGGCTACGACTATCTTCAGAGCGGGAATAAGAAAGAGGCGATGAATCAATACAAGGTGCTTCAAACGCTCAATCCCTCGCTGGCGCAAAGACTCTACCTGTTAATCAATAGGCGGACTCCCCCCGGAGTCGCTAAAGAGGAGCGTCGCTGGAAAAACATGAAGGGTCCGCTTCCGCTTTTCGTGTTTCTCGGGCTCGGCGAATCTGACAGAACCTGAACGACGTGACCGGGCAACTTGATTGATAAGCCCGCCTTCGGCTAACAAGCAGGCTTACCCTGATAACGTCGTTCTTCCCCAACATTCAATTATTCAGGCGGGCAGAACTAGCCCGCCTGAATAATTATTAAGTCATTCCGCACTAAAGACTAATCCCCTCCGAGACCTTCGATCTGCCAGCGGTTCCGAACAGGCACTCTCCCTCCAGCAAGCCATTAAACACTCTCACTCCTCCTCACGTGGCACATTGCTTGAAAGGCGCATGGCGGGAGTCTCTACCGTTTTTCGCGCGGTAGAGACATTTTGCCCATCGCCAGGCATTAAGAGTTACGCGATTGGGCTATCGCTACAAAGCTGAACACACATTGATGAATGGAGAAGATCCGCAGAGAATAGAAGATTAGTTCAAGACCATAAATCAAGTCCTTTGCAGCTCATGGCGGCAAGGCGGCTGAGTAAGATATTTGCCGGATAATTAGCCTTCATTGCTTTAATGCTAATCTCCGTCTCCCTTCGCCCCTTCGGCAAGGTATTAGGCCGGGCGCGCTCGCTCGTGCACGCCTATATCTTGCCAAGACTCTTATCTCAGTTTTCAATCAAATTGAGTGACATCAATCTCTCAATCAGACCGAACTCTGTCTAAATGACATTCGATAACACCGCACCGGGAATCCTTAACTTAAGGAATAATATAACTTACCCGCTACCAACCGAGACGGCATGATGCTTGCTCTATGTTTTCCCAGTGAAGGCGTGCGTTTTCTGCCCCGCCATGCATGCCAGAAGCATCCCGCGTTTAAGCAACAAGATTCCGAAGAGAGCAGAATACGACCTTGAGCAGACAGCAATACGCCAAACCGTACATGTGGGCGATCATCGTCTTCGGCGTAGCTGTGCTCATCTTCTCAACTTTCAACATTCCCACCGCGCAGATTGACATCCGATTTCTGTTTCTCGCCCTCATCACAATTTGCATCGGCTCGCGCATCACCATCCAGATACCACGCGTCAAAGGGCACATCTCGGTCTCCGACACCTTTATTTTTCTCACCATCCTGCTCTTCGGCGGCGAGGTGGCGGTTCTCCTTTCGGCGACTGAGGCGCTCTGCTCTTCCCTGCGCTTCAGTAAGAAGAGGCTCACGATTGCTTTTAACGCGGCAACGGCTGCCAGCTCGACCTTCATCACCGTCTGGGTTCTGCGCCTCTGCTTCGGCTCGATTGTGGGCTTGCGAGGCGGCTATTCCGCCCCATTTATCGTCAGCCTCTGCCTGATGGCCCTCGTACAATACATCAGCAATTCAGGAACCGTCGCGACGGCCGCCGCGCTCAAAATTGATCAACCGCTCTGGACGACATGGCGCAAGGGGTTTCTCTGGACCTCGATCACATATTTTGTAGGGGCCTCCGCCGCTGGAATCATCGCCAAGCTGATTGATGCTGTCGGGTTTTACGCTTTCCTGGCGACCACGCCGATTATCGCCATCGTTTACTTCACATACTGCACCTACCTCAAGAACGTCGAATCCTCCGTGGCCCAGGCAGAGCAGGCCGAGCGCCATGTCGCGGCCCTGCGAATCAGCGAGGAGCGTTTCCGCAGCGCCTTCGACCATGCCGCCGGGATGGCTCTGGTTGCCACCGACGGGAGATGGATTAAAGTTAATCGCTCCCTGTGCGAGATGGTTGGCTACTCCGAAGCCGAACTGCTCTCTACAAATTTCCAGGCCATCACACACGAGGATGATCTGGCGAACATGATGATTCAGGTCGGCAAGCTGCTCGAAGGCGAGCTTTCTACTTACCAGATGGAACTCCGCTACAAGCACAAGCGCGGCCAGGTTGTCTGGATTCTGTTAAGCGTCACCTTGATTCGCGACTCGCTGACCAATTCCGTCAATCTCATTTTCCAGATTCAGGACATCACCGACCGCAAACGTGCCGAAGAGCGACTTCTCCACGAAGCCTTTCATGACGTCCTGACCGGGCTGCCGAACCGTGCCCTCTTCATGGATCACCTGAAACTTTCCGTCGAGCGCGGCAAACGGCGCGAGGACAGACTGTTCGCTGTCCTCTTCCTCGATCTGGACCGCTTCAAGATTATCAACGACAGCTTAGGGCACATGGTAGGCGACCAACTTCTCGTCGGCATCGCAAGGCGACTCGAAATCTGTCTGCGCCCGGGCGATACGGTGGCCCGCCTCGGCGGCGACGAGTTCACAGTTCTTCTTGAGGACCTGATGAACGTGACCGAACCGATGGATGTGGCCGAGCGCCTCCAGAAAGCCCTCGCCCTGCCCTTCAATCTCAACGGTCACGAAGTCTTTACCACCGTCAGCATCGGCATCGCGCTCAGCACAACCGGCTACGAACGCCCCGAAGAGGTCTTGCGCGACGCCGACACGGCGATGTACCGCGCCAAGATGCTCGGCAAAGCGCGGCACGAAGTCTTTGACAAGACAATGCACACGCTCGCCATGAACCTGCTGCAAATGGAGACAGACCTGCGACGCGCGATTGAGCGCAAGGAGTTCGTGCTTAACTACCAGCCGATAGTCGAGCTCGAAACGGGAAACATCCGCGGCTTCGAGGCGCTGATTCGCTGGCAGCATCCGGAGCGCGGATTTATCTCCCCGAGCCAGTTCATTCCGATTGCCGAAGAGACCGGGTTGATTATTCCAATCGGTCAGTGGGTGCTCGAAGAGGCTTGCCGCCAGATACAGGAGTGGCAGGAACAGTTTCCGCAGTATCCGCCGTTACAAATCAGCGTCAACCTTTCGAGCAAACAGTTCCTCAACTCCAGCCTGATTGACAGAATTCGGACCGTCCTCCGCGAGACAGGCGTCAATCCGCTCAGCCTCAAGCTGGAGATTACCGAGAGCATGGTCATGGAAAACTTCGACGCGGCAATTGAGATGTTGCAGCAACTCAGAAGTCTCGGCATCGAATTGAGCATCGACGATTTCGGGACAGGTTATTCATCGCTGAGCTACCTCCACCGCTTTCCGATTTCCACTTTGAAGATTGATCGCTCCTTCGTCAGCCGCATGAGCGATCACAACGAGAACGCGGAGATTGTTCGCACCATCGTCATGCTGGCACGAAACCTGAAGATGAACGTCATTGCCGAGGGTGTGGAGACCCAGGACCAGCTCGCGCAACTCGCGATGCTCGAATGCGAATTCGGTCAGGGCTACTATTTCTCCGAGCCGCTCGACGTCAAAGGCGCCGCCAGTTTACTTGCCGAGCGCCATACCTACCCGAGCGCCCTCTCCTCCCTGGACGACATTATCCAGGAGCGAAGCATTCTCGTGGCTTAAGACCGGGTTTTTGCCAACCCAGATTCCAACGTCCCCGGGATTCCCCTTCATGAGACAGATTACGCATCAGTGATATACTCCGGGACGAACCCCACCCAACAATCTGCTGCTTAAAGAGGATTTCACTTAGTCTGAAGGCGAAATAAAACACTCTTTCAGACGACTTCGTCCGGGCTACTCTGATTGGAACGAGCCTGCTTATAAGTATGGCCGTTTAAAAAGATGATTGCTAGAAAATGGGCCTGGGAGGACTCGAACCTCCAGCCTATGCTTTAGGAGAGCATCGCTCTATCCTTTGAGCTACAGGCCCATGCGGGTGATTATCGCAAATGCTTGGAAGCTATAGCAAGAACGATGATCTCCCGGCGTCCCTCAAGATTGCGTATAGGAGATAAGCAATGAAGCAAACAACTTTCGATAGAGGCAATATTAGTGAGGGGACTGTAATGAGCGCCTACATCAAAGCGGGTTTTACAGTATCCGTTCCCTTCGGCACAGGTGCCCCTTACGATCTGATTGTTGATAACGGCTTTCGCCTCTGCAAAGTCCAGGTCAAGACCGGGTGGTTTTGGAAGGGCTGCATTCTCTATAAGAGTCAGCGCAGGGTAAGAGAAGCGCACCCGTATGCCGCACGACCTTACACAGAAGCAGAGGTTGATTACTTTGCGATTTATTACCCTCCGACAGATTCGATCTATGTTGTTCCATTCAAGATGTTCAGGGGTACTGGATGTCTCAGAATTGACCCCGTACGTAACGGGCAGCAGAAATTGATCCGATGGGCGAGAGATTTTACCTGGGCAAATCACGTTGAGGAATTAACCGAATGCGATGCGGTCGCTCTATGCACCTGAGCTACGGGAGCACGTGTAGATGAAATTAACAGAAGCGGGAAAGTGAAGTCCAGCATGGCTCAGGACTGATATTTAATCAGCGAGCGCACGTCGTAGCCTTCAAGTTTCCCGCGCCCCGGAAGAAATTCCAGCTCGACGACGAAGACGAGTCCGACAACCTTCCCGCCCAAGCTTTCGACGAGATCAATAACGGCTTTGGCCGTGCCGCCCGTCGCCAGCAGGTCGTCCGCGATGAGGACGCGGTGTCCCTCACCGACGGCGTCGCGGTGAATTTCGAGCGTGTCCTGACCGTACTCAAGGTCGTAAGAGATTGAAGCGCATTCCGCCGGCAGCTTGCGCGGTTTGCGAACCGGGACGAAGCCAGCGCCCATGTGGTATGCGAGCGCCGGGGCGAAGATGAAGCCGCGCGCCTCTATGCCGATGACCGTGTCAACCTTTTCCCCCTCAAACTGCGCCGCCAGCGCATCCACAGTGCGACGTAAACCCTCCGGGTGTTTGAGCAACGTGGTGATGTCGTAAAAATTAATGCCCGGCTTCGGGAAATCAGGCACCTCGCGAATCAACTCTTTGAGATCATCCATAAGCAGTGGTCGGTGGTCAGTGGTCAGTGGTCAGTAAGATTCAGTTTTTCAACTGATCACTGACCACCGACCACTGACCACTATTTTACCTTTCGATTCGAAATGAAGAATAGCTTCCGGTCGGCTCGACATTGAGCTCTTCGACCTTCTCGACACGGGCGAAGGCTGGACCCGTCGCCAGGTCGTGCCTGAACGCTTCGACACTATCAAGAGTCCCTTCGGCCAGCGCTTCGACGTCCCCGTTCTCAAGATTACGAACATAGCCGAGAACCTGATGGCGCGCGGCTGCCCGCTGGGCGAAGAAGCGATAACCGACGCCCTGTACTTCTCCGCTAATCAAAAATTTTCGCGCGATCCTCATGGCAGCAAATGTAAAATGGGCAGCGCAATCAGAAACACGAAGCGCGCCGGAGAATAGCATAAACGTGCAGGCTCCATTAACGCCGCTCGACTAATTCGATAATGCTGACGCCGCCGGGCGGAATGCTGAGCTTTAAAAAACTCCTGTCATTCTCGCGCAGGATGTCGAGCTGCTTTTCGTCCAACCACTCCCGGGCGCTTTCAATCCCCTTGCCTTTCAAGCTCAACATCACCTCGACGCTGGCGCTCCGGTCAACCTGTGCCATCCCCTGTTGAGGCTTGAACACGCCCTTATTGTTAATCAACGTGACGACCCAGCCACGCTCGTTGCGGTTGATTAAATACTGGACCTCGCCGCTGACCTGAACAGGAGTGACGTCCGCGCAGATGTGCGCGAGCAGGTGCGCAGCGAACGGGGTGATGCGCTCGTCCTCTCCCAGATGGTCCGGCAGCGCCGAGAAGATGACGCTTCCCCGCCCTACTTTATTCAACGTTACGAGCGGGTCTCCGGCAGCCGTTTGCATCAATACCTGTGCGCCCTTGCTCACTTCCATACGCTGATAACGAAACACCTGACCGCGCAAGTCCGTCCCGGTTTCGCCTGGCAGGAGGCAGCGCGCTTCGTCCGCTTCCGCAGTCTCCGCGAGGACTTTTGCGCCGAGCAGTTGGGCCGAAAGACCTTTGGCCTGAGCGGCGTTGATGACGACGACGCCCCCCTTGCGAACGTAATTTTCGAGTCGCGCGGCCCAGCCGGGGCTCCATTCGATGTGCCCGCCGACGATCACCGCGCGGTAAGAGTCAATGGCATCTTTACGCGTCTCAGACGCCACCAGAACGTCAAAAATGTCTCCGAAAATAGATGAGACGAAAACCTGTCGGTCGGCCATCGCGGGCTCACCCTCCGTGACCGGCGCCGGATAGTAAGCCGCGCCGAAAAGCTCTCTGAGCGCGCGGTCCGATCTATTAATCTGTGAGACGCCGAAAGGCCAGTGCGGGTAGTCCGTCATGTCCCAGCCGTGCGCCGGGTCGAGCAGGAAGGCCACAGGGGTGTAAGGTGTTCCACGCTCCGGGTGTTTTTCCGCAAAGCGCATGAACTCTTCCGTGATGCGCCCCAGTGGGTTTAACTGAAAAGGGTTCTCACCCGGTCCGGGTTTGAAGAACTGGTCGAAGCCCTGTTCAAGATAGATGGCCGACGCGCCCCCCATGTAATAAAGATAATAGCTTTTCCGATACCAGGAGAGCGACGGTCCCATCGTCGCGCCGTAGCGTGAGTGTAAGAAGTTGTCCGGCCCTGCGAAGTTCTGCGCTTTGGTAAAGGTCGTCGCCGTGTCGCCGAAGTTCGGGGCATGATAATAGAGGAAATTTCCTCCGTACTGCCGGGCCGCCCCGCGCGTGAAAGCAATCCGCATGGCCGTGTTGGGCTGCACGGCCGCCGTCTCTATCCCTATGAGGCGCGTCCCCCATTCTCCGAGCGCGTGCGCGTAAGAGGTGCTCGAAGACGACTGCGCGGGGATCAGCTCTTTCCACATCGCGCCCGTTTGGGGCGTATTGAAGATCGCGCTCCACTTTCGCTCCAGCGCCTTTGTGTAGAAGACGCGATGCGCTTCCAGCAGCTCGCGCCTGGACATCTGCGGCGTCAATTTCAACTCGGTGGCAGCGCTGTCCCAGACATACCCGACGCTTTCGCCGGAAATCCACCCGAGGAACTGCTCACGAAACTCGCCCGTTAATAACTTCCAGGCGGCCTGCGGGTCTGTCTCACCCCATTGGGCCGAGCCGTAGTTGATTAAGATAGCGAAAGGCACGCGAGTCTCACGAAGGTAGCGCAGAAACGGGCTGCCCTCTTTCAGGTACTCCGGCAAATCGTTGATGTAAATAACGGGCACGACAAATTTCGAGCTGAAGATCGGAACGTCGCGCGCGCCCTTGTACTTCTTAACAAACTCTTCAATCGGCTCGGCGTGAAAAGGATACAGCGGGCGTTCTTCGGGCGGGGCCGTAGCATAGAGCTTCCAAAACTCTTTGGAGATATTCCACGGCATCAGAAAGTCGCGCCCGGCGATTGGCTGACGTTTCCACATCGCGGGAACTTCTGTATTGATGGGAGGACCGACGAGCGGGGCTATTTGCGCCCGCCCAGCGGAAAACCCGCGCAGGTAGCGCATGGCCGCAAAATCCGGCTTGCTTCGTCCTGAAGGGATGTAGGCGGAATTGTTCGTCAGGAGGAAACAGTCAATGTGACGGCGCGCCTCGGCAGCCTTTTCGATCTCGATTGAGAGGCGGGCAGCTCCTTTGGAGAGCATCGCGGATGCGCCGTCCCAGGTGAAAGCCCAGCCCCAGTACATGCTGACCTCGTCATGCGGGTCCAGAAGGTCGCGCGCGCCGAACTCCCTGCGAAAGAGTTCGCGCTCTCCCTGGGTTATGCGGACGGTAAAATTCTCCGTGCGTTTCGCCCAATCAGCGTAACGCACCCAGATCTTATATTCGCTGGCCGTGGGTATCTCTAAATCCTGATAGATCGTGGCGCGTGTTTCGTCCGCGCTCGCGGCGGCAGAGTTCCATTCGCTCTCGCCCCCTTGCGTCCATTCCGCGGAAACACCCGGTCCATTTATTCCCCACCCGGGGGCTTTGGCACGCGGCGGATTCGTCCAGGAGGGATTTAAGACGGGCTCGTGACGCTCGTTGGTCGCCAGGCCGCGCATGTTCTCTGCTTCGTACCAGAGATATTCGAAACGGTTGGGATTACTATTATTCTGAGCCCGCGAAGCTCGCGAAGTTAAGGCCCCGCAGAAGAGGGCCAGGGAAAGAAAGAGGCGCAGGGAGACCGAGAAGGTCCGAAAAAGATTTTTACTCCCCATGCATTGGCCCGCGCAATTTTGTTCTCCCACGTCGCTCGAACTCCGGGTGGCTTGTCCTCTCATCCAATCGCCTCAAGACATTCGGCGAGGCTGCGCTGGCGGCAGGTGAACATGGGCGTATCGCGCAAGGTGAAGGAGCTGGCTTTGGTTTCACGAAGTTCCTGAACCAGATCGAGGAAATCTGCCGGTTCATCCGTCTCGAAGGCGACGACAAACTCCTGATCGTCCAGGCCGAAGGAGTATGTGGTGTGGAGTTTCACAGAGCGGTATTTCGAGCCGATGCGGATGTGCTCGTCCATCATCTCCTGGCGCTGCTCGGCCGGGCGCGCATACCACTCGCGCGTTTTGACGAACGGATAGACGAACAGGTATTTGGATTTACCCGGAACAATGTGCAGGCGGTCCTCTACGTGCTCTGGATTATCCTTGTCTATGTACATCGAGCGCTTCGTCATAGAGAGGAACGATTGCGCCGTTTCCAGATATTTTCCCAATACTGTGCGATTGAGCCGCGCCGTCATCTCCTGTATTGAGTCCAGCTCGTAGCCTATTCGCCAGGTCATAAACTCTGCATTCGGACGTAAACCCACCAGCGAGTAGGTGTGTATCAATAAGTCACGACGAAATTCTTCGACCGTCTCAGTGAATTCCTGTCGCGCCTGCTCCTTCAGGCTTTCGTCCAAAAGCCGCCATTCCGGCCGCGCGCGGTAGAAGGTAAAGCTCACGAACTGACGCGGAAGCTGCGGCTTCGGTCTGACTGGCTGGTCCGTGCTTTGGGCCAATCGCAGTGAGCCATAGCTTGCGCCCCCGCCCGGTACGTCATCGGTACTCATGGTGCGCTGAAACCTCTCAACTAATATGCTATCGAATAAAAGGTCGCGTAATCTTAACCGATTAGGATAGAATGCGCGCCGGACTATTCTAAAGTCTGGGAGTCGCCTGAGTCTAGCGAGGCTCGCCCGCTGGACTTGTGTAGCTCATCGAACTTTGACGAACTCGGTTGATACTTAACACTATGCCTGATTCAGCCCCTAAAAAAAAGAAGGAGCGCGACCCGGACAAGGGGCGCAGGGATTTTCTCTTCCTCTTCCCCCTGGGTATTTTCGCGGGCTTGACCGCGACCATCGTGACGGCCGCTTACCGTTTCTTACGCCCGGCCAAATCAACTCAGGAGGCCATCTGGAGCGACGTCGCGCCGCTCGCGGAGCTCAAGGGGGAGAAACCGATCATGCGCAGCATCGTCACGGAGCACCAGGCTGCGTGGGCGACCACCCTCGAAGAACATTTCGTTTACGTGCTTCCACACAAGGGCAACGAAGTGCTTTCCGGCATCTGCCCTCACGAAGGATGCAATGTGGTCTGGCGCGCCGAGGCGAATCAATTTGTCTGCCCCTGCCACGATAGCTACTTCGCCGCAGACGGCGCGAGACTAAGCGGCCCCTCCCCGCGCGGGCTCGATCCGCTCGAAAAGCAGGAGAAAGACGGGAAGCTTCAGGTCAAATATCAGAGCTATGTCAACAACACAGAGGAGCGTATTCCGCGCTGATGACTGAAAGCTCTGATCCCATCAAGACTGAAGCCCCCAAGGGGAATTGGGTTTCTCGCTGGACGACGCTTGAGGATATCGAGCGGACGTTGATTGACAAGCCTTCGAGCGGCTTTGAAGCGTGGGCCCGTACGACCGCAGGGGTGGTCGTGATGCTGCTCACGCTGCAAGTTATCACCGGACTGCTGCTCGGTTTTTATTACGTCCCCTCGACCGAGAGCGCACACACCACTGTCGCCTACATCGAAAAGGTCGTTCCGGCGGGGTCATGGGTCCGCTCTTTGCACCACTACGGCTCACAGTGGCTCACGCTCGCGCTCCTGCTGCACCTGGCCCAGATGTTCTGGCGCGGGGCTTACCGGCGCAGGCCCGTCGGCTGGATGGCGAGCGTCATCCTCCTCGGACTCATCCTGGGGTCAGGCGCAACAGGCTATTCCCTGCCGTGGGACGCCAGAGCCTTCTTCGGCACGCGCGTGACGGAAGGCATCGCGGGCGGTCTCCCGCTCATAGGCTCACAGGCGCGACAGTGGATACTTGGAGGCTCTGAGATCACGCCCGTCACATTGGCGCGCTTCTTTGCGGTCCATGTGATGATAATTCCCACGCTGATTTTTCTGGTGCTGGCCGCGAGACTATTCGTTTTTCGTGAGAGGAGCCTGGTCTCGGCCGCGGAAGAGCGGCGACTGGAAGTCTGGATGCATCGCCAGGTTTGGCGCAACGCGATTTCTGCGGGAATTGTTTTCATCGCTCTGGCGCTCTTCGCCACGAAATATTTTGCGCCGCTCGGGCCTCCGGCAGATACTGCTGCGCCGGGCTACCTGCCGCGCCCCGGCGCACAGTTTCTGTGGCTCTTTCAGATGCTCAAATACCTTCCCGGGCAGGCAGCTTCCCTGGTCGCCGTCGCCCTGCCCGGCCTGATTCTTTTCGGGCTGGCGATGCTGCCCTTTCTCAACGCGAAGCCTTTCAAGAAACTGTTCGCGCACCCGCGCCGAACGTTTGGCGTCATCCTCTTCTCGCTCGGATTTGTGCTCTTTACCGTGCTGACCATTCTGGCCTACGTGAAAGACGCGACCGACCCGCTGGTCCGCGACCAACTCGAACGCCAGCAGGCCGAAGAGATGGCCTTTCGTGCAGCCCCGTTTGCGCCCCTGCGCTCGCGGACAAGCGAATCCATCATCCCCGAGCCGATCAATACTAACGCGAATCCGAACGGGTCGGACCCCACGGGCAAAACTAACGCGCCTTCCACCACAGCAAGCAATTCGCCGCCCAAATCGTACATCCTTATCTGCTCTGGCTGTCACGGCCCGCGCGGTCAGGCAACAACCCTGGGTCCGAAGCTCACAGGCGTCGGCTCAAAACCTCGGAGGACTGTCGAAGACATTATCGGGCTTCTCAACGACCCGGTAGCCTACGATCTTAAGCCTCCGATGATTTCTTTCGCGAACAAACTTACGGAAGAACAGAAACGTGAGATCGCGGAATGGGTCGCCGGACTTAAATAATGCAAAATTGAACTGTATGGAGTATGACCACTGTTCTTCGGTGCATTCTTCTTCAGGTAAGCTTCTCTCTACCTATCTGCGGTGGGGTGCGTTTACAAGACAGACCAGGGAGGAACTAAAAAATGAACCCTCAAAAATCTCTATGGGCACTGTTCGTCATGTTGATGGTCCTTAGCATTGGTGCCTTTGATGCTCTCTCCCAAGCTAAAGGCCGGCAATTGAAGGAATATAAGCAGGGGCCTTCCTTTGATCTTCAGAACTATTTTTTTGTCGAAGGCAATCAGGAAATAGCTCCGTTAAGACATTTCTTGTGGCAGCAATGGACGACTCATACCAAAAGTTTTTCCAATGTCATCTTCTATACCAAAGAAGGTGAGCCAACAAAATGCAGATTCTTTATCGAGCCGGACTCAACGGGACAATGGCGAGTTGTGTCTGAATGCAAAGTCAGTGTCTGTCCCTATTCGTCTAAAAAGAGATGCCGTAAATATTTGAACACCACTTTCACTGACATTTACGACATGGTCGAGCGAATCGAATATGACGATATGTTGTTTACCTCATCGAGGCTGAAACGTCCATCTCGCCAGATACCGGATGATCAAGATATTGATCCACTGAAATTTGTACTCAAGTTAAAAAACTCGGTTTCTGGAAAAACAATAGAATTGTAAGGCGGCCATCGTTGAGCTGAAGTTGCGGCTAAGTGAGAGCCTGAAACAGAGACGTCAGAAGGATAAGCTGTCACAGACGGCATTCGCCAAAAAGATTAAAAATGCAAAAGTGAAAAGCGGGCTCTCGTGTCTTCCATTTTGCATTTTACATTTTTGCATTCCTCAGCCCTCATCCCTGCTTTTATCAACCAGAGGTTTGTTTTATACTCGCTTCGATCTACAACTCATTTGTTAAGGCTTCAGGGATAAAAGAGAGATGAAAATTGTCAAACTCGTCATCGTCGCCACAGCCTTCGCGCTCTTCATTACAGCTTGCGGCGATTCAACCAGCACGAATCAAACGGCCACGGTTAGCACCGGGAATGCTCAGTCCACGCCTGCGGCCTCGCCTAAGCCGACGGCCACGGCAAGTCCGACGCCAGCAGACGAGCTGGCGGCAGCACGCACGACATACGGGCAGGTCTGCGAGTCCTGTCACGCGGTTAATGGTGATGGCGGCACAGTGAAGCTGGCCAACGGCAAAACCCTGAAGGTTCCGAGCCTCAAAAAGGGACACGCGCTGACACATACGGACGAAGAGTTTGCCAAGCAGATACGGGATGGCGGCGACGGCATGCCGGAATTTAAGGACAAATTGACGCCTGAGCAGATCAATGGCCTCGTGAAATTTGTCCGCGTAGAGATTCAGGGCAGCGCCGCGCCGAAAACCGGCGCAGGAAAATAATAAGCTTGAGCATAAGATTGTGCACCCGTAGCTCAGTTGGATAGAGCATTTGACTTCGGATCAAAAGGCCGAAGGTTCGAGTCCTTCCGGGTGCGCCATCATAAAAAGTTACGGGCAGTAGTTTCGTATTGCTGCCCGTAATTTTTTAAGCCCCGGTTAGGGGCGACAGATATTAGCCAGGGGCGTAAGCCCCTGGAATATACAGCGTATTATTTATCGAGCCCCGGCAGCGGCGGCAGCATAAAGCCCAGGGCGCAAGCCTTGGGTCACAGCGCCGATTTGAAACGCAAGCCCGCGCCAGCGGGCGACAGCCCTTGAATTGCATGCGGGTCGTGCACGGGCTGTCGCCCATTCGCATGGGCTTTTGTTTTTCTTCCTGCTGGTGACCCAGGGCTGACGCCCTGGGCTTTAGACTGTCGCCCCTACCGGGGCTCGAATATTTTGTTTGCGTCTTAATCCAGGGATGGACGCCCTGGGCTAAAATCTTCCTCCCCTAACGGGGCTCCGTTCTCTTTACTCTGTTCGCCTACCCTTAGAACCGGGGTGGGTCGAAGGACTTGCTTCTGCCCCTACAATGATCACACGTCCATCGCAATCAACCGGTTATCATTTAAGGCTTCGGCGGCGGAACAGGGTTCAACAGGTCGAGTACGACTCTCCATTTCCCGTCGGCCTGCTTTTTCCAGATTCTCAAGTAATTGCCACTCTCCGCCCTCTCGCCTTCCCCGGCCTTGAATTCATAAAGACCGTAGGTATAGCCCAAATCCCCGGATTGCGAGACATCACCTTTCGTCGTCTGCCACGTTATGGTTTGCGGCTTCGCTGCAAGCGCGTCGCGCGTCGCCTTCTTGCCGAGAAGCGGAAAGGCGTTCATACGGTAGAATCGAACATCGTCCGCAAGATACTTGAGGTAAGAATCCGAACTCTTCTCAGCCGTTACCAGCTTCGAGAAGTCATTCTCGGCTTGCAACAGCCCTGTGCGTGCGGCGGCAACATCGGCTTTCGACACGGCTTTTCTCTTCCCCGCAGGGAATGTAACTTCCATAGCTGTTGATTGAGGCTCAGGATTGCGCGTGCCCAGGTCCACGAGCGCCTTCCAGATGCCGCCCGGCTGCTTTTTCCAGATCGTCACGAAATAGCCATAAGCGACGGGCTTGTCCTCAAGGCTCTTTTCCCTGTACTCCCAGGGGCCCGTCGTGTAGCCGATGTCTCCCGCGCTCGACACATCCGCGAAAACGGGTCGCCACGTCAGCACCCCGCTCTGGTTCGTGTGTTCTTCCATCCATTTCTTCCCGTTAACAGGGAGAGGACGAAAAAGGATTGAATCGTCTGCGAGGTTCGCCAGGAAGGATTCGCGTATTCCCTTTTCGACAGACTTCGCGGCAAAGGCGCGCTCAGCCTCTACCAGGGAGCGGACCTCAGGCGGCATCTTCGATTCCTGCGCCAGCGCGCTCGCCGTGAATGCCAGCGAAATCAATAACAATGAGAAATTTCTCTTCATCCCGAAATCTCCAGAGAGGAACCAGCGTCCGAAAACCCTATCGAGAAAAGCTTAACGCAAATGCTCTTTAATAAACTCCAGGGTTCTCCTGATTATCCGGCGGGTCTGCTCGGTATCGTCCTCGACGTCGAAGGCGTGCTGTCCCTCCGGGTAGTTGATGAATTCCAGATTGATGTTCTGCGCCATCGCTTCGCGCACGAACTCGTCCGCCGCTCCATTAATATCTGGAAAATCCTTACCGCCTTTGACGACTAACATTGGCGCCAACGCTTTCGGATTCTGCTTGAGATAATTTGCGACTGTAAACTCAACGGCGATGTCGTCCGGCGCTTCGCCCTTGGAAAAGCCCAGCAGAGAATAATAAGTGACGATGCAACGCACATAGCCAGGCTTGTCTTTCAGGACCGAGCGCAGGTAAACGCCGCCGGCTGAAAAGACCCAGACGCAGATTTTGTCCCGTTCGATGTTGAAATCGCCTGCATGCTCACGAACGTAATTGACTAAATCGTCCACGTCAGCCGCCGCGTCCCGAACCTTCGTCCGTTTGTCGGATGAGCGATGATTGAAAGTGACGCCAACGAACCCATGCGCCGCGGCCAACTGCCCGTAAGAAAGATAGACTCCCCAGTCCTTAATGTCCTTGAGAATTTCCCAGGGGGCGTCTCCGGGGACGAAGATGATTGCCGGGCGACGCTCATCTTTGCCCAGATCGGGAGGAGAGTAGAGGTCCATCTGCAATGAAAGCTCGCCAGCCTTTTTGTAGGTTATATTCTTGCGGACACGCGCGCGCTCCATCCCCGCCACGGTGTAAACGACACGCATCTTCTTAATCTCATCCAGCGTCGGCTCTTTTTTCTCCTGCCCGTAGATGGCTGTGGCCCCGGTGAGCAAAAGCGCGAAGCATATCTGGGAAGCGTAAACAGCAAGGCTTGAGCAGATTTTCATTACGGCTTCGAATCGTTTACAGGATTTCATTGTTTCCTGAAAACCCCTTTCATTCAGAGGCGCACATGCAGGGCGAGCGCGACGGTTGGAGCGCTACTCTTTTGGCCCCTGCGGTCTGTGGTAAGTGCGTAGGTATTGAGGCATATCAGTTCCCGCCGGCAGCCTCGGGTCCGGAACGGCCTCGCCCGGCGTCAAATTAAGCGGGAGCACGCCCGCCCAGACACTGAGCGCATAATCCTCTTCGTCGTCCAGCGGCGGTCCGGTCCTGATCTTTGCGGAAGCTTCGTCGAGCGGAAGCGACAAAACAATTGTGGCGCGCAACTCGCTCGCGTTCGGCAGACGCGCCTCTTCCCAGCGGCCACGCATGATGTGATCTGTAAAGACGCGCAGCGCTTCCATCTTCTCGGCTTCGTCTTCCAGGACTCGCGCCCGCCCGAAGACCACCACGGAGCGATAGTTCATCGAATGGTGAAAAGAAGAGCGCGCCAGGACAAGACCGTCAATCAGCGTCACGGTCACGCAAACATCCACGCCCCCGCGCAAGGTCCGCAGCATACGGCTCGCCGCAGACCCGTGTAGATAGAGTTGGTCGCCGCAGCGCCCGTAGCCTGTGGGGATGACGAAGGGGCGGCCCTCAAAGATAAAGCCGACGTGGCAGACGAAGCCCTCGTCCAGGATTTTGTTGACCGTCTCTCTTTCGTAGTTCCCGCGCTTCGGAAGCCGTTTGAGAGTTGTTCTCTCGGTCGGCTCGAAATCTTTCATCTGCCGCTTACCTTTCGCGCTGAAATTAACTCCCTTTCGCGGCCCTGCGTTTCCAGAGCATCTGGGAAGGCACTCGCAAGGCCCTGTTGAACTTGCTCGAAGCGTTCTCCCAGGCGATGATCGCTGTCAACTCGACCAAAGCGTCGTCGTCGTAAAAGCGGCGAAGGCGCTCGAACAATTCATCCGTGACCTCCAGTCCGGTGATGGTCATGCAGTCCGCGTATTCGAGCGCCACCCGCTCCTTCTCGCTGTAGAGCAGGCTCGTGCCGTACTCCGGCAGCGCCTCAATCTTCTCGTCCGACACGCCAAGCTCGCTGCACACGGCAGCGTTGATGTCCTGTCAAAACTCACATTTGTTGATCGAAGCGACGCGCCTGTTGATTAACCCTTGCAGGCTGCCGTCAATCAAGCCGGAAGATTCAATGCCCGTCCACATTCCGCGTGCCCCGCGAAAGATCGTCGGACGCCGCGCGTAGAGCAGATGATTTAAGAGCGGCGCTCCCCACTTCTCCGCCTGGGCATCAAAGACTTTCCTGATGTAGCTTTCGACCTTGTCGGGATTAGCCCCTTCAATGCGTGCCATGCGCTTTTGCTCCTGTGATCTTTTTCTACTTGACGAATATTCGTGGCAAGAAGTTTCAAAGGGCTCGCTCGGTCCGCCCTCAGGCGCTTATTCTCCATCGAGCACGCGCACCTGCTGGCCGACTTCGATGCGACCCGTCTGTAGAACCCTGGCGTAGAGGCGCGACTCGCCCGGATGTTTTTTCTGCGAGATGCGTTTGAATTTCTTATCCTTGAATGAATTTGCGATGGTCGGGCAGGGTCCAGCGTAGGAGCTGATCTCTATGACCACTTCATCCCCGAGCGCGAGCCTGCATCCGGGCTGAAGCGCGGACCAGTCCAGGCCGGCGACCGTCACGTTCTCTCCAATGGAGCCAGGGAAGATCGGATGCCCTTCTCCTTGCAACTCCGTAATGCGTTCAAGCGAGTACAGGCAGAGAGCCCGTTCCGGTCCGCCGTGAATCTTCGGGTGTTCCTGCCTGTCGCACGTCAGGCCGGTGGGCGTCAACCGTGCTTCGCGCACAGGGAGTTTCGGGACTCCGCCGTCGGAGCAGTTGAGTTGAAAGATGTAGCCGTCCATAAACTCTCCGGGTTAATTAAGAGCTTATCAGCCGATCAAAATCATGATACTGAAACGTGCCCGTCGAAGTCCATTTTGAAACTAAGAGCCGCCCCGGCTATGATGCTTCACAATTTTCAACCTTCCCCGTAAAGGAGTTTCGTCATGAAAGACGCGCGCCCGATTACGATTCTCTGCCTGGCGAGCTATGAGAAAGGCTCCGAATTCATGCGCGAATGTAAGCGTCAGAACTGCCGCGTGCTGCTTTTGACCTCCCAGAGCATAGCCAAAGCCGACTGGCCGCGCGAAAGCCTTGACGGGATATTCCTGATTCCGGACGACAACAAAAAGTGGCGACTGGAGGACGTCATCAAGGGCGTCAGCTATCTGGCGCGGACCGAAACGATTGACCGCATCGTTCCGCTTGACGACTTTGATCTGGAGACGGCTGCGGCCCTGCGCGAGCACCTGCGCGTTCCAGGCATGGGCGAGACGACCACGCGCTATTTCCGCGACAAGCTGGCGATGCGCATCCAGGCGGATGACGCAGGGATTCCCGTCCCCGAATTCATACACGTGCTTAATTATGAGAAGCTGCGCGCATTCATGAGGGACATCCGCCCGCCCTGGCTCCTCAAACCCAGATTCGAGGCCTCCGCCATCGGCATCAAAAAGATTGAATCGCCAGAGGAATTTTGGAGCGCACTGGAGGAGCTGGGCGACCGTCAGTCCTATTATGTTCTCGAACGTTACGTGCCCGGCGACATCTACCATGTTGATTCAATCGTCTCCGAGAAAGAGATCATCTTCGCGGCGTCTCACAAATATGGCTCGCCGCCCCTGGATGTCGCGCACGAGGGCGGAGTTTTTACTACCTCGACAGTCGCCCGCGGTTCCGATGACGAGCGCGAGCTTCTCAAGCTGAACAAAGAGGTTCTCAAAGCGAAGGGTTTGGTGCGAGGCGTTTCTCACACGGAGTTCATCAAAGGGCGTGCGGACGGGCGTTTCTATTTTCTGGAAACGTCGGCGCGTGTCGGCGGCGCGAACATTGTGGAGTTGGTTGAAGCGGCCAGCGGAATCAACCTCTGGGCCGAATGGGCCAGGATCGAGATCGCGCGAGGCGAGCGGCCGTACAATCTTCCGAACCTACACAGCGAATATGCCGGACTGATTGTCTCGCTGGCGCGGCAAAAACATCCGGACCTGTCGGCCTATCAAGATAAAGAGATTGTCTGGCGCATGAACAAACGTTACCACGCCGGACTCATAGTCAGATCACCTGACCCGGCCCGCATCGCGTCTTTGCTGGATGAATACACAAAGCGTTTCTACCAAGATTTCTTCGCCAAACAGCCAGCGCCCGACAGAGCGGTGAGCTAAGGCAAAAGGTAAAAGTAAAAAGGCAAAAGGAAGATCAAACCCTGCGCCTTGACTCTCACTTTTGCCTTTTACCTTTTTACTTTTGCCTTTTTCTATTATGGACACTGCGTTGCTTCACGGCTTCATCATGTTCGCAGCCGCGTTTGTGGGCGGCATGATGAACTCGATTGCGGGCGGCGGCACGCTCGTGACCTTTCCGGTGCTGCTCTGGCTGGGCCTTGACCCGAAGGTCGCCAACGCGACCAGCACAGTCGCCCTTTGGCCCGGACTTTTCGGAGGGCTTTGGGGCTTCAGGCGGGAGATGGACAACAGCCGCGATATTCTCGTGCGGCTGGGGCTGACGAGCGTTATCGGCGGCGGGCTGGGCGCCTGGCTGCTAATCGCCACTCCCTCGCAGACCTTCGCCCGTCTGGTTCCCTTTCTCATACTCTTTGCGACTGCCCTTTTCACGCTTCAGGAGCCCATCAGCCGCAGGTTGCGGACCACTGCTCTGGCAGACAAGCCCCGTGCGCGCTGGTGGCTCGGCGCGATCATCTTTCAGTTCTGCTCTTCGATTTACGGCGGCTACTTCGGGGCGGGTAACGGGATTTTGATGCTGGCAGCGATGGGGCTCCTGGGCCTCTCGGACATTCACCGCGCCAACGGCATCAAGAATTTCCTGGGCATCTGCATCAACAGCGTCGCCGTCCTCAGCTTCGCCCTCTCCAATCTGGTCGTCTGGCCGAACGCACTCCTGATGGCCGTCGGCGCAATTGCGGGCGGCTATTTCGGCGCCAGCACCGCCAGACGCCTGGGGAGAGTCTTTGTCCGCCGTGCAGTGGTCGTCATAGGTTTGACAATCGGCGTGGTGATGCTCTGGCGGCTAGGGCGATAGTAATTATGAATGTTGAGTTTTGAATTATGAATTAAAAGCTTTTGACCTGAATTCAAAATTCAAAACTCAACATTCATAATTAATCTATGGTATGCCGAGAAGTTTGTGTGTTTGCAGGCTGAGACGCCACTGGGGGTGTTCGAGGCAATATTGAAGAGCGAGGCGTGTGTTTGCGTCTCGCCGTGGCCCGTCCATCGGTTGAAGGAAGAAATGCTGAAAGTCCAGGTCCACGTAAAGCTCCGGCTCCGCATTCTCCTGCGGGAAGATCAGTTTCAATTCGTGGCCCGAGCGCAGGACTAAATCCGTTCCTGCTTTCGGACTGACGCAGATCCAATCAATCCCGGCTGGAGCGGGCCGCGTGCCGTTGGTCTCGATGGCGACCTCGAATCCTTCCTGATGGAAAGCAGCAACAAGCGCATCATCCAGTTGCAGGAGCGGCTCGCCTCCAGTGCAGACGACCAGTGGCCGAATCCGCCCTCCCCTTTCGCCCTCGGGCCATTTTTCCGCCACGGCACGAGCCACCTCAAGGGCAGATTCAAAGGGGCCGCCTCCAGGCCCGTCCGTTCCGACAAAATCCGTGTCGCAGAACTGGCAGATGGCTGTCGTGCGGTCCTTCTCGTGCCCGGACCAGAGGTTGCACCCGGCGAAGCGACAGAAGACGGCGGGACGGCCAGTGTTTGCACCCTCGCCCTGAAGTGTAAAAAATATCTCTTTTATGCTGTAACTCATGCGCTCTGCTGCGCAGCATTCTGGTATCCAGCCGGGTCTTTAATACCGTTCTCCGCAAACCCCTTCAACCTGAGCAAGCAAGCATCGCACTGCCCGCAGGCCGCACCGCCGGTTGAAGGGTCGTAGCAGGTTATGGTCAACGAGTAGTCAACGCCCAACTCAATTCCCTTCCTCACGATTTGAGCTTTCGTCAGATTAATTAAGGGAGTGTGAATCTTCAGTTGCTGCTTTCCCTCAACGCCTGCTTTGGTCGCCAGATCGGCCATGCGCTGGAAGGCTTCAATGTATTCGGGCCTGCAATCGGCGTAGCCCGAGTAGTCAAGCGAATTGACGCCGATGAAAATATCATTTGTACCGAGAACTTCGGCCCAGGCCAGCGCGAAGGAGAGGAAGATTGTATTGCGCGCGGGGACGTAGGTGACGGGAATACTTCCGGCCATCTCCGCTGAAGTACGCCCCTTTGGCACGGCGATGTCGCCAGTCAAAGCTGAGCCTCCAAAGGCGCGCAGATCAATCTGCGCGATGACGTGCTCGGCCACGTTGTAAAGAGCAGCGATGCGCCGCGCGGCCTCAATCTCGACTTCGTGTCGCTGCCCGTAACGAAAGGTCAGAGCGTAAACTTCGTACCCTTCACTTTTCGCTATGGCGAGCGTCGTGGTCGAGTCGAGCCCTCCGCTCAACAGCACGACGGCCTTTGGTCTGATTGATGCTACTTCCGTCATTTGATGCTTCTCTCAATCCCCTCCGGTTCTTGCGGGCGGCGCTTCGCGCGGGAGGGCCTGCGGCAGATTCGCAAGCGCGTAGGCCAGCACCGCCATCGCGGCGGCGTTTTCCTGCAACTCATGCGGCACAATTTTGTCGAGCGTGTCGGCTTCCGTGTGATGATAGTTAAAATAGGTGCGCGTATCCTGCCAGAGGCCGAAGGCCGGGACCCCTTGCGCGGCGATGGGCGAGATGTCCGCTTCAGTCCCGTCGGTCCTTCTCAACAAACCCGCGCCCTGACTGCGCAGGAGTTCAGAGACGGGCGCGAGCATCTGCAAAACATCCGGATGAACTTTCGCCTCGAAGCCCAGAGGATGCCCCGCCCCACGATCACTCTCGATAGCGGCGTAGTGGTTTCCTAGCTCATTAGCATAGTCCTGAGCATAAGTGCGGCCTCCGATGAGCCCGTTCTCTTCATTCATCCAGGCGATGACGCGAATCGTGCGCTTCGGGCGTAAGCCCAGCCGCTTGAGAATCTGCGCCGTCTGCATGGCGACCGCAACACCCGCCGCATCGTCAATCGCGCCGGTCCCAAGGTCCCATGAATCCAGATGCCCCGAAACGATAACGACCTGCTCGGGATACTCGCTTCCTTTCAGGTCCCCTATTACGTTGTAGCTAATTGTGGGAGGAAGATTCTGAGGCGTCAGTGTTAGATGCAGGCGCACCTTTCCCTCCCGCGTAAGGTGTGCGATTAACTCCGCGTCTTCAAAACAGACGGACGCAGCAGGGATCGGCTGGACGTCCTGTGCATAGCGCGTCGCTCCAGTATGCGCGAGACGGTTTTGAGAGCCGCCTGCGGAACGCGTGAGCACTGCGACGGCTCCCAGCCGCGAAGCCTCGGTCGGTCCTCTGCCGCGATAACCGACGACCTGCCCGTAAGCCTCGCCCCCAAAGCCTTCAGCCGCCATCCGCTGGTCGTATTTCACGTTGAAGAGAACGATCTTGCCAGCAACTTTTTCCCGCCCCAACGCCTGTAGCTCTTTGAAGTCGCTGACCACGACGACTTCCGCCGTCAGGCCCGCGGGCGGCGTAGCGACGCTTCCGCCGAGCGCCGTGAGAACTATCTTCTGAGTCGTCTGCGGGGCCTGTCCTGGAAACTCTACGAGCTCCGCCGTCTCTACACCGCGAACCCAGTGTGGGACCGTCAGCTTTTCCAGCTTTACTTCGAGGCCCAGGCGGCGCAGCTCGTCTGCCACGTACTCGACGGCCTTTTGCGCCTGCGGCGAGCCGGTCAAACGCGGTCCGATGTTATTAGTCAGGTGGGCGGTCTGCTTGTAAGCGTAATCGCTCGCCAGCGCAGCCTCCTGAATCCGTTTCAGCTCGGATAATAGTTTCGGCGAATAGAGATTCTGCTGCGCCTGATTTTGTCCCTGCTGAGCGCCGAGCGGAAGACAGACAACCAGAAGCAACGCGATACTCAGAGCAGCAACGGCCGAATGCCCTTTCCGTGAAGCCGAAGAAAAGAGTCCTTTGTTCATATTTACATTCTCTGCGCGATTTAAGATCAAGCTGACAATACGGCCCGTTTTGTTTAGAGCGTGTAAAAAAACCTTCTGCCGCATCGCGTCAGCGATGCTCTGACTTTAGCCCGCCGCTTCAGCGGCGGGTGACGTCCATGTCACTTATTCGTCGTCGCGTCAGCGACGGTTGAGTTCAATTGTCGCTGACGCGACGCACGCAACCTGTTATGACTCACTTTACCGTGTGTTTCAACGCACGGCTAAACTCAAGACGTCGCTAACGCGACTTTTGAGAAACGTTCTTTGTTGGAACATCATAGATACTGGCCGCAGGAAAAACCAGCGGAGCTTTCGCTCTGCGCCATCATTTCAGACCACTCCCGCCTCTTTGATCTCCAGCGTTCCGTTGTCGGCGTCGAGTGTCGCCGTGACGCCGAGCGGCAGCGTTAACTGGTCCGCGGTATGGCCTATCGTCAGACCGCTGAGGACCGGAACTTTCAATTGGCCGAGGATGTTGGTGACCGTTTCGCCGAGAGAGTAGGGCGAGGCGAATGATGCCTTGTAATCATTAGGCCCGCAGCCGTCGCATTCGCCGAAAATCACTCCCGCTACGCCGTCAAACTTTCCCGCCAGCCTTAAATGCGTCAGCATCCTATCAATCCTGTAAGCCTCTTCGCCGACGTCTTCGATGAAAAGAATCTTGCCGCGCGTCTCTATCTCGTAAGGCGTGCCGAGCGTTGCCGTGATGAGCGAGAGATTTCCGCCAACCAGCGTACCCGTAGCTTTGCCCGGGCGGATGGCGCGCAAATAATGGTGCGGCCTCAACTCGTTGGACTCCGTAGGGTTGGTTACTTTCCCAACGGGCTCCGTTTCAAAAAGTGCCTTGCGAAAATGCTGCTGTGTGTAGGCCGGAAAACTTGAGACGACGACGGGGCCGTGAAAGGTGACCAGACGTGACCGCCTTTGAATCGCCAGATGAAGCGCAGTGATGTCGCTGTAGCCCAGGAAGATTTTCGGATTGCGTCTTATCAAATCGTAGTCAACGCGGTCAAGAAGCTGTCCCGCCCCGTAGCCGCCGCGTAGGGCGAAGATGGCGCTGATCTCTTTATCACGAAACATCGAATGAAGATCATCAAGGCGCTCTTCAACCGACGCAGCGTAATTCGCCGAATGCCGCCCGACGTTCTTTCCCATACGCATTCGCAGCCCGAAGTACTTGAGCGTGCGTTCCGCCAGGGCCAGCCGGTCCGGGTCTGTGACGGGTGTGCTCGGCGTGATGATTCCGACCTGGTCGCCCTGACGCAACGCCCTGGGACGGATCAGGGCATCAGCCGCCGTTCCCGCCCGGACCAGGCGCTCGGCCAGAGGGATTGTGAGCACCGCACCCGTGCCTGCCAGAAAGCTTCTACGTTTCATGAAGTCCTACCTTCAGTAGAGTCGAATAGCTGCCGGATTATTCCCCCTTGCGAAACTTCCTGATTCCCAGACAACGCCTTATAGTTTTGGATTCAATTCCCTTCTCATCACAGGAAAATCTTTGCGCACATCAACCGTTTCAAAACCCAGCCTCTCGTATAAACGCCTGGCAGGGTTATCAGGCGCGACGCTGAGCGCTATGGCCGGATAAAATTCACTTGCAGCCTCAAAAAGTTTTTTTATCAGTGTGGTTCCGATGCCGTGCCCTCTGTATTCCGGCAAAAGGGCTATCCCCATCTCAGGCGTTTCGTCATCAAGGTAGGCGAATCCCTTGTCATCCCCTTTCGACGGACGGCACCAGATGGCACCGATTGGCCGATTACTGCTCGCGTCAACCGCTATAAAACCCAGGTCGCCCACGCGCCCCCAATCCTTCACATACCTTGCGATGTGCGGGCGGTTCACAACCTCTCGCGGATAGGGCTCAGGTCCTTCAACTGGGAGACTTTGGTACACCATCTCCCACAGGAAATCCTGGTCCGCAGAGGTTGCCGGTCGAATTCTGTAACTGAAAGACTGTGCCATTCCCAAACCAGAGTAACGGACCGGTCGCGCCTGAGATCAAAGATTCTCAATCGGCACAGGCTCAACCTCATCCGCCAGCCCGAAGCCGAAGACCCGCGAGTAAAAATAGATTTCGCCGTCGAGCGCGCGCTTGATGTTCTCTGCGCGGCGAAAGCCGTGCTGCTCGCCTTCGAAAGCGACGTAGGCGACGGGCAATCCCTTCGCCCTGAGAGCCTCGACCATCATCTCCGCCTGATTCGGCAGCACAACCTTATCTTCCAGTCCCTGGAAGAAGATCACTGGGCACGACAAACTCTCTACGTAGTGAATCGGCGAGCGCTCGCGGTAGAGGTCCGCGCGCTCCGGGTACGGGCCGATAAGACGGTCCAGGTAGCGCGACTCGAACTTGTGCGTCTCCTGCGCTAAGGCCTCGCAATCGCTCACCCCGTAATGGCTCGCGCCCGCTTTGAAGCGGTCACGGAAAGTCAGGGCGCAGAGCGTCGTATAGCCGCCGGCGCTGCCTCCCGTAATCATCAAACGATTTCCGTCCGCTTGCCCTCGCTCCACCAGATAACTTGCGCCGTTCGCGCAATCGTCCACGTCCACGATTCCCCAGAGATCATTCAAGCGCCTGCGATACTCGCGCCCGTAGCCAGTGCTCCCTCCGTAGTTCACGTCCAGAACCCCTATGCCGCGACTCGTCCAGTATTGAATGCCGAGCGCGAGCGTGGTCGTCGCGGCCGAAGTCGGACCGCCGTGGCTCTTGACCAGAAGCGGCGGCAGCTCGCCATCAGGCGCAACAAAATCGGGATTTCGCGGCGGGTAGAAGAAGGCGTGCGCCGTCTTTCCGCCTTCGGTCGGAAACTCAATCGCCTGCGGGACTGAAAAATAACCCGGATCAATTTCCAGATCGTTCGAGCGGCGTAGTACCTCTATCCGTCCCGTCTCTACATCGAGGCTAACGATTGAGGCGGGCTCGGTCGGCGAGCCGCCGCGAAAGACTGCGCGCCCCTTTCTGGCGCGAAGATAAGTGACGTCCGTGTACGGCGTCTCAAGAGGCGTGAGCCGGAGTGTGCGCGTTTCCAGGCTCGCGAGGCGCGAGTTCCCCTTTTCGACGTAAGCGCAGATAATTCTTTCGGCGGATTCGAAGGCATAGGCAGACATGCCGAAGCCCCATTGCGGCTGCCCGAACTCCGCCGACATCTCCACGAGTGGCTCGACCTGCCCGCCTTCGGTCCGGCGATAGAGATTCCACCACCCGCTTCTGTCCGAGACGAAATGCAGAACACCTTCGGGCGACCACTCCGGTTGAAAGATTGATTCTTCAAGACCGCCAGCCACGCGCTCCGCCTTCGCAATCGAGCCATCCTCAGCAAACTCTCCGACCCAAACTTCCGTGCCGTCCCAGGGCATGTTCGGATGATTCCAGGTCAGCCAGGCGAGGCGCGAGCCGTCCGCGCTCAGGCGTGGGCTTGAGTAGAAATCATTTCCGGAGGCAAGCACGAGGGCGTCCGCGCCGTCTTCCAGGTTTATGCTGACCAAAGTGTTGACGGCCTCGCCTTCTCCCGTGTGATCCTCGCGTACACAGATTAAGCGTTCGCGACGACGGTCAATCATCGGGTCCGCGTAGCGCATCTTGACATCGGGCGTCAGAGGCACGGGCTCCGAGCCTGATGATTGTTTGTAAAGACGCTGGTCATCGAAGTTTGAGAAATAGACAGTCCCGTCCGCGACCACGTAATCGCCTCCACCGTATTCGTGGACGCGCGTGCGCGCGTTAAAGGGCCTGGGCGTCACGTCCGTCGTTACGCCGTCGGGCGTGCGTCGCACGATGACGCTGCGGCCCGCCTCGGACGGGCGCATCTCAATCCAATAAATGTCTTCGCCATCGAGCATGACCATCCCGACCCCGATTGAGCCTTTGACGATCAGGTCCGACGTAATCGGCGACTTCCAGGACCCGTATGGTGCGACCTGTCCAGCCATAAATCTCTTCTCCTTCGATGAAAGGGTTTCGGGCGATAATACAGCGAGCCGCGCGTGTGTCAAATATGGCGGCGGATGGCGACGGCTATTTCGGCTGCGACGCGCGCGTTATTCTCAAGGAGCGCGATATTGGACCGAAGCGTCGCCCCGACGCTTCGCTCACCCATATGCGAAAGCAGGAACGGCGTCAGCTCCCGGCCCATTATTCCCTCCTGCTCAGCTTCATGGAGCGCTTCGTCAAGAACTTTCCGCAACTCCTCTTCGGGGATTTCCGCTTCCGTGGGCACGGGTACGGTCACAAGCGTTGCGCCTTCCAATCCGAGCGCTCGGCGCGCCGCGTCAATCGCAGCCACTTCCCGTGGCGACTCCGCGCGCGCGTCTATCGGGAGATGGCTGTGACGCGAATAGAAAGCAGGCATTTCGTCTGTGCCGTAGCCGACGACCGTGACGCCGTAGGTTTCGAGCCATTCGCGCGTCGCGGGCAGATCAAGCACGATCTTTGCGCCAGAGCAGACGACGACCAGATTGGAACGCGCGAGCTCCGGCAAATCCGCGGAGACGTCCGGCAGGCTCCCTCGATGAACGCCGCCGATCCCGCCCGTGGCAAAGACCCTCAGGCCAGCGCGCTCTGCGGTCCAGGCGGTCGTCGCCACAGTCGTCGCCCCGTTCCATTTTTTTGCGATGGCGAGCGGCAGATCACGACGGCTGATTTTGTGTATGTCGTCGGCCCGAGCTATGAATTCAAGCTGCTCGCGGTTGAGGCCGACGTGTAGTTTGCCTTCGAGGATAGCGATGGTGGCTGGCTGTGCGCCCTGCGCACGCACAATCTCTTCGAGGCGCAAAGCGGTCTCAAGGTTCGTCGGGCGCGGAAGCCCGTGAGCGATGACTGTGGACTCAAGTGCGACGACAGCGCGTCGGTCCGCAAGCGCCGTTTTGACTTCGGCGCTGAGTTTGTAGATTTCAGGCACGTTCTGTTTGCCCCTTCTGGATTCTCAATTTCTCAACTCTTATTACCGCGCTTATTTTTTTTCTTCTTCTCGTTCTCGTCAGGGGTTTTTTCGCCCTTCTCTTTGGCGTTGGGCGCGCCGGCTTTCGCCGCGGCATTCTCGATCTCGGAGTTGACCTCGCCGCCCACTAGAATCGCCAGGCCTGTGAAATAGAACCAGAGCATCATGATGATGAGCGCGCCCAGCGAGCCGTAGGTGGCGCTGTAGGAGTTGAAATACCTGAGATAGGTTTTGAAGATGAAAGAGATTAAAAGCCAGAGGCCGACGGCGATGATCGAGCCGGGCGTGACCCATTTCCACTCCTGCTCTTTGAGGTCCGGCGCGAAGTAGTAGATGAGGTTGAAGGCGAGGAGGATAAAGAAGAGGACGAGCGGCCACTGCGCGATCATCCAGATGATTGTAAAGACGCTGCTCAGCCCGGCCCGGTCCGCAATGGACGAAGCTATCTCATAGCCGTAGAGTAGGAGCGCGAGCGCGGCGACGATCAGGAGGGCGAGCGCGATGGTCAGGTTGATGGCGACCAGCCGTGTTTTCCAGTAGGGCCGCGACTCTTTAACGTTGTAAGCCGTATTGAGAGTCTCGCTGATTGCGCCCATGCCGTTTGACGCGGCCCAGAGAGTCGCCAGCAGTCCGAAGGAGATTTTGCCCGCGCCTGCCGAATTGCTCAATTCATCAACGGTACTCTTGACGAGTTCCCCGGCTGTGGAGGGCATCACCTCAATAAGATAGCCGATTAAATTCTCGCGCAGTTGCGTGCCCTTGTCCGCGAAAATTCCAAGCAGAGACATCATGACCAGCAGGAGCGGAAAGAGCGCCAGCAGAAAATAGTAGGACAATTGCGCGGCGCGTCCCCAGATGTCGTCCGTGTTCGACTCGGTCCAGACGCGCTTTCCGAGTTCTTTCCAGGTCAATCCGCCGAGGTTCCACAAAGAAGATTTAGCCAGAGCCATGAGCCACCTCTTTCGTGAATGATTGTTTGGCAGGCGGCGCAAGCGCACCGCGTGCCGGGGGCAAACATTGCGCCGCTTGACAGGGCTTCCGCCTATCTCTTAGGATGACACTTCGCCTGCGGGATAAGATAGAAGCGCCTTCAGGCACGTATGTCAATGGTAGACGGCCACCCTTACAAGGTGGAGGTTGGGGGTTCGAATCCCTCCGTGCCTACCAAAGAAGATTTTGGAATTACGGAATCTGAGATTATAGCTTCAAGCTTTGAAAATGCGGAGTCGTAGTTCAGTTGGTTAGAACGCCGGCCTGTCACGTCGGAGGTCGCGGGTTCGAGTCCCGTCGGCTCCGCCATTTAGTCCTGATAAATCGGGGGTTTGAGGGCTACCTTTCGGGGTAGCCTTCTTGCTTTTAGTGGCCTTTTTGGGCTTAGTACCTGAAAAGGTAGATATGTGCTTTTGAAGTTTCCCGGCAATTCTCTCCCCCGTCTGTTGCAGGAACGGAGCCGAGAAGTGCTTATAGCGTTGCAATTCTTCGCTTCTATGGCCTGTCAGCTTACGGATGATCTCATCAGGTACACCTTCGATGAATAGCATTGTGGTGGCAAAGTGCCGGAGATCGTGAATCCGTAAATCATTAATCCCAGCTTTAGTGCAGACTCTCTTAAACCTCTTTCCTAAATCCCAGGCATACGGCTTAGAGAACTTCGTAGCATCCTTGTATTTGACGTTAGGCTTCGCGGGGAAAAGGTATTCGCTCTTTCCGTAGGAAGGCATCTGCTTAAGGGCTACGACGGCCAGCTTGGGCAAAGGAAGCCTTGCCGGGCGCTTATTCTTGCTGTCTCGCTTCGGCATGTGGATGAAGGGGTATTTGTCGTCAACCCGAACTTCAGTCCACTTACGGGGCAGGATTGCGCCTTTCCGAAGTCCAGTGCAGGCAGCAAGGATGATGAAGCCCTGTAGCTCGAAATCTCCTGCAAGCTGGCACTGCTCAATGAGCTTTCCGAGTTCTTCAACCTCCACGAAACGATCTCTGGGGTCTCGCTCTTCGATTTGCTGGACGGGTCTGACCGGGTTGTCATCGTACTTCTTCCACTTAATGGCAAAGTTGAAAGCTGAATTGAAGATCGAACGATAGTGATTGACTGATGAAGGAGAGAGTTTCTCTTTCTCCAATAGCTCGTAGAGAAAATCCTGGACCATTTCCGGGCTGATGTGACGAGCCTTCATCGGTTTGAATCGGTCCAGCCTGAAAAGAATGTACTCGAATTTGTTATTGTGGTGCTTGGCGTGACGCTCCCACCAGAAGTCTAATAGCTCGCCGAAAGTTACCTGTTCGTATTGGCGAGTGGGGATCAGCCTGCGCTCAGCGACCTGGGCCATGCGCAGCTTTCTGAAGTCAACGGCGATCTCAGGGTCCTGCGTGTGCGCAGCCTCTTTGATCTGCCTACCGTACTCATCCTGATAAGAGATCCAAAGCCAGGAGGAGTTTTTATACCTTTTGTACACACCAACGGGGAGTCCCATATAGTTCCCTTTCAAAGTTTCGATGATAGCACATTATGCCATCAACGATACACATTAATTGCTAGTTTTTTCGATCTCCGCTCAGGGCGGAGTGAGCTTGATGGAAAACTGATATTAAAAACCCGAATGGAGGTTGGTTCTTGACGTGCATGAACACACCAACCCCATACGGGTTTTCAAGGCACGTCAAGATTATGTGCTGGTATTAGCTTGTTAGTATCAGTATAGGGCATCCACAGAATCCTGCAAGAGGCTTATTAGGAGTTATGCACAGGCAGAAGAGATCAGATTTGGTAGGTGGAAACTGGCATTCTTTCCAAATAAAGCGTTATTCCGCGGAAGAATTATTTTGTGGAGTTCTAACTAATCTAAAAGCACTCATTTTCTTTTATAGGACAAAATATGCTCCACAAGTCTCTTAGAAGATTTAGCACGAGAGGATTTAGATGTGAAATCGAGATATAGTTTTCCTTCGAGAAAACCAGGAAGCGGAACCGTCTCTTTTAAGATAGGCAAAACTTTAATTCTCCTGTTTTTAATTTCTTGATTCATTGCTATTTCAACTTCCTTTTGTACCCACGGAGATTCAACTGAGGCCTGAGACAAAACAATTATTAAGAAATCCACCGAGTCAATTGCTTCTCGTAGCTTTTCAATAAGCGATTCACCAACTTTAATTTCCGCCTCGTCTAGCCACACGCGGATTCCAGCGCTCTTTAGTTGATGAGCTAAACCTCGGACGAATCTTTTATCTCTGCTGTTGTGGCTGAGAAAAACATAAGGCTTAAAAGTAAAGCCTTCTAGGAACTCAATAAATTTCCCTTCGAACACCCGCACGAATTCCCGATCTCCTTCAAGAGTATCAGTAACCCACTCTCCCTTAAGAGTATCAATGACCCACTTTTTATCTTTCGCTTTCAACTGAGCGAAGTCTTTCATTCCTTGATTAAGATGATGAGCTGCCATATGTCCTCCACAGGCAAAATAGGCTAATTCATCGGAACAAGAAGAAGTGACACTTGATGCACCTTCTCACCTCTATTAAGTAGCTTTTACCCCTATTTACAGCAAAACTCAACATTTATTGATCGTGATTTATGTATTGACAATGCACCTGTTTGATATAGAATTGCGGCATGAAAAATCTTATTTCAGCTACCGGCGATTCAGAGGCCAACAAAAATCCTTTAGAGAGTAAACAACCTACCAAGATTTTTCAGAGGGTAAAGTTGAGATACAATAGCGAACTTCTGTGTGATGCTACCAACGGCAATTCAGCGCCGACTCATAATGAATTCACAGACCATACAGAACATGACTCTCATACAAATTACGGAGGCTAATAAAATGAATTTAGATACAGCAGGCCAAGTAAGTGCGAATATTGAAAGTGACGTTCTTCTTGAACTTGTTAATGAGCCTGATATGAAAGCCGGTAAGAAGATTCTTACGAGAGTTCGGAATAGATTTAATCACGAACTTGACGGGGGAACTCCCCACATAAGTCACGACAGCTTCACAGATCATACTGATACTGCAACAGTCTGATACTGTAACAGTACCTCATACCTCCGCCTATGAGTGACTCGTTCATACAAACTTTCCTCTTAAAAGTCGCAGCAAGATGTAATATAAACTGCGATTACTGCTATGAATATAAATTAGCTGACCAGTCGTGGAGAAGAAAACCTCCTAGGATGTCTATTGATGTCCTAGATCAAACTATTAACAGAATCAAAGAACACGTCTTAGCCCATGAACTCAAAGGTGTTTCGATTATTTTTCATGGTGGAGAGCCATTATTAGCTGGTAAAGATTTCTTTGAATATGCCGTCTCTCAAATTAAAGCTCAACTAGAAGATATATGCAGTGTAAAGTTTGGAATGCAGTCCAATGGCATTCTTTTAAATTCAAACTGGGTGACGCTCCTCTCGCGACTAAAAATTAATATCGGAATTAGTCTAGATGGCTACAAGGAGCTAAACGATAAACATAGACTAGACTACAAAGGGAATTCTACATTCCCCCAAGTAGAGAAAGCTCTGAAATTATTGTTTCAGCCCCAATACTCGGAAATCAGAGGTGGGCTATTATGTGTCATACAACCAGACTCGAATCCTATTAAACTCCTAGAATGGTTTAGCAAATTCGGTAATACACAAATAGATTTCTTGTTTCCTCATTATAATCATTATAGAAAACCGCCCTCAAAATATGATGAACTATATGGCTACGGTTATGGTCTGTGGTTATCACGCCTGTTCGATTATTGGTGGGACAATGACATTGAGGGTATCAAAATCAGAATTTTTGAAGATTTAATGCATCTGATGATAGGTGGCAAATATGCGGTTGAAGCTTTTGGCCTTTCTTCAGTTCACCTTACCGTTGTTCAAACAGACGGAGAATATGAAGCTGTTGATTCGCTGAAGTCCACTTATGATGGCGCCGTTTCAACGTCAAAGAATGTTTTTCGTCACTCTTTCGACGACATATTTTCTGAATACCTGATTTCATCAAGAATCGCAAAATTTGAAAATTTATCAGAAAAGTGTCGGCAATGCAGATTGGTTAAAGCCTGTGGCGGCGGTTATATTCCTCATCGTTATCACCCAAAGTTAGGATTTGATTCGCCAACAATTTACTGCCAAGACTTGATTTTTCTTATAGAGCATATCGAACAGCGCTTATTACTTGTTCTTGATGATGAGATGAAAAATAAGATGATAACAACGATTGGTACAAATCAGGCTTTACCACAGGTTATATGCAAAAATCAGGACACGACCTTGCACAATACGGTGTCTGACAACTCGTAACTAAATATTCTTACTTCTGGCGTGAAGCGCCCTAAGCTTTCTCTTGCGCTGTCTTCGCTGTTAAGAGCTTGTTGTCGGATAGGACTTGACCAGAAGCTGCTGTCTGTAAGGTCAAATCCAGACTATTACAAATGAATCAAGTATTATCCCCTTTGCGCATCTTTTATAATCGGTCTCCACTTCTTAATCTCGATCCATAACGCCCTTCCAGTCGTTCTGGTACTGATATAGCCGTGTCGCCTTAGCAGTGACAGCCAATCATGGATTGTCCGCTTAGACACCTGCATGTCCCGGGAGATGGTCGAGACAGTACGATACAAAGTACCTGTCCTACGATTGGCGTGTACAAGTAAGTAGCCGTAAAGCCAAAGCGCTCGACCCATCAAGCGATAATGCTTACCTTCTGGATCAACAAACAACCCTCGCCAAACTGGGGCCCACCATTCACGGTTATATTCGTGTTTTAAAATTCGATTAATGGGAATAACTCTTTGTATCAAGGAGGGAGAGATGATAGTGTTAGGCATACAAATAATGACTTTTGTTAATTAGCCGCTCAAGTTTGTAGGGCAAAGGTTTTAACTGACATCTAGTAACAAATGATTATCCACTCCACTTACTTTTCTTTTATCTCTTTATTTAATACTCTTTATTTAGGTAGCTGTGGAGAACTCAATTCAAAGCAACAGTAGCTAAGAAAAGTGCGTTAGCCGAGGCTAATCGAAACAATAGATTGCGCAATAGATGTGCATACTGCCGCGCCTCTCAAGCAGAATTATGCGTAGTTTCAGAAGAACGTAGAAAAAATTAGCCCATATGCCGGGGCGCTAGATATGCCGCTATGCAGCTCTACCCAAAAATCTTTCTTTGTAAGATACTTTGTGAGCTAAGGCTAGCTGTTTATCGCTGGTTAACGTCTTCTGCATTAATTCGTCCTTTTCTTCTTCTGGATAATCCTTAAAATATTTAATGAGTTGGCTTATTAAAGCCAAAAGAGTTCGACCCATGTCCCGTTGTGGTCTACCACATGACAATTCTCTGTGTTTACTAATCATCTCAAACGGAGTTTTCAGCTTAATCACAAGCCTTTTATCTTTAACTATCAGGTTCGAGGTGATGATTTCTACAATTTCCCTGCGTTCATCAGAAGACGCCAATTTGTAGCTTAGATAAGCGTTATTCACCAGTTCGACAATCTCCTCTACCCTGCTTATGGCAGCGTGAGCGCTCTCATCCAGATTTTCCAGTAGATGTTTGGTTGTGTTCTCTTCCATCACAAGGGCATTCTTCTTCGATAAGTAAATCTCCCTTTCCACCATTCCGTCTACGTAAGCGTCCACGATCTTCGAGAGACGCCCTCGTATCTGCTCTAGCTGTAGCCGCAAGGACTTGGACCGCGCCTCTATGAACTCCTCTATATGTCGATATTGCACTTTCAGGTGCTGGCGTATCCTTGCCGTCTCAACGCTGTCGAAACTGAGATTCTTCAGAATAAGCACTAGCTCCTCCTCAACCCTGTCCTCACGGATACTGTTTTTTACACATTCCTTTGTAT
>DASVXV010000151.1:0-6615 GCA_036392495.1 Pyrinomonadaceae bacterium | reverse complement strand
CCGAGGACGAGGGCGCGAGCGCCACGGCCCTGGCAACTCGCGGCGCGCTTGAGCTGGCGCTGGACGATAAGACCGGAGCGCTTCGCAGCTTCGACCGGGCTCTTGCGATCAACAGAGAGAACGTCGAGGCACTGATGGCGCGCGCGGACCTGCGCGCGGGCGCAGGCAACTTCAGCGGGGCGCTGGCGGACGCGGCCGAAGCGAGACGCCTCGCGCCCAACGTCTTAAGCACGTCGCTGCTGCTGGCGAGAATTTATGCGCAGGCCGGCAAGGTTGACGAGGCCACGACTACTCTCGACCAGCTGGACGAAGCGAGTAAACGGCTGCCCGAAGTCGTCGCGCTCCGCAACAGTCTCGCGAAGGATTGCAGCAACAGCACGGCAGAGGACCGCGCGGCCACCGAGGAACGCCTCAAAGAGCAACCCAACAATGCCTCGCTTCTGGCATGTCTCGGCGCGGCGCTGAGAACGATTGACCCGGCGCGTTCGCTGGAGCTTTACAGGAAGGCGGCGACGGTCGAGCCGACCAACATTCGTCACGCGACCGGTTATGCCGCGGCGCTGGTGCAGGCGCGGCGCTTTCCGGAGGCCGTTGCGCTCCTGCGCAACATTCTGGCAAACGAGCCCGGCAACTTTTCGGCGCGCTCCAATCTGGCGACAGCGCTCTACGAGTTGAAACAGATGCCCGAAGCCATCAATGAGTTCAAGCATCTGCTTGAAGTGAAACCCGATCTCGCGGTCGCGCATTTTTTTATTGCCACCGCACATGATTTTCTTGGAGAATACACTCAGGCGCTCGCGGAGTACGAAGCGTTCATCGCACGCGCCGACGCGCAAAAGAATCAACTCGAAATTGATAAGGTCAACTTACGGCTCCCGAGCCTGCGCAACCAGATTAAGCGTGGCGAGGGGGTGAAGAAGAAAAAGCCGTGAATCGTGAATCGTGAATCGTGAATAGAAGAAGCGTGGTCTTCTCTATTTACGATTTACGATTCACGATTTACGACCAGACGATTCACGAAGAAAGGGCTAAAGATTATGAACTCCCCGCTCTCATGTTCGTGGCGAATTACGTCGGGTTGCTGTTTATCATTTGCGTTTGCCCTGCTCGTAGCTTTTGAGGCGCGCGCGCAGGACGTGCGCCTGCCGTTTGTCTCGGCCCCGCCGCCGATGAAGTTCGTGCCGCGCAGCGAGCGGACGCAACTCTCTGTCGTCCGCGACGCGAAGGCGCGGACACGGACGACCATCGAACTCGCAGAGGGTCGCCTGGTGCGCGCGGAGCAGTTGACCACAGGGCAGCAGTTCGACGCGGCCTCGGCCGAGCTAGGTATCTATCAGGGTCTCATCGAAGAAGCCCTGCGCTATCTCAACGAGGTGAAGACGGGCAACAACAAGATGCGCGACACATATAAACGCCTTGAGCTGACTTTGCGAACCCACAGCGCGCGCCTTGAAGCCATCCGCCGGACGACGCCCACGGAGTACAAGGGGAACATCAACGCCATCGCGGATTTCACCTGCACGGCGCGCACCGAAGCCCTCAACTGTTTCTTCGGCCAGGTCATGCAAGAGACGGGCTGCGAAAGAAGACCCGCAGTTGTTAAAGAGGGCTCCGCCGCGGAAGCTTCGGCGGAGACATCCAAGCCGGCGGAGACGTCAAAGAAAGAGCAATGAGCAAAAGTTTTTACCGGGCGCTTGTCTCGTGCCTGCTCTTGATTCTCTTCTCCGGCGCGGCGGCGCGCGCGGCGCGCGATTACCTGACCCCGAAGGAAGAAGAGCAAGTCAAACTTGCCCAGATTCTTGATAAACGGATAGAGGTCTTTATCAAAGCGGCCGAGAGGCGGCTGCTGGCCCTGACGGACTCGAACGCCGCGGCGAGCAAACAGGCGCAGAAGGACCTGGAGAAATGGGGCGAGCTTCCGAAGGGCACACGCGCCGAGTTGATCAATGACATTGCGAATATCCTGGACGCGGCCATCACGAACATAGACGACGTCGCCCTGCGCGACGAAAAGAATCGGCTCCTTTCGAAAGCACTCAAAAAGTTGGCGGACGCCGCCACACGCTTCCAGGCACAGCTCACAGCCCTGCGCGAGCAACTGACCGGGGACCAGGAGCGCGCCGCCCTCGAACAGGTCGTCAACAATGTTCAGGAGATTTTAGAAGCCGCCAACAAGATACCGCCGGAAGAGAAGAAGAAGTAGGACAGGCATTCTTGCCTGTCAGTGGGACAGACATTCCTGTCTGTCAAAGCGTGCGCGAGCACGCTTATGATTTTAACTAACAGTATTCGCGCCTGACGGCGCTCATGACAGACAAGAATGTCTGTCCTACGAGATGGACAACAGATACTATCCGGGCGTGGAAGCAGATGCCCCGCAATTGCTCAGGCAGTTGCGGAACCTTTTTGACGAGGATTACCAGGTGCAGACGATGCAGGTCGCCGCGACAAGCGTCCTCCAGGCCCGAAAAGAGAGCACGCTGCGCGAGCTGACCGGGATGTCTTCGGCACTGACCATCAAGATCACGCCGGAGCACGGCGGCACACGCGTCGAAATCGGAATGCAGAAGTGGTTCGACAAGGCAGCCGTAGCTGCCGTCGCCGTCATTCTCTCAAGCGGGTTGCTGCTCGCGCTTCCAGCGCTCGGCGCTTACTGGCAGCATAAGATTACGGAAGATGCCTGGAAGATCATAGACGAGCACATCGCCGCAAAAGCGGGAGGCTACGTGCCCCCGTTGCCCGGACGCTGCGGCACTTGCGGCTCGGCCACCAGCGCTGGCTCCGACTACTGCTCGACCTGTGGCGCGAACATGCGGATGGGACGCACCTGTAGCGGCTGCGGCGCGGTCCAGAAAGACACGAGCGCACGTTACTGCAATCGCTGCGGCAAAGCCCTGGGCAGCGGCGATTGGAGATAATCCTGCAAGCTGCCTTTCGTTTATCGTCACGGCGCCTGGCCGGAGAGGTTCAGGTCAGGCGTCGGGCGACATGGCCGCTCACGCTCGTATCTATTCAACTCTGCTTTCAATTTCAAGACGAGATCAGCTTTGCCCTCCCCTGCGGCTTTATCGGCCATCCGTCGCGCCCACGTGGCGGCCTCATCGCAACGCCCCAGTTCCGCCAGAGCCATCGCCACGAGAGCGCCGTGATTGACTGAGGCGGTCGCTTCGTAAATGGTTTGAGCAAGAGTAAGAGCGCGCTGGCCGTCGCGCAGATCAAGCTGTGGAGAAGCGGCCAGCAGGTAAGCGAGCGAGACAGCAGTCAGCCCCTTCCGCGGAAACTGCGCATGTCCCTTCTCCAGAGCCGAGAGCGCCTGCCTGTATTGCTTTTTGACCAGCAGAATTTTGACGAGTCCGAGCAGCGCGGCCTCGTTGTCCGGGTCTGCCTCAACGACGCGCGCAAACTCCGTCTCGGCTTCTTCTAAGCGGCTGACATGAAGGAGCGCCTGCGCGAGCAAAAACCGTGCATTGTTATCGCTCGGAGAAGCCGCGACGACGAAGCGCAGGTGCGTGATGGCCTGTTCATGCTGGTTGGTCTGTGCCAGCAGAAGGCCGAGGTTGTAATGCGCGTTAGTGTGCCGGGGGTCGAGTCGGAGGGTTTCTCTAAATTGCTCTACGGCCCCACGCAAATCTCCCGTCTGGGTTAAAGCCGCGCCCAGATTGAAATGCGCCGGGATGCTGTCGGGCTGCTCGACAAGAGCTTTGCGAAACTCGGCGGCAGCTTCCCGGTACCTGCGCGCTTCGAGCGCCACCTTTCCGCGAATCAAATGAAGGCGCGCTCCCTTGACGAGTTCTTGCAGCCCGTCCAGGAGCGGATCAGCCGCGCGCACCCCGACCGTTCCGCTCAGCGCGAGATGAGACCGCGCCTTCTCCGTCTCGTTGAGTCCGCGATAAGCCATCGCCAGAGCGTAGTGGAGACGATTGGCCTCCGGCGCGAGCTTGAGCGCCTGCTCTAAATATTTGACGGCCTCTCGGTAGCTTCGTCTCGACAGGGCCGCTTGCCCAAGCCCATATTGAGCTGCGGCGCTCGCGGCGCTAATCTCAAGCGCACGTTTGAAACTTGCTTCGGCCTCTTCCAGACGGTTCAGTTGCAGGTAGATGTTTCCCAGGCTGACGAATAACGGCAGATAGTCCGGGCGCAGATCGCGGGCGGTGTCGTAGTAACCGATGGCAGCTTGCACGTCCCCCTCTCGCTCATACAATTTTCCGAGCAGATAAACCCAGCGAAAGTCCTTCAAGGCCAGCCGCGCGGCGTTCAGGTAACATTCTTTGGCCGCCTCGTGAAGAGAATACGCCTGATAGATTTGACCCATTACTCCATAAGCTTCGCCGAGTTTGGCGGCGGGCGTAGCACGATCTTTCGCGGCGGCGGCGAGCGCGCTCTCAGCCGAAGTTATGTGCTCGCGTACCTCCGGCTCCAGATTACGCGTGTCCGGGCGATGTACCGGCACTAACCCCGGCACGGGCGGCGGCAGGATACTTCCCTGCGTCGTCTGAGCAATAACCTGGGCGCACACCACAAATGTGACGATGACGATAAGGCAGATCGCGAAGTAATTATATTGACGGCTGTACATAAATCCCATGCTTGGCTCAATGCCGCGTAGCGGCTGTTTTGTACAGACGCTTCACTTGAAATTGAAGCATCACTTCTTTGACGAGGTTCCTTCCTTGAGCGTCAGGTAACGATTGATTGGCGGATTCTTCCACTCCTCTACCTGGCCGTCGGGCCAGCGGACGCGGACAGCCTCGACGCGCTCCGCATTGCCCAGTCCGACCAGCACCCTTGGGTCTTGCGAAGACAAGTAGCTGCCGTCCGTGCGGGCGCGTCTCAGCAAGACCTGCTTCGGCGAGACGACGACCTCTACCTTCGCGCCGAGCATGTCCCGATTGATTCGTTTGCCAGTCAGCCGCAGCCCCAGCCACTGATTCCGATTTCCGATCCGGTTCAGGAAGAGGCGCGCAGGACCGTTGTTGTTTGTGACGAGCACATCCGTGTCACCGTCGTTGTCTATGTCGCCGAAGGCCGCGCCGCGCGAGACCTCAAGGAGACGAAAGGCTTCACCAGCCTGTTCGGAGACTTCCAGGAAGCGGCCCGCGCCTTCATTGTGAAAGAGCTGGTTGGGCTGGCCCAAAGGATAAGGGTCGCCTTTGCGCAGGAGTTCCGGCAGAAGGCGAACGGCCCCGTTGACCACGAGCAGGTCTAGCCGCCCGTCGTTGTCGTAGTCGAAGAACAATGTGCCGAAACCCGTTAGACGGCTGCCGGGTAACCCTAAGCCAGCTTCACGCGTGCGATCTTCAAAAGCAGCGCCGCCCGTGTTGACGTAGAGCGTGTGGGTTTCCTCCATCAAGTGCGTGACGAAAATATCTTCTGTGCCATCGTTGTTGAAATCGCCTGCGTCCACACCCATGCCTGCCTCCGCCACGCCATCGCGATTGACGGCGGCTCCCGCCAGCAACGCTTCGTTTTTGAAGGTTCCGTTCTTCTGGTTGATCCAGAGTTGGTTCGGGTCGCCGTCGTTGGCGACGTAGATGTCCATCCACCCGTCCGAGTCGAAGTCTGCGGTGATGACCCCGAGCGCATGGCCGAACTCACGGCTCAGGCCTGCCGCGACGGTTATGTCCTCGAACGTCCCGTCTCCTTTGTTGTGCAGCAGGCGGTTGCCCGGTGGCCGGAAAGAGCGCGGCCCGCAATAATCTTTCATGGTCGTCTCGGCGTAGCAGGCGGGGCTAGTTGCCACCGCGAAGTCCGCGTAGTTGACCACCATCAGATCAAGCCACCCATCCCGGTCGTAATCAACGAAAGCCGCGCTCGTGCTCCAACGCCGGTCGTCCGCCTTCGCCTTCTCGGTCGCGTCCGTGAACGTGCCGTTGCCGTTGTTGAGATACAACTGGTTCGAGCCGAGGTTCGAGAGATAAAGATCGGGCCAGCCGTCATTGTTCACGTCGCCTGAGATTGCGCCCATCCCGTATCCGAAAGCTCGGATGCCGCTCTGCTCGGTCACGTCTGTGAACTTCAACGTCCGGCTGCCATCCTTGCCGACCATTAAATCGTTGCGAAAGAGTCTCCCGCGCGGCGCAACGCGTTCGCGCCAGGGGAAGAGCGTGCGCTGAGGGTTGTCGCTCGCTTCGAGGACAGAGCCTTGAACGAGGAAGACATCCATGTCGCCATCCGAGTCGAAATCAAAGAGGGCCGCGCCCGCACCCATCACCTCCGGCAGTAAAAGCTTGCCCGTCGCGCCGTTGTAGTGCCGAAATTTTAGTCCCACCTTGTCCGCCAGTTCCTCAAAGACCGAGGAGGATGCCCGACGAACATCTGGCGCGCTCGCCTTTGATTGGCCCTGCGACGCAACGGGAGTTAGGCAGAGCGCTACCCACGCAATCGGAAGAGCCAGCTTTAAGTGGAGGCAGTTCATGATGCCGTTTTCCGAGGGCGAGTATCTCAGAAGCGGGAGGCCCATGTGAACCGAAAGTCTGTTACTGCTCAGGGGAAATGTCCGCTTAGTGCTCAGCGATTTTGTCCGGCCACAGGTTCATGGGTGAGAGGTGAATAACCAACCGCGCCTTCTGGCATCGGCGGCGGCCTTCGCTTTCGGGTCCAGGGGTGTGAGCTGCG
>DASVXV010000150.1:0-2488 GCA_036392495.1 Pyrinomonadaceae bacterium | reverse complement strand
AAAAACGGATCGAACAAATTCAGGTCTGATCTTTGCTGCGCTCTGGTCACTTTCCCAAGTAGTCAGAAATCCTAAGAAAAATGGAGGTTTCTGACTTGTGTAGATACTAATGGCGCAAGCCCTGGGTCACAGCGCCGATTTCGTAATGCAAGCCCATGAAATGGGCGACAGCCCTTGAATTACATGCGGGCGTTCACGGGCTGTCGCCCATTCGCATGGGCTTTTGTTTTTCTTCCTGCTGGTAACCCAGGGCTTGCGCCCTGGGCTTTATGCTGCCGCCCCTGACGGGGCTCTATCTTTGTTACGGGGTCCGGTTTTCACGGCTCGCGCCGGGTGGCTACAGATATTACGCACCCTTCGGGGGCTGGCAATTATCGCCACTCGCCGACGAGCACGAACGGCGCCCAGTAAAACGGCGCGCTGTATCTCTTGCCCTCGATCATGGCGATCTGCGCGCCGCGAAGCGACATGCTCGGCGATGCGTTGGGCGTGGAGAGCAGGCGCTTGTAAAAATCTGTCATCAGATCGGCCGTTGACTTGTCGGCAACGGGCCAGAGACTGACGCCGACGGTCGGCGCTCCCGCGTACATGAAAGCGCGCGTCAGCCCGATGACGCCTTCGCCGCGCTTCTCTTTGCCCAGGCCCGTCTCGCAGGCGGACAGCATGACGAGCGGCGAGCCGATATTCAGATTGAAGATTTCATCCGTCCGGAGAAATCCGTCGCCGCTCTTGTTGCCCACCAGGGAGAGTACGACACCCGAAAACTGCGGGCGCTCGGCGTTGAGCAGGCCGTGCGTGGCGACGTGTATGACACGGTACTTCTTGATGTCGCGCGTCGCCATATTGGTCTCGTTAGCGTCCAGGTCCAGCCACACGTCCGCCTGCCCGCCGCCTGCCCGCGCGAATCTGGCGATCTGCTCTGCCTCGACGCGCGTCCCGTTCAGTCGCATGAATTGCAGCGCGCCCGTCGGCGGCGCTCCGCCCGCCGGCGTGCCCGCGACGTCCGTCGCAGCGCTCGATAAACTCAAGCCGCGCGTCTCGGCTGAAGCCTGTGTTGTGGCCGCCGCGCCTTTGGCTCGGGGGTCCGTAGCTGTGAAGACAGGGTCGGCGACGAGAAGCATGCTCTTCCCCGTGGGCTTGGCCGCCGTCTGCCTGATGACTGCGACAACTGATGCGGACGGGGCATAGACGACCTCGTTGGTTTTGACCAGATAAGGAAGACTGGCATAGTCGCTCCCGCCAGCGGCCGTGACCAGGGCCTCGAAGGGGACGTAATTGAGCGCCCCGTCTGCGACGACGAGCAGGCGCTTGTCCCCGACGAGTTTCGAAGCCGGCTCGACGGCGGTCCTGTAAAGAGCATTGGAAGCGGTAGCAAAGTTCGCAGCAGGACCTGCTGCGGTCGGGTCGCTTGCCAACCCCAGGCCGCGTGTCGCTTCGGCAACATCAATGCCGACGATGCGGCGTCTGAGTTTCGGCGGGATCAACGCGGCGCGAAACTCCTGCGCCTGCTGGTCAACGGCGGAGCGCGCGGGCAGCTTGAAGAGAGCGACGCTGGTCTGTGTCACGGCCCAAAGGTACGAGCCATCGTTGCCGAGGCTGTATTCGAGGAGCGCCGTTTTATCGTCCAGGACCTTCTGCTGGACCTCCGCGAGGCTGAGAGGCTGCGGCGACGTGAGCGCCGCATATTTCGGACTCGCCGCGCGAATCTGATTCTCGATGTTGTCGTAATCGGTCGAGAGCGTTTCAAGCTCCGCTTCGAGTTTTCCGGTGTCAGGCTTCTCCTCGCCTTCCGCGACGGCGACGCCCGTCAGTTGTTGTGCGATCTCCTGCTGACGGTCGAGGTTGTCCTGCCTGCGCTTGAGCAAATCCGGGGGCACGCCTTCGGTGATGTCCGCCCCGGCCTCGCCAAGCATGTCCAGGAGAGAGCGCGCTCTACCCTGTTCGACGACCTTGAAGGCTTCGGCGGCATAAGCCAGGGCCTGACCTTCGAGCGGGGTGCCCGGAGCGGGCGCGCCGAGGAGCGCCATCTCCGCGAGGTTGTTCGACGTCTCGTCGTAGACATCGGCGGTCGTCCCTAGAAAGGTTGTGCGCGCCTCGTCCGCGCGCAGACTCCCGGCGCGGATCGTCTCGATTGTCTGCAAAGCTTCGCGGTAAGAAGCAATCGCTTCCTCCCTGCCCTTCAGAGATTTCTTAGGGTCTTTCTCCTGTGCGGCCTGTAGCCAGCGTGCCTTTCCAAGCCCGCGCTGAGCGGGCCACATCAGGTCCAGTCGCTTGTCCTCGCGCGCTCCTTTGACCGCCTCGCCGTAAAACTTCACGGCATCCTTCAGGCGATTCTGCTGAAGCGCGATGTCGCCGAGGCTGGTGCGGGCGGCGGCACGCACGCGGCGTGATTGCCCGAACTTTCCGATGATGGGCATTCCGGCCGTGGCGAGCGCGTCCTGGAAATGTTTCTGCGAGCTGTCGAGATTGTTATTGACGTAATCAACGC
>DASVXV010000149.1:0-50587 GCA_036392495.1 Pyrinomonadaceae bacterium | reverse complement strand
GGCGATGAATGTGGTGTCGGGGCTGGTGAACTTACGAGCCTTCGACAGAATCTTTCAAAGAACAGGCTTGGCAATCTAAGTTGAGCTTCGAGGCAGCATCACGCCTCGGCTCGGATGCTCTTATCGCGCAACAGGTCTAATATAAATATAAAGCATATCTTGGAAATTTATGCCTCACGTAGATTCTTCACGCCGTGTAGATATTATGCTCCTAGTAGGAGTATACGACGAATATTAGTCCGTCAGGGTCAATCATAGCCTCTCTATTCAAATTAACGAGGTAAATAGTCACAGTTATCTGTGAAGTGCATCCTTAAATATGAGGTAGCGGAAGCCTGCATTATCACCTAGCTTGTTTCCAGCTTGTAGATGATTAATCCAACCCCCTTCATTTAACCGACGCAAGCAAATTTGTACCTGACGACGGCTGATTGAACATTCCTCCATAAGCTCCCGTGTGGTTACAGGCGCTGTCACCTCCTCATCTTCATGAAGACGGGTGCGAAGGGCATTTAATATTAATCGGTCCGTAGGCCGAAGACGGCCATTGTGCTGTGAAGAACTTCGTGAGATGGCACGGCCACTCTTCACATCGCTGCTAAATTTGGCTTCTGAGCTACATTCTTTTGCTTCATTCATAGTGCGGTGCGAGATGTATATTTCCTCCCCTTCATCTTCGCGCCATTGAATGACAACCGATAATGTACGTATCTTAGCTGCACTGCTTTTGGTCATATACTATAGGGATTATGGAACCATTTGTAACATTTCTTGTGATGCTGCCATTCATCAGGACGGTCGCATGTTATTGCGGTTGTGGCTCTCTAACGACACGAAAGGAGTCAAAAAATCGGCGGCATATCTCAGGGCTTACTTTTTGCTCAGGTAAGAGAGAAGAGCACGTTAATATATATTGCCGTCCGTAACGCACAATGTTTCGCTCGATATAATGTAGTCGCCTGATAGGATTACTTTTAGTCAATGACCAAGTCTCTTGCTCATAAACATTCTTGCGAAGCAATTGTGAACGAAGTACAGTCCATCCCTGTTCTTTGGCATGACTCAACATGCTCTGACGAAAGTCTAGGGGCAACTGATTACCCTCCGTTGTAGCTGGATCAAGTCCTAAATCAACATAAGACAGTAGGAAGAGCATAGAATCAATGTTAAAAGCAAAATTACGCATTGTCCCGCTTGGGGCTTCGCTATCAGCCTCGTGCTTGGGTTTAGCAGGGAATTCCACTACAAAATCTCTGTCAGGCCCCGTAAAAACATACCATCTTTTAATTACTGGTTTCCTACTCGTATGAGTAGACTCGCCCTGCGTTGTATTCTTAGTTCGGGTTTGAGCTGTCGCATGGGGAAGAAGAAAAAGCGTTGAAAGCAAAAGGTGCATAACGTATTGGGCCATAAAGAATCTCCCCATAGTTACAAGGCTGAAACGCATAGCGAGCAGACATCAATGTCTGCTATCTTTAAGCGGGCTTATTTTGACCCAGTGCTAATGCTTACCGGAGCGCGATCAGTCGGGTGATGCGCGTCCGCCGGAAGTTAGAAATAAAACTTCTGGCGGCATGCCACTTCAAATCCAGCCTAAACCAGTATTGGTTCAGTTGCAAGGGTAATGCACGTTGCCGCGCCCTGTCAGGAGGGGATAATTCCTGATGGGGCGTTACCGTAGAAAAAAGCCAGCCCGCTTGGCAGAGAAGTTGCTTCACATACGCAACTCCCTCGGACTCTCGCAGAATGAAATGATCAGACGATTAGGCATGGAGGATGAAATTACCCAAAGTCGGATCAGTGGCTACGAGTTAGGAACGCGCGAGCCTAGCCTTCTGACTTTACTTAGGTATGCCCGAGTAATAGGAGTGTCGACTGATGCGTTAATTGACGATAAGCTTAACTTGCCGGATAAGTTGCCTTACTGAAAACATTCCGCGCAGAAAAGCTGAGAGGCTGGATGCTTCGCAGCGTAACAAGGAAAAAAGCCGTGCCGCCAAAGTCCTTCCTCGGTTTGGGAAGGACTTTATTGTTTTGGGAAGGACTTTTTTATTTTGGGAACAACTTTATTATTCGCTAACAAACGGCCCGCGACTAAAATAGCTCGAACTTGACGGTCAGATACTTCTTGGGATTCTGCCGGAAGTCGTAGATGAGTTTGACGGCTTCTGATGAGAGTTGGTTGACGTTGTTGTAGAGTTGATCGTCCGTTAGAAGTTTGCCGACGGTGCCTTCGCCGCGCTGGGCGGCGGAGACGACGTTGTCTATGCGTTCGGCGGTCGTGTTGAAGCGAGCGATGGCTGTGCGCGCATCGTTATAGATGTCATCCTCTCTGAGGAGCTTGCCGAGGGTGCCACGCCCCTCCCGGACCTCCGCGATGAGTCCGTTGATGTCGTTGACGGAGGATTCCACACGGTCCGCGATGTTATTGATCTTCTTGTAAAGCGCATCTTCCGTTAAAAGTTTGCCCACCGTGCCGCGCCCTGTGCGAAGTCCTTCGGCGATGTCGTTGAGACGGACCGAGAGGTCGTTGATGTTGTTGTAGAGCGCCGGATCATTGATGAACTTGCCCGCAGTGCCTTCACCGGACCTGATCTGGCGTGTGACCGCCTGGATGTCAACGAGAGCAGCGTTGATGCTGTCGTAGAGAGCATCCTCGTTGAGAATCCTGTAGAGCGTTCCGGGGCCTTTGTTAATTTTCTGTGTGATCTCGTTCAGATTCTTGCTGATGCCGGTTATCTGATCGGCCACGTCCTGACCGGCGAGATTCGAGAGCGTGGTCTGGTCCCCGGACGAGCGCAGGATCGCTCCTTCCTGGACCTCGCTGCCTGCGGCTGTGCCTGCGGTGATGTTAATCAGCTTGTCGTTCCCCAGCAGGCTCGGCGAGCCGAGCGAGACGGTCGAGTCCGTGCGAATCCGCTCGCGTGCGGGCCTCCCATCAATCGTGTTGTCAATGGCGAGGCTCGCCTCCACCTTCGGGTCGTCAGCTTTATCCGAAGGCGGAAGCAATTTGACCTCATCCACCTTGCCGACCTTGACGCCCGCGAGCCTGACTTCGGCGCCGGGGCGCAAGCCGTCAGCCGTCTTGAAGCGCGCACGCACGTGCAGCTTGCGTGCGAACGGATTAATGTCGCCCGACGCATTCAGAATCAGAAACCCGAGGATTGCAACCGCAATTACCACGAAGAGGCCGACGCGCAATTCGCTCAGGCCGATGGTCTTTTTTGATGGAGGCATGGCTTACAGAAGGCAAAAGTAAAAAGGGAAAAGGCAAAAGGGAAGAAGGGGCATCGCTTACTTTTGCCTTTTTACTTTTACCTTTATCCTTTCTTTAGTGTCCGCGTAGGAACTTCTGGATGTATCTGTCTTCAGACCTTTTCAGAGATTCATCCGTGCCGTGAAAGATCGGGCGCCCGTCGCGCATCATCATCACTTTGGTATTGGTCAGGCACAGCCGCTCGCCCTCTTTCTCGAAGACAACGTCGCCGGCGTCATTGACCACAGCGTATTCGGAACAGAGATAATCCAGATTGTTCATTTCGTGAGTCACGAAGATGGACGAGACGTCCTCCAGATCGCGCAGCTTCATGGCCAGCTCGCAGATCGTGCGGGCCGTCGGCGGGTCCAGACCTGCCGTCGGCTCGTCGAACATCACGATCTTCGGATCGCCGACGAGCGCGCGCGCGATGCCGACGCGACGGCGCATGCCGCCCGACAACTCTATCGGCATCTTATCAATCGCGTCTTCGAGATTGACGAAGCGGAGCATCCGCCGCACTTCCGGCTCAACCTCCTCTTCGGGCACGCCCTGCTCGTGCAGACGAAAGGCGACGTTATCGTAAACCGAAAGGGAGTCGAAGAGAGCGCCCTCCTGAAAGATCATTCCGATCTTTTTCCTGACGAGCATCATCTGCGTTTCGTCGAATTCAGTGATGTCCACACCGTCAACAAGAATTCGCCCTGAGTCCGGTTTGAGGAGTCCGAGCACGAGCTTGATCGTGGTTGATTTGCCGCAACCCGAGCCGCCCAGAATGATCTTCGTCTCACCCTTCATCACTTTGAAGCTGAGACCGTCGAGAACCTTGCGGTCGTCGAAAGCCAGGTGCACGTCGCGAAATTCTATGGCGGGAATTGCGCGGTCGCGGTCGTCAACTTCCGCGAAAGTTGATTCGGCAGCGTCTTCACTGACCTGCCCGTCAACTCCTGGCGGCGGAATGGTGGGTTGGATCTCTACGTTGGTCGAAGCCATAATAATCAGCAATCTCTATTTCGGCATGTCAAGTATATACTGTAAAGCCCTGGCCAGGAAAAAATCTGTGATGATGACTACAATTGAGGCAGTCACGACGGAGCGCGTGGTCGAGCGCCCGACGCCAACCGTCCCGCCTTCGGTCGAGAGCCCTTTGTGGCAGGCAATCGAGCCGATAATCAAGCCGAAGAAGATGGGCTTGATGACCCCGCCAAGAATATCATCCGCGGTGATGCCGTCGCGCACGGAATTGAAGAACATGGACGAGTCCATGCCGTAAAGCCCCGAGGCGACCACCCATCCGCCGATGATGCCGACGACGTCCGCGACCACGGTCAGGAGCGGCAGCGTGATTAACAGGGCGACGAGACGCGGCGTCACTAGTTTGCGCACAGGGTCCGTGCCGAGCGCCCGCATCGCATCAATCTGCTGCGAGACTGTCATCGAGCCCAGTTCGGCTGAGATTGCAGAGCCGACGCGGCCCGTGACCATCAAAGCCGTGAGCACGGGGCCGAGCTCGCGTACGAGCGAAAGCGCCACCAGATAACCTGTCGTGCCTTGCGCCCCATAATACTTGAGCGTCGGAAAGGTCTGGAGCGTCAGCACGCCCCCGGTGAAAAAGCCCGTCAGGAGAATGATCGTCAAAGAGCCGACGCCGATGGCATCCATCTGCGCGATGGTTTCGGGCACATAGCGTGGACGCTTAAAAAGCCCGCGGGCAGAGCGAGCTATCAGCAATGTCGTCTCTTGCACTTCGAGCAGAGCGCGCGTGGCGAAATTCATTCGAGTACGGGAAGCGAAAACGCGACGTGCCCACCGCGCTTCTCTGTTCGTCAGCCTGGCTACAAGCCGCCTTTTATCAAAGGGAGCCCGCGCCCGGAAGATGCGGGTGCGCCAAGATATTTCGTTTGAAAGCTTGCAGTGCGACCGCCCTAATTTTAGCGAGCGGCCTATGATGCTCAAATTTGGCTTGATGCGTCAAGCCGGAAATGTCTCTGTGAAGCCGCAAAGAGGCAGCCCCAATTCACTGTAAGCTCTTAAATTGAAAAGGCCGGTCGCTCAATCAACGACCGGCCTTTTCAATTTAAGACCCTACTCTTTGTTGTATGGTTACGGGCGTATTCTGCGAAACGGCGGGCGCTCGCGCGGCCCCAGCAAGGGGGCGGCTTTACGTTCTCCCGGCCTGATGGCGTCGGGCCTCGCCTCATTGCGATTTTGAGGCATCGGCTGATTTAGTCTGCCCCCCGGACGCTGGATTCCGGGCAGTCTCGGCTGATTGTTCTCCAAACGACGCTCCATCTGAGCACGCATGATGCGTTCCTGGCGAATCTTGCGAAAAGTATTGAGCTGCTCGGGCGTCAGCACACGACGAATATTCAGCTCCATCCTGGCGCGCATGTGAACTTCGGCCGTCTGTGCCTCGGATAGTTCCCGCGCGAGGCGCACGACCTCCGCCTCGTCCGCAGTGTCGGAGTAGATCGCCTGATCCAGAGCGCGTTGAGCCTGGCGCACGCGCCTTCTAATCAGTTGTCCATCCGTCGCATTCTGCTGGCGGATCCCGCGAATCTTCTCCATCTGGTCCGGGGTCAGTCCGAGCAGTCTTCTCAAGTTCTCGCCCTGATTGGGTTGCGCCTGCTCATCCGGCGGAGGATCGCCCGGGCCTTGCGCGAGCGCTTGCAAGGACGAGACAGCCAGAAGCAGGATGAAAAGCGTCGTGGCTGTCGCCGCTGCTTTGATTGGTAATTTCTGCATTCTTCGTAACCTCTGTTGGTCTCTAAGCCGCTGCTTTGATTCCGCCCGCGTCTTAAAAGCTGCCGACAATTGCGTGCTCCACTCTGCAGCCTTTAGTTAAACTCATCCGCTAAATCAGCAAGGGTCGGCAACTTCGCTTCAGGACTTGAAGCCGTAAAGGGAAGATAGTCGGCAACCTCCTCCGGCTGCTGATTAAGGATGCGCGGCGCAACCTTTCTGTTTTTCGCCTGTTGCTGCGTAGAAATATGGACCCGCCGCTTGGTCGGCCCGGGCGCTTGCGGAGCTTTATCCACTGCGACGGCCTCTTGCTGCGGGGCCGGCTGATCTTTCACGCGCTGATCTTCTTGCGGGGCATCGTTCCCGGCGACTTGCGTATCGTCGTTATCCTTTACTACGGTCTCTGCGTGATTTGGCGTCTCGACGACTAAGACCTTTGGCTGGTTCTTAAAATATGCGACCGCGATAAAAGTGAGAACAGCGAAGACAATGGCGGCTGCGACCGTCGCGGCGCGCATCCAGAGGGGCGAGAGCGAAAAGAATTCGCGCAACGCGGCGAGCGCAGAGCGTTTCTGTTGACCGACCGCTTTAAGAGGAGAGTATGCTGCGTTAACTTCAGACACTGGAGAAGTGATTGCGCCGAGCGAAAGCTCGCGCCACTCGCCAATCGCTTCGCGCACGTCACCGAAGGTCGCCATCTCCGTACGGCAAGCGGAGCAGCGCTCCATGTGTCTCTCGAAATCTCGCGCTTCGGCCGTCGTCGCTTCACCGTAGAGGTAAGCGACCACATCTTCGGCACGAGCGCAGATGTTGGTTTCCTCTGGCATTCTCTTATCCCACGTTTCTTTCATCTCAAACGACCTCAGACGCCATATTCTTCAGACGCATTTGGAGCTGGCGTAGCGCCGTGTAGAGCCGGCTCTTGACCGTGCTCAGGGGCAAGTCGAGCGCGTCTGCTATCTCCTGGAACGTTAATTCCTCAAACTCTTTCATGACGATCACCTGTCGCAATTCTGTCGGGAGAGCCTTGACGGCGCGGCGAATGACCTGTGTTCTTTCACTGCTCTCCGCCGCATGAGCAGGCGATGCAGTCGCCGGCGCAAAATAGGAGGCGCCGTCAGCTTCCGTTTCATCTTCGAGCGCCGTCTCCCCGCGCACCTTGGCTCGTCGCTGGCGTGTGATGCACTGGTTGACGGCTATGCGATGGAGCCAGGAAGAGACTTTGGCTTCGCCGCGGAATCCGCGCAGGTTGCGAAAAGCCGAGAGAAAAGTCTCCTGCGTGGCGTCGCGGGCGTCCTCTTCGCGTCCGAGCATCCCGTAGGCAAGCGCGAAGATGCGTCGCTCCCAACGGCGTACAATCTCGCCGAAGGCTTCCGCGTCGCCCGATAATGCGTGCTCCACGACCTGCTCGTCGGTTGTCACCGTCTGCATTCCCTCCAGGCCACCAAGCGGGACGCGGGCCGCCTCCCAAATCCACCCGGCGCACTGCTAACGGCTCAATGCGCTCATGGGTTTAGACGCGGCGCGCGCCTTTTCAGTCTGTAAAATTATCGCATACTTCTCGCTTCAGACACTCGGATTTAGGCTTCAACGGGTTTTGAAGGGCTTGGCCGAGGGGGCAAATGTCCCCGAAAAAGCCTTAGGACCGTAGCGGATAGGCTTGAAGGCCGGCATTTTGCCTTAAATTTCAACCAATTAAAGGATGTAAAACTTTATTGACACGACTTTGCCGGATGCGTACTATTGTAGATGGGGAGTGCGCTTCCGGCTTTCCTGCCTGTGGTTTTCCGTAAAGCCTACCCTGAGATAGGTTCGTAAGCATAATCAATACAGTTCGCTTCGCATTAAAACCTCATGTTCGACCGCATCGGGCGGATACGCCTGCTCTACATTGTTCTTGGAATGCTGCTGGTGGTCGGTGTGTTGCCGATTACGCTGGCCGGCTGGCTTTTGTCAGACAGGAGTGGTGTCGAGCTGGGCTCGGTTGAAAAGCGCTACCAAGCTCAACTGGTTCAGGACAAGGCGCGACAGATAGAGCTTTACGGGCAGCGTTACCGCGATGTCGTCATGGGGCTGGCACAGGCTTTCGAACTCGCCGGCGGGGTTCGTGTCCTGAACGAACAAGGCTCTGAAGCCCGTTTGCGTAAAGCCCTTCAGGATGATCCGAATTTGATTGCGCTCTCGATTGAGCCCGTCCAGGGTGAGCCGCACAGAGCCTTTCAGCCGGACATAATTAAGCGCGAAGAGGTGGACGAGCGCGCCGGCGAAGTGCTGGCTTTGATGAACGGAAGCGGGCTGGTTCTGAGCCGCCCGAAGATCATCCGTTCCGGACAGGAGATGGCTTTGACGATTGCCGCGCCCGTCATGGGCGGGGAGGATGGCAACCAGGTTGTGGCGGCTGTCGTCGCCATTGTCTCTTTCCGAGAAGTCTTCAAGGCGGTTCAGCAGCAGTCCACCAAAAGCGAGCGCGAGCTGCTCGAAGCGGGCTTGCCGGTAGTCTTCGTCGTTGACAACGAAGGACGCGCCGTCGCGCACCCGGACGAGCGCATAGCTTTTTCCGAAAAGCCCATGACTGATCTGAAAGTCGTGCAGGACTGGCAGGAGACGGGAGCGAAAGTTCAGTCTGCGCTCGCCCCGTTCACCGTGGAGCGAGACGGCCGCAGTATCGAGATGATCGGCTCATACGCGACCGCGGAGCTCGGCAGCAATTCCCGCCTGGGAGTCATCGCGATTCAGGATGAGCGTGCCGCGCTCGCATCGGTAGCTGACATGCGCCGCCAGACATTTGTCATCAGCCTCGCCGCGGCGACTTTCGCGCTCCTCATAGGCTTCTTCTTCGCCAAAAAGCTGACGCAGCCCGTGCAGGAGCTGGCCGCCGGTGCTCAACGCATCTCTGCCGGCGACTTCTCACAACGAATTCAAGTGCGCAGTCGAACGGAGCTAGGGGACCTCGGCGATTCGTTCAATGCGATGACCGATAAGGTCGAAGACTTTATCGGCGAGCTGCAACGCGCCGCCGCCGAAAACCGAGAGCTCTTTCTCGGCACAGTTAAGGGCCTCGCCGCAGCCATTGACGGCAAAGACCCGTACACGCGCGGCCATTCGGAGCGCGTCGCGCGTTTCTCGGTCGCCATCGCGCAGGGGTTGGATTTGCCTGACGACGAGATCGAAAAGATCAGAATCAGCGCGTTGCTGCATGACGTCGGCAAGATTGGAATTGACGACAACATCTTAAAGAAGCCTGCCTCGCTGACGGATGAGGAATTCGAGCTGATGAAGCAGCATCCGCAGAAAGGCTACAAGATCATGTCGCAGATTCCGGCGATGCGCGAGTTTCTGCCAGGCATGTACATGCACCACGAAATGATTGACGGCAAAGGTTACCCGCAGGGCTTGAAGGGCGACGAGATTCCCTTGCAGGCGCGGATCGTTTCCGTCGCAGATACTTTCGATGCAATGACGACCGATCGTCCTTACCAGCGCGCCATGAAGTTTGAAGACGCACTGGCGCGGATCAAGAGCTTCATCGGCACGCGCTATGACGAGCGAGTCGTCGCCTCTCTCATCGCCGCCTGCGACTCTGGACAAATTTCGCCAGGCCGTGTGCGGCTCAAGCGCCGCCCGAAAGATGCGGAAGCGAAGACATCGAATACTTCCGTTATTGAACAATCCCCCTCACCGAATCTCCCGGCTTCGGTGGCTTAATTAGAAGGAGAGAATTCCCCCATGAATAGCATTAGATGCAGCAATTGCTCACTCCTCAATTTCGCTGAGGCAGAAGTTTGTAAGCGTTGCAACTCCCCGCTTGGCGTCGAGGGCGGGACTGGATGGGACCAGCCTCAACACGACTACGCAGCACACGCCGGTAGCGAATTCAATCGGCAGCCTTATGCTTCCTATCAATCATATTACGCTCCATCCGTTACTGCCTCGAAGTCGCGTGGGAAGGGTGGTTTGCTGGTAGTTGTCGCCATCCTCGCCCTGGTGGGTGTAGTCGGCGTCCCTTACGTCTTGAAGAATAGAAAAGGGGCGGTTCCGAACGTTACCTGGAGAGACTACACGGCGCCGGATGGGACGTTCTCCGTCTCCCTCCCGTCCGCTCCTGAGGAAGTGTCTCTGTCCCAGCCAACTGCGGCCGGAAATGTGCAGATACATATGTTGGGAGCAAAAGTGAACAAAGATGGCGGATGTATTGTGATGTACGCAGATTTCCCTGCCGCTGCCAGGAACCTGTCTTTTGATAATGTTGTTGATACGGCAATGCAAGGGCTAATGAGAAGACAAATGCTCACGGTAGTTGATCGGAAAAACATCACGCTTAGTGGTTATCAAGGAGCGGAGCTTGAGTTGAAATCGCCTCCGGGAGGGGTGAGCGCCAGCGGAGCCTGCCGTGTTTACTGGGCACCACCGAGAATGTATCTCTTGATCGCGGCCGGGGCCGATACGACCGATTTGTCCGAGATCAGGTCTCAATTTTTCAACTCGTTCAAGCTACTCAAATAGTAGTGACGTTGAATTTGCCAGGAAAAGAGAAAGGCTTAAGCCATCTCGCCTCAGGAGAAGCTTATGAACAGTAGTAGATGTGAAAATTGCGGGTTCCTTAACTTCGCTGAAGCGTCTGTCTGCAAGCGCTGTAAAGCAAAGTTCGCTGACTCGCCCGAAGCTGTAGGGAATCAACCCTCCGGCGGGTATGAGATGGGTTGGCAGCCCTCTTATCAAACGTCATTCAATTATCCCCCGCCGGTCTATCAGTCGCCATATTTCCCGTCGCCTCTCGCGCCGCTTCCGCGCGCCTCCAGCAGCGGCAGTGCGAGTCCGGTCTTATGGACGCTGCTTGGCACCGCAGTTGTCGTCGCCATGACCATCGGCATTCTATGGAAGTTCGGCCGAACACCTTCCCCCACATTCTCCTGGCAGGAATTCAAGTCCAGGGACGGGTCCTACACTGTGCAACTGCCCAAGAAGCCGATTGAGTCTTCACAGAGCCTGTCGGGCGTTGGCGGCGAGGTCCAGATGCATATGGCCGCGAGCGACATGCGGGAACAGGGGGCTTATCTTGTCGGCTATGTCACTTATCCCAGCCAGGTTTCAGGCTTCTCGACCGAAACTTTATTGGATATGGCTGCGCAGGGCGCAATGAATGAGTCTGGGGCCACAATGATCAGCCAAAAGAGCATCACGCTTGACGGTTATCAGGGCCTTGAGATTGAGATGTCTGTCCCGCCTGACAAATTCCCTGGTAACGGACGCGGTATCTGTCGAATCTACTGGGCTGCTCCGAGAATGTATGTGCTGGTCGTCCTCGGGCCCGAATCCTCCGAAGTCTATTCCACCAGAGCAAAGTTCCTGGATTCCTTCCGATTCAGCCGGAAACTTTTGTCTTAATTTTCCGAGCCGTGAGAAAGCGCAGAGGCGGGTTGTTCATCTACAACCCGCCTCTGCGCTTTCCCGCAGCTCTAATTTCGGCAATAATATAGTTGGCTCACCTATCATTTTGTTTTCGGCTGGAAAATAACCCAAAGTCTGCATCACTTTATCTAACTGCCTAATTCTTCAGCAGCACAGCCTGTTAGGGGAGAGACCTGAGAATTTCAGTATGATCTGCTCACGCGGTGATAGAATCGTATAATTCCACAAAAGAACCTTTCTGTGGAATAACGGACATGCTGAGGGATTCTAATTTCAGCAATTATGTAAAAGCACAGGCTCATTTACGCACGGCCGACATACCCACACCTCGTTTGTCTACCCGTTTAAGCGTCGCTTCGCTTCTTCCAGTCGCCTCAGACCCTCGCCGGGGCACCTCTAGCTTCGAGGCTGCCGCGCAGTCTCGCGATGTCGCGCTGCGGCGGGGCGCCGAACAGCTTCTTGTAATCGCGGCTGAAGTACGCCGGATCCTCATAACCCACGCGGTGCCCGGCGCTCGCCGCGTCCAGATCTTCGCCGAGCATCAGGCGACGCGCCTCCTGTAGCCGGATCTGCTTCTGAAATTGCAGGGGGCTCATCGAGGTGACGGACTTGAAATGATGGTGGAAGCCCGAGACGCTCATCCCCATCGCGCGCGCGATCTCCTCGATCTTGAGCGGCTCGTTGTAGTGCTCGCGCAGACGCCCGATTGCCCTGGAGACGCGGCGTGTGTCCCCCCTGGAAGAAGCCACGAGGTGGCCGAGCCGCGCGCCCTCTCCTCCGGCCAACAGCCGGTAGACGATCTCCCGCTTGATGAGCGGCGCGAGTATCCTTTGCTCGCCGGGCTTATCGAGAAGTCGGACGAGCCTGACGACCGCGTCGAGCAGGTCCGCCTCTACGTAGTTGACGCCTATCGCCTTTACGCTGGCGTGGCCTTTCCGGGTTTCGGCGCCAGCCTCCATCATGACTGAGGCGACGAGGGCCGGTTCGAGATTCAGCCTCAGGCCGAAATAAGGCTTCTCTTCCGACGCCTCCTCCACCCGAAAGATGACCGGCAGGTCTACCGTGAACAGGAGATAATGTCCCGGGTCGTACCAGAGGACTTCCTCTCCTACTAACACCTGCTTGCCGCCCTGGACGACGAAGCAGAAGGCGGGCTGGAATAGGGCGAGCGGTGACTCCGTCGGCTTAGTCAGGCGGGCCAAGAACAGGCCGTCTAACGCTTCGCGTGCCCCGTCTTCGGGGAGGGCCCGCACCATCCGCTCCAGCATCTCCTCCCTGTTACTTTGTACCCTCTGCTCCTCGCGTTTAGCTTCTCTACGGTTCATGAATTCATATTAGCCCATTCTTTCCCTCTCCGGCACGCCGCGCGCAGGATTTTTGCAGAATCGTACAATTATTCTCGACTATCGTCATACCGCTCCGCATTCCTGAGCCTTTAGAATCACACTAAATCAGTGGGACATAAAAAACCGATGCCGGCGAGATTGAAAGGTGTTTGGAGACAGTTAAGCTGAGCCTACCGGCGGGGCCTCGGGGGTGACGGAAGGGGAATCATGAAAAATGTTGTGTTGAATAACGGCGTGGAGATGCCCATCCTGGGTTTCGGCGTCTTCCAGATACCTGATGCCGAAGAGTGTGAGAGAAGCGTCTATGAGGCTCTACAGACAGGCTACCGCCTGATCGACACCGCTGCCGTTTACATGAACGAGGAGGCGGTCGGCAGGGCAATCAAAAAAAGTGGTGTCGCCAGGGAGGAAATCTTTGTCACCACCAAGCTCTGGGTCTCGGAAACCGGCTACGAAAGCACGAAGGAGGCTTTGGAAAGGCCACTACAGCGGCTCCAACTGGACTATCTGGATCTGTACCTGATCCATCAACCCTATGGTGATGTTTACGGCTCCTGGCGGGCAATGGAGGAGCTATACCGGGAGGGCAGAATTAAGGCGATAGGCGTCAGCAACTTCCACCCGGACCGGCTGATGGACCTGATGGTTCATAACGAGGTGGTTCCTGCGGTCAACCAAGTCGAGACGCACCCCTTCAATCAGCAGATCGAGGCCCAACAGTTCATGCAGGAGAACAATGTTCAGATCGAATCCTGGGGGCCGTTCGCCGAAGGAAAGAACAACATATTCCAGAACGAGCTTCTGCTCTCCATAGCCGCCAAGTACAACAAAACGGCCGCTCAGGTGATCCTGCGCTGGCTGACACAAAGAGAAGTTGTCGTTATTCCGAAATCAGTCAGGAAGGAAAGGATAGTCGAGAATTTCAACATCTTCGACTTCGAGCTGAGTGCCGAAGACATGGCCGCGATAGCGACGCTGGACACGAAGCAAAGCCTCTTCTTCGACCACCGTGATCCGAAGGTGGTGAAGATGTTGGGCGAAGTAAAACTAAATACTTGAGACATGTCTTTAGCGGCGGAAGAAACGTGTAGACGAAAACCAGATATGAAAATAAAAAGAAGCAACCAGATGAAAGAGAATAAGGAAAGAGTCGAATCTAAAGCTCAGGAAAATGAGGGCACCGGCAGGCGTGGTTTTATCGCCAAGACGCTCTTTGCAGGGGCCGGCTTAGCCGCCAGTTCACTCGCATTGGCGGCTTCGCAGAATCAGGCCAGTGCCCAAACTGGACAGCGAAAAAATGAGCTTGCGAGTAATACGAGGATCGCCGCGGATCCTTTGCCGGGGCGAAGAAGGCTGGGCACGTTGGAGGTCTCCTCGGTCGGCCTGGGCGTCCAGAATATGAGCCGCACCTATCAAACGACGGTGCCGTACCGGCCGGAGATGATCAACATTATCCGCGCGGCCTTCGACCGTGGCGTCACCTTTTTCGACGCGGCCGAGGCTTATGGTCCTCATGAGGTGGAACGTATCCTCGGCGAAGGCGTGGCGCCGTTCCGAAACAAGGTCGTGATCACATCGAAGTTCGGCTGGAACATCGATCTCGAGACCGGTGAGCGGCGCCCGGGGCTCAACAGCAAGCCCGAGCACATCAAGCTCGCGGTTGAGGGAATGCTCAAGCGCCTTCGCACCGACCGAATCGATCTCCTCTACCAGCACCGGGTCGACCCGCAGGTCCCAATCGAGGACGTCGCAGGAGCGGTCAAGGACCTGATGGCGCAGGGCAAGGTTCTGCACTGGGGCCTATCCGAGATGGGGCTCAAGACGTTGCGCCGGGCTCACGCCGCGCTGCCGGTCACCGCCGTCCAGAACGAGTACTCGATGCTGTGGCGCGGGCCTGAGAAGGAAGTTATCCCGACTTGCGAGGAGCTTGGAATCGGCTTCGTGCCGTGGAGCCCGCTCGGTGTGCAGTTCCTCACAGGCTGGATCGACGCGAACACGCGGTTCGCCCCCGGTGACATCCGCGGCGTCGAGTCCCGATTCTCGCCGGAGAATCTGCCGCACAACCTGGCGCTTGTGGAACTTGTTAAGAACTGGGCCAAACGGAAGCAGGCCACTCCCGCTCAGATCGCGTTGTCATGGCTGATGGCGCAGAAGCCCTGGATCGTTCCCATCCCCGGGACGACACAGATGGCGCACATGCTGGAAAACAGCGGCGCGGCCGGGGTTCGATTCACACCCTCCGAACTCGCTGAGCTGAATTCGGCTGTTAGGGCGATCGAGATCCGCGGGCAGCGCCTCCCAGACGCAGTGCTGGTCTTCTCGGGCGTGGAGGCGCCGCCGAAGAAATAGGAAGTGAAGTAATGAAACTACGAACACTGGGAAGAAGCGGTAATGTCGAGGTTTTCAGGACGATGAAAAGCATAACCGTTCTGTCGCTGATGATCCTGACAACCATCTGTCTTCTATCCAGTTGTTCCAGGGCGCAGCAATTGCCCGCAAATGATCAGCCGCTCTCCGGGGAAAAGAAGATACTGATTGTGTATCTATCCCGGACCAACAACACCAGGGCAATCGCAGAATTCATCCATCAAAAGGTCGGCGGCACAATAGTCGCACTCGAATTGGAAACGCCTTATCCTGCCGACTATAACGCAACTGTGCAGCAGGTCGCCCGGGAGAATGAAACCGGCTATTTGCCGCCTTTGAAGACAAAGATCGACCGTCTCGAACAATACGATTTTGTGTTTCTGGGCTTTCCGACCTGGGGAATGCAGTTGCCGCCGCCCGTTAAGAGTTTTCTGCGTCAATATAGCCTGAAGGGAAAGACGGTTATCCCATTCAACACCAATGCGGGATATGGCGAAGGAAGCAGTTTTCAGACCGTTAGGGAACTATGTCCGCAGAGCACGGTTCTGGAAGGCTTCGTCACCAGGGGCGGCCTTGAAAGAGATGGACAATATCTGGTTATCAAAGAAGCAAGGGCAGAGGAAGCACGGAAAGAAGTTGAGAGTTGGTTAAGGAAAATAAAGATGTTGCAGTGAAGCTTGGTAGAGGGTCAGCAGGAAAGTATAGGTGGGTGAATTATCTTTAGGGAGGAATTATGAAAAAAAGAAAATTAGGAAACAGCGGGCTCGAGGTATCGGCGATTGGACTCGGCTGTATGGGGATGAGCTTTGGGTTGGGTCCGTCGAAAGACAAGGCAGGAAATGATTTCGCTGATTCGCTCGGCTGTCGAACGCGGAGTCATGTTTTTCGACACCGCAGAAGTTTACGGACCATTCAGGAATGAAGAACTCGTCGGCGAAGCGCTCGCCCCTTTTCGTGAGCGGGTTGTCATCGCCACTAAATTCGGGTTCAACATCGACCCGGACGGAATGCAGCACCAACAGCCTCCGCTCAATAGCCGACCGGAACATATCAAACAGGTTGCCGAAGCGTCGCTCAAGCGGCTTAAGACCGATCACATAGACCTGTTTTATCAACACCGCGTTGACCCGGAGGTGCCGATAGAAGACGTGGCGGGCGCGGTGAAGGGGCTGATTCAGGCGGGGAAGGTCAAGCACTTCGGACTCTCCGAAGCAGGCGTGCAGACGATCCGCCGCGCGCACGCCGTGCAGCCCGTGACTGCTTTACAAAGCGAATACTCGCTGTGGTGGGATCAGAATCAGATACTTCCTCGCTGTAATGTTGAATTTGATAAGGAAGGATTTAGTCGTTACAGGTGAGTCAGATATATTTATGCCCTAATTTCAATCCATATCCCTTCGTACTCGGTCCATTTCAACATAAGCTTCTGGCGCGTTCGAGCGAACTCGGCTAGAATCCCCGGGCATAGCTGCGCTCCGTTCCTCTGTCATGTTAGCCGTGGAATGACGGGCAGTCTCGGCGGTTCGCTCTTTCCTCCGATTCGCCCGCCTCGTTATGCTCGCGAGTCGAACGTGACGTCCAACATCCGGCAAAGGCATCGGAGAAACATATCAAAGCTCTCAAACAGGATTCCAGGGATGCTCGACCCCGATACAGTTCTGCAAAGTCGCTATCGCGTCGTGCGCGCCCTCGGCCAGGGCGGCATGGGAACGGTCTATGAGGCGATAGACGAACGTGTCAGATGTCTGGTCGCTCTCAAAGAGACGCAGGCCGGAACGGACGCCGACTCCCTGTTCGCTTTCGAGCGCGAGGCGGCGCTGCTTGCCAACCTGCGCCATCCGGCGCTGCCGAAAGTGATGGACTATTTCATGGAGAACCATGGCCAGTTTCTCGTGATGGAGTTCATTCCGGGCTACGACCTTTCAGAATTGCTGGAAGTGCGTGGCGGTGCGTTCCCGCAAGAGCAGGTCTTACGCTGGGCCGACGAGTTGCTGAAAGTGTTGGAGTATCTTCACGGATTACAGCCGCCCATCCTGCACCGCGACATCAAGCCTGCGAACCTGAAGATGACCAGGCAGGGAGAGATTTTTCTGCTCGATTTCGGATTGGCGAAAGGCGCTGCCGGTCAGATGTCAACTCTCATGACGAGCCGGAGCGTGCGCGGCTACACTCCTGTTTATGCGCCGATTGAGCAGATAACAGGGCGCGGAACGGACGCACGGAGCGACCTTTATAGCCTCGGCGCGACGCTTTATCACCTGCTGACCGCGACATACCCTGCTGACGCGGCCACGCGCTTCGCGGCCATGGAGGATGACCAGCCGGACCCTTTGCGCCCCGCTCACTTGCTCAACAGGGAACTGCCAGTTGCCGTCTCCGAAGTGATTCATCGAGCGCTCGCCGTCAGCCGAAAGTTTCGTCCAGCGAGTGCTGCTGAGATGCGCCAGGCTCTGCGACAGGCGGGAGGCTCCGCGCGTCATGCCGCTTCGAGACAGGGACTTCAGACGGAGGTGCGTATCCGGCAGGAGGCCGAGCGGCTTCATCAGATCGCGGCGCAGAAGTTTCAATCCAAAGAGGACGAGCAACAAACCCGAAACGATGCGGGACGACAAGTCGAAGAGCAACCCACCTTGCGCCTCCCGGCTACTCCTACTCCTTCGCAGGCTGCTGCTCCAACACCTCCGCGTCAGACGCCGACGGCTCCCTCACCGCCGCCCACGATGCCGAGCGGAGGTGCGCCGCAACAGGGCGCACCGAAGCCTTCGTGGCCTTTAACGCCTTCGGGTCACATGATGCCGCCTCCGATGTATCAAATGCCGCCCCAGCCGATGATGTACCGGGGCTACAATCCGGCGTACACGGTGAATGCGCCGCCCGTGCCTCTGAATCCGGGCGCAGTCTCCCCCCGCGTAGTTCCCATTTACTCTTACTTGATAGCCGTCGCGGCGGGTCTGCTTGGCTACCTCATAAACTCGTTAATTACGTTTGACTCTAATCTGGGACCGGCGGACCAGACCTCAATAGTCTTAATCGGCCTCTGCTTCGTCGTCTCGGTCGGGAGCGCAGTGTTCGCCATGATCTGGCCTTCGTTCGGCTGGAAATGGGGATTGCTGGTGGCGGCGCCGGTGTCTCTAATCGGGCTGATCTCTCTGATACAGCTTTCTGGAAGCATGCTCTCCTCCGAAGTGTGGGTCTGGATATTGACGCACGCCTTGCTGCCCGTAGTGTTTGGTTGCGTTGGGGCGCTCATCGGCTCAAAGCTCTCTCCAAAAGGGTCCGCCCATTGTCGTAGCTGGAGTGAGGCCGATCCGCTATAAAGAATTATGAGTTATGAATTTTGAATAGTGAATTAAGGCTCTCAATTCAACACTCAACATTCAAAACTCATAATTATCCTTTCCCATGCTTTTGTCGCCGTGCGCCAGTTGCGTTTATAATCCAGTGCACATTTAACCAATCCTGATTCATAAAGGTACTTAACCGATTCATGGCATTTTGGAGACGAGAGAAAAAGGACCGCTACATCACGCTCGGCCTGAACGAGCCCTTGACAGCTGAGGAGCGAGCGCAAACGGAGACGGAGCGGCTTGAGCCGCCCGCCGCCTCAGGGCAGTCGGCCACTTCGCCGCCCGCGCCGCCCTTGCCCACAATCGAACCAACCATCACAGGGGACGCGCCGACACCGCCGCCTGCGCGCGAAAGCCACGCGGTCACGGAAACCAAACGTCCCGTCGCGCCTGCCCCTGCTGCGCCTCAGCGCGAGCCCATAAAACCAGCCTCGCAGCAGAAGCCCGTTCCGACGCGTTCGCCTTTCATGACTTCCGTGCTTGGCCTGAATCTGACGATGGAGGAGTTGCAGGCGCAGGAGGCAGCGCTCGAACAGGAGTTCAGCGCACGTTTCCGGCGCGCCATCGCGGCCACACGCGAGTCGCTCTCCGAGACGATTGATTCAGTCTTTCAGGGCCGCCGGAAGATTGACGCCGCGCTGCTCGACGAGCTGGAAGAAGCGCTCATCGCCGCAGACATCGGCGTGCCGACTACTTTGCACATCCTCGACACGGTCCGGCGCGGAATCGCCCGCAACCAGATTAACGATATTGACGCGCTGAAGGCCGCGATCAAAACGGAACTGCTCAGCATCCTTCAGGCTTCGGAGCGCGGCGGCGTCGCCACAGAGACCAGCGTGCCTGAAAACGTCGCGCCGTACGTGATGATGATCGTCGGCGTCAATGGGGTCGGGAAAACCACCACCATCGGGAAACTCGCCCAACGCATCAAGGCTGAAGGCAATGACGTCCTCATTTGCGCGGCAGACACTTTCCGCGCCGCCGCCTCGGACCAACTGGCGATCTGGGCCGAGCGCACGGGCGTCCCGCTCATACAGCAGAAGCAGGGGACAGATCCGGCGGCCGTGCTCTTCGATTCGCTCAAGGCCGCGAAGGCCCGAAATTCGGACGTGCTCATCGTGGACACCGCCGGGCGACTGCACAATAAATCGAATCTGATGGCCGAGCTTGAAAAGATGAAGCGCGTCGCGGGGCGCGAGGTCGAGGGCGCACCGCACGAAACCTTGCTCGTCGTGGATGCCGTGACCGGGCAGAACGGGCTGGAGCAGGCGCGGCAATTCCTGAAAGTCGCGGGCGTGACCGGAATCGTCCTGACCAAGTTGGACGGCACGGCCAAAGGCGGCATCGCCGTCGCCATCGCCAAGGAATTGAACCTGCCGATTCGCTACGCAGGCATCGGCGAGAAAGTTGACGACCTCGTCGTCTTCGACCCGGAAGAATACGTCAACGGACTGTTTGAATGAGTCTGGAGTCTGGAGTCTGGAGTCCTGAGTCAAAAGACAAACGGCCTTTGACTCCAGACTCCAGACTCCAGACTCCAGACTTTGATGAGCGCATGATGCGGCGTGCTCTGGACCTCGCCGCGCGCGGGTCCGGGCAGGTGAGTCCGAGTCCGATGGTCGGCTGTGTCGTCGTCTCGCGCTCAGGAGAAGTTGTCGGCGAGGGTTATTATCTTTACGAGTATCTCAAGCACGCCGAAACGATTGCGCTGGAGCAGGCAGGCGACCTGGCGCGCGGCGCGACCGCTTACGTCACGCTTGAGCCTCACGCCCATTTTGGCCGAACCCCGCCCTGCACAGAGGCCCTCATCCGCTACGGCATAGCACGGCTCGTCGCACCTATCGAGGACCCGAACCCGCTGGTCTGCGGTAAAGGCTTCGCGCACTTACGCGCCGCCGGCCTTCAGGTCGAAAGGGGTTTGCTTGAGCGCGAGGCCGCGCGGCTCAATGAGACTTACATACACTTCATGCGCCGGGGCCGCCCCTTCGTTCACCTCAAGCTGGCCTCATCGCTCGACGGGCGCGTCGCAACACGCACGGGCGATTCACGCTGGATTACTGGCGAAGAGTCGCGCGCTCGTGTCCACGAGCTGCGGCACAAGTACGACGCCATTTTGATCGGCGCGGGCACAGCGACCTCTGACGACCCGCTTCTGACGGACCGCTCGGGAAGAGCGCGCCGCCGCCCGCTCGTGCGCGTCGTCCTCGACGAGAAACTCTGCCTCTCGCCTGATTCCCATCTCGCTCAGACGGCGCGCGAATACCCGACGCTCGTCTTCACTTCGGAGAGCGCCGATAAGACGGCTTGCGCTAACCTCGAAGCGCACGGCGTAGAGGTCTTGCCGGATGCGAGCGGCGGGCGCGACCTTCGAAGAGTGTTAGGGGAACTCGGCGCGCGGCAAATTCAGAGCGTGCTCGTCGAAGGCGGCGCTCACGTTGCCGGAGCATTCCTCGATGCGTGCTTGATTGACAAGGCGAGTTTCTTCATCGCCCCGATCATCATTGGGGGGCGCGACGCACCGCGGGCGGTCCTGGGCGCGGGCGCAGAGAGGATCGCGGACGCCGTCAATCTTCAAGACGTCGAGATTACGGAGCGCGGGCGCGACGTGGAAATCACCGGATACGTTTTCAGGGATGAGGGATGAAAGAGAAACGCGGAACGATGAAGGATGAACGCGGAACTGAAAACAGTTCATCCTTCATCGTTCCGCGTTCATCGTTTGCCTCCGTTCCTCCGAAGAAGAGCTTTGGGCAGAACTTCCTGGCGGACGAGCGTATTATCGAGCGCATTGTTAGTGAGGTTGACCCGCGCGAGGATGAGACGATTATCGAGATCGGACCGGGGCGCGGCGCACTGACCTCGCGGCTGTTGGAGAAGGCCGGGCAGCTGGTCGCAATCGAATTTGATCGCGATCTCGTCCCGCTGCTTCGGGAAAAATTCGGCCCGTTTGCGAACTTCACTCTGATTGAAGCGGATGCCCTCACCGTTGATTTGTGCGAGCTGATTCCACAGGGCACACTCGCACGCGTCGTCGCCAACCTTCCTTATTACATCTCGACCGCAATCCTCCAGAGACTCATAGAGCAGCGTGCGTGCCTGACGGAGATGGTCCTGATGTTGCAGCGCGAGGTGGTCGAAAGAATCACTGCGCCGCCTGCATCCTCCGAGCGGGGCTTTCTCTCTGTGCTGGTCGAGGCTTATTGCGAAGCCGAAACTCTTTTCGACGTATCGCCGGAGGTATTCCGTCCTGTGCCGAAGGTCTGGAGTACAGTCGTGCGCCTTCGTTTTCGTCGGCAGGCAGACTTGGGCGTCAGGGACGAGCGTCTGTTGTGGCGACTTGTCAGCGCTGGTTTCGCGCAGCGCCGGAAGACGATCCTCAATAATCTACGCAGCGCCCCCGACGCCCTTCGCGCACGGCTTGAAATGGCGGGCGGCGCTAATCAGTCGCTCGAAACGGCAAGGATAGAACCACAGCGGCGCGCCGAAACCCTCACGCTCGAAGAATGGGGGCGGCTGGCGAAAACCCTCGAAGCGCATTGATAATCTGAACGGAGGCTAGCCGCGGATAATTCTCAGATTCCGAAGCGGGATTCTCAATCTGAACGGGGAAATTGTCCACGAAGACACACGAAACGACACGAAGCTGTTCGGATAGGTTTCGTGTGATTTCGTAGACAGTTCTCTTTCTGTCTGAAATAAATTAGCGTGAGTTCGACTTAAGGGCTATCCGCATTCTAATTGTTGACAGCGTCACAGAGCCCCGTCAGGGGCGATATATCAGTAGCCCGGGGCGTGAGCCCCGGGTTCATAAAGCGAGAAAATGATTTGAGCCCCGTAGGGGCGGCATAGATTATGTCGCCCCTACGGGGCTCTATCTGTGATATGGCGCTTTGTTCCCACGGCTGACGCCGTGGGCTATTGATATGCCGCCCCCTTCGGGGCTGTTGGGTCCTGTCTCATTCTCTGTTTACGTCGAACTCACGTTAAATTAACTCTGGCCGAAGCTCCCCGCATCTGACGGGAAAGGCGCGCCGCTGTGTTATACTACTCGGCTAAATTTCATCCGGTGAAGGTGGTTAATAAACGCGTTCAGCGGGTTTTCTGAGGAGAGTAGAGTAAGAACAAAGTGGGTAATGTTTTAGAGATCATCCCGCTCGGCGGCGTCGGCGAGTTCGGGATGAATTGCATGGCCGTGCGCTACGCGGACGAGATGATCGTCATTGACGCGGGCATGGGTTTCCCGGAAGAGAGCGTTTACGGCGTTGACGTCTCCGTGCCCGACTTCGATTTTCTGGAAGAGTACAGAGAGAACATCACGGCCATCGTCCTGACGCACGGGCACGAGGACCACCTGGGCGCGCTTCCCTATATCCTCAAAAAATTTAACGTTCCCGTCTATGCCTCTCATTTCACGGTCGGCCTGGCCGAAAGGAAACTGGAAGAGCACGACCTGCTCGACGACATTCTGATTCACCGAGTCGAGCCCCGGCAGGTCGTCGAGCTTGGACCGTTCACAATCGAATTCATACGCGCTTCGCACTCCCTTGTGGATTGCTTCTCGCTCGCCATACGCACCCCCGTCGGCACGATCATCCACACGGGCGACTACAAGGTTGACGAAACGCCAGTGATCGGAGAGCCCATTGACCTGAGGACCTTGAGGAGCTACGGACAGGAAGGCGTGCTGGCTCTGCTTTCGGATTCCACCAATGCGACCGTGCCCGGGCGCACGCCTTCTGAGCGCGCCGTGATTCCGGCCTTCGAGGAGATCTTCGCCGAAGCGCAGGGGCGCATCGTCGTCGCCGCCTTCGCCTCTTCGATTCACCGTTTGCAGATCGTTCTGGACGTCGCCCAGCAGTTTGACAGAAAAGTTTGCGTGCTGGGCCGTTCGATGCTGAAGAACGTGGAGATCGCGGACGAGCTTGGCTATCTGGACATCCCGGACGGCCTGCTCGTCAGCCTCAGCGACACGAAGAATCTGGACGACGACGAGATAGTCTTCCTTGTGACGGGCTCGCAGGGCGAGCCGCGCGCCGCGCTCTCGCAGATGGCGACGCAGAGCTACAAGGGATTGACCATCGAAGAGGGCGACACAGTGGTCCTTTCGGCGCGCATCATTCCCGGAAACGAGCGTGCCATCTCGCGCCTCATCGGCTACATCTACAAGCGCGGCGCTAACATCATCGAGGAGAAGCGCCGCCTGATTCACGTCAGCGGTCATGCCTCGCAGGAAGACATCAAGATTATGACGGAGGCCGTGCGCCCCAAGTACGTCGTGCCGATTCACGGCGAATACAGGATGCTCTTTCGCCACAAGGAGTTCGTCAAAAACCACCTCGGCTACGCGGAAGAGAGCATCATCCTGATTGAGAACGGGGACGTGCTGGAGCTGGACGGCGAGCGCGCGGCCATTATTGACAAGCGCGAGGTCGGGCGGACATTCATTGACGAATCCGGCTTCGAAGAGATTGACAACGAGACCGTCCGGGAGCGCAAGCAGCTCGCTTACGACGGGGTGGTGACGCTCGTCATCACCATCAACGAGGAGACGGGCGAGATGGGAGCGCCGCCCGAGATCATTGCTCGCGGTATCATCGGCGACGAGGCCAACGGCTTCCTCAAAGACGCGCAGCGCATCGTCTCACAGGCTATCGAAAGCAGGTCGCGAGCCGAGCGCCAGGATACGAGTCTGCTCAAAGAACACGTCAGGCTCGAACTCAAGCGCTTCATCCAGAAGCAGACCGGAGCCAAGCCCGTTATCATGCCCGTCGTGGTCCAAGTTTGAAGAGCGAAGAACAACAGGGACACGCCGTTGAGCTATTGCGCCGGGCGAAGGTCGAAGTCGCGCCCGAGACTTTCTATCTCGTCGGCCTGCGACATGAAGACTGGGCGCGGCTTCTGGAAAATCCTGAGCTCAGTCCGCGCGCCAGCGCCCCGTTCATGTGCCTGAAAGACAGGCACGAGGTCACGCTGCTCCTGGACGAAACGGACTGGCGCACGATGCGCCACGCCGTCCGGGACGCGCGCGTCGAGGGCAACTTTCGCCTCCTGACTTTCGACATCGAGCTGGATTGGAACGTAGTCGGCTTTCTCGCGCGCGTGACGCAGATTCTAGCGGACGCTAGTATCAGCGCGGGCGCGCTTTCCTCCTTCTCACGCGACCATCTGCTCGTCAGGCAGGACGATCTTGGAAAAACTTTACGCGTACTCGGCGAGCATGTCGGGGAATTGTGTTAAAAGTTATCGGTAAAGGCAGCACCGACAAAGAAACCATCAGTGAGGTTAATCGGGTGACCTCGGCGAGTGAAAATAGCAAAGTCGAATTGTCCGAGAAGATTATTCTTACACTTCTGGACAAGGCGACGGAGGAAATCACTTCATACAGGCAGAGGCAGATAAATACATTCAGGGAAGCTGTGATTGTCCAGGCGGTAATTACCTGGGGTGTCAGTCGGCTAATACTTCAACCAAATTTCGCGGGATGGCTCATCCGGGGCGTGGCTGGCTTCGCTTGTATATGTGCGAGTGTCATTGGTTGGCTCATTATCATGTCATATAAGAAGCGGATTTATTACATACGCGATAAGCGGCAAGCTCTAATTGAGCGTGTTCATCTGATCGCCACAGGGAATATAGAGCCTGTCTCTCTGTTTTATCCAACTAAAGCAGATAGTCTCCCGGATGAGTACCGGACAAAACTAGCGACCTCAAGCATCTACGGCTTCACTCTATTAATTCTTGGCGGATTGACCGCCGTGGTCAATATCTTCGCAGGGCTCGCAATGCCCTGAAAAGTCTTTGCTATGCCCTTTGATTGGTCTCAAAAGGTCGTCTTCATCACGGGCGCGTCGAGCGGCATCGGGCGCGCTCTTGCTGTCGAGCTTGGGCGCAGGGGAGCGTCGCTCGGCTTGCTTGCGCGTCGGGCTGAGATTTTGAGCGAGATTGTGAAAGAGGTTGAAGGTGCAGGCGGAACTGCGCTGGCGCTTCCGGCGGATGTGAGGGACGCTGACGCTGTCCGTGGGGCGGCGGAGAAATTGCGCGAGAAGTTCGGACGAGTTGATATTCTCGTCGCCAATGCGGGCATCGTTCCGACCACCCATGCAATGGATTTACGCCCGGATGATGTTGCGGATGTGATGAGCACCAATATTAACGGAGTCGTTAACAGTGTGACAGCCGTCTTGCCTGAAATGATTGAAAAGGGAAGCGGTCAACTCGTGGCGATTTCGAGTCTCGCCGCTTATCGCGGTCTGCCCAAGTCCGCGGCTTATTGCGCGAGCAAAGCTGCGGTCTCAGCCTTCTTTGAAAGCTTGCGTGTAGATTTACGCGGCACGGCTGTGGATGTGACGATCATTCATCCGGGCTTTATCAAAACACCTGTAACGAGCGGGCGGAGCGCGAAGATGCCTTTTCTGATGGAACTGGATGATGCAATTAAAAAGATAATCCGCGCCATCGAAGCGCGTAAGAAATCTTACGCCTTCCCCTGGCAACTTGCGACAATCGTGCGCGCGGGAATGCTAATGCCGATTCCACTCTACGATTGGATCGCTGCTCGAAACTCATTCCGCGAATGAAAGGAAAAGTGATTGCGGATTTCGGATGAATGCGGGCGGATTTATAAAGATCGTTTTTCAATCCGCCCGCATTCATCCGAAATCCGCAATCTAAAATCGGTATGTCTATCTTCCAGGCAATCATTCTCGGGATCGTTCAGGGTCTGACGGAATTCATTCCGATCAGCTCGACAGCGCACCTGATCTTCGCCAGCCGCGCCATCGGCCTTTACGAAAACGAAGCGATGCGCGCCGAGTTGACGACCGCCACGATTGCGGTCATCCAGCTCGGGACCTTGCTCGCCGTGCTCATCTATTTCGCGGGCGACATCTGGACTATTTCAAGCGCTTTTGTCCGCGACCACCTCGCGCTCTTAAGCGGGAAGAAGCGCGGAGGCGCGGCTGAGGGCGCGACGGCTGAGAGCGGCGTGCGTCCTTCACGCCTTTCAAAGGAGGCCTGGCTCGGCTGGCTGGTCATCATCGGATCAATACCCATCGGCATCGTCGGCTTACTCTTCAAGAAGCAGATCGAAGGCACGTTCACGAAAAACCTCTGGGTGATCGCCACCATGATGATCGTCATCGCGCTCTTTCTGCTTCTGGCCGAAGCGGTCGGCAAGCGCGACCGCCAGATGGAAGATCTGCGGCTGCGCGACGCGCTCATCGTCGGCGGGGCGCAGGTGCTCTCTTTAATCCCCGGATCGAGCCGTTCGGGTTCGACCATCATGGGCGGACTCTTCGCGGGAGAGACGCGCGAAACGGCCGCTCGTTTCTCTTTCCTGCTTTCGATTCCGGCCATCGCCGCGAGCGGCCTGCTGGAGTTGAAAGAGGCCGTGAACCACCTGCCGACCGCGAGCTACGCCTCACTCGGCGTCGCCACCGTCGTTTCGGGGATCGTCGGCTATCTTTCGATCTGGTTTCTACTACGCTTTCTGCGGACGCACTCGACCGGCATCTTCATCGGCTATCGCCTGATCGTAGGCGTCCTGGTTCTGACGCTTCTATTCGCCAACGCAATTTCGCCAAACGGCTAGGACTTATTGCAAAGCAAAAATTTGGTACAAAGGGATAAGCAAAATTCGCCGGATAGCGGTCGGTAGTTCCTGCTTCCCTTGCTTCCCATGGGAAAGGATAAGGCGCTATTCCACAAAAGGTTCTTTTGTGGAGTTATACCATGCCGCAAATAAGGCTTGTGTTTTGCTGTAGATGGTCGTAAAAGTCGCTTTTAAGAGTGATTACACTGCACTGAGTAGTAATGGTAATTCAGATGTTGGGCGCTAATTCATTGTGAAAATTGGAAAGGAGACAAAGATGAGAGCAAGAGTTACTAAATCGATAGTGTTTCTTCTCCTCTTTGGTCTCTGTGGTTGCAGTAGCAGTCTCAATGAGCGAAGAATTGAAGCCGCAGTCGGGAAAGCATTTGAGAAGCTGCAAGCGGAAGGGAAGCTCAGGAGTGGTGCTACTGTGAAGGTTAAAGGTGTTCAAGAGGTTCCTGCCCAGAATGAGGCAAAGGCTGACCTCGATTTGTCTAATGCCGTTTTTGAAGTGGCGGACCCTCTTTCAGGGCAATGGGAAGTTGGTCCCGGAGGATATGGCGGTCAAATGAGATATTCGAAGAAGGGAATAAGAATTGAATCTGCAACAGCCTTGCTTAAACGTTACACTAACGGCAAATGGATTCTCGAATCAATAGATACACATTCATATGAATTAGGTGTCATTAAAGTTGATCTAGAACTCAACTAATTATGATGACACCAATAGGATTTTAGCTATGACAACACCGGAAATACTAACTTGTTGGCGAGGTGTCGGAGTATGAAAAAGAATTTTGTGTCCTTAATACTGAGGCTCTTATTACTTGTGTGTTTAATTGTAGCCTCGTTTATTCCATGTAGCGCTCAACAAGGCAAAAGAATAAATACTAGAGGATTACCTCGTACCACCAATCCGTTATTCCCCGTCGAAGAAAATGGCAAATGGGGTTATATAGATATTACAGGGAAGATTGTCATTAAGCCGCAGTTTGATGAGGCTGATTTTTATCAGGACGGGCTGGCGCGAGTATATACAAAGGGCAAACGTGGTTATATCGATAAAACAGGTAAGATTGTAATTAACCTGCCAGCATTGCCAGAAGGTAGCATGACAGGCTTCTTTTCTGAAGGCCTCGCTTCGCTATGCATAGCATCGGGTGTGAAAGTAAATAATCATATCAAGTATAGGTGTGGCTATATAAATAAGATGGGCCAGACGGTTATCAAGCCACAGTTTGATAGAGCCAGAAGCTTTTCTGGAGGCCTTGCGGGTGTCCAAATAGATGGGCTATGGGTATACATCAACAAATCAGGGAAGATAGTTATTAAGTCGGGCTCTGGCAACTCCTTTTTTGGCTCCTTCTTTTCTGAGGGACTTGCAGTAGTGGAAGTCGAAGGCAAATGGGGATACATTGATAAAACCCGAAAGATTGTTATTACGCCTCAATATGAACATGCCTTTCCCTTCTCTGAAGGCCTGGCAGCAATATTTATCAATGGCAGAATTGGATATATTGACAGAGATGGAAAAACCGTCATTGCTCCGCAGTTTTCTAATACAGGAGGTCCGATGCTTGCTCCTGAGAGTGACCCTACAAGGGTTAGTATCAATGAGGAAAAAGAGTGGCTTTTCTTTTCTGAGGGACTTGCAGTAGTGCCAGTTGGCGATAAGTGGGGATACATTGATAAGACAGGACGAATTGTTATCAAGCCACAATTTGATGCGGCTCATCCCTTTACTGAAGGCTTAGCATTAGTGGAAATTTCGCCCCCCTACGAGTCTGGCAGATATTATTCGAGAAGATTAATAATTGGTTATATTGATAAGACAGGTAAGTACATTTGGAAACGCCAAAACTAATTTCGAAACTTAAGTGATGAATATAGCCCCTAAAATGATATTTTAGGATTCCACAAAAATAACTCTTCTGTTGAATATTACAGCGAATGATTTACGGGTTTACGGGGCTAAAGTATGGATGAGCGAGAAGTGAATTTAACTGTAATGTTGAGTTTTAGATTTAGAGCAAAGCATACGGCTTCTTAAACTCGGCATGAGCTAGTGGATCAGATTCAAAGCTAACGAGAACTGAATGCTGCGGATCAAGCTCAAGCAATGAAGTGGAGAACACTACTTTAGCCACTGTGCGCTTTGGCTCCACGATGCTATGTAGATGATGCAGTTATCTCTGTGCCGGATTTATACTCTGGCACTAACAATAATTCCCAAGATTAGGTAAACTACTTCTGCCCCTCCTCATAATGTTTTGAGAATTCGTCCCCCTTGCGGGGGGCGAGAATTGAGAGGGCCGAAACAAGCCAGATGAATGAAGAATTGAAACGCGAAGACCTGGGTGTGCCTTCGCAACGCCCGCGCAGCCCGCGCGTCCCCGTTGATTTCGCTGTCGTAATCGAAGGGCAAACGCCCGTTGGTCAGCCGTTCCGAATTGAGGCCGTTGCCATTAAGGTCAGCCGCGGCGGCGCAACCATCATCACCGACGCGAAAATAGAGATCGGGGACAAAATACGCCTCACGCCTCCATACGGCCGCTCCATTGATGCCGAAGTGAACGGCATCTGGGTGGACTCGACTGACGGCAAACAGCGCATCGGCGTCAAACTCCTTGACGCCAACGGCTGGTTCGCGGAATGAGGAATGACGGATGAGGGATGTGACAAAAACGGGAGGGACTTCTCTACATCCCCCATCCCTCCTCCACCGTCCCTTAGCGAAGCGCTGGATCGTCCGTGAGCAGGACCCGGAGCGCGCCTCCATTCTCGCGCGCTCTCTCAAAGTCTCGCCGATCATCGCCGGTCTGCTCATTGCTCGCGGCCACGCCGACGAGGCGTCCGCCCGCAGGTTCCTGCATCCTTCGCCCGACCAACTCCATGATCCTTCGTTGATGCTCGGCATGCGGAAAGCGGTCGAACGCATTTTGCGCGCGATTCGTGACGGCGAAAAGATTCTGATCTACGGTGACTACGATGTTGATGGGACGACCGGCACTGTGGTCCTTCGCCGCGCCCTGGGCCTCCTGGGGGCGAAGACCGGCTTTCACGTTCCGCACCGCTTCACCGAAGGCTACGGGATACAGCAGCCAGCTCTTGAGAAAGCACGCGACGAGGGCTACACACTTGTCATCAGCGTTGACTGCGGCATACGTGCGTTCGAGCCTCTTTACTGGGCGCAGTCTGCCGGACTCGACGTCATCGTCACGGACCACCACCTGCCGGACGAAGGCGAAGGCGCGCCGCCGGCTTTCTGCGTCCTCAATCCGAACCAGCGTGGATGTTCTTACCCTGACAAAAATCTGGCGGGCGTGGGCGTCGCTTTCAAACTCGTTCATGCGCTCTTTCGTGAGCGTGGCCGCGAATCCCAAATCAAAGGTTTTCTGAAGATGGTCGCCATCGGCACGGTCGCAGATGTCGCGCAGCTCACAGGGGAGAATCGCGCCATCGTCGCCCTCGGACTCTCGGATTTGCCGCGGGCGACGAACCCGGGCCTGCGCGCTTTGATGGAAGTCGCAGGCTTTACGAACCGCCAGGACATGACGGCCTATGATCTGGGCTTCCGCATCGGGCCGCGAATCAACGCCGCCGGAAGGATGGACGCGGCGCGCGCCGTCGTCGAACTCTTCGAGACGAGCGATGAGATGGAAGCGAAGCGGCTGGCGGAGCATCTGGACGCGCGCAACCGCGAGCGCCAGAGCGTCCAGCAGGAGATCGTCCGCCGGGCGCTCCGGGAGTTTGAATCGTCCGCCGAGGCGCAAGCGCACGTCGCTGTCATCTGCGGGGACGAGTGGCACAGAGGAGTTATCGGCATCGCCGCGTCGAAGATTGCCGAAAAGGTCTATCGCCCCTGTGTCGTCATCTCGTTCGAAGGCGACGACGGCCACGGCTCTGCGCGCAGCATAGAGGCCTATCACCTGCTCGACGGGTTGACAGCCTGCGCGGACCTCTTCGATAAGTTCGGCGGACATTCCCACGCGGCCGGCCTGAGCATCAGGCGCGAGCGCATCCCGGAACTACGCCGCCGCTTGAACGAACACGCGGCCTCTCTGCTCACGGACGAAGACCTTGTGCCGGCGCTCAGCATTGACGCGGAGCTTGCGGCCGAAGCCGTCACGCTCTCGCTGGCCGAAGAATTGCGCGTGCTTGAGCCATTCGGCGCAGGCAATCCGCGCCCGCTCTTTTTAACGCGAGCCTTGCGTGTCCTCGCAGAGCCGCGCGTGATGAAAGAGAAGCATTTGAAGTTTCGTGTCGCCGGGGCGGATAATCGTCCGCTCGAAGTCGTCTGGTGGAGCGGCGTGGAAGAATTGGCGGGGCGAACTTTGAAGCCCGGACAGCGCATCGAACTGGCCTACACGATGGAGCCGAACACCTGGCAGGGTGAGACGCGTTTGCAGCTTTGCGTGAAAGATATGAGAGCGGGGGACAGGGGCTAGGGGTCGGGGGCCGGTAAGAACCAATTTTGTACCGGCCCCCGACCCCTGACCCCCATCCCCGCATCGAAGATGCAAGAAGTCAGAAGAAAAAGAGCGGTTGCGGTTGGGTTGCGTGCGCATCTCCCTTTGATTGCGCGCGTGATGGCGCTGGGTGTGCTGGTGGGCGGCCTCATCTATGTGGGCATCTCATATTATCGCAACCGCAACAACGAGCCTTTCCGCATGAGGGGCGAAGCGCCCGAACTCTCAAAAGAGGTGACGGGCGTCCTCGAAGGCTACGAGCGGCGCGTGATGGACGGCGAGCGCTTGCGCCTTCTCGTGCGGGCGACGCGCGACATAACTTTCGCTGACAACCACCACGAGCTCGAAGAGGTCCATCTCGAAATCTACCCGGAGACGGGCGACAAGCCGGACCAGATATCCGCCCACCGCGCGATCTACCTGCCGGGCGAGAAGGATTCCAAAGACGCGCGCATCTGGTTCGCAGGTGACGTCCAGATCGAAACCAGAGACGCGCTGACGGCGAAGACCGAAAAGATCGAGTTCGACCAGGGCAAGGAGATAGGTGAAACCGCAGCGCCCATCACTTTCGAGCGCGAGAATATTTCGGGGCGCTCGACGGGCGCGCTGATTGACGCCAAAAACAAGAGACTCGACCTGCACAAAAATGTCGAGATCACGGTCGCGCCCGACGCCAAAAACGCTGCCCCCTCGAAGTCTGGTTTTCGCTCACGCCCGGTCAAGATTAGCGCGGGCCACGCCTCCTTCGACCAGTTGCGCATGCACTTGAGCTTCACGGGCGGAGCTATCGCCGAGCAGGAGCGCGACGTGATGAGCGGCGATCAGCTCTCCGCGACCCTCAATGAAAAGAAGCGCGTTCAGAAAATCGAGGCGCGCGGCACCTCTTACCTGCGCTCTCTGGAACAGGGGCACGCCGCCGAGGTCCACTCGGTTGATATGGATTTCTTCTTCGACGGCGACCAGAGAATTGAGCGCGCCACAGCCACGCGGGACGTGCGCGCGCGCACTCTGGACGCTGACTCACAGGCTGAACTCACGGGGGCGACTTCTCTCGAAATTGATTTTCGTCCGCAGGCGGAGAAGAGCATCCTGAAAGAGATGCGCGCGATGGGCCGTTCTGTGCTTTCGCTCTCAGCGCCGCAATCGCGCGCGAGCGATCCGCGCGCAGCCAATAAACGATTGACGGCCGACCGTGTCAAACTCGTCTGGCGCGCGACGGGGCGCGATCTTGAAGGTGCTGAAGCCGTCGGCAACGCGGAGCTGGTGATTGATCCCGTGAACAAGGGGGCGACCGCAGAGCGCAGGACATTAACCGCTGAGCAATTCGTCTGTGAGTTCTATGAGATCGGAAACCTGGCGCGGCAGGCCACGGCGACCGGCGGCGAGGTCAAAGCTGTCCTGGACCCCTTGCAGCCGACGGAAAAACGCGGGCAGCGCACACTGTTAGCGCAGAAAATGACGACGACGTTCGTGCGCGAGACGCAGGACGTCGAGGAATTAAACGCGCAGGGCGATGCGAAGTTCAACGAGCTGGACCGTAACGGGCGCGCTCAGAATGCTTCGTACACGACCGCGGATGAGACGATCCGGCTGCGCGGGGGCGAGCCGACGGTCTGGGACTCGCGCGCCCGCACCAAAGCCGTCGAGATTGATACGGACCGCCGCAACGACGTCTCTTACGCTCGCGGAAAAGCCTCGACGACCTACTACAGCCAGGAGCAGACCAACGGCGCGACGCCTTTCCAGAAAGTGAAAAGCCCCGTTTACATCGTCGCCGACCGCGCGGAGTTTCGTCACACGACGGGCGTCGGCGTCTATTCGGGCAACGCGCGGGCCTGGCAGGACGATAACTTCGTGCGCGCCGACACGATCACGATCTACCGCGAGACGAAGCGCATGGAGGGCACCGGCCACGTCCAGAGCGCGCTCTACCAGGCGAGGCGTAGAAGCGGAAGCAGCGCGGGCACGGTCGTCCCTGTCTTCGCGACGGCCAACAACATGTCTTATTCGGAAAACGAGCGCGTCCTGCACTATGAGGGTAACGTTGACATCAAGCAGGACACGGACAGAATCAGGGGCGGCGTCGCGGACGTTTATCTCTCGAAGGAGACGAACGAAGTCGAGAAAACGATAGCCGAGCGCGACGTCGTCGTCACGCAGCCGGGGCGGACCGGGACCGGAAACTGGGCTCAGTACACCGCTGCGGACGAGACGGTCGTGCTCAAGGGCGCGCCCGCGCGGGTCGAGGACGCGGAGCAGGGAAGCACGCAAGGGGGGCGTTTGACTCTCTATTTGCGCGAGAGTAGAGTTGTCGCAGACGATACTCGTGGGCCACAATCACCCGGACGCGTGCGCTCGACGCACAAAGTAAGAAAGCAATAAATCGTGAATCGTAAATCGTAAATCGTAAATCGTGAATCGTCGGACGGTTTTCTCTATTCACGATTCACGATTTACGATTTACGATTTACGATTCACGAATGATGGAAGAATCAGTCATCGAGCGTGTTGAAGAATCAAGCATTGCGTCTCGCCAGGAGGCAGAGGCGCGGCCTGCGGTTTCAGACGACTCCCCTTCGGCAGTCGCCCTGACTGCCTCTCACCTCCAGAAGAGTTATGGTAAGCGGCGCGTCGTGGACAACGTCACGTTGCACGTCGAGCCGGGCGAGGTCGTCGGCCTGCTGGGGGCGAACGGCGCCGGCAAGACGACAACTTTCTACATGATTATCGGCCTGGAGAGGGCCGACCGCGGTGTGATTCGCCTGGGCGGGCGCGACATCACAAAACTCCCAATGTACTTGCGCGCCCGCCTCGGCCTGGGCTATCTGCCTCAGGAACCTTCAATCTTCCGCAAGATGACTGCGGCGCAGAACATCCTCGCGGTCCTTGAGACGATGGGGCTGCGGCGGCGCGAGCGATTTAAGAGATTGGAAGAGTTGCTCGAAGAGTTCGGGGTCGCGCACGTGCGTAACACACGCGGCGACGCCCTCTCAGGTGGCGAACGCAGGCGAACCGAGATTGCGCGCGCTCTCGCCACCGAGCCGCAGTTCATTCTTTTAGACGAGCCGTTCGCGGGGATTGACCCGAAGGCGATTGACGACATCCGAAACGTCATCCTCTATCTTCGCAACCGGGGCATCGGAATTCTGATTACGGACCACAACGTGCGGGAAACTCTGGGAGTCACGGACCGCGCCTACATCATGTCCGAAGGGGCAATCTTCCGCTCGGGCCAGCCGCAGGCTCTGGTCGCGGACGCGGACGTCCGCAGGCATTATCTGGGCGACAGGTTCACGTTGTAGAAAAGTGGTCAGTGGTCGGTGGTCAGTGGTCAGAAAAGCATGTGTTGCAGTTTTATCTTTTTTCTATAATCTTGAAGGCTCACACTAGCGTAAAAAAATTCGTCCAACTGACCACTGACCACTGACTACTGACCACTTTTTCAGTTATAATCTCCTCGCGCGAACAAAAAGCGTATAATAAAAATTCCCGACCGAAGTTTTGAAAGCAATAATTCTGGTAAGGTATGTCCGTTAAGCTTACGACCAATCTCTCGCAGCGCCTCGTGCTCACGCCGCAACTGCGCCAGCGCATCGAAATGCTGCAAATGACTTCTCTCGAATTGAGCGAGCTGATCCAACAGCAGCTCCTCGAAAATCCCATCCTTGAAGAAGTCCCGACGCAGGAGGAGACGCGCGAGCTGGCCGAAAAAATTCTGGATCAATTGGCCAACGGCGACGCCGCGGGCAGTTTCGAGATCGCCCCGGCGGAAGCGACAGCGGCAGATTTCAACGGCTCGCCGACGAACGGTTCGGGCGAAGTGGACGCCGAGTCCATCACCCTCTATGCGGACGCCGCGGGCGAGACGGCCGCAGCCGCCGCCGAGACCGCTGGCACAGCGGAGTCGGGCGAAGAGTTCAGTGGAGAAGAGGACCAGCGCGACTCTTTCGAGGAGATAGATTTCGGGCGAGAGTTTCAGGACTATCTCGACCCAGGCTACAAGACGCAGGAGTTCGAGTACAAAGAGGACGCGCCGACCTTCGAGCAGTTTCTGACGCGCCCGCCCTCGCTCGCGGAGCACCTCGAATGGCAACTGCACCTGAACCCCGTCGAGGGCCAAAAATGCGAGGCGGCGCTTTGCGTCATCGGAAACCTTGACGAAGACGGCAGGCTCAACGCCACCAACGAAGAGATCGCCGCGATGGGCGGGTGGTCCGAGGAGCTGGTCGAAGAAGCACGGCAGGCGGTGATGCGGCTCGACCCCATCGGGTGCGGCGCGCGCGACGTGCGCGAGTGCCTGCTCGTCCAGCTCGAAACGCGCAATGAAAGCGAGCGCCTGGCCGCGCGACTCATTAGCGAGCACCTGATGGACCTGCAACAGCACAAGCTGGCGAATCTCTCGAAGCAGATCGGCGTAGATGTCGAGACTCTGCTCGCCGAGGTTCAGTTCATCCGCACGCTCGATCCTTACCCTGGCCGCCGCTACTCGTCGGACGAGCCGATCCTGATCGCGCCGGAAATCTACATTGAGAAATTGGACGAAGAGGCTGACGAAACGGACGAGCTGGCCGGCTACGTTATCTATTTCGCGGACGACGGCAGCCCGCGCCTGCGCATCAGCCAGAGCTACCAGCAAATGCTCGGCCAACAGGGGACGACGAAAGAGACGCGCGATTTTATCCGCGACAAGATGCGCTCGGCCATTGACCTGCTCCGCAACATCGAGCACCGGCGGCAGACCATCTACAAGGTCGTCGAGTCAATCGTCAGACGCCAGAAAGATTTCTTGGACAAGGGCGTCCAGTTCATCAAGCCGATGATGCTCAAAGATATTGCCGAAGACATCGGGATGCACCTTTCGACGGTCTCGCGCGTCGTCAACCGCAAGTACGCGCACACGCCGCAGGGCGTCATCGAGCTGCGCCGCTTCTTCACCGAAGGGATGATGAACGAAGAGGGCGAAGAGGTCTCGACGCGGATTATCAAGTTGAAGATCAAGAAGCTGATCGAGGAAGAGGACTCGCACAACCCGATTACGGACGATCAGATCGTCAAGATTTTACTGAAAGATGGTATTAAGCTGTCGCGCCGCACGGTCGCCAAATACCGCGACCAGATGCAGATTCCGGGCTCGCGCGAGCGCCGCGCGCCAGTCTAAGAGCAATTATGAATTTTGAATTTTGAGTTTTGAATTTCTGTTTTATCATTCATCATTCAAAACTCAAAATTCATAATTTTTTTTCAGGGGAGGGATGTCAATGGAATTTGAGTATACGGGTCGTCATGTCGAGGTCACGCCCGCGTTGCGCACACACGTCGAGGATCATTTTCAGAAACTGGAGCATATTTTTAACGACACGACGGCGCGCGCTCACGTCATCATGGAAGTCGAGAAGAACCGGCAGATCGGCGAGGTCCTGGTTCACTGGCGAGATCATACGTTGACCGCGACGGATACGAACGCAGACATGTATCTGGCCTTGACGCGCGCCATCGCCAAGATCGAGAAGCAAGCTCTCAAGCTCAAGAAGAAGATCATTGATCGCAAGCAGGGGGCGAAACGCGTCTCCGCGGTTGCGCCGGAGCCGGACGGGCAGCTCGAAGCCAGCCCGCGCCCGCCGCGCATCCTGCCCGCGCGACGCTACGCCGTCAAACCCATGACGGCCGAAGAGGCCGCGCTCAGACTTTCCGGCGAGATGGATCAATTCCTGGTCTTCCGCGACGCCGACACAAACCGCGTCGGCGTGCTTTACAAGCGCAAGGACGGCAACTTCGGCTTGATTGAGCCATAAAAGCAGGGGTCGGGGATCAGGGGCTGGGGGCCGGAATAAAAGAAAGACCAAAGGCGCGTGGCTCCTGTTTTTTAGTCTGACCCCCGGCCCCTGACCCCCAGCCCCGTCTATGACTGATCAACCAACCATCACCGTCAGCGAGTTCCTGACACACGCCCCACCGCACCTTGAATTGCGCGTCCTGGCCGGTGCGAAGGGCGCTCCCTCTCGCCGGCTCACGGGGGCACGCATTCAAAAACTCGGCCTCGCGCTCGCAGGCTTCACCCATTACATACATTCGGGCCGTCTACAGATAGTCGGCCAGAGCGAAATCTGGTATCTGGGGCAGATCAATGCCGAGCGGCGGCGGGAGGCGATTCACAACCTCGCGCTCGAAAGAATCTCCTGCGTGCTGGTCACTAAAGGGCTTCAACCTCCGGCAGAGCTGGTCGAGGCCGCCGAAGCCGCTGACCTGCCGCTGCTCTCGACTCCGGTCGTCAGCTCCATCGCCATCAGCGCCGTCACCGAATGCCTGCAGGAGATGCTCGCGCCGATCATCGTGCGCCACGGCGTGCTCCTGGATATTTACGGCCTCGGCGTCCTGATTGAGGGCGCTTCCGGCATCGGAAAATCCGAATGCGCGCTCGATCTCATCGCACGGGGTCACCGGCTGGTTTCGGACGACGTGGTCGAAGTCAGGCGCATCGGCGTGGAAAGATTGATCGGGAGTGCGCCGGAGTTGCTGCGCGAGCACCTGGAGATACGCGGCCTGGGCATCATCAATATCCGCGACCTTTTCGGCGTCTCGGCCACGAGCGCCACGAAGACTATAGACCTGTCCATCAGGCTCGAACGCTGGGACGAGGCCGCCGAAGTTGACCGCCTGGGAATTGACGCGCAGGAGATTGAGATTCTGGGGGTGAGCGTCCCGCAGGTCCTGATTCCAGTCAGCCCCGGGCGCAATCTCTCCACGCTGGTCGAGACGGCCGTGCGGGTTCAACTTCTACGCGTCCGCGGCTACAATGCCGCGCGAGACTTCGTCGAGCGGCACTCGAAAATGATTGAAGAACAGTAGTCAGTAGTCGGTGGTCAGTGGTCAGTTAAAAACCAAGCGATGCGCTGTTTTTGGCTGTTCACCGACCACTGACCACCGACCACTGACCACTATTTATGGCTAAGAAACGAACGGTTGAAAATGAGGGCGCGCCCGATGTTGTGATTATCACGGGGCTGAGCGGGTCTGGGGTCTCTTCTGCGACCAACGCCTTCGAAGACTTAGGCTACTTCTGCGTTGACAACCTGCCGCTGACGCTGCTCCAGACCTTCGCGCGGCTTGTCCAGCCCGGCGAAGACGGACCGGCTCGAATCGAGCGCGCGGCGCTCGTCATCAACATCCGCGAAGGGAAGTTTCTGGCGGAGTTCGAGCGCGAGCTGCGTCGGTTGCGTGAGAGGGGCCTGCGCGTCTTTGTGCTTTTCCTCGAAGCCTCGGACGAAATCCTGCAACGGCGTTTCAGCGAGACGCGCCGCCCGCACCCAGCGGAAAGTGGAGGCGGGCTGCTGCGCGCCATCTCGGACGAGCGCGCGGCCATGGCGCACATCCGCGCGCTGGCTGACCACATCATAGACACTTCCGAGCACACGGTGCACAGCCTGCGCCGCCTCGTCGTAGAGCGTTTCAGTCCGACGATAGAAGGCACGCCGATGCGCGTGCAGGTCCTGAGCTTCGGACACAAGTACGGCAGCCCGCCGGAGATGGAGCTTCTGTTTGACGTGCGGCACCTGCCGAACCCTTTTTTCGTGCCTGAGCTGCGGGAGCTTTCGGGTCATGACAGGCGCGTCACCCAGTATCTGAAAACGAAGCCCGAAGTGGAGGAGACCGTGCGGCGTTTCAGCGATCTGCTGGATTATCTCCTGCCGCTTTACAAACGCGAGGGCAAGTCTTACGTGACCGTCGGCATCGGCTGTACGGGCGGGCGTCATCGCTCCGTGATGGTCGCCAACGCGCTCGCGCGCCGTTTGCGCCGCGCAGGCTTTGACGCCCAGGCGATTCACCGCGACGTGCGGAAGACGAAGCGGCGAAGAAGTTAGAAAAACCATGAGTAGATCATGTCAGGGCAATTGAAATTCTGAGAAGCAATTCCGGAAAGCCGCCGTAGCGGCGGAATGTTTATAGCGAGCAAGATGGTCTCCCGTTCATAGCTCCGTTAGGAGCGGAATATACATGTCGCTCCTAACAGAGCTGGATAATTGGTTCTCGCGCAGGCTATAAACATCCCGCTCCCAGCGGAGCTAATGAACGCAACAGCAGAGAGATTATGGAGAAGTGATCGAAGCTAATGACAGAGAACCAACCAAACACAGGGCAAATCGAAAAGGGTAAAGTTGCGGGTGTGATTGTGACGCATGGGCATCTCGCCAGTGAGTTCCTGGCGGCGGCAGAAATGATCATCGGCGCGGTCAAGCACATCACGGCGGTCTCCATCGGCTGGCACGACGATGTCGAAGCCGCGCGAGATGAGGTCGAGCGCGCCATCTCGCGCGTCTCCGAAGGGCGCGGAGTCCTGATTCTGACAGACATGTTCGGGGGCACGCCCACCAACATCACAGCGATGTTTCTTGTCGAAGGTGAGGTGGAAGTCGTGACGGGCGTGAACCTGCCGATGGTGATTAAGCTGGCGAGCCAGACCGAAACCGAAGCCCTGGCGGACGTCGCCAGACGCGTCCGCGATCAGGGGAGGGAAGGCATCTATCTTGCGGGCGAACTGCTCGCGCCGCAGAAGAAGGGCTGATGACAAAATAGCCACAGAGGCCGGAGAGACACAGAGAAATGCAGAAGGCAGAAAGCAGAAAGCAGAAGGCAGACAAGGTAGTACCTCTTTGCTGCCTACTGCCTACTGCCTTCTGCCTTCTTTCCTCTGTGTCTCTGCGCCTCTGTGGCCGATTATAGTTTTTGGTGAAGCCTTAATGATCGAGCGCCGCGTGGTGGTTACGAATCGCCTGGGACTGCACGCGCGTGCGGCGGCCCGTCTGGTGCGGACAGCTACCGGCTACAAGAGCGCCCTGCGGCTGGAGCGCGCCGACGGGACGGCCGCGGCCGATGCCAAATCCATCCTGAGCGTGCTGATGCTCGCCGCTTCGCGCGGCACTGAATTGAGGGCTGTGGCCGAAGGCGCGGACGAGAAAGAAGCAATGAACGCGGTGTGCGATCTATTCGTTAATGGCTTTGGAGAGAATGAGAGTTGAGCAAGCGGAGAAAAGAGACGGGTACGGAAGCGCGCTGGCACGGGCTTGGAGTCTCGGACGGTGTCGTCGTCGGGCGCGTGTTACGCGTCTTCAGCGGAACGCGGCAAGCCTATCGCGCGACCCTCAATGAAAAGGATGTCGAGCGGGAGACGCGCAGGCTGCGTGCGGCCGTGCGTCTGGCGCGGCGGCAGCTTCTGGCGATCAAGGCGCGCGCCGAAAAGGAACTGGGCGCGGACCACGCCTACATCTTCGACGCACACCTTTTAATGCTCGAAGACCGCAAGCTCCTCGAAGACGTCGAAAGGCAGATACAGGAGGAGCGCGTTAACGCTGAATGGGCCGTCAAGGTCGCTGCCGACCGGCTGCTAGCGATTTACGCCGAGATCAAGGACGATTACCTGCGCGAGCGCGGCTCTGACATAGAAGACGTGACGCAGCGCCTCCTTGTCGCCCTGAGCGGCGAGGGTCCAGATAACCGGAACCTGACGGAAGATGCCATCATCGTCGCCGAAGACCTGTTGCCGTCGGCGGTCGCCGAGCTCGATTTTGAGCACGCGCGCGCCATTGCCACAGACGCGGGCGGCTGGACTTCGCATACGGCGATTATCGCTCGCGGACTCGGAATCCCTGCCATCGTGGGCCTGCGCGACCTGCATCGCCACGCGCGGACGGGCGACACCATCGTCGTTGACGCGCAGCAGGGCATCGCCATCCTCCATCCTTCGTCTTCCACATTGAAACAGTACGAAGCGCTCACAGCGGAAGCGCTCGGGAAAAGACAGGCTGTCGCCGAGGATTTCGGCAAACCCCTGCACACGCTCGACGGGAAAGAGATCGTTTTGCGTGCGAATGTCGAGCTGCCGGCCGAATACGAGGGCGTGCGTCGGTTCGGGGCGCGTGGCATCGGACTCTATCGCACCGAATTCCTGCTGTCTCATAAAGGGGCGATGCCATCGGAGGATGAGCAGTGCGAAGCTTACGTCGAAGTCGCGCAGCTTGCAGGGGAAGACGGCGCGACCATCAGGCTCTTTGACCTGGGCGGCGATAAGGTCGTGGGAGCCGGACCGGAGAACGAGCGCAACCCCGCGCTCGGCCTGCGCGCGATTCGTTTCAGCCTGACGCACGCAGACGTCTTGCGGACACAGGCGAGCGCGATTCTCCGTGCGGCGAAGCGCGGCCGTCTGGATGTTGTCCTCCCGATGATTTCGGATGTCATGGACGTGCGGCGCGTCCGTCGCGTCTTCAACGAAGAGCGCGCGCGCCTCGAAGGCGAAGGGAAGCAGACAGGGAGAGTCCGCATCGGCGCGATGATCGAAGTGCCCGCGGCCGTGATGACCGCGGACAAGATCGCGCAGGAGGTTGATTTCTTCAGCCTCGGGACGAATGACCTGGTGCAGTACCTGCTCGCTGTGGACCGCGGCAACGAGGGGGTCGCAGATTGGTTCCGCTCTCTTCATCCGGCCGTGCTGCAAAGCATTCACCGCACGCTGGACGCCGCGCGCAAGGCTTTCATCCCGGCGGTCGTCTGCGGCGAGATGGCTTCCACGCCGGCCTATGTGGCCGTGCTCATTGGCCTCGGCGCGACCGATTTGAGTATGACCGCCTCTTCGATTCCACGGGTGCGGCATACGATTGAGGGCATCAAATTCGCGGACGCTCAGGAGATTGCGCGCGAATGTCTGGAGTGCGAAACGGCCAACGATGTCGAGGAACTCGTCCGCGTGCGCTTCAGTGAAAAGTGGCCGCAGCTTTTTCCTCCAAAATCCTTGCCAGCGCGACGGAGTGCGGAGTAATATTCAAAGAACGGATTGAGCTCCACTTGCCCCGGAGTTTAACCTGTTGTCAGCCTAAAATCGTAAGTCTTTTCAACTCTGCGACGCAGCCGTGCGTCGCCTGGCAAAAGAGGTTCCGAACTCATCCGGTGAACAGTCCATGCGAGACCGCTTACGTCCCATCAGCGTGAGACGGAAAGTTAAACGCCGTCGGGCGGGCAAGGCTCTGCTTCTGCTCGGCCTGCTGGCACTTTGTCTCTCCGGATTCATCTTTTTATCCGACTTTAAGGGAAAGGCCGCGACCACTCCGATGCAGTTGGTCCGACTCAATATCACGTCCGACTCGGGGCTCGTGCGAATAGAGATCGTCGCGGACGGCTCGTTCGAGGAGGCGACGGTCGAGCACTTTTCGCGCGGTCGCCAGGCGGTGATTCGTGTCCACGGCGCGCACTCTCTTCTCAGGCAGAGTTACGAGATAAATGAGACGGTGGCGCGCGACATCAGAACGGTGGCGGGCGAGAAGGGGGGCGAGCCTTACGTTGATCTTGTAATCGGGCTCGGCGACGGGGCGACCGTCGCTCAGAAGAAGAATTTCAATCGTTTGATTATCGGAGTCGCGGCCGATTTCGCACGCCTGCGCCGCCGCGCCCCTGCTGCGACAGAGGTCGCCAAAGCGCGTGCTGAAGCGTCCGCCCCGAAAAACACGGCCGCCGCTGCCGCCGCCCCCGCGGTTCAGAATAATTCTTCGACGTCAGGCGCGTACGTTCCTCCGGCACAAAACTCCGCGGGAAACGGCGCGACGCAGCTAGCGTCCGCTGCTCCACAAACGGTCTTTCGCGGGCGCACGATCTGGCCGAGCCTGCCTGTCAAGTCACACAAATTCTCGCGCTTCGAAACGGCGGGCTACCTGCCCATGTTCTTCGTCCCGCAGAACGGCACGGCCAATGACTCGCCTGTGCCTGGATTGAGCTACATCAACATGGGGATTGTGCCGCCCGGGGCGAAGCCCGGCGCGTGGGTGCCCGGAACGACAGCGGCGCTACAGGATCAGGTCGGCGGAAGACCGTTCGGGGCCGGATTCCTGCGTCCATCGTTTCTGCTCAGCGGAACCTACGATGATAACTTCTTCTACCGTTCGGCTACTGGGAGAAACCTGGGTATCTTCACTCTGGCGCCGCGCATAGAGTATGAGCTGCCGGGTGTCACACGCGCCGTGCGTCTCGCTTACGAAGGCCGCCTGCGCCGCCTGACGAACGGGGAATGGGCGAACGGGCACACGGTTGATTTCGACGCCCGTTTCGATCTCACCTCCTATCTGCGCCTGAGCCTGCGCGACCACTTCGTCCGCTCTGCGCTCGACCCGCGCGAATATGATCCGGCGGGCGAGGTCTATATCGTCGGGGACACTTTCAACCGCAACGACGCCGCAATACGTGTCGAGTATCAACTCGGCGCGCGCAGCCGCCTGGCCCTGGACGGCGGTTACAATCTGGTGCGCTGGAGCGAAGATCACATCGCGGGGGCTCCGCTGTTCATAGACTACGATGAGGCTTCGACAGGCGGGACCTTCGAGCGCGACATCTCGGAAGAGACGACCGCTTTCGCCACTTTCACTTTCACGAGCGGAGTCTCGGGCGTCCCGCTTCGCCCGCAGTTCGATAACCTGCACAATTACCGCCGCTATGACTTTGAACTGGGAGCGCGCACACAGGTCACAGAGACGAGCGGGCTGGCCTTCAAGGCCGGTTTCGAGCGCCTCTACTTCCTCAATGCCCGCGAAGGCAACGATTTCAGCGGCCTGGTCTTTGACCTGCGTTTCCGGCGGGATTTGACCCCCAGCACAAATTTTGAGCTGGCGGTTCTTCGAAAAACGCAGGTTTCGATATTTAATCTAGAAGGGGAGAATGTGCGGCTCCTCTCGACGGGCGGGTCGGCGCGTATCGAAACCGCGCAGACGGAGAATCTGAAGCTGGCCCTGGGGCTTAACTATCAACAGTTAGGTTTCCCCATCGCGGTCATCCCGACGACGACGGCGAGTGGCGGCATCCTTGTCGGCCAGTTCGCGGGCGAGCGGCGCAAGGATCATCTGTACGGGTTCTCGTTTGAGGCGGGTTATAACTGGAGCGACCTTTTGAAGACCCGTTTCGTTTACAGTTTTTCGCGCAGGGATTCGACGCTCCCTGTCTTTACCTTTAACCGTAATCGGCTCTCGCTGATTTTTGAGATCGGACGGCGCAACGACGTGAAGGGTCGCCCGTTCTAGGGTCAGCTTTTAACCACAGCAACGAGCCTGCTCCAAAGCCCCGGCGCATCTCGTGGCTTCAAAACTGAAGGGCTAGGAATTTGAGTGCATCATGAAGAAAGTTTTATCTGTCCTTGTCATCGCGCTCGTCTGGACTCTGTCCGTGGCGGCGCGCACACAATCCAACTCGATGGCTCCGGCCACGAGCGATAGCAGCAAATCGAAGGAAGAGAAGAACGCCAAAGCCAAAAACACTGGCAAGGGCGAAAACACCTCGAAAGAAGAGCAGAGCAAAGAGCAGGGTAAATCTAACACCACTGCGGCAGCCACCCCTTTAACTCCGACCAATTCCGGTGGTGAGACGAGTGATGCGCCCTCCAGGTCCGTGACGACCGTTCCGAGCGGCGTGCCTGTCACAAACAGTGCCCCGCCCAAAGAAGAACCTAAGGCGACACCGCTGCCTACAAACATTTATCGCGTCGGCGCGGGCGACGTGCTCGACATTCGGCTGCTCAACGCGGCGACGCGTGAGTCAACTCTCTTTACGGTGATGGCGGACGGACTTTTGGAGTATCCGCTGGCGGGCGAACCCCTACAGGTCGCCGGACTCACCACAGACGAGATTGACGCGCGCCTGACCTCTAAGATCAATCTCTACGAGAAACCGCAGGTGGTTGTCAGCGTGCGCGAGTTCACGAGCCATCGCGTGATCGTGTCCGGGCTGGTCAGCGACCCCGGGACGAAGGTCCTGCGGCGCGAGGCCATGCCGCTTTACGTCGTGCTCGCCGAAGCCCAGTTGAAGCCCGAAGCCGGGCAGGCGACCATCGTGCGCGCCGACCGTCAGACGTTGACGATTAATCTCTCGGACCAGAAGGCGACGACCGTTTACGTGCTTCCGGGCGACGTCATCACCGTGAGTGCGCCGCCGCCCGCGCCGCCGCAGTTCTTCTATATCGGCGGTCAGGTCACCTCGCCCGGGCAGAAAGATTTCCATGCGGGCCTGACCCTGACGCAGGCGGTGCTTGCTTCGGGCGGCACGACGCGCTTTGCCGGAAACAAGGTCAAAGTCTCGCGCCAGGGCGAAGACGGAAAGCTTGTGACGACCGAATACAACTTGAAGCAGATCGAACAGGGGAAAATTCCCGACCCCCTGCTACAGGCCGGAGACCGCGTCGAAGTCGGCCGCGGTGGCTGGTAATAAAAGCCGTGAATCGTGAATCGTAAATCGTGAATCGTCGAACGCCACGCTTTCTCTATTCACGATTTACGATTCACGATTTACGAATAACGATTTGCCATTTACGATTTACGCTCTTTAAGGGTATGATGCGACCCGCGAGAAGCCTTGGGGTCGGCTGCCTATGTGAGCCTTGCGATTGCCGACAGAATTTAACCGACATTTCATCGAAAATATTGCCCCTTCCTGCCGGAGGTTTACTACCTTGATTAAGCGAAACAGATTTGGCGCGGTGGCGCTGGCCGCGGCCCTCTTGATTACGCCGTTCACACCCGCGTTGACCGTTAATGCGAACGCGCGCGCCGCCTTTCAACAGGATGAAGTCCCTAGTGATGCCGAGCAGTCGATGTTCACTAAAGGGCAGAACCTGTATAACCAGGGGCGCTTTGATCAGGCCGTCACCGTGCTCCAGGATTTTCTCAAGACGTATCCGCGCAGCATCATCACAGACCTGACCCTGCTTTGGCTCGGGCGGTCCTACATGCAGCTCGGCAAACTGAAAGAGGCCGAGATGGTCGGGCAGCGCCTGCGCACCATCAAGGACACGCCGTTCGCAGATATTTATGACAGCGAACTCGAAACCGCGCGGGCCGAGACGGGCACGCGCCCCATCACGCCGTCGAGCGGCACAGGCGTAGTCCGAGTTCCTGAGAGGCAGCCTTCGAGACCCGTCGCAAAAAAGATTCCCGAGGCAGCACCGACCCCGACGCCCTCCCCACGCCTCGTCAGCGACAGAAGCGTGAAGCCGGCGGACGCCAAACGGCCAGCACGGACCACCACGAACGCTAACATTCCTGCGACACAAAACAGTGGGGCCGCAACGGCCGCAACATCGCCCAAGATCAACTCTTCCACGACGCGCATGGCAGCGAACAATTCAACGCTGCCCTCGACTCGCGACTCGCGTATGGGACGCCGCCGCGTAGTTTCCACGCCTCCGAAGATCCCTGCTGACGCTATCGCCGGTCAGTCTGTGGCTTCGTCCGGAACAGGTAAGCGGCCCATGATGACTACGCCGACTCGCCCGACACCGCAGCCGCAGAGGACGGAAGTCGCCGCCAACACTACTCCGAAAATAACGCAGCCGCCTGTCACACAGCCGATGGTGCGTCCGACGCCCACGCCTGCGCCTGCGTACGTCCCGCCGCCTGTGACGACTCCGGTCAGGACGCCAGAAACAAGCGCCAGCAGCACGGGCACGGGCGTGTCGGAAGCTCCGCCGGCACAAACCGGCGGTCTGAGCGTTACCGTCAAACAGGTCCCGAATCTGGTGCTCTCGCTCAGCCGCAACTCGGAGTTCGCCCAACCTGGACAGAGCGTGCAGTTACCTTTGACCGTGACGAACAGGGGCAACAAAGAGGATCAGTTCCGTCTGGAGACGGATTTGCCGGTCGAGTACCAGCCGAGTTTCAGTGTGGCCCAGGGGGGCGCTGGCACGGAGCTTCCCATCTTCGTTACTCCACAGCTCGCGCCCGGATCGAGCATCGAGGTGATGCTGAACCTGCGCGTGCCGGAGACGGCCACCGACGGGCAGCAGATGAAGTTTTTAGTGCGCGCGGCTTCGCAGGCCGACTACCAGGTGACGAGAGTCAACGACGGCATGATTAATATCATCGCCGCCTCGCTTTCGGGCGCGGCCAACGTCTCCAACACTTCGGTGATGCCCGGCGAGTCTTTCACGCAGACGATAACCGTGCGCAACGCCGGCAGCTCGCCCGCGCGCCAGACGCGAGCCGACTTCGTTTTCAACCCGAACTTCGAGCTTGTGAGCGCCAATCCCAGCCCGCTCAATTATGACCGCGCATCGCGCACGGCCATCTGGAGTCTGGGCGATCTCAGCGCCCGCAACTCGCGCGACATCTCCGTCACGTTGCGCGCCGTGCCTGACGCTCTCGCCTCGACGAATCCGCTGGGGCGCGGGGCGGTCCGCACGCAATCCTTAACCCTCGGGTCCAACTTCGACAGCCCGAGCATCACGGTCGGAAAGGTCCCGAAGGCGCGCATTGACGCCGTCTCGGTCGGCCTGACGACGACGCCCGGCGACACGATGTTTATTCCTTTCATCGTACGCAATCCTGGCAATGCCGCGGACTCTTATGAGCTGCGCGTGACCGCCCCTGGCGCGCCCGCGGCGACCATCTACGCGGATACTAACGGCGACGGGCAGCATCAGGAGAGCGAGCCGACCGTGAGTCAAACGTCACAGGTCGAGCCGCGCGGCGGGCAGTTCCCGCTGCTGCTGCGCGTGCAGATACCTCAGAGCACGCCGGACCGCCAGCAATTCTCCTACAACGTCGTGGCGCGCTCGCTCCTGAGCGGTCGCGAGGCCAGCGAAGCGAACACGGTCCTGACGGTGGCGACGCCGCGCGTCCGCGTTCGGACCGAAGAGATGACGAGCGAGGCAGCCGCGGGCGATACGATCTTTTACCGGCTCGTCCTCGTCAACGAAGGCAGCGGCCTGGCGAAGAATCTTGCGGTCGCCGAAACGCTGCCGGATGCTCTTCAATTCGTCAACTCCGACCCGTCGCTCAGCACGCAGGACGCCCCCGGCGCGTCGCAGCGTTTCACCTGGCGAGTGGCGGAGCTTGCGCCGGGCGACACGGCGGTCCTGCGCGTCGCAGTTCGCCTTCGCCCGAACCTGCCTGCGGGGGCTGAATTGACCACGCGTCACACGCTCACCTATCAGGACACGAACGGCAACAATTATTCGGGGCAGTAGCCTGCTGGAGTTATTCATTTTCAACAGAAAGAGCATTTGATCCACGAAGTCACACGAAGCGACACGAAAAATGATTATTTCGTGTCGCTTCGTGTGACTTCGTGGATCGTCTTGCTTGTGTCGAAAAAGGGGCGGCAATAGAGTGCCGCCCCTTCCTTTTGGCGAAACTTCGGGAAAAGTATGGGGACGATGGTTGAGCGAGAAGCGCGTGCGCGGCTGACGAACTATCTCATCATCAAATCCGTCGCGGAAATACTGTTCGTCGGAGCGCTCGCCGTCGGATTTTACCTCACGGCTTTCACACCCTTCTTCCGCGGCTCGTTGGACGCTGCCGACGCCAGAAGCATCGCCGGGTGGGTCGTTAATCAAGCACGGCCGAAAGCGCCCGTTGAGGTTCAGCTCTACATTGACGGGCGCTTTGCGGGAAATCGCCTGGCCGATTTCCCACGCCCTGACGTTCTGGCGTCGGGCCGCGCCGAAGATGAGCTGCACGGCTTTGTCTTCGAAACTCCGCAGCTTCCCGCCGGGGAGTATGAGGCGCGCGTCTATGCCGTTCACGAGAGCGGTAAAGAGCAGCGCCGGACTCTTCAGCTTATTGGTAAGCCTCTGCTCTTCAACATCACTGCTGAAGAAGCGAAAGAGAAGTTGCAGGGGAGGGCGCAGGAATGAGTATGAAAGACGAAGCGAAAGTACCGCCGTTTGAAGACGCCAAAGAGGAGAGGCAGAGCGTTGCCGTGAACGAGAAAACGCTCGCCGCCTGGGAGATTGCGTCCGTCACCTCGTCGTTCCTGATAGCAGAATGGATGGTCCTGCCGTTTGCAGGTAACAGCAGGCTGGCCGCCGCCGTTCCGCTCGCGCTCGCCCTCGGCCTGATGCTGCTGTCGCATCGGGCGCGCGGCGAATCGGCGCGCGAGCTGGGTTGGCGGCTGGATAATTTCAAAGAGGCCCTGCGCCTGCTCGCCGTACCGATGCTGGCGGCGGCTGCTTTAATTGTCGGCACGGGGTTTCTGCTGCGCGGCTTGCATTTCACCTGGGGGCAGTTTGGTGAGTGGGCTTTATGGCTGCCGCTCTGGGGACTGCTTCAACAGTATGTCCTACAGGGCTTCATTAATCGCCGCGCGCAGATTATTTTCGGGAGGGGCTCGAAAAGCGTGCTCCTCGTCGCACTCATCTTCGCGCTGCTTCATTTGCCGAACCCCTGGCTGAGCATCGCCACCTTCGCGGGCGGTGCCTTGTGGGCTTACGTTTACCAGCGCGTCCCGAACCTGCCCGCCCTCGCTCTATCACACGCTTTAATGTCCATCGTCTTCGCCTTCGCGCTGCCGCCCTCTGCGACCGGCAGCCTGCGCGTCGGCATCAAATATTTCGGTTAAGCTTAAGTCTGACCCAAAACTTAGTTGCCCAAAATAATCTTGATAACCTTTCCGTCCGAAGAGCGGGGATCAACGCCGAAGCCGATCACTCCATAATAATAGACGGTAAGGTGCTCATCAGATCTGCTCAAAGGGTCGTACAATTTTTCATTGATGACCTTATCGGCATTGCCGTATTTTTTCGCAATCTCGCGGATCGTCGGTTGCGATTCTTCTACCGGCTCTGGAAATCTCACTAACTTCCTGTCCGCTTCCAGATATTCATCCACATGTTGGTTGATGTGCTGGACGTCCACTTTAGGGAAGAGCGTGGAATCCGCAACAATTTTCCTCCCGACCTGCGTGCGTTCTGCGCGCGATGCGCTGCAACCCACGGATAACAACGCCGCACCGCTAACAATCAAAGAAATTAAGAACCTCTTCCTGCAGCTTTTCATAATCGTCCTCCGACGGGATTTCTTCGAGGTTTGCTGCCGAACGTGCGAAAACCTGTTACGAGGTGGGCGAAAGGCCTTATATTACTCGGCAAACAAACGTGTCAAGAGATGCTGCGCCTCTTACAGGGTCTATTCATTCTCGACGGAAAGAGAACGATCCACGAAGCCACACGAAACGACACGAAATTGCTGTGGTTTGTTTCGTGTGGTTTCGTGGACAGTGCTGTTTCTCTACTTTCCTCAGTCTCGAAAATGAAGAGACCCTGC
>DASVXV010000148.1:0-38818 GCA_036392495.1 Pyrinomonadaceae bacterium | reverse complement strand
ATTCATTTTCGAAATTGAGGAAAGTAGAAACAGGACTGTCCACGAAATCACACTAAATGACACGAAATTGCCGTGGCTTGTTTCGTGTCGTTTTGTGTGGCTTCGTGGACAGGTCCTTGCTCTGCTGAGAATGAATAGACCTTGGGGCGTTAGGCGGTTGTCTTGAATCTTAGGGCTAAAAGTAGCATCATCGGCTCGTGATTATCTTCGAGCTAATCGGCAAGGTTGAAGACGTAGAAACGATTGCCAATCAAAGCATGACGCGGAGCTACATTGGTATGAGGCGCATGGCATCGGCAGAAAAGAGATGAAGGTCAAGCTCTTGTTAGATTAAAGATTATGAGCGCAAAGCATCAATTCGCGATTTGTATCCAGAATGAGGGTTATCCAGCCTCGTTGGAGCTGTGGAAGGTTTACAGGGTTCTGCCGGATGAGAAGGCTGCGAGGCATCAGCTAGTCCGAGTGGTAGATGAGTCTGGCGAAGATTACCTTTATTCCGAGAGCTGGTTTGTCCCGCTCAAGTTGCCTCAGGCAGTAGAAAAGGCGCTGCTCGCAGCATCTTGACATTTCACGCGCCGTCCAACAGTCATTCGACCTGACACGGCGGTAGCAATCTTTTAATGCTGCTTTCTGCGATTCGAGTTGTGTTAATTTGCGGCGCGCCAGTCAATACCAGCGTTAGGTTTCTTCCGTTTGTCGAAGTAAAAGTGTTAATTTAGATGTAATGAACTGAGGGCATCTTATGGCAGCAACATTTGACGATGAAAAAATGAAAGAGCTATTGAAAGCGGCTCTGGTCGAAGCTCTAGAAGAACATCGTGACCTCGTGCAAGATATTGTTGAAAAGGCACTGGAGGATTTCGCGCTGGCGCATGCTATTGAGCAGGGGCTTGAGAGTCAGTCTGTAGCTCGTGATGAGGTGTTCGCCATTTAATCTTTGTACGCTTCCTAGATCGAAAAGATATTTACCAGTATTTCCCATAGATCAACGCGAAATCTAACAACTCAATTCAACCAGAGCGCGAGCTAACGCGTTTTTCGTCGGCACCTTGCCCATGTCGGTGTTGTGTGCGCGCCCGGGCAATCGAAGGCTACAGGAGTCAACACGTCCGCGTATGAAGGAGAGCTGATAATGCTTACTTTGCTAAAGAAGTCAGTGGCCGTAATCCTGGTGTTGTTGCTTGGCGGGTTGACTATCCCGGCACAGGATAAATTTGAGCCTATCCCGAAAGAGATGGCCCCGCGGTATCGCTTCGACCTGAGGCGCAACTTCTTCCCCAGCCCGGAAGCGGAGTTGGCCGCACGAAAGACCGCCTACGCGATGCTGGAAGAATTGGAGAAGCTTAAAGGCAAAGTCACGTCTTCAGCCGACAATCTTCTACAGGCCCTGGAGCTTTCGGACCGCGCGCAGGCGGAATTTTATCGCCACACCTCTTATCTGTTCCTTCGCTTTGCGATCAACACGAAGGACGAAGCCAGCCGCAATGAATCCTCCGCGCTCGGCGCCGAATTGAGCAAACGCGTCAGCTTTCTACAGGAAGAGCTGATGAATCTGGACGACCAGACCCTCTCGCGTTTCCTACAGCAGAAGCCTGCTCTCAAGCTCTACGCGTTCGTCATCGAGTTGGCCCGACGTTACAAGCCTCATACGCTGTCGCTCAAAGAGGAGGAGATGTTGCGCGAGGTGGGACCTGTTGTCCGAGACTGGCCGGCAGAGCTATTTCAAAGGGCGCGCGACCGCACGCAGTTTGGCACCATCCACACGGCCGGAGGGGAACTGGACGTTTACCAGCAGGCGCGGGAAATCAATAACAGTCCAGACCGGGCTGTGCGCGAGGCCGGGTTCAAGAAGAAGTACGCCGGTTACGCTGCGCACCGGGACCTCTACGCTTTCGCGCTGCCGAGACTCATCAAGGCGTCCAACCAGCTCTCCCGCCTTCGACGTTACAAGGACTTCGCCGATGAGGTCAATTTCAGTCTCTTTTTAACCAGCTCGGAAGTCAAAGACCTGTACGAGAAGATCGCTCAGCAGGCCGAGTTCAATAAGCGCTTGGAGCGTGCCCGCTCCGCTTACATCAAAAAAGTGGCCGGACTGGACGATGTGAACATCTGGGACATGAGCGTGATTCCCTCGGGACTTCAGCGCCCGCGCTTTACCATCCTTGAGACGACCAGAATTCTCAAAGAGGGGCTGGCGCCATTGGGGCCGGAATATGCTAAAGAACTCGAAGCGCTGCTGGACCCGGCCAACGGCCGCCTTGACATCGTCGGCGGAGACAATCGAGTGCCGGGCGCTTTCGCGGACGGGTTCCTCGGTAACCCGATCAGCATCTTTTACAGCTTCAACTACGAGGGATATTTCGATGACGTGGATGCGCTGGCGCACGAGGCGGGCCATGCCGTGCACTTCCAGCTCATGGGTAATAATCACGTCCGGCCCGCTTACGCTAACGGTCCTAACTATTTCACCGAAGCGTACGCCATGTTCAATGAGCTACTGGTCATAGACTATCTCTACCAGCGTGAGAAAGACCCGCTCAGGCGCATCTACTTCCTGGAGCAGTTCCTCAATTACGCTTCCTATCTCTTCACCAACGCCCGGCACGCGGCCATCGAGATGGCGATCCATGACGCCGTCGGAGAGGGAAAACTCCTGAGCGCCGATGAGATTGACTCAGTGACCAAAAAGGTCGGCGCACGCTACTCAATCTGGTACGAAAAGCACGACGAGATGAAGATGAAGTGGATTGACATACATCATTACTACACCGTGCCGATGTACTTCCCGAACTACGTCTATGCCGCGCTCCTGGCGCTGAAATTCTACGAGCGGTACGCGCGAGACCCGCAGCAGTTCGTCCCACGCTACCTGGCGATGATGCGAAACGGCTTTGATGCGCCGCCCGCGTCTCTGCTCAAGAAATTCGTTGATGTGGATTTGAGCGACCCGCGACTCGTGGCGGACGCCATCGGCGTCTTGAAAGGTAGGCTGGATGAGCTGGAAGCGCTCTACGCAAAGTAAAAGAGAGAAAGCTTATCCCTCAATAGTTGAGGTGCAAGTATCTTGGGGCGATGCCGTTCAAGGGCTCGCGGCCATTTCAGGTGCGCGAGCCTGGCCCGTCCCGTCGTTAGATTGCCGTAAAGTTAATGGAGGTTAGTTGAAGTGAGAAAACCCTGGTCGTTGGTTACGCCTTTATTGTTCCTCTGCTATATGCTGATTTTTATACATGCAAACGTCAAAGCCTGTAATGCGCCGGAAATATCGCCTGAGGGCACAGTAAAGGGGGCAGACGTGATTGTTCGCGCCACTCCTTTAGAGTCCATAGAAAATGGAGAGATCAAATTCAAGGTTCTGGAACTTCTCAAAGGCGAATACATATCCTCCACTCTAATCATCAAGGGCTCCTTGAGTAAGCGCGACGATTATAATAAGCGCCCTGTGCCTTACTGGCACGTTCGTTCGTCCGGGAGCGCCCCCTGTTACGCTTATGAGTACAAAGAGGGCGCGGAATTTCTCCTCCTTTTGAAAGAACAGGACGGTCGCCTCACGCCCTACTGGTATCCGCTCGCGCCTACGAATGAGCAGTTGCGCCCCGGCAAAGACGATTGGCTTGTCTGGGTCCAGGATTTCTTACGAGATCAAAAGAATAAAGAAGAGAAAAAATAGAGGCGGTCCAGCGTCGAGTGGTATCAGGGCCGAAATGCTTCCTCTCGTTTCGTCGGGGCGCGTTCAAGGCTTCGTTTTTCGCTGCTCTTTCGTCTTCTTAATCAGCTCTTCGAGTGAGGATTTCGACTGCGGGGAAAGCTCCAGGTATTTGTCGAAATCCTTCTGCGCCTCCGCGTCTTTGCCGAGCAGGAGGAGGGCCACGCCGCGGTTCGAATAGGCGAAAATCAGGTCGGGTTTGAGCTGGATAACTTTGGTGAAGTCGGCGACTGCGCCTTCGAGGTCGCCTTTGGACTGTCGCGCCGTGCCGCGATTGTTGTAGGCCGCATAGCCTTCGGGGTTTCGTTCGATGAAGGTGGTGTAATCGGCAATCGCCCCGTCCAAATCGCCACGGTCTTTGCGGATTTTGCCGCGCAGGACATAGGCGTTCGTCATGGATTTCGAATCGAGCTTGATGGCTTTATCGAAATCCGCGAGCGCGCCGTCCATATTGCCTTTCTTCTCGCGGATCATTCCGCGCTGTAAGTATGCCGGGGCGAAGTTTGAGTCGAGCTTAATCACGCGGTCGTAATCCGCAAGGGCTGCGTCGAGGTCGCCCATTATCCGATACGCTGAGGCGCGATTCTGATAAGCGAAGCTGTTGCCAGGCTGAAGCTTGATCGCTTTATTGAAATCGGCGATGGCCCCGCTGAAATCGCCCTTTTTGAGCCGGGCCGACCCGCGATTCATATACGCCCCTGTAAAGTTCGGGTCGGTCGCGATGGCCCTGTCATAAAAGGCGATTGCGCCATCCGCATCCCCTTTCTGAAGGCGCTCCAGACCCCTGCGGTGAAATTCCTGGGCTACGGAATTGGGGATCTGCGCTTGAGAAATTGTGGCAGCCAGGAGAAGGAAAAGAGATAGCCAGCAAACTCGCTTCATGAGGATGCCTCCAAGATTAGATTCTGGTCGGGGAAGAAAACTTTACTGCGGCTCGCTCGAAAATGACAAGCGGCCAGCCGCCACGCTTGAGGTTGTGACGGCTGGCCGCTTGTCTATGTTTATTCGTAGCGCTTTGCGATTGGGCTCAACCAAAGAATAACCGCAGAGGACGCCGAGGACAGAATAATTTTGAGTTTTGAATTATGAATGATGAATTAAGGCTTTCAATTCAAAACTCAAAATTCATAATTCAAAATTCCTCCGCGCCCTCTGCGGTGAAAATTCTTTCTCGCTCACGCTCTATTACAAACGGCTGCAATCAACACGAAGCTTTGATTGCTTCGTCGAAAATCTCCAGCGCGACATCCACGTGCTCGCGCGTGATGATGAGCGGCGGCGACCAGCGGATCGTGTTGAATCCTGCGCCCAGGATGATGAGGCCGCGCTCGAAGCAGGCTGTCTCGACGCGGTCACGCAAAGCTGGCGCGGGCTTCATCGAAGCTTTGTCTTCGACAAACTCCACCCCGATCATCAGCCCCAGACCGCGCACGTCGCCGATGCACTCATGCTTTCGCATCAGACGGCGCAATCCCTCTTGTAAGTACGCGCCCGTCTCCGCGCTGTTTTTGATAAGCTCGCGTTCGAGCAGTTCTATGGTCTTCAAAGCGGCGGCGATGGCGACAGGATTGCCGCCAAAAGTCGAGGCATGTGCGCCGGGCTTCCAGTCCATCAAACCTGCTCGCGCAACACACGCGCCCAATGGCAGGCCAGACGCAATGCCTTTGGCGATACAGACGATGTCTGCCTTGAGATCGTAATGCTCGCTGGCGAACATCCTGCCAGTGCGTCCCATACCTGATTGGACCTCGTCAACGATCAGCATAATCCCATGTTCATCACAGATACGTCGCAGCCCCTGCAAAAACTCCCGCGGAGCGGGCACGTATCCGCCTTCGCCCTGCACGCACTCGACGACGATACCGGCGCACTCTTCGGGCGGAAGCGTCGTTTTGAACAGACGATCCTCAATCCATTCGAGACACGCGCGGCTGGCCGTCAGCGCATCCGTCCGCTCGCCCGTGAACGGATGCCGCAGGGTGTTCGGGTAGGGAACATGTGTCACGTCCAGGGCCTGACGACGAAAGCCTTTGCGCTGCGCAGCCTTCGATGAGGTCAGGGAGAGCGAGCCGAGTGTGCGGCCGTGAAAGCTGTTGAAAAAGGCTATGAATTTCTCGCGCCCCGTCGCGTGCATGGCAAGCTTTAAAGCCGTCTCAACCGCTTCCGTTCCGCTGTTGGCGAAGTGCGTGCGCGTCGGCCCTTCAATCGGCACAATCTCGTCTAGTTTGCGCGCGAGCTCGGGCATATGTTTGTAGTAGTAGTCTGTGCCACAGATGTGAATCAGTTGCGCGGCCTGTTCCTGTATGGCGCGGACGACCTCCGGGTGGCAGTGGCCCGTCGAGCAGACGGCGACCCCCGCGTTGCAATCCAAAAAGATGTTGCCGTCAACGTCTTCGACCCAGACTCCTTCGGCGCGGGATGCCACGAGCTTGAAGGAAGGGCGCGGGTAGGAAGGCGTCACGAATTGGCTGTCGGCCTCGACGATCTTCTGCCCGACGGGGCCGGGCAGGGCTGTTTTAATTTCCGGTTTAATGGGCGGTGCAAGCGTAGTCATACACTCTTCTCCTTGATAAAAGCGAGGGAAATTTAGTTGAAATAAAGTTCGCGTGCGTGAGTCGAGAGTGCGGCTAGTCCGCGAAGAGGTCTGCGCGGTTATCGAGCGGACGAAAATGCGTATCGCGTGAATAAAACATAAAAGCAGAAGATTGAAGATGGAGGATAGAGAATAGCAAATACTTTCTCTCTTCCATCCTCTATCTTCTATCCTCTATTCCCTGTCGTTGTCAACGTCTTTTCCAGCGCACGCCGTCTTTGGTGTCTTCGAGCGTGATGCCGTGTGCGGCCAGTTGCTGGCGGATTTCGTCGGCGCGCGCGAAGTCGCGGCGGCGGCGCGCTTCCTGTCGCTCGACGATGAGCGATTGAATCTCACGGTCGAGCATCTGAGGCTGCTCGTCGTCGAATATGTTGAGAACGCTGTTGAAGCGATCAAGCAGAGCGAGGAGTTCCTGCTTGTTCTCTTCGAGCACCGCATGGTCCGCGAGCGCCGTGTTCACTTCGCGTGCGAGATTGTGCAGGGCTGCGAGCGCTATGGACGTGTTGAGATCATCATCCAATCCAGCCTCGAAATCTTTCAGGGCACGCGCGGCTGTTTCCTGAAGGCGCGGATTCGCGCCCGGTTCCACACGCGCTTCCTTCAAACGAGAACGGAAGTCGCGCAGGCCCGTCACGGACTTTTCCGCGCCGCGCAGGGCGTCGAAAGTGAAGTTGAGCTGTTTGCTGTAGGGCACGCTCAGCAGGTAGTAGCGCACGGCCACAGGAGAGAACCCGCGTGCAGCCACATCGCGGAATGTATAGTAGTTGCCCTTTGACTTGGACATGGATTCACCTTCGACCTTCAGGTGCTCGTAGTGAATCCAGTAGCGCGCGAAAAGTTTCCCCGTAGCGCCTTCGCTCTGCGCGATCTCGTTTTCGTGGTGCGGAAAGACCAGGTCAATGCCGCCCGCGTGAATGTCGAAAGTCTCGCCCAGGTATTTCATGGACATCGCGGAGCACTCGATGTGCCAGCCCGGACGGCCGCGGCCCAGCGAGGTATCCCAGGCGGGTTCGTCCGGGGATTCCGCGCCTTTCCAGAGCGCGAAGTCGCGCGCGTCCTCCTTGTCGTACTTGTCCGTATCAACGCGCTCGCTCCCGCCGGCGATGTTGCCCGCGAAATTGATCTTCGAGAGCTTGCCGTAATCAGGAAAGGAGTTGATGCGATAGTAGATCGAGTCGTCCGAGCGGTAAGCGTGGCCGCGCTCTTCGAGCCGTTCGATGAGCGAGACCATTTCGGTGATGTGGCGCGTGGCGCGCGGCACGATGTCCGGGCGCGCGCAGCCGAGAGCGTCGAAATCTTCCCAGAGGGCCTCGATATATTTCGCGGTGTACTCGTCAATCGTCACGTTGTTCTTCTGCGAGAGCGCGATGATGCGGTCCTCCACGTCGGTGATGTTCATCACGTGCGTCAGCGTGTAGCCCTTGAAACGCAGATAGCGGCAGAGAATGTCCGTGAGAATCGCAGAGCGAAAATTGCCTATGTGCCCGTAATCCCAGACGGTCGGGCCGCAATAGTAGAGGCGGACCTCTCCTTCCGTGAGCGGGCGAAACTCTTCAATCTGGCCTGTAAGTGTGTTGTGAAATCTCAGCATCGTTTACCTTGAAAATGGATGTACGCCTGGAGTCTAGGCAAGGTTGCGTGGCGAGTCAAACAGTTACGTTACAAAACATCTTCAGCCCAGGGGCTAATCAGATTCAAAGTGTTCGAAACCTCCGGGCTCAAGGGTCCAGACACGCTGGCCCTCGGAGATGCGAATTCGCCCGGCATCATCTGTAACGTCGCCGATGTAGGTCAAAGGAATACCGCCCAGAGCGCGCGGCAAACGCGCCAGGTCGCGCGGGCGGACTGTGAAGAGCAGCTCGAAATCTTCGCCGCCGTGCAGCGCGAGCAGTAACGGGTCGAGCGCCCGCCGCCCGCAGACGCTCACGACGGCCGGGTCAATCGGAATGCGCGAAGCATAGAGGAGAGCACCGACGCCGCTTTCGCGGCAGAGATGCGCCAGGTCCGACGAAAGGCCGTCGCTGATATCTATCATCGCGGTCGCGACGCGTTCCTCTCCGAGCAGCGCGCCCCAGGGAACGCGTGGCTCCGGGCGCAACTGGCGCAAGAGGAGTTGTTCGGTGGCGCGTCCGTAAGTCGAGCCGGGGCGACTGTCGCTCAGATGCGCGCCCTGTTCGAGCAGACGTAGCCCCGCCGCAGCGCTCCCGAGCGCGCCCGTCACGAAAAGGTGCTCGCCCGGACGCGCGCCGTTGCGTGGAACCGCGCGTGCGTGAGCCGTCTCGCCGAGAACGATTGAGTCAATGATGATTCGTTCGGGGGTGCGCGATACGTCGCCGCCGACGAGCGCGACCTGGTAAGTGTCCGCGAGGGCGAAAAAGCCCTCATAGAGTTCGTCCACGAACTCGGAATTCCAGATTCTTTCGGACACCCCGATGGAAAGAAGCGCGTGGCGCGGGCGGGCTCCCATAGCCGCGATGTCCGAAAGGGAAACCGCGAGGGCCTTATAACCGAGTAGTCGTGGAGTCGTCGTGTCGAGACGAAAATCTATCCCTTCGACAAGAAGGTCCGTGGTGATAATGGTGTCGCGCCCGCTCTGTTGTCGGATAACAGCGGCGTCATCGCCGATACCCAGAGAGAGTGATGAGTGATGAGTGATGAGCGATGAGTGTTTGAGGGCGCGTTGGCGAAGTCGGCGGATGAAATCGAATTCGCTCAGCGAAGAGGAGCGGGCGGGGCGTGAGTTCAAGTCTTTCTTTTCATCCCTCATCCCTCATCCCTCAAAGATTTCGCCGCAGAGAATCCAGTCCGGCTTCGATTGTCTCCAGAGAAGTTGAGAATGAAAAGCGTAGATGACCTTCGCCGTGTTCGCCAAAGACTATGCCGGGAACTGTGGCGACCTGCGCGCGTTCGAGAAGAATGTCTGCGGCTTTCCGGCTGTCCACGTCAATGCGCGTCACGTCCGGGAAGGCATAAAAGGCACCGGCAGGCTTCTCGCAAGTCAGTCCCAGCTCATTCAGCCCGGCCGAAAGAAGATCGCGCCGCTCAAGATAGGCGGCGCGATTCTTTTCCAGAAGATCTGATTGCGTGGTAAAGGCCGCGAGTCCGGCCCACTGTGTCGGGGTCGAGACTCCGTTTGTCGAATAGAGCAGGGTCTTGCGCAGGCCGGTCATCCAGGGCTCTGTCGCGAACGCGTAGCCCAGCCGCCAACCCGTCATCGCGTAGGATTTCGAAAAGGTGAAGGACGTAATAGTCCTTTCCATCATGCCTTCGAGCGAGGCTATGGAGACATGCTCCCCTTCATAGACCAAGTCCTCGTAAGCTTCGTCGGCGATTACTATCAGGTCACGCTCGCGCGCAAAACGCGCGACCTCCTCGGCTTCTTCGCGTGTGAAGACGATGCCCGTGGGATTTTGCGGCGTGTTGTAATAGATGGCGCGCGTTTGCGAAGTCGCATAGCGTGCCAGAGTCTCGAAAAATCCCTCGCGCCTTGCTTCAGAGGTCGGAACAAGGACGGTCGTCCCTTCGCAATGTGAGATCAGGTCTTTGATGGGCGTCCAGTAGGGTGAAAAGACCAGGACTTCCTCGCCAGGGTTGATTGTGGATTGAAACGCGCCGAAGAGTCCCTGCATTCCGCCGTTTAAAACTATCACGTCCGCTTCACGCGCGAGGATACGATTACGCTCGCGCAGTTTGTCCGCGATGGCGGCGCGAAGTTCCGGAATGCCGGAGGAGGGCGCATAGCGCGTCTTGTTTTCCGTGAGCGCGCGTGTCATCGCTTCCTTAATATAATCGGGTGTGAAAACGTAAGGTTCGCCGCCTTCGAACTGATAAACGGTGGCTCCGGCTGCACGCAGCTCCATAATCCGGTTGCGGACATTGACGATGTCGGAAAAGCCTACTCCTTCGAGGCGCGCGGCCAGGCGGAATAGAGTTGGGGACGTGGACACTTTCGGGGTGAACCTCCAAAATGATTGGGCGCGAAATTGTAGCCGAATTATAGCTTGCGGTTTCACGCGACGTCCACCACTCGCGACCAGAAACGAGACACCAATCTTACACACCAATACTGTTCACGGCCTTGGGGCCTCAAGGGTGTGAGGATATGGGGTCACTTGTTGAGCCATATCGTGCAGCATCGGTCTCGACCGGGCATTCAGACCAGAGGGCTCTTGTTATAGTTTGATTGTGATTTTTTCAATTCCCTTGAAAAAACATCTTCAGGCGTGGATCCCAGAAATTTTTTTTACAAGTTGTTAAATTAAGGAACGGTGTTTGCTGATTTTGTGGTGGGCAAAAGCTCAAAAGATTATATAGAGGGGACCTAACATAATGATTCTCAGAGATAAGATTATTCCTGTTGCTCTCGTGGCAGCTCTTTTGGGTGGAACGGTCGGGGCTTTCGTCGCGAACAAAAACACAGCGCCTGCGACGGCCAGCTACACGGCAGCGCCCTCTGCTGGGCTGCTCGACAGTCAAAACACCCGGCAGATTTCAGACGCCGATAATTCCAGCCTGCTCGCCTCAAGAGAGGAGACTGTAGACGACGCTGGGAGTTATCGCACAGGCTTCATGGACGGCTTTCAGGCGGCCCGTGACCAGATCTCTTCGACCCGCAGCGTTTTTGCGGAGCAGACGATTGTCCCGGCAAACCGTGTCGTTTATCGGAATGCTCCGGTTCGTAGCGCCCGCAGTTACAGCGACACGCGGCGCGTTTATTACGATTACAACAATCAGCCGCGCAAGCGCTCTTTCTGGCAGAAGCACCGCGATAAACTGACGGTCGCGATGGGCGCCGGCGGCGGCGCGCTGCTCGGGGCATTGATTGGCGGTAAGAAGGGCGCGGCCATCGGCGCACTTGCGGGCGGCGGCGGAGCTGCGGTTTACACCTACGGGATTCGTAAGCGCAACCGCAACTACTAATCGCACCCGGAGCGCTTAATGATTCAAAGACTGAAGAGATTTGCGTGCTGCTGCGCTACTTCAGCTCTCATTTTCATCCCAGCAGCAACCACCCGGGCAGTCCCGTCTAATGGGACTGCCCATTCTTCTGTCCGCAGGATCGAAGCCTTACAAAATGAGGGTCTAACGAGTGCCAGGCTGCCGTCTCCCGTCAGGTTTCGTGAGGAGAGTGGGCGGGGTTTGCTCGTCAGGGTTTGGGTAAACGACGCGGGGCCATACGTCTTCGCCATTGATACCGGCGCGGGCGCGACGATTCTCTCAAGGCGCGTGGCGGGAGAGGCACGCGTCTCTACAAATGGCAGGCGGCCTTTAATAATCGGCGGAATGAGCGGCGCAGGCTCAGTCACCGGGCAGGAGGTTTTGGTTCGTAGCCTCGCAATCGGGGATAAGTACAATCTCTTGCCCTCGGGCGGACTTGTCATAGTGACAGAAAGACTTGCGCCTGGCGTTGACGGCGTGCTCGATCCAACTGAAGCATACGGCAAGCTCGGATTCGAAATTGATCTGCCCCGGGGAGAGATGACGGCATTTGATCCGCGCACGAGCCCTTTACGCCGTAATCAAAACCTCTCAGCGGATGAGGCAATCGTGCCCTGGTTGACGGACGGCCAGAGTCGCCGCCCGTTCGTGATGCTGGAAGGTAAGTTGCGCGCTCTGCTCGATACAGGGTCGGGCTTCGGCCTCGCCCTGACCGAGGAGACCGCACGCTTCCTCGGAATAATATCTGGTAGAAGAGGAGAGCGCTCTGCGGACATAAGGGACCTGGCTGGGGGGCAGATCGCCGCGCACAGAATTTCTCCGGCGACTGTTCGCGTCGGCGCCCTCGTTTTACGCGGAGTCCCGACCGATTTGCTGGCAAATGCCCACGCCGGCTCGCCAATCCTTCTTGGCAGAGAGGCGCTACGCCCTTTCCGTCTCACCTTCGACCCACTCAACCGTTTGATACGGATAGTGCCCGGCTGAGTTGAACCTTTTCCTCCCGTGTCGTCCTCCCGACCGTTGACGTATAACTTCAAGCCGAGAGAAGCAACTGCTGCTTGCCTGTAACCTTAGTTGGCTGTGGAAAACTATTGACACGGTGTAGGGCCGCGAGTAACATGACGGCCAGCAAGAGGTGCGCGCCAGGCGTCCTTGCAAAAACATCTTCGATAAATTCTTAATCCCAGCGGAAAAAGGGTGGAATTCCCGAAAGGTCTCCCGAGACATGAACCGCGCTGCCGTCGCCATCCCGGAAAAGCTATTCTTCAAAATTGGTGAAGTCTGTGACATTACAGGCGTTCAGGCGCACGTGCTGCGCTACTGGGAGTCGGAATTTCCGATGCTCGCCCCGCAGAAGAACCGCGCCGGGCAGAGAACCTACCGCAAGCGTGATGTGGAGATGGCGCTGCGCATCAGGGAACTGCTCTACGAAGATCAGTACACGATTGCCGGGGCGAAGAAGAAACTGGCGAACGAGCTTCGCGGCGCAAGCAAGCTCAAGGTCGTCCCGGCGCCGGAACCGGGCACACAGCAATCCCAGATACAGCCCGCTCTTCAAAGCGCTCCGCCGCAGCCCGCGGAATCCCGCGCCCGCTATGAGAGCGCGGCCATGACAGCCTCGGGCGTCTCCATGACAGACAGCCAGCGCCAGGCCATGCGCCACCTCGCAGAACAACTGCGTGACCTTCTCGCCACGCTCGACGCGGGCGAAGCAGACCTCAGCGCACGCAGAAAGTAATCTTCCCCTTACTCCGAACAAGCCTCGGCCCGCATCACGCGCGGCATTTGACAAAAATTCTTTTCCAGAGATACTAGAAAAACTTTGACGGGACGTGGCGCAGCCTGGTAGCGCGCTTCCTTGGGGTGGAAGAGGTCCCGAGTTCGAATCTCGGCGTCCCGAATCTAACAGGGCCTCCAACTTATTGAGTTGGAGGCCCTTTAATGATTTCGGAGCAAGGATAAACTGCGCTCACTCTTTTAAATCAGCAACAACTATCTCCGATGTGAGCGTTTTATGGACCGGGCACTTGTGTGCGATCTCTTGGAGTCGCGTGCGCTGCTCATCGCTCAAATCTCCTTCGACGCTGACGGCGCGTTCGATGCGGTGGACGAAGCCTTCTGTGTTTTGTGAGCACTCGACGCAATCTTTGGCGTGAATCCTTTGCTGGCGCAGGCGCACGGTGACGCGCTCGACGGGCCAGCCTTTACGCCGGGCGTAGAGCGTGACGGTCATGGAGATGCAGCTGCCGAGCGCGGCCAGGAGCAGAGTGTAAGGATCAGGCCCGGCTCCGTCCCCGCCAACGCCCGCAGGCTCGTCCGTGATAAGCGTCTGGTTCTCGCCATAACGGACTTCGTTCTGTAACTTCATTATGGAAGTGACTGTGACTTCGCTCACGACAGTAATCCTCCGAAACTGTGCACGCTGATGCTCAGCAATCTAATCTAACACTGTGCCGAAAGCGGACGCGACCGAAGCTAAGTGGCGAGCACTCGCGCGTTGATGCCGTTGAAGGGCTGGCCTCGAATCTTCCGGCGGCAGCGCCTTGCGCCGCAGTCGCAGTCGAACTCCTCCATCTCTTCGTTACAGAAGGTCGAATAATCGAGCGTCAGCTCCTCGCCTTTCAGAATCTTTCGGCGCGCGATCACGTCCAGACCCTGAAACTCCGTATTGGGATCGCACGAGTGGTTCTGAGGCGCCCAATTCGCTGGCTCCGGGTCCCAGAGAATGTAAACTTCCTCGCTGACCGGATAGGCGTAGCGGCTGAAGACTTCACGCTCGGACTCGCTCCAATTCGCCTCAACGAAGGAGCGCGTGACGATGCGCTGTGCGCGCTCCTCGCCCGCGAAAATAACTTCGCCCCGGCGCACGTCTCGCAGGGCGTAAATCCCGTAACCGTGCAAGGCGTCGGGTCGCACCTCGTACTTCTTCTGCCGGCGGCGGTGACGCGCGATCCCTTCCTCTATGATGTGGCGCAGGAAACCCGCCTGCCCTATGCCATCATGCTGGAGGATGTAGTCGGCGGAGCCTTCGCTTCCAGCGGGGTAGAAGACAGAGGAGGTGAAGTTAATCTCCAGAAAGTAGAGTTCGCCATCGTTCTCGGAAAGGCGCAGGTCAACGCGCCCGTAGCCGACGCCGGAAAACCCTACGAAAACTTTTCTAGCGGCCTCTTTCAGCCATTCGGCCAGCTCCGGGTCAAGACACGGAACGTTGCACTCCGGATGATGCTGCCTGACTTTCAGATCATAAGTCTTAAACTGCTCGCCTTCCGGGAAGAGAAATTCTATTGGCAGATAAGCGTAGGGCTTTTTCGCGTCCGACGGGTTGGCCGCGACCAGCACTGTGAACTCACGCCCCGGAATGAACTCCTCGATCAGAGCCTTATCGAATTCCTCCAGAAGCGCGGAGACCTTCTCTTCCAGTTCGCGCTCGTTACGCACCAGCGAGCGGCTATCAATCCCCAAACTGTCGCCAGCCTCGTGCGGCTTGACGAAGAGCGGAAACCGAAGCTCCCGGCTCGCGAGCCGCGCTTCAGCTAAATCCTCTGCCAGCACGAAGGCAGGCGTCTTCACCCCTTCCGAGTAGGCCACAAGCTTCATCAACTCTTTGGGCGGATCGTAGATTTGCGGCGTCGGTCCCGTATATGGAAGGTTGAAGTGTTCGAGGGCGTGGATGACATCAATGGAAGGTATCTCCCACTCAGGATAGCCTTCGCAGAGGTTGACGTAGATGTCATAACCCATTTTCCTCAGATCACGAATCTGGCGAAACGTGGTCGCCTTCCTGAGAAAGACGTGGTCAACCTGGTCGCGCGGGAGCAGCCCCGAAAGATCGCGCGGAGGGTCGTAATACTGGTAATCTATCGTCGTCCCTTCGTAGGAGGGTTGCAGCACGCAGACCTTCATCCGTAAGTTTTCTCCTTCACAAGTTTCTTCGTACTCTCTGCTCTCACAAAAGCATCGCGCAGAATCTCTGCGACCAGGCCGTGCATCGGCTGGCCGCAAGCTTTCAGGATCATGCCGATTGACGAATAGGCATCATTCGATAGCCCGCAGTTCGAATTGACCTCCAGCACGTAAAGCTCTTTGGCGGCCTCGTCTAGGCGCATGTCCACGCGCGCGTAGCCTGTACCGCCGACCGCACTGAAGGCGCGGCGCGCAGTCTCCTGTAAGCGCTCCTGTAGTTCTTCTTGGGCGGTCCGATAGTTGTAGAAATACTCGTCCGTTGAAAGTTGCGTCTCTTCCTCGAAATCTTCCCAGTAGCGGCCGTAAGAAAGGAAACGCTCTTCGGGCGGGAGCGACGAGTGAAACGTTCTTTCGACGACCGGGTAGGCGCGCGCATTGTTTGAGATGCCCGGGCTTGTGTGGTCCGCAACCACGAGCGCCGTGAACTCAGGGCCGACGACGAATCTCTCCGCGAACAGGCCGTGGGGGCTGGGTGCCAGCTCATATTTCCCTTTGAGGACAGCCTGCGCCTGTGTGATGGCGGAATCCACGTCGTAGACGCGCGAGCGTAGTCCGATGCCGAAGCTCGCAGCCGAAACGTCCGGCTTGATGAGCAGCGGAAAGCCGATCTCTTCGGCTCCGCGCGGAATGTCCAGTGCCGGATTCTCGATCTTGAAGTAGGGCGCGGTGGGCACGCCCGCCGCTTTGAAGCGCTCCTTGGCGGCCATCTTCGAGGTGGTCAACTCGTAGAAAGCAGAGTCCGCGCCGGTGTAGGGAAGTCTCAACTCTTCGAGCGTGCGGACGACCGTGAGGCCCGGATAGCCGTCCGTTTCCGCGCCGTCACAGAGATTGAAGGCGACCAAGGGCTGCGTGCGGCTCTTCCGTTTCAGCTCGCTTAGGACCTGCGCGCAAGTCTCAAGCATGACAGGCTGCCATCGCCACTTGAGTCCGAGCGGCTCGAACCAGTCTTTAATCTCCGCGCGAAATTCTGTTGTGTCGTAGGAAGGACTGACAGCAATGCCTTGAGCCAGAGTAAAGGGAATCAGAACGTGGACTTCTGGCTGCCAGTCTTGGAAGTCATTCATCTTTGGCTGTCGGCTCAAAACCTATGGCAAGTTTGAGTGCGACGCCTTATGGCATCTCTAATTTAGCTTATACACTCAATAAACTTTTGAGTAAACAAAATAATTAGAAGGGCGTGCGTTAATCAGCCGCGTGGGCGGATGCTGGCTTGCGGTAGCGCGCACGAAGCGGCTAAACTCCATCGCAAAGAGATCCTGTAACAAGCGAGCTTTCCATCATCGAAGTCATGAGCGAGGACCGAAAAGCGTATGAAGATCCATGAGTATCAGGGCAAAGAGCTTCTGAAAAAATATGGCGTCGCGGTGCCGCGCGGCCTTGTCGCGCGCTCGCCCGAAGAGGCTTATCACGCGGCGAAAGAGTTGGGCACGGAGGTCGTCGTCGTCAAAGCGCAGATCCACGCGGGCGGACGCGGCAAAGGCGGAGGCGTCAAGCTGGCGAAGTCTGCGGACGAGGCGCGCGAGATCGCACGGCAGATGCTCGGCATGAAACTCGTCACGCACCAGACCGGGCCGGAAGGCAGGGAAGTGCGCGTCCTGCTGATTGAAGAAGGCTTGCCCATTGATAAGGAGTTTTATCTGGGCATCGTGCTTGACCGCACCACGGGACGGCCGGTCTTTATGGCTTCGGCGGCGGGCGGCATGGACATCGAAGAGGTCGCGGCCAAAACTCCCGAAAAGATTTTCAAGGAGACGATTGATCCGGCCGTGGGCTTTCGCCCGTTTCAGGCCCGAAAACTCGCCTTCTCAATCGGCATCCCCCCCGAACTGGTTAATCAGGCTGCGAAATTCATGCAGGCGCTTTACGCCGCCAACGAGCAGATGGACGCCTCTCTAATGGAGATCAACCCTTTCCTCCTGACGAAAGACAAGCGCCTCATCGCCCTCGACGCGAAAGTCAACTTCGACGACAACGCGCTCTACCGTCATCAGGAGTTTCTGAACCTGCGTGACCTCCACGAAGAGGAGCCCCTGGAGATTGAAGCCTCGAAGTTTGACCTCAACTACATCAAGCTCGACGGCAACATCGCCTGCATGGTCAATGGCGCAGGGTTAGCGATGGCGACGATGGACATCATCAAGCTGGCCGGGGGCGAGCCCGCGAACTTTCTGGACGTCGGCGGCGGCGCTTCACAGGAGCGCGTCGAAGCCGCCTTCAGAATCCTGCTTGCGGACGAGCATGTGCGCGCCGTGCTGATTAACATTTTCGGCGGCATCGTGCGCTGCGACATGGTCGCGCGCGGCGTGGTGGGCGCGGCGCAGAATCTGGGCGTTAAGGTTCCGGTCGTCGTGCGGCTCGAAGGAACCAACGTCGAAGAGGGCCAGCGCGTGATACGCGATTCGGGGCTGAACTTCACGGTGGCGAGCGGCATGAAGGACGCCGCCGAAAAGGTCGTCTCCCTCGCAGGATAAGGCAAAAGGCAAAAGGTAAAAGGCAAAAGGGAAGACAAGAGATTCGCTCTCCGGTCTTCCCTTTTGCCTTTTACCTTTTTACTTTTTACTTCCCGCGCATGCGGGTGATTTCGTAGCGTGTGTTCTCGATGCGCTCGTCAACGTCCGGGTGGTCCGCGAAGATCGCGCCGAGCAGACTGCTATCCTTCTCGCCGACGCGCTGAATCTTCTGAAACATCGTGACCATTCCCTGCGGATTGTAGCCTGCCTTCGCCATGGCGCGCACGCCCAGGAAATCTGCCTCGCGCTCCTCTTCACGGTTGTGTACGGCGAGCAGCCCGCCGGCGACTATTTGCGCCGCCGCGGTCCCCAGTTCCTGGGCCGTGTTGCCTGCAATCCCCGTCAACGACCCGAACAGGTCCGCCAGGCCGCCCAGCGCTCTGGACTGCTGTATGGTCTTCAGGCTGTGGCGCGCAACCACGTGGCTGACTTCGTGTGAAAGCACGGAAGCGAGCTCATCGTCATCGGCCAGGTTCATCAAAGCGGTCGTGATGTAGATGTGGCCGCCCGGGCCGGAGAACGCATTGAGCTCTTTCTCGCGGATGATGTGAAAGCGGTAAGTGATGTTCGGGCGCAGGCTCGAACGTGCGACGCGCTGCCCGATGCGATTGGCGCGCTCCTGCCCTTCGGTCACGACCTTGAATCTTTTCGAGACCTCGACGTCGAGTTGCGCGCCCAGGCGCGCCTCGTCGCGCTCGCTCATCAAGCCATCGTTCGAATAACGCGCGTTGCGAAACTGCCAGTACGGGTCCGACTCCAGCAGCCTCGAAGCCTCGCCGACGGCGTTCGAGCCGACTGTCAGGACCGCAGAGATGGCGGAGCCGACGGTCAGCGGCTCGCTCTTCTCCGTGCCTCTTTGCGCGGGGGCGTTTGAGAAAGCGGCGGCGACGAGCGTCAGGGCAAGAATGAAATTGAGCAGTTTGCCGTTTCGGGGGAAGCGCGCGAGCATTTTCTGTTTCCTTTTCATGTGGTCTTGAGCCAAAGGGCTAACCGCTTGGTCCATAGCCCGGCGTCATCATAGCGCAAGACGCACGCCTGAGAATAGATTTGCAGAGAAAGGCAAAAGGTAAAAGAAAGGAAGGCCGAAGAGCCACTTTTAATTTATTGTGGCTTCCGCCTCACTTTTGCCTTTTACCTTTTGCCTTTTGCCTTCTATTATCTTCAGGAATTCCGACTGACAATTGATTGGAGGCGCGCATGGCTACCATTTCGTTCTGGGGTGGAGTGGGCACGGTGACCGGGTCCAAGTATCTGATTGAAGCGGACCGCGGACGCGTGCTGGTGGATTGCGGAATGTTTCAGGGCCTGAAGGAGCTGCGCGAGCGCAACTGGCAGGACCCGCCGTTCGACCCCAAATCGCTCGACGCGGTCCTCATCACGCACGCGCACATAGACCACACCGGATACCTGCCGCGCCTCGTGGCCCTCGGGTTCAATAACCCTGTCTATTGTTCGCGCGGCACTGCGGACCTCCTCAAAATCTTGTTGCCAGACGCCGCGCGCCTTCAGGAAGAAGAGGCGGACTATCGTAATCGCCACAAGCTGACGAAACATACGCCCGCCCTGCCGCTCTACACGGAGGACGACGCGCGCGCCGCCATCAAGTTGATTCAGTCCGTGGAGAACACTGGCGAGGCCGTGGAAGTCGCCCCGGGCATCCGCGCCGGATTCCGCATCGCCGGCCACATCCTCGGGTCCAGCCTGGTCCTTGTGGAAATTGACGGGGCGGGCAATGACGGTAAAGGAAGGCGCGTGCTCTTCTCTGGCGACCTGGGACATTACGATCAGCCGATCATACGCGACCCAGTCGAGCCCCCAGCGTGCGATTACCTTTTGGTCGAATCAACTTACGGCGACCGCCTCCATGATCCGGAAAAGCCCGAGGACGCGCTGGTACGCATCATCTCGGACGCGGTCGCTCGCAACGGCACGGTCCTGATTCCGGCCTTCGCTATCGGTCGCACGCAGGAGTTGATCTACCTGATACGCGAACTCGAAGACGAAAGGCGCATTCCGATTCTGCCCGTACGCGTTGACTCACCGATGGCCGCCGCCGCGACGCAAGCCTATATCAACCGTAAAGAGGAGCACGACGAGGACTATGCGAGCGTGCTCAGAGAGCGGAAGCGCCCGCTCCACACGCATTCGATGATTACGGCCTCTTCGCGGGAAGAATCGAAACGGCTCAACGATGAGCAGGGGACGCGCATTATCATCAGCGCTTCGGGGATGATGACGGGCGGGCGCGTTCTTCATCACGCACGCAGAATCCTGCCGGACCCGCGCGCCACAATCGTCTTCGTCGGCTACCAGGCCGCAGGGACCCCCGGACGCAGAATCCTCAACGGCGAGCGTGAGGTGAAAATCTTAGGGCAGTTCGTGCCGGTCCGTTGTCATATCGAGCGCATCGGAGGATTCTCGGCCCACGCTGACTGGAAAGAGGTCCTGCGCTGGCTCGAAGGTTTGCCAGCGCCGCCCCGATGCGTCTTCAACACGCACGGCGAGCCGGAGTCTGCCCAAGCCATGCGCGACCACATCGCGGAACACTTCGGGTGGCGCGTGGAGGTCCCGCAATACGGAGACAAAGTCGAACTCGAATAAAACGGACGGCATGGAGCGCGAGAGTAAGCACGTGCTATACTGCGGAAAACTCGTCAATCGTAAATCGTAAATCGTAAATAGAGAAAACATCCGCGTGGGTCCATTTACGATTTACGATTTACGATTCACGTTCTCTTAAGGAGCAAAATCATTGAGCGTTCTGGTTGATAAAAGTACGCGCCTCGTCGTGCAGGGCATCACTGGCAAAGAGGGCACGTTTCACACAAAGCAGATGGTCGAATACGGGACGAATGTTGTTGGCGGTGTCACGCCAGGCAAAGGCGGGACGACACACGAGGGCATCCCAGTCTTCAACACTGTCGCCGACGCCGTCCGCGAGCAAGGCGCGAACGCTTCTGTGATTTACGTGCCGCCGCCGTTTGCCGCCGACGCGATCATGGAGGCGGCGGACGCTCTTGTCCCTCTTGTCGTCTGCATCACTGAAGGCATCCCCGCGCTCGATATGGTTAAGGTCAAGGAGTACCTGTCGGACAAAAATACGCGGCTCATCGGCCCGAACTGTCCTGGCATCATCAGCCCAGGCAAATGCAAGATCGGCATCATGCCCGGCCACATCCACAAGGAGGGGCGCATCGGCGTCGTCTCGCGCTCCGGAACGTTGACGTATGAGGCCGTCGGGCAGTTGACCGCGCTCGGCCTGGGGCAATCAACCGCCATAGGCATCGGCGGCGACCCCATCGTCGGCACGACGCACACGGACGCGCTCGCGCTCTTCCAGGCGGACGACGAGACGGACGGCATCGTCATGATCGGCGAGATCGGCGGCAGTGCGGAAGAGGACGCGGCGGCGTTTGCGAAGGAGAATGTGAAGAAGCCCATCGTCGCGTTTATCGCAGGGCAGACCGCTCCGCCGGGGCGGCGCATGGGCCACGCGGGCGCGATCATCGCTGGCGGCAAGGGGACCGCTGCCGAAAAGATGAAGGCTCTCGAAGACGCAGGCATCCGCGTTGTTCATTCGCCAGCGGACATCGGCGCCGCGATGAAAGACGCGCTCGGCGCGGGCGCGACGGCTTAATAGTTATGAGTGAAGAAGAGAATAAAATTGAGGCGCGCGTTGCTAATGTGGAGCAGGCAATAAAGCTATTAACTGAGCTTGCACTCAGGGCGGACGAGCGCCTGGACGAGCTTGGAGAGGCTCAAAAGAATTCAGAGCGAAAAATCGCAGCACTGGCTGACGCACAAATTCACACCGAGAATGCGCTGGTAAAATTATCTGAAGCGCAACACAGAACAGAGGACAACCAAGAGAATATTGAGCGCAAACTTGCCACCCTCGCCGACGCGCAGATACGCACAGGGGATGTGCTTACCAGTTTATCTGAGGCGCATCGCAGAACAGAGGACGCTCAGGAGAATACTGAGCGAAAGATCACTGCGCTTGCGGATGCACAGATAAGAACTGAAGAAAGCATGAAAAGGCTTTCAACAGCTATGGCAGAACTTGCGGCGACGCAGGCTCATACAGACCAACGGCTGGACGCGCTGATTGATATTGTCAGAGAAAGATCTGGAGGACAGCCGCAGGGCTGAAGCAGCAGACATCGGATCGTGTCAAAGTTCGAGCATTCGTTCAAAGCCACGCCGGATGACATTGACCAGCAGGGTCACGTCAACAACGTTCGTTACGTGCAGTGGATTCAGGACGTGGCCGTCGCGCATTGGCTTCATGCAGCGACCCGCGAGCAGCTTGAAAATATCACCTGGGTCGTGCTGCGCCACGAGATTGATTATCTGCGCCCGGCTTTCGAAGGCGAGGAGATCACGGCCTGCACCTGGGTCGGCACGGCCACGGCAGCCAAGTGCGAGCGCTTCACAGAGATTCGGCGCGGGGATAAAATTCTGGCGCAGGCCAAAAGCCTCTGGTGCGCGCTCGATTCAAAGACCCTGCGCCCGCGCCGCATTGATGATGAGCTGAAAGAGAAGTTCGGGATGAAATAAAGTGGAAACAAACTTCTAAGGAGCATAATGGCTGAACAAGGTAATCTTACTTTCGGAATCATTAAACCCGACGCGGTGCGCGGCGGGAAAATTGGAGCAATCATTCAACGTATCACGGACGGCGGCTTTCACATTCGCGCGATGAAGTTGATTCACATGACGCTCGAAGAGGCGGAAGGGTTTTATGCGGTCCACCGCGAGCGCCCTTTCTTCCCGGAGTTGACCGAGTTTATGTCGGGCGGGCCGTGCGTCGTCATGGCGCTGGAAAAAGAGGGGGCGGTTAAAGCCTGGCGCGACCTGATGGGCGCGACCGACCCTGCGAAGGCGGACGACGGCACGCTCAGGAAAGAGTTCGGCGGCTCGATGGGCGAAAACGCCGTTCACGGCTCGGACTCGGAAGAGAACGCGGCGATTGAAATAGCATACTTCTTCAGTCGGCTGGAACTCGTTTAGAGGAGAGCTCGAAGATGAAAACTTGCCCGTCATGCCATCGTGTTTACGAGGACGATACACAGGTCTTCTGCCTTGAGGACGGCACGCCGCTCGTGAGCGAGCCTGCGGCTTCACATGATCCGGGCGCGACAATTAAAATCCCCGCTTCGCGGCTGACGGATCAAGATCAGGCAGAAACCTTGATCAGTGACGCGCCAGTGCCCCCGCCGCGGACCTCGCCGCCGCTCCCTCCAACTCAGAAGTACGAAGCGCCCATACAACCTGTGCAGCATGAGCGCAAGTCAAGCGCTCTGCCCTGGATTCTTGGGGCGGCGGCGATCCTGGGCCTTTCTGCGATTGCGGTGGCTTGGATTGTGACTCGTCAGAACGGGCCGGAAACTGCTCAGACAACGCAGAACATCTCTCAAGCTGAAAGCGGCAATACTTCTGAAAATATGAACACAGCGCCGGAGTTGAACAATAATTCGGCAGGCGACAACTCGGCAGTCAACCCGGCAGCGAGTCCGACAATGACTTCGGCTGCAACGCCCGCGCCCGTGACAACGAGTAATATTCAGGTAAGCAGAATCCCGGAACAGCCCGCTTCTACGCCGAGAGCAACTCCGGCTTCAACTCCAGGCGTTAGGTCCGACGAACCGCCACCCCCGCCGCAGCCGACTCCTGTCCCGAAACCTAGAGCGCCGATCTCGGGCGGCGTCTTGAACGGCAAGGCCGTTAGTTTGCCGAAGCCGCCGTACCCGGCTATTGCCAAGGCGGCTCACGCTTCGGGCACCGTCACCGTGCAGGTGACGATTGATGAATTGGGCAGGGTGATTTCTGCCAGGGCCGTCAGCGGACATCCACTATTGCAGCAGGCAGCGGTGCAGGCCGCATACGGGGCCAGGTTCACGCCGACTCAACTGTCCGGACAGCCAGTGAAAGTCACAGGCGTCATCCTCTATAATTTTGTAGCTCAATAAACTATAGTTGCGTTGAAGGAAGATCAATCCGGCGGAGATGTTTTATGTCAATCATCAGCGACGTCATCGAATCAACGAAGGCGATCATCAAGGGCATGGGCGTCACCTTCTCTTACATCCCGAAGCGGAAGTGGACGGTCGAATACCCGGACGAACCCGTCACGGTCCAGCCGCGCTATCGCGGCCAGCACCTGCTGCACGTTGATGAGCAGGGAAGGGAAAAGTGCGTCGCCTGTTTTCTGTGCGCCGCGGCGTGCCCTTCCGAATGCATCTACATCGTGGCGAAAGATGACCCGCGCCCGCCCGCGGAGCGTACGGGCGTTGAGGAGCGCTTCGCGGAGGTTTACAACATAGACTACGGGCGCTGCATCTTCTGCGGCTTCTGTGTCGAAGCCTGCCCGAAAGACGCCATCACGCACGGCTACAATTTCGAGCTTTCGGTCTACACGCGCGCCGACCTCCTGAAGACCAAAGACGACCTCTTGATCACCAAACAGAAACAGTCGAAGAACTATCGCGTCGCCTCGTCCGATGAAGACGTGGATTCGGAATATAAGGAAGTCTGACCGAAAAGCAGGAGACAGGAGTCAGGAGTCAGAAGCCAGAAGAAAAGAAAAACTAACGCGATTCTCCGCCTGATCTATTCTGGATTCTGGATTACGTTTTTATTCTGACTCCTGACTCCTGTCTCCTGACTCCTGTTTTATGAAAGAATTCCATTACCGCTGGGAATACGACCTGGAATCGAGCCCCGAGGAACTCTGGCCGTTTGTGGCCGACACGAATCGCTTCAACGCGGACGCGGGCGTGCCGGCGGTCGAAGTTAAAGGCTCGGAGGGCGGCGTGCGTCGCCTGCGCCTGACAAAGTTCGGCGTCGCCGTCGAGTGGGAGGAGCAGCCTTTCGAGTGGGTCCGCCCCTTTCGCTTCGGCGTCGTGCGTCGCTACACCAAAGGGCCTGTCGCGGAGATGCGCGTGCAGGCAGACCTCAACGCGCGGCCCGAAGGCGGGACGAAGCTCATCTACCAGGTCTGGGCGCAGCCGCGCAACCCCGTTGGCAAGGTAGCCATTCCTCTACAGATAGGCGTCTTGAGCAGGCGCAAGTTCGGAGAAATCTTTCGCCGCTACGACAGACAGATTAAGAGCGGGAAGACTCCTCTCTACCAGCCATCTCCTGCGAAATTCGCGCAGGGCGGCGAGGCGCGTCTCAAGGCCCTCAGCGAGCGCCTGATCGCGCAGGGCGCACAACCGGAACTCGTCCGCAGGCTCGCGGAGATGATCGAACAGGCCGACGACATTACCTTGGGGCGCATTCGCTCGCACGCTCTGGCCGATTACTGGAATCTGCCGCGCCGCGACGTGCTTGAGGTTTGTCTGCTGGCGACGCGCATGGGGCTGCTTGATCTACAGTGGGAGATGATCTGCCCGCACTGTCGCGGCTCTGCGCAGATGAGTCGTTCGCTGACGGGAATTCAGTCCGAGGTCTATTGCGACAGTTGCGACGTGGACTTTACAGTCAACTTTGACCATGCCGTGGAATTGACCTTTCGCCCGAATCCGTCAGTCAGAATCGTCGAGGGCGTACAGTTTTGCGTCGGCGGTCCGCAGATCACACCTCACATCGTCCTCCAGCAAATCTTCGCCCCCGGCTCGAAGCGTGAGCTCCTGCTCCCACTGGAGACCGGGCGCTACCGCTTACGCAGCTCCGAGCTGGCGGGCGGGCAATACATACAGGCGTCAGCGGAAGGTTTGGCGGAGGCAACGCTGAGGGCCACGGAAGAGGGCTGGTCGAATGAAGAGCTTCGGCTGCTGACGAAGCCCAGGCTTCTTCTGGAGAATGCGACAGACAAGGAACAGTGGTTGGTCCTCGAACGCATGGCCTGGAGCGATCAGGCGGCGACCGCTGCGGAGGTCACTGCCTTGCAGGTCTTTCGCGATCTCTTCGCGAACGAGGCGCTCAGGCCCGGCGAGCAAATCTCCGTCGGGACATTGACGGTCCTCTTCACGGACCTGCGCGGCTCCACGCAGCTTTACAGGGAGATCGGCGACGCTCCTGCCTTCGGCTGCGTGATGAACCACTTCGACGTGCTGCGCGACGCCATCGCGGAAGAGGATGGGGCGATGGTGAAGACTATCGGCGACGCTGTGATGGCAGTCTTTCGCAGGCCCGCCGGGGCGCTGCGCGCGTTCCTGAAAGCGCAGGAGGTCCTCGCGTCGCCAGCGGACGGAAAGCGCCCGCTCCTGCTGAAGGTGGGCATCCACACCGGACCGTGCATCGCCGTCACGCTCAATGGGCGTCTGGACTATTTCGGCTGCACCGTCAACATGGCCGCGCGTCTCGAAGGACTGTCCTCCGGCGGCGACGTGGTCGTCTCGTCAGCGGTCCACGCGGACCCGGAGGTCGCGGAGATGCTCTACGGCCCCGACGCGGAATTGACCGCCACGCAGTTTGAAGTGATGTTGAAAGGTTTCGATGAGGAGCAGTTCGAGCTGTGGCGCGTCGCCCCCGCGAGTTGCGTTGCGGAGGGCGAGCGCGCCGTCAGTTCGAATGTTTGAGAGCTATCGAGGCCGAAGCGGAAGCGCTTCGCTGTGCTATTTCACCATGCCACCGACAGCCGGAAGCCTGTATAGCTCGCGGTTGTAGAATGCTCTGATCCCTCCGGTCAAGGCCATCCAGGTGAACAGCAACGCGACCACTCCACCCAGGATGCCTTCTACTAAAATGGATTGGACGGTTGCATTCGGGATGAGATTGAAAAGCCCGACGACCAGACGCGCGATGATATAGAAAATCGCCAGATACAACGCCTGCTTGGAATGAAAGCTGGCGAGTGCGCTTTGACGCGCAGCCGCTGCGGCAACCAAGGGCATTAAGATAAGAACCAGAGGGCCCAGGCTGAAGTTCCAGACGAACTCATTTGAGAAGCCGGTCGGGACGAGTTTGAATAGAAACAGCGGCGTCGCAAACACGATTCCTGCCCAGATCACCCAGAGATAGACCAACAGGCTCAGGGTGCGCTCGAAGCCGTCTGCTTCGACCACTGGCGCGGGTTGAGTGTAGCCCGGCTGGTAGGGCTGCTGGTAACCGTAAGGCTGCTGTCCGTACTGCTGCGGGGGTTGGCCATAAGGTTGCTGTTGTTGGCCGTATTGCGGCTGTTGTGGCTGACCATACGGAGGCTGCCCCGGCGGAGGCCCACCTCCCGGCGGGTATTGCTGTGACATCTCGGAAAAGTCCTTTCTATTCGTGAGCTGACTGATGAAGCCCTAACGATTTAGAAAAATTAACAAGCTCGCTTAAACTGCCTGGCTGTATGGGCCGCCATTATATGGTTATCGCCCGCGTGTGTATAGAGAAAAATTGCCTGGCTCGAAATGGTTCAGCCGGTGCGATATAGTTGAGCCCGCGCAAGCGGGCGACAGTCTAAAGCCCAGGGCGTCAGCCCTGGGTCACAGATGGAAAAGATGTTGAAGCCCATGCGAATGGGCGACAGCCCAATATGAATTGCGGCCGGGTCTCTACGGGCTGTCACCCGCTCTCGCGGGCTTGATGGTTAAATGATTGTCTTGTCCCAGGGACGGACGCCCTGGGCTTTAGACTGTCGCCCATTTCATGGGCTTCGTGCTGCCGCCCGATTGCGCGGGCTGAAGATCGTTTTACCAAAGGCTTGTGCTGATATTGATGATTGATAGCCTGGGCAATTATATTCCCCTTGACTGGTAAGATTGGATGCTTCTGCGATGACCAAACTTTTAGAAGCCCGTGGGGTCTCAAAAATCTACGAGATGGGAAGCACGAAGGTCGCCGCGCTTGACGGCGTCTCTCTGGGGGTGCGCGAGGGCGAGTTCGTCGCCATCCAGGGGACTTCGGGCTCCGGGAAATCAACTCTGCTGAATATGCTCGGCGGGCTGGACCGCCCGACGAGCGGCGAAGTTCTCTTCGAAGAGAACTCGCTGGCCCCTTTCAGCAAGAGGCAGATGGCGCGTTACCGCCGCCACTCCGTCGGGATGATCTTCCAGAACTTCAATCTCATTTCGACGATGACCGCCGCGGAAAATGTTAAGCTCGCGCTCGCCTTCGGCGGAGTCAAACGCGGCGAGCGGGAAGAGCGCGCGCAATCGTTACTCGAACGCGTCGGCCTCGCGGACCGCATGGCGCACAGGCCGACGGAATTGTCCGGGGGTGAGCAGCAGCGCGTCGCCATCGCGCGCGCCCTCGCCAATCGCCCGCGCGTGCTGCTCGCTGACGAGCCGACAGGCAATCTGGACTCGACCCGGGCCGAAGAGTTGCTAGGCCTGATGCGCGAGATGGTCAACGCGGACCGTCTGACCGTGCTGATGGTGACCCATGACAAAGACCTCGCCGCACGCTTCGCCGACCATATTATTCAGATGAAAGATGGAAAGATAATGCAGAGTGACAAGTGACAAGTGACGAGTGACAAGCGAAACAGCTTTTACTCATCACTTGTCACTCGTCACTTGTCACTGTTCTTGAGGTGAGCTATGCCGACAAATGTTACCCCTGTGATGACGCTTGAGGCGCTGCGTTCCGTGCCGCTCTTCGCGTCGCTCGACGACGCCGCGGCGACGGAGTTGAGAAAGCTGCTCACCGTGCGCGAAGTCGCGGGCGGCACGTCGCTGTTTCGCTCCGGCGATTCGGGCGACGGGATGTACCTGATCGAGCGCGGGCGCGTGCGAATCAGCATTGACGACGCCGACGGGTCGAACGTGACGCTGGCGGAGCTGGCCGGCGGCGACTTCTTCGGCGAGATGGCGCTTCTGGACGGCAAGGCTCGCTCGGCGCACGCCACGGCCGTCGAGGACGCGCGCTTTGCGATTCTCTCTCGCGAGAACTTCCTGGCGTTCGTGCGCGCGAACCCGGACGTCGCTTTGAGGATGTTGAGCGCCATCACGCACAGGCTGCGACGCACTGACGAGCTGCTGCGCCAACGCGTCTCGCGCAACGTCAACGAAGAGGAGGCGGCGCTCTTGACTGTCGGCGACCGGATGGCGAACCGCATCGCAGGTTTCGGCGGAAGCTGGTTCTTTATCGGCGTGCTGGTGGTGATCCTCGCCATCTGGATTTACGCAAACACCTGGCTGATACCTCAAAAGGACGTTGACCCCTATCCGTATCAGCTCTTCGGCCTGATCCTCGGAGTCATTGCGGGCATCCAGGCCCCGATCATCATGATGTCGCAGAACAGGCAGGGCGATAAGGACCGACTGCGCGCGGACCTCGATTATCAGGTGAACCTCAAGAACGAACTATCGCTGGCGGAAATTTTGCGACGCCTGGACGTGCTCGAAAGCGAACGCCTGCCGATCCTCTTCGAAGAACAGAACAGGCTTTTAATCGGAAAGATGAAAGAGTCGGAAGTGACCAAACGATCTGACTCAGGAGTGTTGTAGAGATGCGGGGAGGCTGATTTCGCCCGCACGAGTTTGCCCGCAGGTATCGGCGGCGTTTACAATCCGGCCCGATCTCAATAGTTTGCCAGTTCGTTCAGGCTTCGGAACGGGGCGCATGATTCAGGCCATCTTTTTTGATTTCAACGGCGTCATCATCAATGACGAGCCGCTTCAACTGAAAGCTTATCAGGAGGTGCTCTTGGGCGTGGGCATCACGCTCACGGAGAAAGAGTATTACGACGCGCTCGGCATGGACGACAAGACTTTCGTCCGTACAACAATGGCGCGGGCGGACCAACCTTTAACCGACGAGACGTTGAATGAACTGATCGAGCGGAAGACTGAGCTTCACCGCAAGCTGATTGAGGACGAGTTGCCGCTCTTTCCCGGCGTCGTGACTTTCGTCAAAGCCCTGTCTCGTGGTCATGACCTCGGACTCGCCAGCATGGCGCGGCGCGTGGAAATAGATCACGTGCTTGAGCGCGCCGGACTCCGGCAGGCTTTCACCATCATCGTCAGCGCGGAGGACGCGCACGCCTGCAAGCCGGACCCCTGTTGCTACGAACGCGCCCTCGAACTCTTGAACGAGAAACGGCGTGCCGAGCGCCAGCTGCCGCTCTTGCCGAAAGAATGTCTGGTCATCGAAGACGCGCCGCCGGGTATTCAGGCTGGGCGCGCGGCCGGAATGCGCTCGTTGGGCGTCACGAACACTGTCGGGGAGGATGCCCTGCGGGCTGCCGGGGCGGACGTTGTCACACGCAGCCTCGCGGACTGGACCGTTGACGCGGTCCATCATGTATTTGACTAAAAGCAGAATCCAGAAGCCAGAAGTCAGGAGCCAGAAGAAAAGGCCGCGACCCGCTTCTGTTTTTATTCTGGATTCTGAATTCTGACTTCTGGATTCTGCCTTTCGCTATGTCTTTTCGCGATATTCTTCGTCTCTCGCTCAGAAATCTGCGCGAGGCCAAGTTGCGCTCAAGTCTGACGACGCTGGGCGTCATGATCGGCGTCGCCGTCATCGTGACGATGGTCTCGTTCGGTATCGGGTTACAGCGCAACACGGTCGCGCGCTTTAAAGAGTTGGACCTCTTCAACGAGATAACCGTTTACGGCAAGAGCCTCACGAATCTGGTCGAAGAGGGATTCAACAGACGCACGAACGAGGACGGGGAGAATCCCCGGCAGGATAGAGAACGCGCGACGGCAGAGAGCCGTAAGCCTGCCGAGCGCATCCTTGACGACGCGGCCATCGCGGAGATCGCAGCCATTCCCGGCGTGGCTTCCGTGGAGCCGAACATCTCATTCCCCGTCTACGTCCGCTCGAACCAAAAGGCCAGAAGGGTGACTGTCGGAGGCGCGCTCGTCCCCAACGCCGCCTCGCGTTTTAAAAATTATGCGGCGGGAGGGATGATCTCTGCGCCGGAGGCAGACGAGGCCGTCGTTGATGAAAGTTTCCTCAAGGACTTCGGCTACAAAAACCCCGAGGACGCCGTCGGACAAAAGATCGAGCTCCTTGCGCCCCCGGATAAAAAGGGCGATGAAGAGGACGGGCAGCCAAACTTCTTCGGCGTCCCCCTCGAAGACGAAGAGGACGCGGAAGCACAGGCTGCGGATGCGCTCGTGGCGCGCACCTTCAAAATCGTCGGCGTCCTGAAGAACGAACTCTCCGGCGTGGGGCGTCGCTTCCGCGGCATCATGCCCGCCTACGAAATCTACATCCCGGTTCAGGCGGCGCGTGCCTGGCGAGAAGAGCACCGCGACGAGCTGGGCGAAGTCGCGCTCGAACTCGCAAGAGAGAGCGGCGCTATTGGCAAGGATGAGACCATCGGTTATGTCTCCGCGGTCGTGCGCGTCACGGACCCTGTCGTCCTGACGGACGTACGCAACCGCCTCAATGCCCTCGGCTTCAGCAGCTTCTCCATAGTGGATCAGCTCGACCAGTTACGCACGGTCTTTCTCATCATCAATTCCGCGCTCGGCCTTCTGGGCGGTATCTCCCTGCTCGTCGCTTCCTTCGGAATTGCGAACACGATGATTATGTCCATTCTGGAGCGCACGCGGGAGATAGGAATTATGAAGGCCATCGGCGCGGAGGACCGCGAGATTAAGCTCATCTTCTTCGTCGAGGCCGGAGTCATCGGCGTCACCGGGGGCGTGGTGGGGTCCTTACTCGCCTGGGGAATTGACGGGATAGCGAACCGCCTGGCTTACAGATTTATCTTACAGCCGCAGGGGGCCTCTTACATAGACTTCTTCGCTTTGCCGCCTTACCTGTGGCTCGGCGCGATTCTCTTCGCGGTGCTCGTCTCCATCGCGGCCGCGCTTTACCCGGCATCACGCGCCGCGCGCATTGATCCGGTAAAAGCTCTGAGGCACGATTGAAAAAAGCAGGGGTCAGGAAACAGGGAACAGGAGATAAGCTAAAGTGAGTTCGACATAGGTTGTTAAAGTAGTGACTGAATGGACTGTCCACTAAATCACACGAAACGACACGAAACACAAGCATGGTCTCTTCGTATCGTTTCGTGAAATTTCGTGGATCGTCCGCGCGCTTTTTTAAGTCGAACGCACGTTAAGGTAAAACAGGCTCGATTTTTTTTGCTACGAAAGACAACGCCTGGATAGATAGAAAGCGTCCATCAGAGGATGATGATGCGTTGGAGCGTTGAGAAAAAGATCGCCCTCGGCTTCGCCCTGATGCTGGCAATCCTGTTCGTCGTCGGCATCGTCTCATACCGCAATACACGTAAACTCGTCCGCGACAGCAACGCGGTCGCCCACTCCCACGAAATCTTAGACGAACTCGACGCCACTCTCTCGGCTATGAAAGATGTCGAGGCGGGGCAGCGCGGCTACGTCATCACGGGCGAGGACGAATACCTGGAGCCTTACACCGTCGCGACTTCCAGCATCTACCGTCACATCGAGCGCCTTAAAGAACTGCTGGCCGACCAGCCCGAACAGCGGCGACGCCTGGAGCGCCTTGAGCGTGAGATTAATGACTGTCTCCGGTACGACGCCGAGATTATAGAGCTTCGCAGACTCAACGGATTTAAGAGCGCGGAAAATTTGGTGGCGAGCGGGCGCGACAAAAAACTGATGGACGGCATCAGGGGAACTGTCGCCGAGATGTCCGGAGAAGAGAACAAAACTCTGGCGGCACGCCGGAACGAGTCGAACGCGAGCGCTAGAAACACTATCATTACGCTCACCATCCTGGGCATCCTGTTTCTGGCCTTCCTGCCCACGGGCTACCTCGTAATCCGCCGCGACATCAAGCGGCGCCGCCGCGCCGAAGAGGCCCTGCGCGAATCTGAAGAGCGCTCCAACTATTTGATCGAACACGCCGGGGAGATTATTTACCGGACGGATGCGCGCGGCCATCTCATGTTCGTCAACCCGGCCAGCACGAGGATTCTCAAGTTCTCCGAAGAGGAATTGGTCGGGCGGCACTACCTGGACTTAATCAAGCCTGAGTATCGTGAAGCCACGGAAAAGTTTTACAAAAAACAGTTCGTCAAAAAGATTCCGAACACTTACCTTGAGGTTCCTGTGATTTCGAAGGAAGGAAGGGAAGTCTGGATCGGGCAGAACACACAGCTTGTCCTGGAAGGTAACCAGATCGTCGGCTTTCAGGCCGTGGCCCGCGACATCACAGAGCGCCGTCACGCGCTCGAAGAGTTGCACAGCCTCTCGCTCACGGACGATCTGACGGGCCTTTACAACCGACGCGGATTCCTCACCCTGGCCGAGCAGCAGTTGAAGCAGGCACACCGCTCGGGCGAACAGGCTGTGCTCGTCTTCGCAGACCTCGACGGTTTGAAGCAGATCAACGACCGCTTCGGGCATCAGGAAGGCTCGAACGCGATTGTCAAAGCCGCCCAGATTCTCAAGGAGACTTTCCGCGAGTCGGACATTCTGGCGCGGCTCGGCGGCGATGAGTTCACGGTGCTGGCGACCGTTTCCTCGGCCGAGCGGGCCGATGCCATCAAAGATCGGCTGGAGCAGAAACTCGACCAGTTCAACGCGCGCCACGACCTGCCCTACGAGCTCTCCATGAGCATCGGCATCGCTCTCCTTGACCCGCACGGCCAACTCTCAATTGACGAGTTGATTGAGAAAGCGGACGCGGCGATGTACGAGCACAAACAACAAGCGAAAGAAAAGATTAGAAATTAAAAATGCACAATGGAAGACGCATCGTCTTCCATTGTGCATTCTTCTGCCTGTTCAAGATGTGGAAGAACCTGGCCCCGAAAGAGAGGCCAGGTTCGAGTTTCGGTTACCGGGTTATTTGACCGAGACGTCATCCACGCGGAATGACGTTGGCAGTGTAATGTCGTTGGTTCCACGGAACTGAATTCGTACCGTCTGTCCGGCCCAACTGCTGAGGTTGTACGGCCCTCTCAGCACATACACTCCCGCCGTGCCGCTATTCTGGTTGCTGAACGTCGCCAGCGTTCCCAGGAGCGTCCCCGACGTGCTCCGCACTTCTATAAACAGCCTGTCGAAGACAGGATCGCCCGCCGCCTCGCTGGTCGTGATATTGAGCCAGAAGTTGAGACTCGCGCCGCCGCTTGGGATCGTGACCGTTTGATAGAGCGTGCCGCTCGTGCTGTTCACGCCGTTGATAATCATATAGGCCACGCCGCTGTGCGGATATGCCCCGGTGCTTCGTGTCACCTGGCCGGAGACTATCCACGGGGACGTCCCGCTTTCGAATCCCGGATTGATGATCAACTCCGTGCCGCCGGTTGTGCCAGCTTGCGTTACAGTGTGGGTCAACCCTGCGATAGTCAGCGTGCCTGTGCGCGATGATGTGCCGGTGTTGGCGGAAACTGTGAAGTTAACCGTCCCGTTACCCGTCCCGCTGCTGCCGGAGGTGATGGTGATGAACGTGGCGTTGCTGACGGCCGTCCAGCTGCAACCCGCAGTGGCAGTCACGCTGACGCTGCCCGTGCCGCCGCCTGCCGGTTGGCTGCTGCTGGTCGGGCTGATGTTGTAGCTGCAAGTGCCGCCGCAGTCACCAGGCAAGTCCGAGGCGGCGACGTGCGTTGTTCCGTCGTTACCGACAGCCGAGACGCCCATTCCGTGACGCGCAAACACAGTCCAGATGGCGCAGCGATTAGCTCCGCCGTTCAAACTCTGATCAGCTTGCAGGATGCCGTCGCGCGCGTTAAGGAACGACGGGCGGGTCGGCGTGAACTTCATGCCGTTCAAGACCAGCAGGTCTGTCGTCGGCGCGCCGAGAGTTGTCCTTAAATCCCAGAGCGTCGCCGCCCAGACTTCGCCATCATTGTGAACTGAAAAACCTTGGTTGCCGACATCAGCATAAGAGTCGTGTATCGTGTTAGCCGGAACGGTATAAGCCGCGCGCCGTATGCCAGCCGTCGTGTTGCCGGTGGAATACTCGCCGACTAATCCATCGCCATTGATGGTGATGGCCCAGTAGTCCGACCAGCCTTCGCCCATCGCGCCCGATTGCGTGCCCTGTAGCGCGGTGCTGCCGTTGCCGATGAGACGATTCGAGATGCCATGTCCGTACTCGTGGAACACCACGTCGCCGTCCACGGAGCTATCGCGGTCAGGACTGGGTGCGGTGAAAAGATACTGCTGCATGCGCGGGCGCTGGCCGTCGGGAGGTGTGGCGAAGTTGGCGTTGTTCGTGCCTGAGCCGTCCTGCGCCTCAGCCCTGACGGAGTCGTTGCCGATGCCGCCGCGTCCGTAGTTGTTCGTCTGGAAGTTGCGCGCCGTCTCCGTAAAACCGAGGTTGTAGGAGAAGTCATGCATGATGTTGTTGTAGTAAAAAAGATTCGTCACGACCGCCGCCTGTTGCGTGCGCGGGTCAACGGTGGTCGAGAACGGGAAGGTGAAATTCTGGTTGGACGCGAAGGCGTGGCCGTTGGAAAGCCCCGTTCCGTTGTTGGCGTCCGGCGCGTTGTCTGCGTTCGTGTCCAGATATGCTTCGACGTTGTTGCCCGTCGTCACTGTCGAAGTTCCCATCCAGCCGGCGGAGGTATTAATCGCCGTGTCGCCGACGAAGGAGACGAGCTGGCGCGCGCCCTTGTCCGGCGCTTCCGTGTAGACCGTGCCCTGTGCCTGGTGCACATAGAGGTTAGAGCGCAGCAGCAGTTCGCCTGTGTGTGCGTCAACCAGCAATTCATACCATTCTTCAGGCCCGACCTCTGCATAGACGTGCCAGGCGAGGTGTGAGGCGTCGCCAATGCGCACGACGTTCAATTCCGAAAGCACCTCTTCAAAGTTTGAGCTCAGTGGATTACTGAACCTGGAGAATTCGCTTTGAGAGGCGCGGCCATGAGTCTCTTTGAATGACGGAGAGACTGTTCTGCCGGCGTGCTCGAAGGCTCTGGCGATGCCCTGTGCTTCGTCGAGCGCAGGCTTGAGCTTGACCTTCTGATTGGTGACGATGAAGCCTTCGCGCACCGAAAGGACTTCGCCGTTTGGACTGACGACGACTTTCACGTTTCCTTCAAAGACCTTGATGCCCCCGACTAGCTGAGCGTAATCAAGGAAGATCGTGCCTCGGGTGTTGTCCTCTTTTTCGAGTTTGAGGTCATCAACGTTGGCATCGGAGAGCGCGAAAAGCGCAGGATTACGTTTCAAATATTTCCGGGCGATGTTGTCAGGGATGTCCCATTCAGGTTCGGAAAGCGATGCTCCGTCTATAAAGAAGTTTTTCATCGCGCCAGCTTCGTTAACTTCCGCGCGCAGGTTTTGCGCTTTTTCGGGCCGAAGACCCGCGCGGAAATTATCAAACGCTGCTGCGCGCGCCAGGCGTGCTGCGTTCCCACTCTTCGCAGCATCGCGTTGCCTGGATGCACTTGAGTTGAGATCAACGTCTGTGAACTCGCCGCGACCTTCGAGGCGTTTGTCATAATTGGGAAGCGCCGCGCGCGCGGGTGAGCCGGCGGGAGTTTCCTGTGGCGGCGGAGGCTGAGGCGCACGCGCCGCGTCCGACTTTGTTAAAGGGAATAATAATGAGGCGGTAAGGGCAAACAGCAATAATCCTACGAGTAATCTCTTATACATTATTCTCCTCCTCAGAGAGTTTGTGGTTGAGGTAAGGCAACAATCGGTCGGTGGTCTCCTCAGGTGAAGCGCCGTTTCCTAAATCAAGACACCTGGGTGGGTTGGCCGATAGAGGATTGCCTTAGCGTTCTTGTTCTACAGACGCGCCAGTTGCGACGCGCAGACGTACCCTATTCTCCAGTCACGATGCCCTGGGCATGCGACTGCGCAGTGCGTTCACTTGTGCACAGACCAAAGCCGAGTCAAGCTTCGGGGCTTGTGACCATGACGCGTATTTATCTCACCTGGGCTAGTTGGGGCATTGACGGCTGTTCACCGTCGTTGTCAAGTGGGCCGTAGAGTAGCAGATTCGGGAGCGATTGTTAAGCGGCGCGCGATAGGTTACGCCACTGGCACAGCGGCGAAGAGAGAGCGGGGAAATGAATGCGGGAGGGCTGCGCTCCTTTAAGGCCACAACGCAGCCCTCCCGCCCATTGCTGAATTCTAAAATTGATTCAGCAGTAACCTGATGCTCCTTTCAAGCCTTTATCTGCGGCGTTGGCGTTGCCTCTGACTTCTGCTGGCGCGAGGCTGCAACTGCCGGATTTGTGCTTTCAGTTGCTCGATCTCTTTCTGCTGCTCTTTGATTGCGTTGAGCATCGTCCAGATGATCGGGTCGTTGTTGACCATCAGGTAACCGTCGCCGGTTTTGCTCACGGCTTCCGGGATAACCTTCTGGAGTGATTGAGCACCGAAGCCGATGTGTTCTCCGCTGAGGTTCAGGCCCAGGGCATTGTTCTGCCTGTACTCGTAGCGGAGCGGCTGCAACTGCATGAGAGCCTTGAGTCCACTGTTGAACTGACCCTTGATGGTCTTCAAGCGTTCATCCGAAAAGACAGACCAGGAGCCGCCGCCGGGTTTGCTGGCGGTTCCGTTGACCGACAACAGATCAGTAGGTGCAGTCGTCCCGATGCCGACGTTGCCGCCGGTGGGCTGGATCGCGAGGTTGTTTGCCCCGACGCCTTCTTTCGCGCCCTGAATAACTGCTACGCCGGTGGTTACTCCGCTGCGTCCCAGTTGGAAGCCAACCTCGCCGCTGCCAACAGTATTTAATTTGCCAAAGTCGGCAAAGGCGTTATTACCGCTTCCGGTGCCCTCACCTATTACTTTTCCCGTGATGTGCAATTTAGACAGCGGTGACGCTGTGCCGACTCCAACGTCGCCATCCGAGCTGATGTCAATACTGCTCGTGGGCGCGCCGGGCCGAATTCGGAAAGAGAGGAGAGAGCCGCCCGTCACGTCGCGGATGAAGAAGTTCGCTTCGTTACCGGCCATGTCCCAAGTCTGCGCCGAAAAACCGCCACTATTGTTTTGTTCGAGCCTGATGCCGGGCGTGTTGCTGGTATTGGCGTGAATATCTAAGACCGGCGTGCTGGTTCGAAACCCCACTCGTCCTGTGGAGTCTATGTAGATGGAGTTAGTCGTCGAGCCCGCCTCAACCGTGAACGGAACCTTGGAGCCCGTGATGTCTTCGATTGAGAACTTGCTCGCCCCGCCGCTGGCCGAATCGTTGGCGGTCAGTTGCCAGTCGTTGGCTGGATATCCGGCCGAGGTGGACGTATCGTCAAACTTGATGCGTGTGTTGTTCTCTTTGAGCCTGATGGTGTCGAAGCCGAAGCTCTCGTTGTTGACGCAGTCGAACCCGACGCAGAGGCTTCCCTGGACAATAAGGTCGTCGGGAATCACCTGATCAGGAAGGGCCGCGTGCGCTCGCGGCGAAATACCCGCGTCGGCGAAGCGCGCGGGAATGAACGCCGCCTCTTGCCTCATGAAAGACTCCGTCTGAACGAAGGGACGCGCTTGCGAGAGCCCGCGCAGTCGCTTCTCCATTTGAGCCGAAGGTCGCTGCGCCTCAGGTTCGACGCTCCCGGCGACGATGACCGACCCGTTCAGAATCGTGAATGAACCCGACTGGACGAGGGGCTGTGACGGCAAACGCCCGCGCTTGCGCATCTCGCGCTCAGCGGCCGCGTCATCGTCGCCGCCTTTGGCGCGCGCCGCCGCAAGCTCCTTTTTGGTGTCGGCTGACACCACGGGGGTCAGACGCACCTCGTAATTGTACTCCCCGTCAGGCAGCCTGTTGCCCTGCTTATCTGTGAGCGGGAATTCGGGCGAAGCGCCCGCTCGAAATTCTTTACGAAACACCTGGCCGTCGGGTGCCGAAACGGTGATGGTCAGCCCGGCGTTCTGAGTGGTGATCTCCCACCGGACGCCCGACCCACTGGCGCTGATGGTCGCCAGACGGTTCTTATCATCCTGTCCGAACGCGGAAACGTGGAAGCAGGCGAGGAAGAGGATTACGCTGAGAAATGTGGTTAGAGACTTTAGATTTTTCATAGAACCTCCACTAATCGGTTTGCCACCGATGTGTCTATTTGAGGGTGGAAAAGACAGACTCGCGAGTCTGAGGGCAAACTTTTAAAGCGAGGACTTACGCGTGTAAGGAAGCCGGATTGCGTTGTCTGGTATAACAACCATCAGCCGACGTGTCAAGACTTTCGGTTCACATGTGTAGCTGCTCAGCGAAAATGTCCGCCTTAACTGCTCAGCGACTTTGTCCGCATACTCTCTGGTATGAGGACCCTAACTTTGAGCAGCAAACATCTACGTAAAGCTGAGATTCTGACTCAACTCATCTCAG
>DASVXV010000147.1:0-8072 GCA_036392495.1 Pyrinomonadaceae bacterium | reverse complement strand
CATTTTCGAAATTGAGGAAAGTAGAAACAGGACTGTCCACGAAATCACACTAAATGACACGAAATTGCCGTGGCTTGTTTCGTGTCGTTTTGTGTGGCTTCGTGGACAGGTCCTTGCTCTGCTGAGAATGAATAGACCCTGATCTTAAAGTAACAAGCATTTGACAGACGGGATGAGCAAAAGTATAGTTTGGCTGGCCGTTATCACTATAACGCGCTGCCTGGAATCTCAAAACTTCCGCTGGCCTCACATTCAACTCAAATAAAATACTTGGAGAGAAAATGACTAAACCTAAGGCTAGATTTTCAATATTGATAACCTTAACTGGCTTGATCTTAGCCAGCTTTGCGATAGGTCGCGTCGTGCTAAGCCAAAGCACAAATAAAAGTATAAACGGTCGGGAACAATCAGAAGAAGCTACACCGATACAAGAGGGTGTTTTAACACCAACACAGAAAGTACACCGCAAACTTTTCAAACACCCTGGCCCGAAACTGCTTGATATTGCAGCTAAACGAGCAGGTGATATTGAGGTTCAAGTAGATAGTGGCTATGTAATCAGACTGCCTGAATCCGCTCCGAAGCCGCCGGTTCTACAGTCTGCCGTTTGTAATGCCGATGCCGTAGTCGTCGGAACGTTGAACAAAAAATCATCCCAACTTACAGAAGATGGGAATTTCATTTTTACCGACTACGAGATGACTGTTGAAGAGATTATTAAGAACAATCCGTCTGCGGCCATTCAAGTTAATAACAATATCACTATTACCCGTGACGGTGGAGCTGTGCAAATCAATGGAAGAGTTTTTCGCGCAAAGCGCGAAGACTTCAAGCCGACTCCTGTCGGTAACAGATATTTATTCTTCCTCAAATTCATTCCAGACACCGGCTCATACCTCGCCTATGGCAATGGCTCTTTTCAACTAGACGAGAACAAAATTCTTTCTCTTGGCGACACTGCCAACCAAGAGATGCTTAACGGCGGCGCAATAGATACGGCAACTTTTAAAGAGCAAGTGCGCGCGGTCGCCGCTGTTGACTGCGGGCAGAAGCAGAGCAGCTCAAAGTAATGGTAAGGAGAGTGTTTTAATTATGACTTCCTACACATTACTTACTCGCGCAGTAAAAGTAAGTTACCTATTGTTTTTGATAGTTGCCATCTCCGCAATCTCCTATGCTCAATGTCCATCAAATGACAGAAATGCGTGGCCTGCCGATGCCGTCATTCGATATTATATTGACCCTACGAACATGTCAGCTGGTGAGATGGCTCAAATTCAGAGAGCCATTGACAAATGGAATGCGGCAAATCAAGCGAATGGTTCAGGAGTGCGCTTTGAGCCAGTGCTTCCCGGGACTGGAGGTCCCCAGCTTATAATTCAGAACGGAGTTAATCCGTTCACGAGACCAGATGGGACGACAGGTTATGCTGCGGGTCAGACTTATAGAAGTAACACTGGCGGATCATTAATCTCCGCAACCATACAAATCGATCCAAATCTAAGGGCTGGAATTGATACTACTCCCGGCGCTCGCGGACTTGATACCATCTTCGAGAAATTAGCCTTACATGAGATTGGACATACGATGGGTTTAGGTCATGTCTCCTCGCAGACTGCCGGTCGAAGCGTAATGAACGACGCTGTCGGCTACAATGACTCTTATAATAATCAGCCAACCAATATAACTCAGTGTGACCAAGATGCCGTTCGAACAGAACCGGGGTATCAACCACCTCCACCGATCCAGTGTCATGTAACCTGCGGCTCACGTTATGAGCTTGACCCGGAGACGTGTGAATGCGTCTATACATATCAATACAACACTGATTACGGTTCTCTAACCAGCGATGTCAGTCCCGTCCTCATTGACGTAGCAGGCGACGGCTTTAACTTGACAGATGGCGCAAACGGCGTCCTCTTCGACCTTAACAGCAACGGTCTTTATGAACACCTTTCATGGACTGCTGCTGGCTCAGACGACGCTTGGCTTGCGCTTGACCGCAACGGCAACGGCAGGATTAATAACGGCAGAGAATTGTTTGGCAACTTCACGCCGCAACCATTATCAGCTAATCCGAACGGCTTTCTGGCGCTCACCGAATACGATAAGCCGGAGAATGGAGGTAACAGTGACGGCGTGATTGATAGTAGAGATACCATCTTCTCAAGCCTTCGTCTGTGGCAAGACATCAATCACAACGGCGTCTCGGAGCCGACTGAGTTACATGCATTGCCGGAACTAGGCGTTGATTCTATTTCGCTTAATTATAAAGAATCGAGGCGAATTGACCAGCACGGTAATCAGTTTCGGTATCGAGCGAAGGTTGCCGATGCAAGTCATTCACATGTCGGTCGCTGGGCCTGGGACGTGTTTCTCACTCTCGCGCCCTGAGGGGCTCGGACTGTAAGTTTAGCTTTTCAAGGTCGGGAGATAACGAGGCGCAACATAACCCCGGCCTTGAAAGGCCGAGCTAAATTCACTTTGCAGCTACGCTGCGCCTTTTTTTCATTTTACATTTTTAATTTGGCATTCTCGCCGCGCTGGCGTGCTTGTCCCAGGCTGGCTACAATGTTCCCGGTCATCCCCTTGTCTCTCAAGTCGGATTGAAGGAACATGAAGCTGTCGCTGAAACTCGCTCTGCTCTTCATCGCATTGGCTGTCTCCGCCCGAGCGCAACGCGCGCCCGAGCAGGATTATCTCTTCTACGTCGTCTCGGAATCCGCAGACCGTGTCAGCCTCGTCAGGTTCGGCCCCAATGGCGCGCGCGTCGAGCGCAACTTCGAAACGGGCGTGATGCCGACGGACGTTGACGGGCCGCACGGCGTCGCCGTCTCGCCCGACAGGCAGTTCTATTACGTCTCGCTCGGCCACGGCCGGCCCTTCGGCTCCGTCTGGAAATACTCCGTGAAGGACCACTCGGTCGCGGGCCGCGTTACGCTGGGACTTTTCCCGGCGACGATGGACGTTTCGCCGGACGGCGAGTTTCTCTATGCGGTCAACTTCAACCTGCACGGCGACATGGTCCCATCTTCCGTCTCTGTCGTCGCGACCTCTCCGATGCTGGAGGTTGCGCGCATTCCGACCTGCGTCATGCCACACGGCTCAAGGTTCAATCCGCTGGGAACGAAGCACTATTCAGCGTGCATGATGAACGACATGCTCGTGGAGATTGACACGCGCTCGTTCAAGGTCTCGCGCCATTTTCTCTTAACGAAAGGCAAGGAGATGGGGATGCAGGGGTCGCCCGCCGTGCACTCCACGCACCAGGGGATGCCAGGCATGGACACCGGCGGCCACGGGATGGAGCCGCCGAAGCCAGGAGATGTGACCTGCTCGCCCACCTGGGCGCAGCCTTCATCGGACGGCTCATCCGTCTTCGTCGCGTGCAACAAATCTAGCGAGATCGTGGAGATCGGCGCGGACAAATGGAATGTGGTCCGAAGAATCCCTGCCGCAGCAGGCGTCTATAATCTGGCCGTGACAAAAGACGGGCGGCTCCTGATCGCGACGAACAAGCGCGACCAATCCGTCTCCATCTTTGATGCAAAGACGGCGCGCGAACTGGCGCGTCTGAAGACCAAGCGCAAAGTGCTCCACGGCGTCTCGGTCTCGCCCGACAATCGCTACGCCTTCGTCTCCGTCGAAGGCATCGGCGCAGAACCCGGCACAGTCGAGATCATTGACCTCGAAGCCTTGAAGACGGTCGCAAGCGTTGACGTTGCGCCGCAGGCCGCGGGTATTGATTTCTGGAAAATGGAGAAGGTAGAAGGCAAGAAGTAGGACGTTCTTTTGCTTGAATTATTTAGTCAAAGCTGATTACATCCGGCGGCGTGAATGTAGATTTCGAGATTATTGGTAAAATAACCGAAACTGAAACAATCGCTATCGGCAGTTCTATTCGTGAATTGCCTGAGTTGCGGGCGCGGTTCGGGCGCGGTCGTTGGCGCAAACGAAAAGGAGTTGCTGATGTACGCCTCCCTAATGGTACGATACGCCTTGCCGAAGTTCACTGGTACGAAGCTCACGGCATTGGCAAAGTGAGAATGAAGATCAAACGATATTTGGATTAGAAGTCTATGAAAGACGAAAATACAAGCCCGCGCTTTGCAGTCTGCATAAATAATTCCGCTTACCCAGACGATTTAAAGGTCAGGACCGTCTATCAGGTTTTGCCGGATGAATCAGCGGCGCGGAGCGACTATATCAGGGTAATAGATGAGACGGGCGAAGATTACCTTTATCCCGCCACGTATTTCGTCTTCGTGGAGATTCCGCCCGAAGCTGCGAAAGTGTTGATGGCAACGTCTACTTGAGACGCGCCTAGAGAAACGGAATGAGCATTTTAGCCATTGATGTTAGCTGCACTGATGATGACCTACACATTGTCCTGGCAGACGGGCGAGAAATATCTGTCCCGTTGATCTGGTCTCCGCGCCTGCAAAAAGCAACGCCTGAGCAGAGAAAACAGTGGCGCTTAATCGGCGGCGGGATCGGTATTCACTGGGAAGCGGTGGATGAAGATATATCAGTTGAAAGCTTGCTCAGGTTGAAATAGACCTTACCGGATACCTAAGAGAGCCCTTTTTATCTATTCGTCACCATTAAGTAAGAAGGCAGCAGGGATTATTATGTCTCTGCTGCCTTCTTCTTTTACTACTAACTGCCCACTATTTCCCAGGTTCTGTCGTCGAGCCCGTATCGGTCCGCGGCCCTCCGAGTTTCACAATCCACAGGCCCGAGTTGATGTCGTTGAAGAATATCAGGCCGTTGTGCGGCTGCGCGCCCCAGGCGAAGGGCACGTTGGGGCGATAGCCTTCGGGGCTCCCGGTCCAGAGGTTGGCGATCTCGCGTCCCTGGCGATAGAGGTCGCCGCGCAGCTCGCCCGAAACGTCCAGCACGCGCGCCCCGCCGTTGTAATACCCCATGTAGAGGACGTCGTCTAAGACCCAGATGTTATGCGAGCCCGCTTCTGGCACGGCGTACTCCGCGACTTTGCGCGGGCGTGTGATGTCTGAGACGTCAACTACGTGAGCGACGCCCCGGACGGGGATGCGATTTCTGGAATTGATGTTGAAGATTTCCGGGAAGACTTCGTCGCCGACGAAGATGTAGTTCTTATAACGAAAGACTGCGTGCGCGCCCGCGAGCCACCCGCTGCCGTAAAGCTCGTGATAGTTGAAACGGAGTTGACTGATGAACTGCGGTTTTTCAGGACTGCCGCCCTTGATGCCGTTGCCGACATCAAGGATCACGAGGCCGTCTCTCCAGTAGGCCAGATAAGCTATCCCGTCTTTGACCTGTATGTCGTGGACGTAGCGCCCGCCCAGTACGCCGCCTTCCTCGACCAGGGGTTTATCAATCTGCCAGCGCGCGACCTCGCGTGGCGCTTTCAGATTACTGAAGTCAATAACGCGCATGGAGCCCGTCGCGTCGTCCGTCAGATAGACGTAGTGCCCGTCAATGAAAGCGCTGTGCACGCCGCCCGTGACCGTCTCCGTGTATTCGGAGACGACCTTCGGGTGCGCCGGGTCGGACGTGTCCAGAAAAACGATCCCGTTCTTGCGGCTCGACGCGCCCTCGCGCGTGATCACGCCTACTTTGCCGTCCGCGCTGACGCTGACGTCGTTGACCGCGTGTGCATCAACCTTGACCGTATCGGTCTGCTTCGGCTTGGCCGGGTCGGAGATGTCATAGACCACGAGCTTGTCCGAGATGGTGGAGACGTAAGCGTAGTTTCCGAAAATCCATTGCTCGGCCGCCTGCACGTCCTTGAGCGTGGCGCGGCCGACAACCTCTATCTCCCTTCCGACGTTTCTCGGCCTGACGACTATCGAGGCGGAAGCAGTCTGCCCGCCGCTCGTCGCCGTCACGAGGTAGGAGCCCGCGCGCTCGGCCACGAAGCCGCCGTCCGGGTCAATCGTCGCCCCGTCACCCGACACGGCCCACCGGACCGAAGGACTCTGCACCACGCCGCCTTTGATGTTTTTGGCGAGCGCCCTGAAATGAATAACGTCGCCCGTGCGAGCGCTGGTCGAAGCAGGGCTCAGGGAAAGGCTCCGCACAGGGTTCGCCACAACCTGAATCGTCACGGGCTTGTTGAAGCCGCCCGCGCTGGCGCGCAGGGTCGCTTTGCCAGGAGCGACGCCCGTGACGAAGCCCGCCGCATCAACCGTGGCGATGCGAGGCGTCTCTGAGGTCCAGGCGATGGCCAGGTCCGTTCGCGGATTGCCGTTGGCGACGCGAGGCGTGGCGTTGAGCTTCACGCTTCCTCCGACAGAGACCTGCGCCGTTGCGGGTTCGACGTCTATCCGCGCGACTCGCGAGGGCCTGACGTTGACCTTCACGAAAGCAGGCTTGCCCTCCACTATCGCCACGACTTTGATCTCGCCGGGCTCGAAAAAGGTGACCGTGCCGTCTTCCGCTGCAACAGCCGAATCCGGAGGCAGGGCCACCCAGAGGGACGGCTTGACATCAACTACCTTCCCGGCATTGTCTTTCGCCGTCACACTGAACTTCATCTTCTGCCCGGCCTCGGATTCAGCGTTCGCCGGGCTAATCTCTACGCTCGCGACCTTCTGGGCGTGAACCGTTGCGACGGTCGCAAAGAGCGCGACGAATAAAAGCGTTAAGGCAAACGTATGGTCTCTTTTCATCAGTTTTCTCCGGCAAGGGTCGAGGGTTTTCGTCATGGGGTCGGTTATAAGCAAACTAAAGAGGCGAAAGTTCAACGGATAATCGGAATCTAACGCTCCGCCGCTCGCGCTGTCAAGAAGCGCTCCCTAAGGAATGAGGGAATAATTATGAGTTTTGAATGTTGAATTTTGAATTAGGGCTTTCAATTCAAAACTCAACATTCAAAATTCAAAATTTCCTCTGCGTCCTCCGCGTCCTCTGCGATTAATCTTGCTTCCCCTTAGATTGAAGTAGAAGAGGCCCTGCCGGTTGGATAAAAATCACTAAACCTTTAGCTTTATCTGACGTATCATCAGAAGTCTGCTATTTAACCGAGAATGACCGGAGGGATTTGAAGATGCGTTATTTTGTGCTCTTCTGTGCCCTGCTCCTGACCATGTCGGGCGCGGCGCAGGCGAAGAAGATCGAAACGGCGGAAGACCTGATTCAGGCGATGCAGAAAAAGTATGCGAAGTCCTGGTACAAGACCCTGACATTCAAGCAGAAGACCGTTGAGATTCAAGAGGACGGGACGAGCAAAGTCTCAATCTGGTACGAGGCGTTGTCCGCTCCGGGACGGCTGCGCATTGACTTCGACCCGGTGAAGGACGGCAACGGGCTCCTCTTCGCCAACGACACGCTCTACAGCTTCAAAGAGGGCAAGCTCGATAACTCCAGACCTTTCATGCACCCGCTCCTGGTCCTGGGCTTCGACATCTATTTCCTGCCCCTTCAAGATGCCGTCGCCAAGCTCAAGCAGCTTAAATTCGATCTCTCCGTCGTGCGCGAAGACACATGGCAAGGTCGCCCCGTCTATGTCGTCGGCGCGAAGCAGGGAGACTTACACACGCGTCAGTTCTGGATTGATAAGGAGAATCTCTATTTCGTGCGGATGCTGGGGCCGGCGGGCAAGGACGGCGCTTCCACGCAGGAGACGCAATTCAACAAGTATTTCAAAGTTAAGGGCGGCGGCTGGGTCTCGCCCGAAGTCATCTTCATGCTGGATGGGAAGACACGGGCGACTGAGGAGTACACGGAGATCCGCACGGACGTCGCGCTCGACGAGAAGCTCTTTGACCCGCAGCACTGGACGACGGCGCGCTGGCAATAGAGTCAGCCCGCGCGAGCGGGCGGCAGAATATAGCCCAGGGCGTAAGCCCTGGGTAATGTGGTTTATTAAATAATTCAAGCCCCGTAGGGGCGACAGAGGCTCTGTCGCCCCTACGGGGCTTGAATAATATTTAGGTGCGACTGGACCCAGGGCGCAAGCCATTAGTATCTACACAAGTCAGAAACCTCCATTTTTCTTAGGATTTCTGACTACTTGGGAAAGTGACCAGAGCGCAGCAAAGATCAGACCTGAATTTGTTCGATCCGTTTTTCCTAAGATTTTTGCA
>DASVXV010000146.1:0-15022 GCA_036392495.1 Pyrinomonadaceae bacterium | reverse complement strand
TTCTCATCAGAACAAGGAACAATCCACGAAGTAACACGAAACCTCACGAAATGGCTGTGGGTTGTTTCGTGAGATTTCGTGTGGCTTCGTGGATAGTCCTGTTTCTCTACTTCCCTCAATTTCGAAAATGAATAGACCCTGGGGCAGATAGATTGACTCTTCAAGCGCCCGGTGATATTTACTAACCGCCAGAAGACCAGGGAATTCGATTTTGCGCCCGACTTCCAACCCTCGCGTCAACTTTCACGCCTCGCTTGAAATCACCCATCGTAGGGCGGAATCGTTGAGATAAACTTTCCGTTGCCGCGCACGCCTCGCTCATAAATTTATGATTGAAGAGGTGCCGATATGAAATCAAATAGCCGAGGCATCGCGAGCGTCCTTTGCCTGGCCCTGTTTTTTCTCTTCGTTTTTCCGTCGCAACTCTACCTCCCATTAACAGCACAGGCGCAGCAGAACGCTCCGCAGCCTGTTAATCTGAAAGTCCGCGCAAAAAATATTGGCGGGGCACTGGAGCTGACCGGCGATACGCTCATCTATGGAGACCTGAAAGTCTATTTGCCGGACGACATGGCCGCGGGCGATACGATTTCGGGCACCGTCATCGCCGAGCCGAAAGGCAGCACAAAAGAGGAGCGCGCCAAAAACCAGGATACGCTGGAAGGTCTTGTGCTGGAGATAGGCGATCAGAAAGTCCCTGCCTCGAACGGAACTTTTACGGTAAAAGTGCCGAACATGCAGGGGCAGCCGTCCTACAATCTAAAATTCGTAGAAGCCTCTTCCAATAAGGAACTGGCGACCACGGCTCTGCCTGTCCTGGCTGTGCCCCAGAACGTCCAGCGCCCGCGGACGGTCACGGCCAACGATTTCCGGCTGCCGACTATCGGGCAGCAGGGACGAGCCGTTGAGATTTTCGGACCGTTCGACGGCGATTTTTCCAACACCACGCTTGATTGGTCTACGACGAAGTCGCCGGACGGCGCGAATAATACGGAGAATGATTCGGGCGGATTCGGCTTGATCGCGGAGTCTCCGCGCAAGGCCGTCTTCCGTAGCCCGCGCGACGTCACAGGGCCGATTGGGATTAATCTCAAGGAAGGGGGCGTCGGGACAACGGGCGCGTTTCGCAACATCGGAGTGCGTCTGAGCGCTCCCAAGACAAATCTGAAGAAGGGCGAGAGCACGACGGTGACAGTCGAAGTTCTCGGACTTGCCGGGATACTGACAAGTTTACCGATGCAACTCGACACACGCGGCGCAGTCAACATGGACGGCGGCAACTTTCAGAATTTTTTAATCCCTCCGACCGGCCTTCAGCCCGGCGGGCGGTTCACACTCACGCGCTCCATCACAGGTCAGCAGCCGGGCACATTCTCCGTCACGGCCACAGTCATCTACAGGCCGTTCGATATCTGCTTGAAGGACGACTCGGAAGGGCAAAGGGGGTTGTCGTGGAACACTTTTACAGGCGATTACATCTTCACGAACACTGGGCCTGCGGGACAGTCTAAACCGCCGGGCGGCACAACTCAGCCAGCCGGCATCAACCTGACGGGCACCGGCAAGCCCGCGATGAAAGGGTGCATCATCACGCTCTCACACAACGCGCCCGACCGCCGCGTGTTCGCGAAGCTTGATGTCTGCACCAATACCGGCGAAGCCTCTGTGCAGACTCCCTCGCCGAAGGCGACTTTCACGGTCACGGACAAAAGCACGGCAGATAACACCTGCGCCGCCGCGCCGCCGCCGAGATAGCTCGGGGAGGCTGATAACTACTGGAAGATGATAAAAGCTCGTATCCCATTTTAAGTCTCTGCCGTTTTACGGCGATACTATGAGAGGAGAACCACTCATCCGGTTTCTAACTTGCGCACTCTTTCCCTAACCACAAGCGTCACGGTTGTCGCGCGACAGCCCCGCCGTCAGCGCCACGGCGTGTGAAACTGCGAACGAACACTGTCGCTGATAGCCGCCTGACAGTCGTCAACCGCTCCGTCTACATCAGTCGTGAGGCGTTCGCCCTCATTTAAGGGCTTGCATCAAAAGTCGAATCTTCCTACAAACATGGTGATTCTCGGATTAAAAGCCTCGAATGCCTTACCTGCCTCCTCAGCCGATGAGGTTGTTGTGTAATCGGGTTTGCAGAAGTTAACCCGTTCAAACAAATTGATGTTAGCCTTACCTTTTCTAACTAGCACCGGGATGAGAGATTTCATGAAGGTGCCAGGCACGCATGGATATTCCAGCACGTACTCGCCGTCCAGCGGGTCGCCTTTCAGCGGGTTTTTCGCGTTCTCGATAAGGACAGTGAACGAGTTGTCCTTCTTCTTCACGCGGTAGCCGTTCACCGGGGCGTTCTGCACAAGCGTGATTTCCCAGGGCCTCCACAGGACGGTGGCCGTGATATTGAAGCCGCCGGCCTGCTTGCCCGTTACTGTGCGTTGGACCTCAAAAGTCCCATCCGGGCGCACATCCTGGTGGCGAATCCTGATTGACTGCACATCTCCGCCTCCCATACTCACCACGCCTTGCTTCTCAAGCCACAGCCAAACGTTTCGCTTAATTCCTTTGAGTCCATTGACTATCACCGTCACGACGGCGCTCTCGCCTTTTCGAAGATTCGTCTTGGTAGCCTTCACCTCCACGTTGATGTCGGAATCTTTCTTTCGTCCCTCCGTTCGAGTCTTGTCGTCGCCGTGGTCGGTTTTCTCCGGCCTCATCTTTTCCCAAAGCTCCTTGACGTAGGCGAGACACTCTTCCTTCGTCCCCGTCTTGCCCGCGTCATTCCAGCCCAAAGGGTTCTCCCGATCCGCGGGCCAGATCGAGTATTGCTCTTCGTGGTTGACGACCGCCTTGTATATCGTATTGTCGCGCGGAGCAACAATCCCAGCCTCTTGTTGCGCTGTAGCGGTGTCAGCTAAGCTGGATGACACAATCAATACGAGGCTGCAAAGTAGTAAGGCTTTTCTCATCTCTCTTCTCCTTCCAACGGGCTACGGGGCAAATCTCTCGGATGTGAGAGATTTACCCCTATAGGTTGTCAAGATGGACATTACATCCATAGCTGTTTTCACATGGCCAACGGGCGACGCGTTTCTCAATCAGGGTTCAGTTGCCGCCTTCTTCCAGCCTGACGATTTCCGGTGTGACCATCACACAGAGGCTCCTGGTTTCAGCTCCACCGTTGCTGAGAGAGAGCTTTTTGACGAAAGGCAATTGGCTCAACTGCGGGCATCTGTGTACAAGTATGACCTCGCCGTCCACCGGCTCTCCTTTCAGAGGGTCTTTCACGTTCTCGATATTGAAGACGAACCAATCGCCCTCCTTTTTCACTCGAAAGCTGTTCACTTCAGCGTTCTCCCTGAGAGGAATTCTGTTAGGAGCCCGCGCAGGGTTGATGACGGTGGCCGTGACGGAGAAAGCTCCGGCCTGCTGGCCCGTGATTGCGCGCGTGGTAGTGTATCGTCCGCCCTTAACGTCTTGCGGGCGAATCCACAGGTTCTGCAAATTGCCGCGCTCCATCTGGATGACGCCCATTGCATCGAGTTGCAGCGGCAAATCCTGCTTGATTCCTTCCAACCCGCTGACCTCGATTGTCAATGTTGTGCGCTCGCCGCGCTGTAGGCTCGTCTTCGGCGCGCTCAACCTCACGCCGACGTTACGGTAAGTTAATTTCGTCTCCACGCCCCCTTCCTTAACGGTTACCTCAATCGGGCCTGTGACATTGACGGGGCTCTCGAAAACAGACCCGCGCGGCGACTCCGCGAGCGGTTTGATAGGGCCGATGGTGCCGGAGACGTTCTCCGCGCTTTTCTCGGAATCTTGAACTTTGCCTCCGGGGGCGGGGCGAACATTGATCTCGGTGTCAGACGAATTTCCGTTGAAAGGCCCTTTAATCTTGATGACTCCCCCGGTCTGATTGATGTCGTCCTGAAGCTCGAACGGCCCAGGGGTCTGCGGTGGTGTTTCAGGTGGCGGCGGTGTCTCGGTTGAGCGCTTTTTCGGCCTTCTAATTATTAGCGGGTATCCAATGTTTACATAGCCTGTCATGTGTACAATCTCGTACTCCTCTTCATCGGGCGGTGTTTGAGGAGGCGTACGGACAGGTGATGTCGGAGGAGTTGGTGAGGGTGTTGTATCAGTTGGAGGCGTTTGAGGCGGCTTAGTCGAACGCTTTTTCAGCCAGGCAATCATTGAAGGCCCGAACTGAATGGGCCCGACCTGAATGGGGGGGGTGTCCTCATCCTCCTCCCCCTCTTCTGAATCCGGCGATGCTCCCGATTCGTTCCCATTCGTGTTTATGGTGTCATCCCCCGGTCCACCAGAATTCAACAGGCGTTCAATGAGTTCCTGCGACGCTTTCTCGTCAGGAGTCGGTTCCCATTTCCAGGTGAACGCCCCCCACGGAGACCCGGCCCGCTGGTTGGCGATCATCAACTGATAATTGCTCAAGGCCTTCAGATTCTTGTCACGTTCTTCTTTAGTCGCGCCATTCGGCTCGGTGATGACCGTGCCTGTGATGGTCTCGCCCGGCCTCATGTCGGCAGGCAGGTAGGCGATGATTTGGCCTTCCGGCGTGGTGATAGTGGTCTTGAAAAGATCGCCCTTGACATAGCTTTCAGCTTTAAAACCGGGCGGGGGCTTGACAGACTTGAGCTTCTTCACTTCGTCGTCAAGTTCTTTCACGAACCGCTCCACAATCTCTTTCGCTTGCCGAAGCTCCTGTCTGTGGGTTTTGCGGGGCTTGGCCTTCTTTTTCTTGGGGTCGGCCGGCTGAGGATTCGTGGGGGGAGTCACCGGCGGGTCCGGGGTAGGTGTAGGCGTCGGCTTAGGCAAAAGGCTCATCTCTACAGCTATTTCATCATGAAGCTTTTGGATCTCGTCGCACGTTATCCGAATCTGCCTCGCGGCATTCTCATATTCACGCCAGCGAAAGCTTTTTGTCGGTTCAAATTTTACTCTGGCCCCGAGAATTCGCGCCTTGTTCATCACAAGCCACATCTCATCTATGTATTCGTAACACTTCTTAATCTCCGCTTGGTAATACTCGATGGCCTGCTGGGGTGTCGCGTTCGGGGGAAGCGTCAACTGGAAGTCATCCTGCGCTTGAGCCGGGCGAGCGACGCCGGACAACACGATCAGTGCGATGCAACAAAGTGATAGAGCTTTTCTCATCTTTTCTCCTCAATGAAAGGTGAGCGTGGCTAATGCGCCTGGGGTGTGATTCCTATGCGGGATAAATCTTGAGCTTCAGGCCATTAACCGGGAACGCCGATGATAAGCCGTGCGAGGGATGTTCTGACCCGAGGGTATGCCTTGACGCGAGAAAATATTATTGCGGTGACAGGATGCTGAAGCCTATGCCTTCGAGCGCCCCGTTCTTATCACTATGCAGTGCGGACGTCAAGAAAAGATTCTTTTGCTCAAACTATGATGGGAGGCGAGATTTTTTCGGCTCACGAGCTAACGGACTAGGCTTGCGCGCCGTCCAGGTATTTAATCAAAATCACTTCGTTGTGTTTCTCGTTGTAAATCATCTCGTCAACGAGGTCGCGGGCGATGAGGATGCCGAAGCCTCCGGGGCGCAAACCCTCTTCCTCGCGCACGCGCGCGTGCTGCATCGGGTCGCTTTCGGGGTTGAGGAAAGCCGCGATTGCGCCTTCCTCGCGGTAGAGGGATTCGATACTGAAACCTTCGCCGGGGTCTTTGATGCGATAGAGAATGATGCGCGGAGAGCGCAGGTAGCCCACTTCGACGAACTGCGTCGGATCGTTTTTGCCACCGTGCTCGATGGCGTTCCTCAGCATCTCGCGGAAAGCGTAGGTTACAGTCTCCCGCGTCAGCGTCGGCAGGTCCGTTTTCAGTTGCGACATTAAACGTTCCAGAGGGTCAATCGCCGCGATGTCGCAGGGGACGCGCAGCTCTATCCATTCGGGGCGGGCGGAGAGGACTTCGATTTGTACGTCGCGCGGGGCAAGCTCGAAGGCGGTCTTAACGGCGGAGAGAAGTTGCTGGATGTCGAAAGGCTTTTCCAGAAAGTCGCACGCCTGGTCGCGCATCGCGCTGATCGCCGCTTCCGGGGCCGTCAGGGCGGTCATCACGATAACGCGTAGATCATTGTTGTGCGCGCGCAGGCGCGAAAGCATTTCAAGACCATCCATCTTCGGCATCATCACGTCCAGAAGCGCCAGATCGAACCTCTCTTTTTCAATCATCGCAAGTCCCTGATAGGCGTCGTGCGCCGCACGAACCTCATAGCCTTCGCCCCTTAGAGCGAAGCCCACCAAATCCTGCAGCTCAAGGTCGTCGTCAACTACCAGAATTTTTTTAGCCATAATCAACCCTGCTTCTGAATTAAATGCGGATCACTGAATGAGTCCAAAAGCTCGCACCGGAAATGTCCCCATTCCTTTAACCTTCGCGGGCACGGCGAAGAATTTGAAACCCTCGTCCGGCAGTGCGTCCAGATTGCACAGATGCTCGACGACCGGGATGTCTGCCTTCAGGAGAATGGAGTGAACGGGCCTTGTTAAATCGAGCGTGTCGTCAATGTTGAGAGAATCAATGCCGACAAGCTTTGCTCCGGAAGCCGCCAGAATCCGCGCAATTTCTGCGGTGAGAAATGGGTGGCCCTCAAAATACTGTTCGGTCCGCCAGTGCACGCTCCAGCCGGTATGCACAAGAACTGCCTTCCCACCGGCATCAATGTTACGGAATAGTTGGTCGTCAACAGCTTTGCCGAAAGAATCCGGCGCGCGGATAACGATTGCATCGAGCCCGGCGATGGGCGAGAGGGGCAACTCGGACAGGTCAGCTCCTTCCGCGTACCTGTGAAAAGGGGAGTCTAGATAAGTTCCGGTGTTCGCCACCATCTCAATCTTCCCGATGTTGAATTCCGTCCCGGCGGCGTAATGTTTGCGAGACTCTTCGCGGCTCAAATGGTCGTAGATAGCGGGGGCTGGAAGTCCGCGATAAGTGATCATGCCATGCTCGACCGTATGGCTGAGATCAATGAAGCGAGTCTGATCGTTGTGTTCATTCATCTGTACGAAAACTAGCTTTCAGCCATCGAGAGAAACAGAGCGTCGGTCGCCACCTTACGGTTGATGTTAACGTCAAGCCCACGACGGTGAGTCTCAATCTGGGAAAGCCAGCGGGCTGCGCGGCGGCTTTCGATTCGCGGAGCCATTTTCGAGAGCTGTGGGCGCAGGTCCTGATTGACCACCTGCTCCGCATTTGCCCCGAGCGTGATCGTCCAAACGTCGTGGATGAGCGTCGCCAGGATGTTGAGTCGCGGCTCATATTCCTCCTTGCGCTTGGCGTCATTCAGTTCTTCGGACGCGCGCAGAAGATGTGCGCGGTCATTTGGCTTACAGAGCGCGTTAAGCACCCCGAGCATTGCTTCGCGCTGCTGGCGTAGCGCTTCCGGGTCGGTTGCGAGAGCGCGCCCGACGCTGCCTTGCGAGGCGTGAGACAGCAGGCGCGCATCTTCCGGCGAAAACTGCTTGCTCTCTAAGAGGTGTTTTTCAATCTCTTCGGGCACGAGCGGGGCGAATCGAATCATCTGGCAGCGCGAACGAATCGTCTGGAGCAGCGCCGCAGGGCGGGAGGTTGTCAGGACGAGATGCGTATTAGCGGGGGGCTCTTCGAGCGTCTTAAGGAGCGCATTTGATGATTGGGGGTTTAACTTGTCGGCTTCCTCGATGATGAAGACGCGGGCTTTACCTTCAAATGGGCGAAAGTTGGCTTCGCGCTCAAGCTCACGCATCGGTCCGATTCTCAAGATTCGATTAAAGGGTCGGGCCAGGGCGACGTCCGGGTGCTCGCTCCAGATCAGTTTCTCTCTACGATCTTTTTCGTCAGCGTGATCCGGAAACCTGGAGTTTGCGATCCGAACACAGGAGGAGCAGCGGTCACAGGCCTCGACCCCCACGGGATTCCGACAATTCAGGGCCTTCGCCAGCTCAAGTGCGAAAAGCTTTTTGCCGATCCCGTCCTCGCCCGCAAAGAGCTGCGCGCCGGGCACGCGCCCGGCTGCGAGCATCCGCCGCAGAATATCTTTGTTGCGCTGATTACCGGCGAGATGATCAAACATAAGAGTCTGGAGTCTGGAGTCTGGAGTCTGGAGTCTGGAATCCTGCCATCGGACTCTAGACTCCAGACTCCAGACTCCTGGACTCTAGGAAAGGCAGAACGATTTCAATCACGCGCTCGTGCGTCTCATTGATTGAGCCGCTGGCGTTGATGAGCCGGAACCTGTTCGGCTCGGCCGCAGCCATCTCCAAATACGCGTTGCGGACGCGCGTGTGAAAGGCAGCGTCCTCAGCGTCGAGCCTATCGGCTTTACTCTCCCCGTCGGAGCGGCGGACCGTTCGGGAGAGACATTCGGCCACCGGAAGATCGAAGAGAAGCGTCAGGTCCGGCTTGAGTCCCCCGGTCGCAAGCTCGATCACATTCGCGATCATCTCGGGGGTAAAATTCCTCCCGGCCCCCTGATAGGCCGCGGTTGCGTCGGCGTAGCGGTCCGAGAACACGACGCTGCCCGAAGCGATGGCCGGGCGGAGAAGCGTGCGGACGTGTTGCGCGCGGTCGGCGGCGAAGAGCAGGAGTTCGGCGAGCGGGTCAACTTCGATCTGTGGGTCCAGAAGGACGTTGCGCAGGCGTTTGCCGAGCGAGGTCCCGCCGGGCTCGCGCGTCGTGACGACTTCGGTCCCGCGCATCCGCAGCCAGCTCGCGAGCAGACGCATCTGCGTGGATTTCCCGCACCCGTCAATTCCTTCGAAAGTGATAAAAGCGCCGCCCACTTAATTATTTTGTCTCTGCGATTTGGGATGAGAATAGCTGTGAGCCTCAGGAGCCGGAAGATTCGTTCTCGCCAGGAGCCGTTTCATTGGTTTGAGCGTTAGCCACGGGGGGGATGCGTAACTCGCCCGTCCCGCGTCGCGTGTGCGAGATGGTCGAGATGGCGTGCTTGAAGATCAATTGCTCCTGAGCGCCTGTTTCCAGCAGCACGGAAAACTTATCGAAGCTCTTAATCCGTCCGGTCAGTTTCGCGCCGTGAAGCAAAAAGATGATTACCGTACTGCGTTCGCGGCGCGCGGTGTTCAGAAAAGCGTCCTGAATGTTCTGGGGAGTTGCCTTGGCGTCCACAACTGTCTCCGGTCAAGATATCTGTGCTGTAGAATCAGATTACACCACGCTTATACGAGTGACAAGGGAGAAGGTTCGATAGAAGCAAATTTCTTGGATAATTTTGCCACAGAGACACAGAGGCACAGAGGAAATTAAAAGAATTAAAAGAGAAAACATTTCTTCGCTCTCTTCTCTTAAAAGTTTCTCTGTGCCTCTGTGTCTCTGTGGTTATTTCCCGATAATCTCTAGAATCCGATTCCTGACACGTTCCTGTACAGACCTCTCGTCCCCGAAGCCTTCGAGCCATTCGACGCCTTGCTCCCGTCTGAACCAGGTCAATTGCCGTTTGGCGTAATGGCGCACATCCAGTTTGGTCTGCTCAATGGCGCTTTCCATGTCGCGCTCGCCCCTCAGATATTCGACCACGCGGCGATACCCGTGAGCGCCGAGGGCGTTCGAATCTGCGGGCACGCCTTTGTCGAGAAGGCTGCGGACCTCTTCAACCAGGCCAGCGGCGAAATGCGCTTCGGTCCGCCGGTTGATTCGCTCGTAAAGCAGAGCGCGCGGCGGGAGCAGAGCGAAGACGTGAATGCGTGCGGCGCTCGAAGGGGCTTCCGCGCGGGCCTCAAGTTGCGCGGAGATAGGGAGCCCCGTCTGTAGGCGGACCTCCAGGGCACGCTGCACGCGCGGCCAATCGCGCTCGAAAAGTCTGGCTCCGGACTCGGGGTCAAGCCGCCTGAGCAATCTGTGTAGATGCTCGGGGCCGCGGCGTTCCCTGAGCTCTGTGAGGCGGCGACGTAAAACTTCATCCGTCTTCGGGCTGGGGAAGAAGGGCTGGCGCAGCGCACGTAAGTAAAAGCCTGTGCCGCCGACGAGCAGGGCCATTCGCCCGCGCGCTTCAATCTCGTCAATCTGGCGCGTGGCCTCACGCGCCCATTCGCCGGCAGTGTAATTGACTTCGGGTGGCACGAAATCAATCAAATGGTGTGGCACCCCGCGCCTCTGGCTCAGAGGCACTTTAGCCGTCGCAATCTCTATCTCACGATAAACCTGGACCGAGTCGCAATTGATAATCTCGCCATTAAACCTGAGGGCGATCTCAATCCCCAACTCACTCTTGCCCGAGGCGGTCGGACCGACGACAGCAATGATCGGCTTTTGTGCTGAGTTGGAAGGGTTCACGAGCGAGAGAGAAAGAGACGGAAGATTATCACCATCCAGATGATCATTAGCAGCGCGAGCGCGCCCAAAACCTGTGCGCGAGAGAGACGCATCACAATACTCACAACAAAAATTGAGTCAGCTCCTTATCCGTCGGGCGCACGAGCGCTCGCCCTTCAACTTCAAAAACAGGCACCAGCCTTTGTCGCGTTAACCTGTGCATCGCACGCAGCGCGCCGAAATCGTTCGCCACATCTCGCTCCGTGTACTTAATGCCATGTTGCTTAAGCCATCCACGCGCATGCGCGCATAGAGGGCAAGCTGGAACCACGTAAAGCGTGACGAGCTTCTGGATAGATGTCTCTGGCATGTTTGACTCTACGGTTGAATGGTCTCTTTATAAACGAACTGGCGGTTTCGCAGTTCAAGTATCGCAACTGGCTTAACGGCGTTGCGCTCGGCGTTAATTGTAATCGAGCCTGTGACGCCGTTGAAGTTTTTCGTCTGCGCAATCGCATCGCGGAGTTTCGGGCCACCTGTCGTTCCGGCGCGACGGAGCGCATCTGCCAGCAACATCATCGCATCATACGCGAGGGCGGCGATAGCATCTGGCGAACTGCTATAACGAGCTTTGTACGCAGTGACAAATTTCTGGACTGCTGGCGAGGGATCGTCAACCGCATAATGATTGGTAATAAATGAGCCATTGAGAGCATCTCCGCCGATGTCCCAAAGTTGCGGGCTGTCCCACCCGTCTCCGCCGAGAATCGGGACGTTGATGCCTAGCTGTCTTGCCTGCTTCGCAATTAACCCGACATTATGATAGAAGCCGGGTAAATAGATAACGTCAGGATTGGAGGAACGAATGCTGTTCAATTGTGCACTGAAATCGCTATCCCTACCCATGTAAGATTGCTCCGCAACGAAGCTACCGCCGAGCTTTGTGAAGCTCTGCTTGAAGGAATCACGCAATCCTTTACTGTAGTCCGAGTTAATATCCAAAAGAATTGCTGCGCGTCTTGCTTTCAATGTATTGACGGCAAACTTGGCCATCGCCTCGCCCTGGAAAGGGTCAACGAAGCTGGCGCGGAAAATGTAGTCGCCTATTTGTGCGACCTTCGGATTCGTCGAAGCGGGCGAGATCAATGGCACGTGCGCCGCCTGCGCAGTGGGCGCTGCGGCCAGCGTATTGGTTGAGGCCACGTCGCCAAGCAAGGCAATTACTCGATCCTGATTAATTAACTTGGCGACATCCGTCGCCGCTTTAGCCGACTCGCCCTGATTATCTTCGATGGCAAGCTCGATTTGGCGCCCGTTGATGCCTCCGGCCGCATTGACCTCATCTGCGGCCGTCCGAATGCCGTTTATAGTTGATTGCCCAAGGCTTGAGGTCGGTCCGCTAAGATCAGTGAAAACGCCGACCAGGATAGGGCCGCTACTCTGGACGACAGGATTGACGCTTCCTCCTGCTACGGAATCCCCTTTGCTTGAGTTGTTGGTTGCGCTGGAGTCAGAGTCGGATGAATTACGCAGAGCAATAAAAGCTATCACGCCGACAATAAGTAGCCCGACCAGACTGGCAATAATCCAGGGCAACCGACTCGATCTTGAGGGCGGTTGTGCGAACGGTGTGGTCAGAGGTGTTATTGCGCTTGCGGGTGTGGTTTGGATTGGAGGCGAGGGGAGAGTCTGTGGCGAGGGGCGACTCTTTTGTGTCTCGACGCTGGCTACGGTTGGGGGCAGATTGACGGGCCCCTGTTGCTCCTGCGCTTTTTCTGTCGGCGGAGGACTGGCAATGGTTGGCGGAAGCAAAACTGTGGCAGCCTCACGCTGCTCCATCTGTGCAGGAAGGTTATTCGCCTCCAGCAATGCCTGCCGCATTTCCGCCGAGCTGGCCGGACGTTGATTCGGATTGAGTGCCATCGCCCGTTTCAAAACTGCGGCGAGCGCAGGTGTGACCTGCGAGCTCAATTCATTTGCAGGACGCAATGGGTCAGGCTCTTCGCTGACGCTTGCCGTCGCGCGTGTCAGGGCATCCGGAGGCGGAATATTTGTCAGCAGGTGATAGAGAGTTGCCGAAAGCGAGTAGAGATCGCTGCGTGGGCTTGTGCCTGTTCCCTGAATCTGTTCGAGCGGCGCATAATTAGGTGTATAACCGAAAATGCTTCCCGTGGATGTCAAACGCGACAGATTCCCCCCAAAACCTTTAGCCAGTCCGAAATCGAGCAGAATAACCTGGCCTCGTCCCGTCAGCTTCAGGTTTTGGGGTTTGATGTCTCTGTGGATGATCGGCGGCTCTTGCGTGTGCAGGTAATCTAAGGCATCCAGCAATTGATCAGCCCACTTAAGAACTTCTGCGGTCGGAAAGGGTGAGTCACGGTGCTGGAGCATCTCCCACAAATCTGTCCCGGGAATAAAATCCATGACGAGGAACTGCCCATCGCTCTCCTCGAAATGGTCACTCACGCGCGTCATGGCCGGGTGGCGCAATTTCGCCAGCAAGCGTGCCTCACGCTCAAATTGCTTTCGCAGGCGCTCTTCTGTGAAATGTGACTCCTTTAATGCAACAGCCGTATCAAGGCGCTGATCTATAGCTTCATAGACAGTACCCATGCCGCCCTGTCCAAGTTGTCGAATAATCCGGTAGCGATTTTGTAGAAGGGAGTCAGGGGCGAGCATCCATTGTCTCCGAGAGGAACCTAGTAGAGCCTGGATAGTTCAATACCGGTGTAATATGCCTTCAAAATCTTATCGTATGAGAGGCCCTGGCGGGATAGGCCGTAGGCCCCGACCTGGCACATGCCGACGCCGTGTCCCCAGCCGCGCCCCGTAAAGGTGAAGCCGACGACGCGCCCCGCGTCATCGTATCTGCGGTCAATCACGAAAAGCTGCTCTCGCAAACCCAGGGCTGAGCGAATGCGTCCTCCGCGCAGGTGCGCAGTGCCCCTCGTGCCGACGATTGCCAGATCGGTTGCCCGACGCGACGAGCCGCGTGCGGCAATTCGTAAATCCGTGAGCGCGCCGATGCCGGAAGACCAGCGAGAGAGTTTTGATTGGACCTCGGCCACAGACAGCATCGCGGTCCAGTTCGCGTAGGGCGACGAGCGGTCGGCAGCCGCGCCGTTCGGGGCAGAGCGAACTTCCAGAAAATCAATCTCGCCGCGCGAGTTGAGATGGAACGTCACAGCTTCACCGCCGACCAGCGGAATGGAGCGCATCTGGTAAGCGTTGTCGCCGAAGACACGGAAAAGAAACGCGTCTGCGGCGACAGTGATAGGTTGGTCGCGATTTTTTGTCGAGCGCAGGATTAAAGCTCCGGCGGTCGTCGGTCTCGTCGTCCCTTTTTGCAGTCCGAAAGAGCCGCGCGATTCAAGCAGGCGCGCGATGGTGCGCAGGGCGCGTGCGCGCGACATCTGTTCGCGCGGGCGGAGAGTCGCATCCGGATAGGGCGTCAGATACCCGTCGCGTACGAGCCAGGCGACATCAGGGCGATTGCGCGCCGGAATCTCCCCAGCGTCGCGGAAAGGGAGCAGATATTCAACGTCCGCATCGCTGAGCAAAGTGTCTGCACGGGCTTCGCCAAAGACTGCTGAGGCGAGCGCCGTGCTGAATGAGGGCAGGCGTGTCACATCGTCGCTGATGACGGGCGCAGGCTGGCGCGCCAGGCGTGAAGCAGTCGAAAGCCACGAGCGCGCTTCAGCCTGAGAAAGAGGGGAATTGAGCCAGGCATCCGTGAGTCGCCTTGAGCCGGGCTCTAAACCATGAATCTCTAAAAGCGCTGTGTCGCGTGCGAGTGAAGCGTTGGCCTCTTCACGTATCTCCGGCAGATCGCGTGAAGACCTGACGATGAAGGATGAAAAGTGCGCTTTGCCTTCGAGAGAGCATTCGCGACCGCGCAGGTAGGGCGTCGCCTCGTTGAAAATGTTTTCGACATCTTCGGTCCGGCCGCCGCACGTTGAGGTGTAGAGCGCATTAATCGGCTCTTCTTTGTATGTGGCGACGAGGCCGCGCGTCTCGTCAACGGCCCGCGTCGAGAGCGGGTGCTCAGTCGAGAGCCCGCCGTAAACTTGCGACCGCGTCGTCGGCAACAGGTCGAAGCCGTCCGCTGCAAACTGGTTACGATTCCTGACGGCGTAGGTGCGTGCGGCCACAGCCTGTGCCTTCAGCGCTTCGATTGAAGGGTAGCCGCCCGGCGACAGCTCATTGGGGACGACGCCACGAACGTAATCCTCAAGCCCGAGGACGTTGACGACCGTTAGAGACCCGCGCGGGTTGGCGAAAACCTCCAGCCGGCCGCGATAGGGCTTCTCGTTGAAGCGAACGGGGGCAGCCGTCTCGTCCGCGGAGGCAAAGGTGATTGGGGCGCTGGTGTTGAAAAGCCTCTGCGAGCCCGTGGAGTAGCCGACGACTTCTCGACGCGGACCAGACGTGCGCGCCACCGGCCGGACATTGTTGGGGTTTCCTGAAGCGCCCGCGCCCAGAGGGCCTCGATTATTAACGATAGTGAGATTGATATAGCCAGCCTCTTCAATACGGGCGAGCAGGTCGCCGGCTTTGGTCGCGCTGAGATTCGTGCCGACGCGTACGGTCCACCTGTTGGCCGTCGCCTCGAAAGTGACTTCCGTCGCTTCGTTCGTCAGCTCGCGCAGCTCGCGCGCGGCGCGATCCGCCTCCGCGCGGCTCCCGACTATTGCGACTTCTACCCTGAAACTCTCTGCTTCGGGTTGCG
>DASVXV010000145.1:0-41936 GCA_036392495.1 Pyrinomonadaceae bacterium | reverse complement strand
ACCAACCGCTACGCCTGTGAGAAACCATCTGACGTGATGCGTGTCGGGGAGTAAGGCTCGTGGCCTGCGTGCTCTTGTAATCTTACGAGGCATTGAATAACCTTAGCGGAGCAGAAAAGCTTTGAATAATTCCTAATTATCAATATAATCCCAGATGTCGACACCCTTAATGAGTTTGGGCATTCCAGCCTCGAACTCAAGACAGCGATTCCACTGCGCCTGAGCCTCATAACGATCTATGCACATTAGCAAAACGCCAGCAGAGCATAGCCGATTATCACTTCGGGCTAATCCGATAGACGTATTGAAAGAAACTAGCCGAACTTTTTACTTTTCGATCATTGACCTGCCTCTAGGGCTCCGTGAAGCAGTCATGTCCGCATACTTATCACTACGTGCAATTGATGAGATTGAGGATCATCCGCGACTAAATAAGCTGACTAAAACGAGGCTGTTGCGTGACATCAGTTTTAGCTGCCAGTGCCTCGGCACTGGCAGGGCTGATCGGTTGTTCTCAGCACTGGGGCAGTGTCGTGAGTATCTCCCTGAGGTGACAAATCGTCTCGGTGAGTGGCTCGCACTGGCTCCTGAGACTATCGCTCCCCGCATCTGGGACGCGAACTCCGTGATGGCGCAACGTATGGCCTACTGGGTCGGGAATGATTGGCAGGTACATAGTGAAGCTGATCTGGACTCCTACACCTTTAGCGTCGCCGGAACCGTCGGTCTGTTGCTCTCTGATCTATGGGCTTGGTACGACGGGACGTCGACTCATAGAGGAAATGCCATCGGATTTGGTCGCGGACTGCAGGCCGTAAATATCCTTCGGAATCGTGCCGAGGACCTGGCTCGCGGTGTGAGTTTCTTCCCAGACGGCTGGAATGAAAAAGACCTGCGATGCTATGCAGAACGAAATCTCACCTTAGCAGAAGCGTATGTCGAAATGCTTTCACCCGGGCCTGCAAACGACTTCTGCCGTCTCCCACTCTCCCTTGCTCATGCGACGCTAGATGCGCTGGCTCGCGGTGAGTCAAAACTTAGCCGTTCGAGCGTGCTGGAAATTGTTATGCAGGCAAGAGGTACCCCGCATAAGACACAGTATGCACAGTGCCGTAACCCCTCTTGGAGGTCCCAATAAAAAGAGACGGCGTCCGTGAAGGATAGGTCTCAAAGTGGCGTTACCGCCTTGCATCTAGCTTTAATTCGGAAGAGAAGTTATGGTCCGTCCCCACCCACTCCAATCGGACCCGAACGCAGCTCAGTCTGAAGCGATTCGGGCGACCGCAGGCCCTGTGCAGATCATCGCTGGCCCCGGTTCCGGCAAAACCTTCACGCTCGTCGAGCGGATCGCCGAACTGATCACTGGGGAGGGGGCGACTCCAGAAAACCTGTTGGTCGTGACCTTCACTGACAAAGCTGCGCAAGAACTAATCACGCGTGTCTCCAACAAGCTTGACCAACTCGGCTTCCGGTTCAACCTCAACGAGATATACCTGGGCACTTTCCACTCGATTTGCTTGCGCCTACTGCAGGAGAAGCGCGAGTATACTCGGCTCAGGCGCAACTTCACCATGCTGGACGAGTTCGACCAGCAGTACTTCCTTTACCAGCACCTCGACTTTTACAAGGAACTCCCCGGGCATGAACACATCCTTGGAACCTCAGAGAAAACCTCTTCCTGGCAGAAGTCCGAAAACCTTTTGAAGTGGGTTAATAAGGTCAGCGAGGAGGCACTTGACCCCGAGCGTCTGACTGCCTCTGACGATGAGGGCGTCGTGGCGCTCGGCCTCTGTTATCAGCTCTACCACAGGCAACTTGACGAGGCGAACGCGCTCGACTTTTCAACCATCCAGGTTGAGGCGCTGCGCCTTATTCAAAACCACCCTCCCGTGCTCGCGGGGTTGCGGGAAAAAATCAAGTACCTGATGGTTGATGAGTACCAGGATACAAACACCATTCAGGAGCAGATCCTCTTCGCCCTTGCTGGTGAACAGTCCAACATTTGCGTCGTTGGTGATGACGACCAGGGCTTGTACAGGTTCCGCGGGGCGACCATCCGAAATATTCTTGAGTTCGCAGATAAGTTTCCGAAGGGCCAATGTAAGCAGATACCCCTCACCGTCAATTATCGTTCTCACCCGGGCATCATCAACTTTTTCAACGAGTGGATGGACTCGAAGGACTGGCGGTGGGACGACAGAACTTTCCGCCTGGAGAAGGAGATCGTGCCACGTCCCGGCGCGTTCCCGCAGGTGCCGGCGGTGCTCAAAGTCTCCGTCAAGGGCACGCCCGAGGAATGGCACGAAGAGGTGCTCGCATTCCTGCGCGCTCTGAGGGACTGCGGCACACTGAAGGACTGGAATCAGGTGGCGTTCCTCTTCCGCTCGGTAAAGAACCCGAAGGTGGTCGCGCTCGCCAGGTATCTGGAGTCTCAGGGCGTCCCGGTTTACTCGCCGAGGTCTAATCTGTTCTTCGAGCGCGAAGAGGTCCGCCTGATGATAGGCGCGCTGATCTTCCTCTTCCCGCAGTTTCTTCAAGCGCGCGCTTGGAAGCCTGACGCCCACCTACACATCTGGGACTACTACGACCGGTGTTTCGAAGCTTTCGCCAAAGAACTCCGGAAGGCGGAGAACGCCGGTCTGCTTGAATGGGCGCGCCGCCGGGCGCGGACGCATTTGACGCTCGCAGAAAACGCCGACTATGCATTCTCCGGCCTCTTCTACCAGTTGCTTCACTTCCCCCTCTTCAGCTGGTATCTGGGCGACAGCTCTCTAGGCAACGTGATGGAGAGCCGTCCGGCGCGGAACCTGTCGCTCTTCTCACGATTGCTGAACAAGTTCGAGTATCTGCACCGGGTGACAGTGCTCAATCCCAAATACCTCGATAAGAATATCAGGAACTTGTTCAATCAATTCCTGCGTTTTCTGAAGGACGGCGGCATCTTCGAATACGAGACTACAGAAGAGTACGCGCCGCCCGGCTGTGTTTCTTTCCTGACGGTTCACCAAGCCAAGGGGCTGGAGTTCCCGGTCGTGATCGTCGGTTCACTGGATTCTGTACCGCGCCGGGCACACACCGAACTCGACGAGGTGCTGGAGGAGAATTATCTGGAGAAGCCGCCTTTCGAGCCGCTAGACCGTATCAAGTTTTACGATTTCTGGCGACTCTACTACACGGCCTTCTCGCGCGCTCAGAACCTGCTGGTGCTCTCCTGCCGAGAGAAGGACGGCAAGGGGCAAACGCCGTCCAAGTACTTCGCTGATTGTTATAAGTCGCTACCCTCGTGGCGCTCACCCACCTTGGACCTCAAGAAGATCAGACTAGACGATATCAAGCAGTCTGATTTGAAGAAGCAATACTCCTTCACCTCGCATATCACCCTGTTTGAGAACTGCTCGGAGCAGTATCGCTTCTTCAAAGAACTGGAGTTCTCGCCGGTGCGCGCTAATCCCATCGTCTTTGGCCTGCTGATTCACCAGACCATTGAAGACATTCACAAGGCCGCACTCCGCGGGGAGGAGCACAAGATAACGCCGGAGCAGATAGATTCATGGTTCAACGTTAATTACGCAAACATCTCCAAGAGTCAACGCGTCTACCTAGCGCCGCCTGTCTTGGAGGCAGCGCGCCGGCAGATCGCACTCTACGTAGAGCGCGAGGGGAAGGACTGGTCGCGACTCCGAGAGGCCGAGGTTGATGTCTCTCTAGTCAAAGACACGTACATCCTCAAAGGCACCATCGACCTCATCAGCGGCGAGGGCGAGACGGTCGAGATCATCGACTTCAAGTCGGAGAAAAAGCCCGACCTGTTTAGCCTCGACGGTAAGGCCAAGATAGATCGCTATCGCAGGCAGCTTGAGGTCTACGCCCACATCGTAGAGGAGCAGACGGGGCACAAGGTCAGCAGGACACATCTCTATTATACGGGCGAAGAGTCCGGCAATCCTTACGTAACGTTCCAGAAAAATCGCCAATCCATCAGCGCGACGATCCGAGCCTTCGACGCCGTTGTCGCGCGCATAGAGGGCAAAGATTTCAGCCTCGCGCAGCGCCCCATCAAGCTATGCGAGGCTTGCGACATGAGGCACTACTGCGACTCCAAATAACCGGATAAAAGAAGAATGTCGAGAAACAGAAACCTTAATCTGACCGCCGACAAGGAGATAGTCGAGAAGTACGAGTTCGAGCCGATACAGGGCTACCCGATGCTCAACTGGAAGGGGAAGCGCCCTTTCACCTCGACACAGTACTACCCCGCGCAGTTGAAGGAAATATACGGACCGGAAACCGACGGCTGGAGGAACAAGATTTACTGGGGGGAGAACCTCCAAGTCATGAGTCACCTACTTAAATACTACCGTGGCAAGGTCAGCCTCATCTACATTGACCCGCCCTATGATTCTAAAGCTGATTACAAGAAAAAGATTCAACTGCGGGGTCGTAAAGTTACAAACGACATGAGCGTATTTGAGGAAAAGCAGTATACGGACATCTGGATAAACGACGAGTACCTGCAATTCATGTATGAGCGTTTGGTCGTCATGCGGGAGCTCCTGGCCGACAACGGATCACTCTACCTGCACTGCGACTGGCACAAGGGGCACTACCTGCGCTGCATTCTTGATGAGGTCTTCGGCCCGCAGTCATTCCGTAACGAAATCGTCTGGTATTACTTCAACAAAATGCAGGGGAACATCAACCGGTTCGCGTCGAACCACGACGTTATTTACTTCTACTCGAAGTCGCCGACTTTCACCTTTAATCGAGTTAGGGAGCGGAGGGATAAGCCTGTCCAGCAAATTAAGCGCGTTTGGGACAAGGAGAGCCAGTCGCTGGTGAACGCGAGGGATGAACGCGGGAACATTGTCTACATCACCGCGACCCATAAGACGGTCGATGACGTATGGCGTCTGCCGATGCTTCAGCCAGCCGACCAGACAGAGCTGACAGATTACCCGACGCAGAAGCCTGAGGCGCTAATTGAGCGGGTCATACGTGCCTCGACGAACCCGGGCGATTTAGTTTTCGACAGCTTCATGGGGTCTGGCACGACACAGGCTGTAGCGCTGAAGCTCGGGAGGCGCTTCATTGGTGCCGACATAAACCTCGGTGCGATCGAGGTTGCCAAAAAGCGTTTCACTAGCATCGCTGCCGAGGTAGGGGATGGGAAGTCCTACGTGCCGAATATAAAGAACGGCCTAGACGATTACGCTGAAACCTCACTCTTCGAAGGAGACGCTGAGGAAGAGGGCGGCAGGGTGAAAATCGACAGGTGGTACACGGGCTTTGAGTTTTACAACGTCAATCACTATGAGGTGTTCCGCAACCCGGTGCAGGCCAAAGATCTGCTGGCCGAGGCACTCGAGATTCAGCCACTAATGTCCGCCTCGGCCGGCGTCTATGACGGTGAGAAGGACGGGCGCATGGTGAAGATTATGCCCATCAACCGGATTGCCACCCGAGCGGACCTCAACGAGCTGATCGCGGGGTTCGATTACAAGACTTTCGAGCGCAGACAGGTGGAGAGCCCGACTAGGCCCGTGGAGAAACTCCTGCTCGTGTGCATGGGACATGAGCCCGACCTAGCCGCGCACCTAAAGACGGAGCTGCACCCCTTCAAAATAGACGTCGAGGTCGTGGACATCCTCAGGGATGAGACACGCCTTGAATTTAAGCGCCCGTCAGAGGCACTGTTGGCGGTGAAGAAGGGCAGCCTTATGATCGAGCGCTTTTATCCGATGAATCTCCTCCAGAAGCTAAGCCTGATGAAGGAGGACGTGAATGACTGGCGCGAGCTGGTCGAGTCGGTATTGGTCGATTGGAATTATGATGGGGCGGTGCTTACGCCGTCGGTCGTCGATGTGCCGGGCGAGGATGAGATGGTGAGCGGTTCATACCTCATCCCGAAGGAAGCGGGGACGATCAGGGTCAAGATAACCGACCTGCTCTCGGAATCCTGGGAGGGGGAGATTCAGCATGGTTAGTAGAACCCGCGTCCAAGTCTCGGGCCTCGATCTTGATTTCGCCTTCTTTACCTACTTACACCAATTCTACCGGACGCAGCGCGGTGAGGTGCGCCGGCACTATAAGGAGCTTAGTAAGAGGTTTCTCGATTTCAATAACCCGGAGAATGCCACGGCGTTCTTGCGCGCGCCTCAGTATGAAGCGCTGGAGATGTACGTCTTCCTGAAGGAGTTCCTAGACAATGCCCGCGTCCACGAGATATTCGAAGGTTGGTATTACAAGACAGGGCGCTTCGCGGGACGCAAAGACGTGGGGCTGGCGGGCGAGCAGATGGGCATCTTCGGCCAGTTCGACGAGGGGCAATACACGGCCGTCTTCAACCGGATGCGGCTATCGAACGCTCTCTACTCAAACTACATCTTCGCCCTGACTATGGGGACAGGAAAGACCATCCTCATGGCGACCTGCATCTTCTACGAGTTCATCCTCTCAAATAAATTCCCGAAAGACCCGCGCTTCTGCCATAACGCGCTCGTGTTCGCGCCGGACCGGACGGTGCTACAGGCCCTGAAGGAGATTCAGACGTTCGACATGCGTCTGGTTGTCCCGCCAGAGTATGTCAATTTCCTGAGCATGAACATGCAGTTTCACTTCCTAGAAGAGGCCGGCACCTCCCTCTCGACCATAGACAGGTCGCGCTTCAATATCATCATCTCGAATACGCAGAAGATTATTCTAAAGAGGCAGCGCAAGGAGCAGGGTGCCGCAGGCCACCTCTTCGGGAGCGGAAAGCTTCTCTATCAGGCCGGAAGCGTCTATGAAGAGTTCTCGGACCTCTACGGAGACTTGGACGCGCCGCAGGACGAGGGTGACCTCATTCTGAACCAGCGGTTCTCGAAGCTCTCTCGGCTCGAGCAGCTCGGTGTTTACGTGGATGAGGCGCATCACGCCTTCGGCTCTCAGCTTGCGAAAGACATGGGGGTTGAGAAGTCGCCCACCTCGTTGCGTATCACAATCAACAAGTTGGCGGAGAGTCTCCAGCGCGCTGGGTCTCGCGTAGTGGCTTGCTACAATTTCACAGGCACGCCGTATGTGAAGAACCAAGTCCTCCCTGAGGTTGTCTATGCCTACGGCCTCAAAGAAGCCATCAATAACGAATACCTGAAGGAGGTCAAACTACACAGCTATACCAATACGCGCACTCGTGAGTTCGTTAACGCAGCAGTCAAACATTTCTGGGAGGCAGTCGGAGAGGATCGCAGTCGCACCGAGGGGATGGTCCCAAAGCTTGCCTTCTTCGCCTCGACCATTGAGGAATTACAGAACGAACTGAGGCCGGCGGTCGAGGCGGCGCTAATCAAATACGGTATTCCGCTTTCGCGGATTCTCGTAAACGTCGGCGACAATAAGATCACTTCTAATGACGACATTCGGGAATTCAATCGCCTGGATACGTGCGACTCGGAGAAGCAGTTCGTCCTGCTCGTCAACAAGGGACGCGAAGGGTGGAACTGCCGGTCGCTTTTCGGCGTCGCCCTCTTCCGCAAGCCCAAGTCTCGTATCTTCGTTCTCCAAGCCACGATGCGGTGCCTGCGCGCTATCAGTGAGGTGCAGCAAACAGGCCACGTCTACCTTTCAGCTGAGAACACGCAGATTCTCGAAGAAGAGTTGCAGCAGAATTTCCGCGTAGACATTGAGAGCCTCCGCCGGTCGAACGAGAACAAGCAAATCTACGAAATCCGACCGGTACCGCCCCCAGTCAAGATCACACTGAAGCGTATCCGAAAGCTTCACCAATTGCGGGAGAAGGCGCTCAAGAAAGGCACTGCCCTCGGCATAGAGTCACTCAACACGGAGAAATACAGGCTCATTCACACCGAGCGGGATGGGGTATCGTTTACCGGGAGCGCGCGGCAGGAGGATTTAACCTCAGAGAAGGAGCGGCGCATTTTCAGCCGGATGATGCTGGTAGCCGAGATTGCTCGCTACCTAAACCTTCCGTGCCTGCGTGTAGAGGAGATTCTTGACAACACTGTAGAGCGCACGGACGCCGTCCTCGAAATCGTAAATAGGTACAACGAGGTTCTCTACGACTGGGTGATTCCCCGCATCTTCAACTGGGTCTACGACCTTGTCCCTTACGAACATCATGAGGAGATCGAAGTTGAGTTGGTGAAGGTGCCGCCGGAGGGTGTCTATCGAAAGCTGGCCGACCCGAAGCACGTGATCCGACGTGACGACGAACTGGCCCGGAAGAAAGTTGATAAGAGTTTTCACTTAGATACCTATTGCTTCGACTCAAGGCCGGAGCAGAGGCTGTTTTGGGATCTGCTGGGAGAGCGCCGGATCGAAAAGGTATATTTTACAGGCATGTTGACCCACGGGCAGACCGACTTCTTCATCCAGTACATCGACCCGGAGTCACATACCGTACGCAGTTACTACCCGGATTTCATGTGCCAAAGGGAAGACGGCTCGTGGATGATTGTCGAGGTCAAGCGCGATGATCAGATTGAAACACCCGTCGTGCAAGCCAAGAAAGAGTCTGCCAGCCAGATCGCTGCTGCCAGCGAAATGATCTATAGAATCATAAAAGGTACTGACGCTGCGGCTGGTCACTATAGTCAACTCTTCCAGTAAGTTCCTGTTTCCCCCAACAGAGCGGACGATTGAAGGCATCGAAGTACTCAAGATGATAAGGAGGGACGGATAAAGATGTTGAACTTAAGAGACGCAACATAATAAGCGAAGTTCGGCAAGAGTTCATTCGCGATCACCGATAGGCAGAGATATCTCGAAGCCCGCATGTATCCCAAATCAAAGTTTTCCATCCCAACCAGTCCAAGTGCTCAACGCCTCGCGGCATCATTGGAATCTTCACCTTGTAGTAGCGTTGGCGTTTCGTTTGGGTGAGCGTGCTCAACGCCTCGCGGCATCATTGGAATCTTCACCTTTCCCAAGCCGCTTCGGTTTAACCAGGGAAACTCGTGCTCAACGCCTCGCGGCATCATTGGAATCTTCACCCGAGATTGCATTCAGCTATCGCACGCCCCTTTAGTGCTCAACGCCTCGCGGCATCATTGGAATCTTCACTGTAAGCAAGAGGTGTATTACTACAAGCGCGACGGGTGCTCAACGCCTCGCGGCATCATTGGAATCTTCACAAAAGAGGTTACTTTACAGAATGCGAACCCTGCGAGTGCTCAACGCCTCGCGGCATCATTGGAATCTTCACGCACAGGCTCAGGCTCAACAATCTCAGTAATCACGTGCTCAACGCCTCGCGGCATCATTGGAATCTTCACAGCAGCACACTTAACAGGCACTTTAGATTTCGATAAGTGCTCAACGCCTCGCGGCATCATTGGAATCTTCACAAGCCGTATTGAAAGTAGTTGGCTTCCGGTTGGTGTGCTCAACGCCTCGCGGCATCATTGGAATCTTCACAGAACATACACTGAAGCGAGAAATACGCATTACTTCGTGCTCAACGCCTCGCGGCATCATTGGAATCTTCACGTCAAGCACTTTTTACAAACCTGCAAACCAACTTGAGTGCTCAACGCCTCGCGGCATCATTGGAATCTTCACGATAGATTAAACTCTGATGCCTGCCACGCCCATGATTAGTGCTCAACGCCTCGCGGCATCATTGGAATCTTCACTCCGTTGCCCCTGCGACGGCAGGCAGACCCCGCACCCCGTGTGCTCAACGCCTCGCGGCATCATTGGAATCTTCACCATCCAGCTTGAGCAAAGCCTCCAGCGGGACCGGGTGCTCAACGCCTCGCGGCATCATTGGAATCTTCACGGTGCCCAATAGCTCACCATAGTTCCGCGCTTCCAGTGCTCAACGCCTCGCGGCATCATTGGAATCTTCACGGATGGTCGAATGCCCCGAAGATGCTTGCAATTAGTAAGTGCTCAACGCCTCGCGGCATCATTGGAATCTTCACAACCAACAACGACGCTTACAGCGCAGTGGGCAACGGGTGCTCAACGCCTCGCGGCATCATTGGAATCTTCACTACCGGATGAAAGACGCGAGACGTATGTCGAGAGGATGTGCTCAACGCCTCGCGGCATCATTGGAATCTTCACATTCCTGCGTCATGCGTCGCATCCGTTCACCACTTCTTGAGTGCTCAACGCCTCGCGGCATCATTGGAATCTTCACACCACGGCGCGTCGCATGAAGAACGTCACGATCAAGTGCTCAACGCCTCGCGGCATCATTGGAATCTTCACTGCATGGGTCCCAAACCATGTAGATAAGTGATTTATGAACTCCTTTTCGGGGATCAATAGTTTTCATCTTAATCTCCACTAGTCTTTCGCCCAATCGTTGATTTATTGAGACCTAATTTATTTGTAATTAAGCGAATGATCGCTTGCAAGTATCTCAAATACGCGGGCGTGCTGGTAAGTCTTTGCATTACTTCTGTTTTTATCATTAATCTTACTCTTAAAGATATGACAAGCGTAGATGCTTGCGGGAATCCGAAGGCGCTAGAAAAGCCCTGCCGTAGCAGGGTATTAAATGCGCCTCTTTAGGCTATTTCGAAGCTTTTCGCTTCATCGAGCCATGACTCTGGCCGGTTATGTGCAGCCACTCGTCGTTCGCACGGTTCACATAAGCTGAGTATAAGCAGCCTATCCTCTTCGGTTAGGATCTTTTCTAGCTCCCAACGCAACCGTTCCATCTGTCGCATAGTCAAACGGCATCTGAAGATGGAATATTGCAGCCTCCTGCCATAACCATGCAGTATCTTATAAATGCGCCGCCAACGCTTCGGCTCGGTAACGTCATAACAGACAACGTACCACTGCTTTGTTTCCACCCTGTTTCTCTCCTCTAATTCAACGCAAGCGCATACGCGCAAACAATCCACCCTCGCCCATCCATTCTTTCTCCAAGAGCCTGACCTCCAGCTCCATCAAGCGCGAGTAAGAAAGGGAATGACCAATGACAGGATGCTTCCACTGGTCTGCTTTGCGCCTTTCGTAGATACCAATGAATTTGCGGCGGCCTTCGTCTGATAGCCAGACTTGCTGGCCTGCGATTTGAAAGTCACCCTCTACGTCCCACTGACGGCGATTGATCGAAGCGATAACAGGCAGATCAATCATCGGCACGCGAAATAGCTCCAGCAGATCAAGCGCCAGAGGATGTGCCTGCGAGCGCGGCTGGTGATAGAAGCCTAAGCACGGATCAAGTCCCACCGTCAGAATTGCATTCGTCACATCCTTGAGCAGCAACGCATAGCCGTAAGAGAGCAATGCATTGCAGCGATCTCGCGGAGGTCGCCGATTGCGCCCCTGTGGTCGCATCGCTTCGCCCGCTTCGGGCACGACCAGATAGGGAAGGGCACTGAAATAGTGCGCTCCAATACTGCCTTCATACCCGCGTAGTGAATCTATACTCGTCGCACGCGATAAAGGTGAAAGCAGCTTACGCATATTGACAATAGCGTCACGCACTTCCCGACTTGCGCGCCCTGCCTCCCGGCTTGCGCGCAGGAGAAAACTCAACTGCCCGCGCGCACGTGCCTCAGCCAGCCTTTGCGCTAAACGTAAACATCGCTCGGAATCGGTCAACGCCTGATACTGCCTGATCCGACGCTGCACTGAACCGACGCCGGATGTCCACGCCCCCATGTAACGACCGCCCGCCGTCAGCCAATGCACACCAATCTCTTGCTCCGCGCAGAGCCGTAGAGCCTGCGTCGTGATCTGCGAGAACCCGTGCAAGACGACCTGACCGATCTCATGCACCGGATGCAACTGCGGCAACTCTTCCGGCGCAGCCACCTCGAAACGATCACCCTTGCGCCCGACGCGCGCTCCTTGAGTCATCACATGCAGCGTACGTCTATCATCATCCGCCGGAAACAATCTGAGCGTCTGGTGTTTCTGCTGCGCCTCCTGCACTAAAGGCTCATCCAACTGCTTAGCCAGCCGCGCCTCCTCCGGCAGACAGATCGGCGCGAGCGAACACTTCACGCATAGCCTTTCGTTCTCTGTAACTGGTGGACGCTCGACCTGGCTTTGCAACTCCCGCGCACGCCCCACAGCCCGCGCCAGATCACTCCGCGCCTGCTCATCAATTGGCACGCGCACCATCACGTTATCCGCGTGATAGCGCACACGTCCCTCCAGAACCTCGCATCCCGTGTGTTCCTCCACCAGCGCCGCATACGCAATCACCTGCAACCTGTCGCTCGGCCAAACTTGCGCCACCCCATCACGCGAACGCGCCGACCTCCCACGCTTATGCTCATACGGCACAATCATCCCGTCCCGCCGCCGCACACAATCAATCTTCCCGGTCAGCCCCCACTGCTCACTCTCTAGATTAAAGGTCAACCACTCCTCTTCGTCCTCCTCACGCGCCAACTCCACATGCAAACGCCTCCCGGCATAAACCCTCTCATCCGCGACCCGCATATTCTCCACCTCTTCGAGATAGAAAAGACGTTCGCAGTAAGCGAGAGCATGAAGTGAATGAACGCGGAGTGGAGTCATCTGTTCACCCTCCGAATAGCCGTCCAAGATTTTTCTTCTTGAGGACTGTCTCCCTGGATATGGGTCTTGACTAGACGATACTGCCCCCATGTTGTCGCTGCTGAACCAACGTGATCAGGCCAGATCGGCAACGAAAGATCGCCATCCTCTGCGGCAACGAGTAACCGGCCAAGCAAAACTTCTGAGTTCAAGTGTGAAACTGTATCAACAAGGTGCGTGCTCTCGCCCAAAGATAAGCCTCCGAACCGAGAAACTGTTGCCGGACTGTCGAGCGATTTCTGAATACGTAGAGCTAAGGGCATCTCGGCTTCCTCTGCCGCGCCTTGTCTGACCCATACCGCTAATTGCACATCGGTAAGCAGCTCTTGAAAATCCGGGCGGCGGTTATTGCCAAGACCTAGTCCTGCGTTTTTATCTTTGACGCGCCAGAGCGTTCTAAGCACGACGGAGTAGTGAGGCTCGGACAATAAGGCAATAGCAATCTCTGCGCCTTCATGAGCGCGCCGGTTAATTTCCCCGACCATTGATAACAACATCCCGTAAACGGTCGCGGGCGGCGGGCAAGGGAAAGTCTCGAAGTATTCCCGCGCGCGGGGTACGCGAAAGCAGGCGACGGGCACGGAAACATACAGGCCGATGGTTTCCATCGCTCAACCTCCTGTTATGCCAAGATCGCCGGAGATGCGCCGCTTGATTTCATGTGCGGCAGCCTTCACGCCCTGATTGATAGACGCGCCCTTCAAAGTTTCCTTTGCTTCATCATCCAGCGTCGCGGCAATTACGCCACCAATAACCACTTCGCTGGCATCAATATCGCCATCGGCAACCTTCTTCAAGATTGACGGGAAAGAAAGATTCGCTTCCGAATCCATCTCAAAGCCGTAAAGCATTCGCGGCGCAAAATCTTCCGTCCAGCGAAACACGACCGACTCCGGCGCAAAGTCGAACAAGAAGCGGCTTTGATTTCCGGCCACTTCACATAAGCCCGTGATTGCGTCCACTACATCAAGCACTCTTGCCGGAACGCGCAACGATTGTGGCGTTAAGGCGATACCGTATTGATAGCGCGTTGCGTGAACCTCTGTGCCGTATAAACTGGTGTTGGTTTTCGTGCCGCTCTTGGCGTTGAAAGTGATGTCGCCCGCAAAAGGCGCAAGCGATATTGCGCGGGTGACTTCCAACGCCCCGCGTCGTTTGTCTGTTTTGCCTTTGGAGAGCACATCAATCTTCGCCGTAAGCTCTTTTTTCTGCTGTTCAAGCGATTTACCCTGCTCGGATTTCTTCTCTTCTTTAGACATTGCTTTTAACTGCTCATCAACTTTTTTCCTGTCTGCTTTAAGACTGTCAAGCAGATCGTTGCCGTCCGTGTTGGCTGCTTCCGCCAGCATGAAGCCCATAACATCATCATCAATGTATGTCGGCTGCTGCTGCGCTGCTTCATCAGTACTCGTCCAGGGCGACCATGTTTGATCTTGCCAGTTATGCTCTGCCGTTTCATCGTCCCAACGACGATTTACAGAATCATCGCCATTCTTCTTCTGCCAGAAGTAGCGAAGCGCCCAGCGAATCGCTTCGGCTGAGACAGTCGTATGAATCTCATTCTTCCACAACAATTTTTGCAGAGTGGTGATATTGCCTTCATTTTCACCGCGATTATTTGCGGCTGCTCCGTAAGGTGTGACGATCAAGCCAAACAGATGTTTACTCATTGGATTCTCCTTCTTCATCAATAGCGGCGATGGTGGTCAATATCTCCGCTTCTTCGGGGGTTTGAGGTTTGTAACTGATTAAGGCAAGCAAGGCGAGGTCTCTGGTTTTGCGCCAATTCTTCTCGTTGAAAAACGGCAGCAAATTTATCAACCCGTCACCTTGTAATGCCTCATTTGCTCCGGCGCGCGCCCAGAAATCAACCACCGTCTCACGCAAAGTATCCGCATTTTTACTGTGTGCAAGCGCGGTTCTTAACTTCTCAGCTTCTTTTCTTACCAATCTCTTAAAGCCAGAATCTCCTAGACTCTCCCGCCGAGCGCGCTCCCCCAGTTTTCCCATTCTTCTGCGCCAGCTTTCGTGGCAGACGCTGATAAAAACTCTCTCGCTTTCATCGTCATACGATGCGTTCTCTACCATCTCATTTAGCTCCTTTCGCTCATATAAAAGTTGTTCGCGGCTCTCTTTATTGCTCATGTATGTTGCTAGATCGTGATACCAAGTATTCCCCAGTGCGATATTATCGGCGATAAATTCGCGTGCGGAGAACGTGGTCACAAAATATCGCTCAGGCTCAATTTGATTTCCTTTGCGGTCACGTTTGGCTTGAATCAGTTGCCAGCGGTTTTTGAAGATCGCAGCAGCTTTTCGATAGTTTTCGAGACCGGACAGTTGACCGGAGACGACAGATCGCACATAAGTTCTGGACTTCTGCTTTTCGTTCCAACTCACGATGCCGAAAGTAATCATCCGGCAAACGAATGATCCGCCGGTAAATTCCGCGAATTGATTGCTGGTACGATTTGCCTCGATAAACGTAATCATTTTCAAAGCTGCGTCGGAAGCACTACTAGCTGTTAGGTCTAAAACTCCTTGCGCAACGAATGCTTGTCGAATTTCTGCATACATCTCCAAGTCTTGAATTTCCGGTACAAGCATCGCTAACCGTGCCTTGCGCCCTTTCGCGCGCGATTTGAGCGTGTAATAGATCACTCCAACAGGCGCAAATATCAGAGCTAAAGCACTCTCGATAGGTTCGCTCAATTTAGTTTCACTATGCGCGACGTGTCGCTGTCCACCACCGGGATAAAGCCACCCTCCGGCCTCAACTGATTTTTTGAATCGCCCTTTGGTATCAATGAAATCTTTAGCCGCTTCTTGATGCCGGAATTCTTTGATAGGAGCAAATTCTTTTATCCAGTAAGTACGATCATCTATTTCATAACTTAAAGGTCGCTTGTTGCCTGTCGGGCGATGTGGCCCAAACTGTAGAAAGCTATTCATCAGTGCGATGTAAAGATGATATTTCTGTTCAGTTGTTGGCGGCTTATGACCTTCAAGACCGGTGAGCCGGATGAATCCTTCATCATCCCGCCAGAAAGATTTCTGAATCAGATTGTCAAAAGCTGTCGCTGAAATTTCATCTTGCCAAGACAAAACGACGCTTGTTGGCTCAAGCTGCCAATCTAGTCCTTTGATTTTTACATTCGTTTCATCAAACACCTGTAAAGTCATGTACAAGCCAGCGAGTCCAGCCTTATGCAGACTCGTCATGCCCGGCGCATTTAGTTTAATAGTCATCTTCATAACAAGACCGCTCCCGTTTTAGGGTGATATTCAATCGCCCCCGGCGGTGCGATTAAATGCCCTTTGTATTCTTGCCAGTGTTCCATACGGTCGGCGCGATAGTTCATTGGAATTGCCCGCTTGATAATTTCAACTTTGCTCTGACGACAAGCTTCTTCGTCCTCGTGCATAATCACTGACACGGAATAACCGGGCTTGCGTACTTCTTCAGGCTCTGCGAGCCAGCCGGAATCAAGCCATCCGGTGCGCGTACTCCATTCCAACTTTTCTTGTGGAGATAAAGCATTGAACCGTTCTGAGAGATCAATTTGCCGCAATGGATGATTCAGGCTTATCAACTCATCAATCCATTGCCCCGCAAGCATTAGTTCTGCTTCGGTATAGGGCGGCTCATCGTCAGGAGTGATAAAGAGTGCTTTGCGCGGTGTGCCCGGATGCTCAGGCGTAACACGACGATTAAGCCGCCCTAATCTTTGAATCAGCGCCGGGATTGGCGCGACTTCGCTAATCAGTAAGTCTGCATCAAGATCGAGAGACATCTCCGCGACTTGAGTCGTCACCGCGACAATTCCGTATCGCCGCTTCTGTTGTTTGAACCATCGAATGATTTTGCGATGTTGCCTTACGCGATCTGTGTACTTGAAACGACTGTGGTAACTGCGCGTAGAAACGTCATGTTCTTCTGCAAGTATTCGCCTGACCTTTTGCGCCCGCGCCACTGTGTTGCAAATCCACAGTACACGCTTTTTCTGCGCTACTGCCGCTCGCGCTTGGCGGTAAGCGTCTTCATTATCGGTGCGTTGGAATTCATAGCGCGGTATCTCTTCCAACTCAATCGGCGATGGAACTTCACACAAGTCTTCAATATGACGCTGTAGAAATTCCTTGCGGTCTTTGGGTAAGGATGCGGTCATGAGTAGAAAGCTTGCGCCCGGTAAAGCTTTTATCAGCGCGGGCACTGCCGCCATCATTTGCTCATCGTAAGAGTGCAACTCATCGAATACGAAAGACCCGGAGAGAATAGCGGGCGAATTGTAAAGACCGCGCCGATTGTTGCGAACCAACGCCAGCACTGTATCAGCCGTGCAGACGATGACCTTCGGACTCCATAAATTGAGCGATTCAATCCGCATCAAGTGATCGTTTTCTTCGTCGTCGGGAACTTGAGCGATGTTCGCCAAGTCAACGATTGAGCGCGAGTGAACAAGGTCTGCTTCAACTTTGGTTTCATGAACGTAGCCAAGAAAGCCTTCGGTAGCCGTGCCCGTTGTCGGATAACAAAAGAAAAGTTTCTTATCGTTCGCGTGATGCGCTGCCCACATATAAGCCGCCGCCGTCTTTCCTGTGCCGCAACCCGCTTCAACCAGTGTCACTCTCTTGCGCGATCGGCCTATTGCCTCTTGAAACGGACGGGGCTTCGCGCCGCGCAGGCGCGCGTTAACTACGTCGTCCATCTCTTTAGTCTCAACGCGCTGGGATAGCGTCTTATGAACCCAACGCTTAATGTCTTCCCCCGCCGGAGCCATGGCGCTGCCTGCCACGTCTGCCGCCATGAGTAGAGCTTTGATAGCCGCAGCGAAACGCCACCACTCCGAATCTTTTTTGAGTTGCTTACGCCAAGTATTGCTGTTTACGTTGAAGCGAAGTTGACGCGCGCCCAAATAAGTCGGCTCATTCTCAACAAGAGAAAATTGAATTTCTTCCGAAAGCAATCGTCCATCGAAAAGGTTCTCCATGTCCGAATGGGTCAACAGCATGTTTAGTTTCATACCGCATCCGCCGCGTAAGGCCAGCATGGCTTTGTGCCAACTCTTATCCATCTTGAGGTGATGTCCAGCGACCGCACCGATGACGCAATCCAGCAACATCGAAGCTTCATCTTCGTCGTCGTCTTTCAGTTTCTCCAATGCCCAAGCCCGAAAGGGTTTGGTTTTATCTTCCAGCAGCAACGCGCTGAGAAGTTCATGGCGGGCGGGCTGTCGCGTCGGTTCGCGCTCTCCTATCACCATCTCCTGAAAGCCTTCGTTAGCTTTACCAAGATCATGGCAAAGACAAGCGACCTTGAGAGTTCTGGATAACTTCGAAAGCCATTCGTCTGTCGAGAGATCAAGCTGTCGTAAAATTAACTCGCCAGCAATTTCAACGATGCTCGCTCCAGCGAGTTCAACCGCTTGCAGATGCGCGACCAATCGTGCGTAATCTGGCGTCTCCTGCTCCGGCGTCTCAGCTTGCCAACTCTTTGCTAGTAGTACTTCAAACTTGCTCATTTGTTACCACTCTCTGGATAATTGGATTGAAATGCCCGCAACCCATTGCGCGGCGTCCGCCGATACCGTGAGTTTGGAGTTTGATGGAATCGTCGTCGCTGAGATTGTGCGTGGCGAGGGAGAAGCCAACGACGTGTTTGCCTTGAATGGTGATGATGCGGCGGCGAAAGCGGCCTTGTTCGTCCAGAGGCAATTCGAGCGTGGCCGTGATGTCGAGTGTGTCGAGTTGGCGGCGGGCTGCGTCGAGGAAGGGTTCGGGTTCGGTGAATTTTTTGATGGTGACACATCGCGCGTAGAGCGAAGAAGCTGGTTGAAGCGGGCGGGCGATCGGGATGCCAAGGCGGATGGTGTGGCCGGAGATGTCGAGGCGGCGGCCTGCGAGCGGGAGGACATGACCGTAGCGGTCAGCAGGAATGCGGAGGCGAAGGCTCGCACCACGAGTTGGAAGAACGACGATGCCTTCGCGCCAGGGGACACCGCTCAGCATTTCTATCCCTAGCCATGATTGGCCGTGAAGTGATGGCAACTGTCGTGTGATGGCAGAGTAGAGCGCGTAGCCGTGATCGGCGGGGAGTTGTCGCCCCTGTACGGGAAAATGAACGGCTATGTAAGGAGACGTGTCGTCATTAATTGCAGAAGCAGTTGTGATGTTGTGCTGTGCGTTGATACTCATATTAGTCCTCTCTGTGATCTTCAAGGGCGCGCACGAGGCGCTCGCGTATCAATTTGCGTAGAGCGGCGGGGCGTTCGGCGCGGCAATGTCCGGCGTAGGCAAGGCAAAAGCGTGCGACACCTTCAAGGCCATTGCGACCGATGGGGAAGGTGAGACGTAGCCCGCCGTCCGGTAGGTCTTCGCGTTGTTCGTCCGGGTGAAATGCAATGCGCTCTTTCATCCACCGTGCCTGATATGAATCGAAGACTATGGAGACATTGGTGCGACGACCTCCACGCATCATGTGAAAGCCGCGCCGTAGATAATCGTCTGCGTTCCAGTTGGAGGGCGGATCGAAGTACTGCGAGGTGAGTGTTAGTCTTTGAATGCGTCCGGCGTGAAAGTCGCGCACCTCGCGGCGCAGGTGGTCGTAGGCAATGGCGTACCAATCGCCAGCGAAGTTATGAAGCAGAAGAACATCGGCCTGGCGATGCGTGTCTTCGTTGCGGTGTTGCGAGTGATAGTCGAATGATACTGTCCGGCGCGTTGCGGCTGCGCGGGCGAGCGTTTGTAAAGTGGATGGCTCTACGCGGACGTGCGGGAGTTGCTGGAAGGTCAGCGCTTCGCCGAGCGTGACCGCGTTGACGCTGATCTCCGGGGGGAGATATGCCGCGAGCTTGGCAAGGGCCGCGCGCAGGAGGATGGCTTCGGGTGTGTGGCCTGTGGCGCGGAGGGCGTGTTCGGCTGTGAAGAAGGCGAGCAGTTCTCCTTCGTTAAAGTTAACGGGCGGCAACTCCCAGCCCGGCTCCTGATAACGAAAGCCGCCACGCTCACGGTCAAAGATGATCGGCGCGCCCATCTGGTCGCGCAGGACGCGCAGATCACGTTTGACAGTGCGTTCGTTGCGCTCCAGAAGCTCGGCCAGAGAGCGCAGGGTCGGGTGGCGGCCTGCGCTGATCTCTTTATGAATCAGATCGAGCCTGACGTATGCTCGCGTATGGACACGAGCTGGGTGGTCGTCGTCTCTCATCGCAAAATACAGTTTAATCGGACAGGGGGGACAACCTGTGTCCCTTTCAAACAAAATCGCTATACAGAATGTAAAGAGCAGAAGGTAATGGAGCCTTTTGCGGATTGTGCCATCTTTGCGGTTTAAGCATTAGATCGGCTGCGACGGAATTATGAGTAATTTTCAGAATCAGCTATCAACGCGTACGCTTGAGAATATGAGACCCTGAAAATAACGTGGCGATTTGATTGAGCATCGCCGGGAGCGCAACCGTCTTTGAAAGGGCGGAAACCAGCGCACGCGTCTGTGAGTTGGGTGCTGGTTCAGAACATGCACAGGCTGAGACTCGCAAGGTGATAATACCGCTCAGGACGCTCGCGTAACATATCGCAATCCACAATCTGGAATCAACTGTGATAGGATGCTGGAACGTTTTACCCGCCCCTGCACCCGACCTCGCGGGGCTTGAAGGAATCAATATGAAAGCAGCCTCGCGTCCGGCTCAAAAGTTTAGACTCACGGCCTCAAATATCGCCAAATATTTCGCTAATCGCTGCGACCGTAATTTTCGCTGGAATACTGTGGCCAGCCCTCTGCGCGGCAGATCAGGCATCGGTTGGAACGTGCCGAAAAAGTTGCGTGCCCATAGTCGTCCCGGAATCGCGCTTTTGATGGAAGCCGGAAATATCTTTGAAGGCGATCAGGTTCAGGCGCTCATAGACGAGTTTGGTAAACAGGCTGTGCTGACCGCTGTTATAGAGCGCACTAAGGATGGCTGTAAGGTAAAGGAGTTGCCGTTCTCAGATTTCATCGCGGCTTTTCAGTCCGAGCCTTTCCCGCAGTTCGTCACGCAGCTTGAGGTTGTGCTCGACGAAGAGCAGGAAGCACGGCTGCTCGAACAGTTCGGCCTGGACGCCGCGCGCGTCACGCTTAGCCCGGCGCGGCCTGACCTACTGGAAGTGCTTCCGCCCATCAATGAAGAAGGGAAGTTGAGACTTCGCATCTGGGATTTCAAGGCGAGCCAGAAAGCGCGTCACGATCATTATATTCAGGTCGCCTATTATTCCTTCATCCTTGACCATGCTATCCGCGAAGCAGGGTTGAGAGGCGTCGAAGTTGATCTTGAGTTCGCCGTTATTCGCTCGCGTGATGAGAATGATCCGCCTTTTGAGCTGCGCCCTTATCGTCTGGCTGTTGACGATTTTCTTCGGAACCGCGCGCCACTGCTCTTTCAAACTCCGGCTGCCGATGCGCATTTTCATGTCACGGACCACTGCCCGATGTGCGAGTACATGAATCACTGCCGTGACGAGGCGAACGCCTCTTCCGATCTCTCGCGCATCGCTTACATCAGCTCAGAGTCAAAGCGCCGCCTCAAACAATCAGGCATCACGACACACCGCGAACTAGCGGTAGTGGAGAACCCAGAGCGCCTCGCCAATCTACAATTATTAAGCCATGATCTTTCGCTTAACCTTCCGCGTTACATTGCCACAGCACAGGCGCTCGAAGACGGACGGCCGCGCTCGCTTCATTCCACCACTTTGCTGATGCCGCGTTATGAAAATATTCGCGTCGTGTTGTGCGCCGAGCAAGACTCCGTAACGCAGACCTGTTTTGCGCTTGGCTTCAAGACTTATGAAGGGTGGGATGAAGAGAATAGCAAAGTCATCGGAGAGGAACAGATCTTTATCGCGCGTAAGCCGAACTCAGAAGCGCAAATCCTGCTGGAATTCTTGAGCGCCCTAAATGGATTGCTGCGGCGGGTTGATGCCGCCAATCGTGAGATAGCCAGCCAATCAGTTGAAGATGTGGTGAGCGTGCAAGAGGCTGCGAGTGAGTTGGCGTGGACGGAAGAAGCTCTCGCGGAATTCAAGCAAAGATGTCCGGTGTTGCGTAAAACCAATCCGCAATATGAGGCGCTGCTGGCAGAGAGAATCGCATTGCAAGAGCGCGCGAAACATGCGCAAGCCGCGCTCAAGCAGGCGCGAAAAGACGCCCAGTGGGAACTTAAAAAGCAGCAACGCTCGTTGCATTTTTACGTTTACGACACGATTGATCTCTTCATCCTGCGCAGCCTTATCGAGCGGCATCTATTTGTCGAAGAGCCGCCGGAACTGCTTGCCGAGATTACACACTTGCTGAGACTCTTCCCGCCTTCGTCCGTGATGCAGGACGCGGACACGTTTCGCACCATGCCCGGCACAATAGTCACACAGGTCTTGCGAACAATGGTCGCACTACCGACGCCTTATGTCTTCGATCTGAAAACCGTCTCCGAGATGTACCAGCCACAAAATACAGAAGGTGAAGATAAAGGCTATGTGTTTCATCCTCGCTATGGTTTCGGCTGGGAGTTTTCCAGTCAGGTTGCATACGAGCGCATCCACGATGTTTGGAGCAATGAATCGTTTCAGCCCGATTCGCGCGAGCCTGACCGAAAGCTTTCACCGGATGATGTCTTTGAGAAGATCGGCGACACGGTGCGGAACAAGCTACGCGCGACAGATTCCGTAATTCGCCGTTTGAAGCAGGACTTCCGCGAGCAGCTTCTCTTGCGCAAAGAGCCTTTCATGCTCTACAGCGAATTCGATCCGCTTAACTTCCGCACGCTCGAAGCCCTGCGCGCTTTCTCCATCCTGGAAACTTCTCTGGCGGAGTTGGCTGTCAAACATATTCACGCTTTACCTGTTGAAGAACGCTCCAAAAAGTTCGTCTGCATACGCAATCTTCAGTATGTGCCGGAGAGTGAGCAATCGGATGGTTCACTCTGGTTCACGTTCGACCCGGAGTCGAAAGACGTGAAATTTGAAGTGGGCGAATTTAATCTCGTCGTCACGCCGGAAGACCAACCGGAAGTTTTGGTGGGCGATGTTGATGGCAAGCTGTTTGAGAGCAACTGGGGGCGCACCGCCCCTTTTAAGGTGACGCTCGTCGAGTATGATATGCAAGCGTCACCGCCACGTGTACGCCTGTTGCCGGAAAATTCAGACAAGTTCAAAGAACATATTGATCTGGCAAAGCCGTGCGCCCTTGATCAGTTGTACACAGATTTCTCATCGCGCCGCATCCTGACGGTGCTACGCGAATTGCATGAGAACCCCCAGAACGCACTGCACATTCACAGCCTGTTGCATAACGGTGAAATGGATGATTGGCAGCCCGTCGTGAGCGGGGACGCGGGAATTGAGCGACTTTTCCGAGATAGCATTACTCATTCAGGCAAAGACCCTGATGCACTATTGAACCTAGGGCAGTGGCGCGCTTGGCGCGGTGTATTCAACGAACCGCTGACTTTAATCTGGGGACCGCCGGGCACGGGCAAGACGCACACGGTCGCACATATTCTCCTGGGGTACGCGCTGGCCGCGCAAGCCGCGAAAAAGCCCCTGCGCATTCTAGTCACAGCCTTTACACATCACGCCATCGTGAACGTGCTGCGCAAGCTGGCAGAATTGGCGCGGAGCTACAATCTTGCGCCGAATGCGCTTTCAATCCTCAAACTCATGGGCAGCGGCAGCGCGGCACATGATGAATTGCCTCCAAGCGTTGAACTACTTGCAGACGAGGATTTGGAAGTCTGTTTACAGCGCGACGCTCTTTGCGTTGTCGTTGGAGCGACCGTTTGGGGCGCTTACAAAGGAATGAAAAGGGCTGGCGGTATCATACGACCCTGGTTCGATGTCGTGCTGGTTGACGAAGCCTCGCAGATGCGCCTGCCGGATGCCCTTGTCGCCTTCGGCTCAAGCAAGCCTCATTCAAACATCATCCTTGCGGGAGACGACCAACAGTTGCCGCCGATCATTCATGGCAGTTACCCGGAAGAGCATGAACACATGCTCAGTTCCGTCTTCGCTTTCATGCGCCGGCAGATTGAAGAGGCGAGCGTTGATGACCCGAGCATCGAAGCGCGGAAAATCTTTCAGCTCGAAGAGAGTTTCCGCATGAACGAGCCGCTGACGGCTTATCCACGCCACGTGCTTTATCGCGGGCGCTTCAGGTCAACTCGGCCCGACATCAGAATCCAGACCGCGCCCGCCATTGACGAGACGAGCGAAGGGATAATTGATACTATCCTTCATCCCGAGCGTCCCGTGGTGCTTTGTTGGTACACGCCGCCCCGAAGCTTTACTGCGCGCAACCCAATCGAAGCAGAATTGATCGCGCTTCTGACTGATAGGCTCAGCCAAGTTCTGTTACAGGAGGCGAAGGAGGGGACTTTTCAACCTTACTCGCCCAGAGACTTTGTGCGGAGGGGGTTGGCAGTACTCTCGCCCCACCGCGCACAGAACAGTGCCATCCGGCAGGCGCTCCACCAGCGCGGATTTGACGGCAGGAACAGGCCGATGCCGCTGGTAGATACGGTTGAAAAAATGCAGGGCAAAGAGCGTGAAGTGATCCTCGTCTCTTACGGCGTGGCTGATGAGGAGTATGCGACAGCCGAAGCGCAGTTTCTGCTTAGCCGTAATCGCTTCAACGTTGCGGCAACACGCGCTGAACGTAAACTTATTGTTATCTGCTCCGATACTGTGCTTGATGCCGTGCCGACAGATCGGAGAACTCTGCTGGAAGCGATGATGCTCAAGGAGTTTCGAAATTATTGTAGTGATGGTCACATAGAAAGAACCTGGCTGCCTTCCGAAGGCGGCGAAGTAATGCTCAACATTCAGTGGAAAGGTTTTTGAAGCAATTATCTTATTCCTTGATTGAGGAAAAGGCGTGCCCCCAGCAATCAGCTCAAAAGGAAAATCAAATCAGACAAGGAAAGCATTCGCACGGCACACCGCATCAATTCTTTCGCCGTTGCGCTATCCGGGCGGAAAGCGCCGATTAGCCGGATATATCGCCGCGACTATCCGTCTGAATGGCCTGCGTCCGAAACTCTTCGTCGAGCCGTTCGCTGGAGGCGCGAGCGTCGCGCTACAACTTCTTAACGATGGGCTGGTCGAGTCAATCGCACTGGGCGAGAAGGACCCTTTGCTGGCCGGTTTTTGGAAGACGGTCTTCACTGACCACGAATGGCTTATAGAAAAGCTGCGCGACACGGAGCCGACCTTAACTAACTGGGACCGCTTCAAGAATGGACAGCATCGTACAGACCGGCAACGCGCACTCGCCTGCATCTTTCTCAACCGCACGAGTTTCTCCGGCATTATAGCGCCAAGCGCTGGCCCACTCGGTGGACGCACGCAACAATCTGCCTATCCTATAGGATGCCGCTACACCGTTGAACTTATCACTAGGCGGATAACGCAGGCTGCACAATTGGCTGAACGTGTTCTGTTCGTCAATCACGGCGATTGGCGACACACAGTCTGGCGAGTCAAAGCGCGCAGGTATCAACCGAATGAAGTTCTCTATTATTTCGACCCTCCTTTTTACTATAAAGCCAATGATCTCTACCGCTTCTTCTTCGATGCCGCGAATCACCGAAAGCTGCATGACGCACTCGGCGCACTAGGGCAACCCTGGCTTTTGAGTTATGACGCAGCTAAGCCAATCATCGAGATGTATCGGCAAAACGGCATCGGTCCGAAACGTGTCGAACTGTTGTACTCAGCTGCCAATTCTGGAGAGCTTACCGAAATGCAGGAGTTGATTGTGACAAGCCTACAGAGATTACCGAGAGCAAGCCGCCTATGGCGGACGGCTGACGAGTGGAAGAAGCAATAGGGCGCGTGAGTCTATTTATGTGAGCTTGAAACGGATAAATTGATCAGAGTAAAAACGTTAGAAGAAGAAAAAGCTCTCTGAGGTAAATGACATGGTGTCCTTGTATGAAGATCGCTAATCTCCAATGTATTCACTGACCGGTAATAGATTATAGAAATCCCAGGAGTTAATCTTACATATGGCCACTCAACGATATTCTGTTACTCCGCACCCGATTGAAACTCTCCTCACCTGGGTCAAGTCTGGCGAGATTGCTATCCCGGAAATACAGCGGCCATTCGTTTGGGAAGCGACCAAGGTGCGCAATCTGCTGGACTCCTTATACCAGGGTTACCCAGTTGGGTATCTCGTCTCGTGGCGCAACCCGACGGTGAAGCTAAAGGACGGAACTCCCTCGGCAGGCAAGCGCATCCTCATTGACGGTCAGCAGCGGGTCACGGCCCTCATGGCCGCTCTGCTTGCACGCGAAGTGCTGACAAAAGACTATGAGACGGTGCGCATACGAATCGCCTTCCACCCGCTAGAAGAAAAGTTTGAGGTATCTAATCCGGCGATCCGCAAGAACAGCGCGTGGATTCCGGATGTTTCGGAAATCTTCTCGCCCGACGCCAAATTGCTCCAGATCACTCGGGCTTACGCAGCTGCTAATCCTGGAGTGGACGAGGATGCTCTCTTCGGCACGCTGGAGAAGCTTCGTAAGATCATCAATAACCACGTGGGCGTGATTGAGTTGGCCGAAGACCTCGACATCGAGACAGTCACCGAGATCTTCATCCGGGTTAATTCTGCCGGCGCGCCGCTCAGCCAGGCGGATTTCGCTATGTCCAAGATTGCCGCTAACGAGAGCTATGGCGGCAATCAATTACGAAAGGCCATCGATTACTTCTGCCATCTCGCTATTGCGCCGGAATTCTATGGCCGCATCGAAAAGGGCGACCCGGCATTCGCCGTCTCAGAGTTCTTCCCCAAGATGAAATGGCTGAAGAACGTGAACGATGACATCTACGACCCTTCTTATACAGACATGCTGCGCGTGGCCTTCACCTCGGAGTTCCGGCGCGGGAAACTTCAAGACCTGGTGGCGCTGCTTTCGGGTCGCAATTTCGAAACCAAGCAGTATGAGGACGCAGTTGCCGAGGACGCCTTCAACCGACTCAATCAAGGGGTGCTGAACTTTATTAACCAAACTCACTTCGAGCGACTGGTGATGATCGTACGCTCGGCAGGGTTCATTAGCAGGGATTTAATGGGCGCCCAAAACGCCGTCAACTTCGCGTATATCCTTTACCTGCGGGGACGCGCTGAGGGAATGCCAGCGGCTGAGATAGAACGAATGGTGCGACGATGGTACGTGATGTCGCTGCTCACCCAGCGATATTCCGGCAATCCCGAGAGCACATTCGATTTCGATATTCGCCAGGTAGAAGCTCGCGGGCTGGAGGCCTACACCTCAGCGGTGATCGATGCAGAACTTTCAGAAAGTTTTTGGTCGACGCTGCTCCCTCAACAGATGGAAACATCTTCAGGAAGCAGCCCTTACTTTCTCGTCTTCCAGGCAGCCCAGGTTAAGATGGGAGATAAAGGCTTCCTGTCGCGCGATATCACAGTGCAAGACCTCATCCTTAACCGGAGCGACGTACACCATCTCTTTCCGCGCAATTATCTCAAGCGGCAGGGACTGAGCCGGGGCCGCTACAACCAGATCGCAAATTACGCTCTGGCGCAGAGCGAGATCAACATCGCCATCGGGGACAAGGCCCCGTCAGTCTATTTTAGTGAATTGCTTGAACAGTGTAGCGGCGGTAAGAAAAAGTATGGCGGCATCACCGGTATAGAGGAGTTGAGGGAGAATTTGCGGGAACACAGCATTCCGGAGAGTATCCTTAGCAAACCTGAAGAGAACTATGATGACTTTTTGGAGGAGCGGCGTGGGCTGATGGCAGCGAAGATCAAAGCGTATTTCGCCAAGTTATAAACCCACCACACTTTTACTACCTAATCGCGATGGACCTGCTGGAATATGTGCTGATGGGCGCTCAATTAACGTCTTCCCTCAAACATCTGACGCACTCTCTGCTTACATTGGTTGAGCCAGGTAACGAGTCGGCGTCCGGCACTTTACTAGCTTTTTGCCTAGTCTTCATCGCGCTCGGCCCGGATCACTGCCTGAATATCGGCCATCGCCACCTGCGGGGCAGGCAGGGCGAGGAAGTCGTCCGACTTTTCTTTAACAGGGAGCCGCATCAGGCCCGCCGCGACGAACGTTTCTTCTTCGGCGTTCCAATCTTTGCCCAATGTAAGCCAGAGGAGACGGCATCTCATAAAGTTCATAAATCCCTTCATGCCTTGAAACGTGGGTGACGCTTTGCGATCCACTCTTCGACCATCTCCTGAAATTCTCTAGCCTTCTTGAGTATCTCCTCGGCCTCCGTCTCCGTCACAACTTCCGAAGCATCATAGTCAATGTGATTACGCTTGCGTCGGCATGTCTCGAAGTAATCAGCTAGAGCCTCACCGGCTTTCCCAAGAGCATCCTTCACCGCTTCAAAGCTCTTCTGGTGGTGGCCCGCGCCAGAGGCCACCCTATAGCCGTCACATGCGATTGCCATCTTCGACAGTTGCAGCACAGCATTATAGGCGGTAGCAAAACGGCGATCAGCGGAAAGCTCTTCGATAGCGGCGTCGGCCAGATCACGGGCGACGAGCTGCCGCAGATCTTCGATCTCCTTGGCACTGGTCTTATGCGGCCGCACGGTCCCGATTGCCAGCAAGGCTTTCCAACTCATCCTTATCTCCCTTTAAGAAAGTCTTCTCATCCTTTAGCACGGTCATGACGAAATGATTTTCAGCCTCTACCTTATTACGAAACTCCTTTAGCGAATAGCACTTGACGTTAATCTCCCGCCCGAACTTCTTCTCCAGCATTTGCAGGGAGGAGGATAGCTCGGATATACCGACCGACCCGATGATCATCAGATCCACGTCGCTGAGAGCGTGCTCTTGCCGACGCGCTACCGATCCGTACAGAAAAGCGCAGGCGACGCGGTTGCCGAACTTCGCAAGAACCTCTTTGAGCGCTTCTTCAACGCCGAGCGTCTTAACGATGATGCCTCGGATCTCACTGAAGATAGACGACGAGGACTCGGCCTGAAAGTACGTGCGTCTGCCGTCCCGCCTTTGCCGTAAGATTCCGCTTGATACGAGAGATTGGAGTTCCCTTTGTAGACTGGAAGGCGTGGTGTTGAACTGTTGTGCCAGTTCGCTCAAGTACCACCAACGCTCAGGCTGCCCATAAGTCGCGGCAAGAATATCCCTACGAGCTTTCGGGAACAGGGCATCAATGGGACGCTTTTTACGCATATTGCGTATATATTTACGCATATTGCGTAACATTGCAAGATAGAATTTTGCTTAATGAGACGGCGGCCTAGCTGTCTGGGCAATGTAAGCCTACTTGGTACTCTTAGGCTATCATCATAGGTAGAGAACTGGAGAAATTCAAGTATGTCGTACATGAGAGGAGATACTTATATCTGGCACGACGGAGACAAGCTGCATCTCTGGGTGGCAGATGGCAAGGATGGCTGGGATCAGTCCGTCTGGTATACGGGCATCACGGGTAAGGAGCCGAAAGAAGAAGGTGACCCGGATGTCAAAGCCAGCGGCGTCATGATCCCTGAGTCGGCGCTAGACGAATTCGTTGTGATGCGCCTGGCGGAAATGCTTCAGCAGAGAAAGGCTCGGGAGGCAGTCAATCGCGCTATCTCAAAGTGGAGCGGGAATGGGGGCTGCCTCGCTCTTAATAAGTATGCCGAACAACTGGAAGCAATCTTCGCCAAGTTCGAGGATAATCACTCAAATGAAACTTAGTGGATGGGAAAGTGGTTTGAATGGCTGTTGAAAAGTTGCCCCGACTGACCGAGGCGCATATAAGCGACCTTGCCAACGCGTCGAGCTTCGAGCGCGGCAAAAATTATTATCGCAACGGGGCCGTCTTCGGGGCCGTCCGGCAGGGGATAGAGCTGCGCGCACAGTGCGAAGGCTCGGACTATGAGCCGTATCAGGTCAGCGCGACACTAACGGAAAGCGGCATCATCGAGACTTCCTGCACCTGCCCCTATGACTACGGAGGCATCTGCAAACACATCGTCGCCCTGTTGCTCACTTACGTCCACGAGCCGCAGTCGTTCCGCTCCATCCCTCCGCTCACAGAACTTCTCGCGGACCGCAGCCGGGAGCAGCTAATTGCCCTCATCGGCGAGGTGATCAAGCGGGAGCCTGAGTTGCTGTCATTGGTCGAGCTATCCATCGCAGCCGAGCAAGCCCGGCGGGGCGAGACTTTGGATGTGGAAGCTTACCGCCGCCAGGCGCGCAACGCTCTGCGGCGCGGAAGCCCGCGCGCGGTCAAGAAAGAACTGCGTTCGCTTCTGGACATGGCGGCCCATTTGGACACGGCTGGTAATTGGCTTGATGCCGGAGCCGTCTATCACGCGATTCTGAACGAGACGGTTAGCGGATATGAAGATGTGCTGTGGGAGATGGACAAAGAGGGTGACATCGCCGCCGTCATAGACGAGTTCGTGCAGGGGCTGAGCCGGTGCCTCAAGAAAGGTGAGGTCGACGGCGGGACGCGGCGGGATTGGTTGGAAGCTCTGCTTGAGGCTGATCTGACTGACGTAGAGATAGGCGGGGTTAGCCTGGCACCGAGCGCCCGCGAGGCAGTCTTAGAGAACGGCACTGATGAAGAGTGGGAGTGGATCGAGAAGCGTATTCGAGCTGCCATCTCGAAGGGCGGCGACTGGGCGCGGGAAGAATTGACAAGGTTTTTAGCCGCGAGGCAGAAGCGGCATGGATGTGCTGGCAAAGTGCCAGCGAAGAAGAGGTCGAGTAAGAGCTCTTTATGAGGCTACTGTGGCGGAAGTTAAGCGCTGGAATAATTGCAAACAAACGATTTCAGTGAAAATGCTGGCAGGAAAATTTGTGGGGACTTTTGTGGGGACTCAAGGAGGAAGAGAGGGGTATTTAGGGCGATACAGGCGCACTTGGGAGACTTTTAGCGATTCCTCGAACGGCTGCAAATTCGCGCTAAAAGTAAAGAAGCGCGCCTGAAGCTACACAGGCGCGCTTCCTAAAATGGCGGAGCCGACGGGACTCGAACCCGCGACCTCCGGCGTGACAGTTTGAAGGCGGCTTCCTTTATTTACGCAACTTAGCTCTATCGTCAATAATTTAGCCGCGACACAGTGCGACAGGTGATGACAACAGATTACCTATTTTCGCACCCTCTGGTGACACAGTTAGTAGCACAGTGTTCATGCCGGCGGGATATACACGCGCAGCCTGAGTACTCAACGCCTCTCGGCATATTATACAACCTATCACGGGAGCGTCCTGATGCCGCTGGCGGTGTTCGCGGAACTGGAAGCCGGGCGCGTGCTCGGCCTAGACCTGCCGGACGTTACTTTCGTTGGACTGGATCATCATACGGCCTCCGGATGAGAGCCAACGACAGCCGACGGCCCATGACTTTAGAAGATGAGACCGAAGTACTGCGCCTAGCGCTCGGGGGCTAAAGGTGAAACGGTTCTCAGCCTTGATGACGTGCGGGCGCGAGAAGTGGCTCAGGCCCTGGGGTCGAAGTTGACAGGAATTTGAGGCGTGCTGCTCGATGCCAAAAGCTCAGGACTACTTGAGTCGATCAAACAGCAACTGGAATGGCTGGACGCTTTGGCTTTCGTCTCTCACGTCACATGCGCGGCACCGCCCTCAATCTCGTCGGCGAGACGCTCTAGAGATGATTCGACGTGAGATTTACGGGTTCGATTCGGCAGAGATTTTGGTTCTTTGCGTATAAATATCTTGAGCCAAGGCTAAGATTTGTGAAATGCGCTCGCTCCTCACGGATCTCTTCGTGACTATGAATTCGTTTGCAAAAGCCAGCACCAATCCGAGCGGTATCGCGTAGCCTAAAGCCGTACCTAATGTTTGATGCGCTTCGATAACTGCCTTGGCGTCAGCGCTAGCCACCAAGTTGAACAGGTAGGCTAGTGCGATGAAGGCGAGCGGGCCGACCGTCAACGCTTTCGAGCCGAAACCGAAGAGGGCCCTATCCAGGTTATTTTGAGACTTTGACTCCATGTCCGTCTCTCTCAAGGCTTCTAGAACATCCCCCGCCCTAGTGCCTTCTGGTATCAAATCCAGCAAAAAATGCGCCTCGGATTTGAGCCTTAGAAACCTCAATTTGTTGTTACGTATGCGCTCGCTCAAGCCCCGACGGGCTGACCTTAACCCTAGTAAGATGTAAACAACTAACATGATTAAAGAGGTCACCACGGTAAGGACAAAGCCGAGGTTCCCTAAGAATCGAAGAAGTAGATATCCAACGGCGTTAAGAATTATTAAGGGAATAAAAAAACGCCAATTGCGGCGTAGCACTTTAAACTCCGCGCGGTTATTGATTCTTCTTTCTTCTCTACTTTTCTCGGGAGATAACTGGTCCGCCAACCATTCACGGAACAGCGCCCTAACTGCCGTCTCGTCAGCTAGCTTAAGAAGCTCTCTCTCGTCGTTAGACTGAATTTGATTGATTCCCATAATTTCACCCCTGCATTATGAAAGAATCAATATTTAAACGAATCCAGAATTGACCAAGTGGGAAGGTTAAGTTGGATCGCAGGAATAGAAAGTCCGTCGGGGGGCTGGTCATCGGCCAAGGGCGGTCTGTGCTGGAAATGACCGTTTTGGCGGGGGCTTTATTGCTTCGATTATCTGCCTTTGTGGAATCTCAATAGCCGTATCAAACCATCTGTTACTTGTAGCAGAAGATTCAGCAGCCTTGGGGTCTCAATTCTTTGCCGATAGTAGAAAACGCCTCGGCCTATAAGAAACGTAAGACCAAAAAGACGACTCCCCAGCGACTAGCTAAAGTCGGTAAGTGTTCACAGTGTTACTGCTCAGGGATAATGTCGCTTCACTGCTCAGCGATAATGTCGCATGGCAACATTATCGCACCTTACCATAAAGCCAGCCTCGGCGACGCGCATCAGCGTGCGGGTCCGGCGCTGTGAGTGGCAGCGGCTGCGGAGGAGTGAGCGTTCTGACGCGCCGCTTGTTCTCGCTGTCAACCACCTCACGATGCGAGATTCTGCGCACTCCATCATAGATTGAGAGGCAGCCCTCCGGCGTAATATGCACCTCGACCTTCTTCCTGACTAAGCTGGGGCCGTTCTTCTCCGGGACAAGCTGCCAGACTTGTCCCAGCCACGTGATGGTGTGGTCACGGCGCACCTGCCTGCTCTCAGAGGTCGAGAAGTAGTAGTCCAAGTCCATCTTGTCAGGCAGCCTTTGCCAGGCACTCTCGGCCTCTCGCGGCTGCTGGGCAAAGCGGTGGTTGTAAGACTCAATGAAGGCCGGCAGGAAGCTGTTGGCCTCTTCGAGTGAGTTGACTCCTTCGAGGCGCAGCTCTTTGGTCAGCCGATCCTGCAAGGTGCGCCAGAGCCGCTCAATCCGCCCCTTAGCTTGTGGCGACAGGGCTGCAATCGAAGTAATGCCAAGAGAGGCGACCACGCGTTGGAACTGGCTCATCGGAGGACGACCTGCCAACTCATCCTCAAGCGATGGCTCTTTGGGAGAGCGTAGGATAGTGTGGCGGTCATGATAGAGCAGATGGGGTAGGCCGTAACTGGTGGCAATGCTTCGCAACATTACGAGGTATCCGGCCTGATCTTCCGTTGGACGAAACGAGCCGTAGATGATCTTACCTGTCGCATCATCAATGGCAGCCGCCAGAGCCATCCGTGGGGCGCGATTCTCCAGCCAGTCGAAGGGTGTGGCATCGATCTGGAGCATCATGCCCTCACAGCTTTTGCGCTCTCTCCGCATCCGTTTGACCTCGGAGCGCGGGCGCGCAATGTGGCGCAGGCCATGTAAGTGCAAGAGGCGCGAGAGGGTCGAGCGTGGGAGGGTGATCTCTTCGTGACAGGCGAGCAGATCACAGAGATGCGAGATGTTGAAGTCATGATACTTGCCGCTTGGACTGCAGAGCACGCGCAGGCGCTCAACCAGTTTGGAGTCGGTCCGATTGGCAGGCGCTCGCCCCTGATTGCCATGAACGACCATAGAGATGCCTTCAGCGAGAAAGCGACGGCGCAGGCGTTGAACTTGTCGGAGGCTCACCCGCAGCAGTTGTGCGGCATCGGTGGTAGAGAGCTTGCCTGCGATGAGTTGGGTTAGAATCTCGGCTCGTCGTTGTTGGGGTGTGCTCAAAGTTAGTGTCCTCATGCTTGCAAGTATGAGCGACATTTTCGCTGAGCAGTTAAGTGCGACTTTTTCCCTGAGCAGCAGAGCTAAAAATCACTGTTGACAATGGCCTGAGTAGGGTATACGCTTCGCCCGTCTCGACCAATGAACTCTCGACCCATTTGGTCGGTGCTATTAGCTTGTCTACCTTACTGGACGTAGCATAGTGGTCCTTCTGCTGACGAGATATATTCATCGTTGGCCTCACACAATCTTTGACCGATTTTAACCACTCCATGTCTCGGAGTGCATATCAAATCCCTGGGACGTAATTTACAAAGGGTGGGCATAGATGTCTCGCCCACGACCCTCATCTTTGTTACGAAACGCTTCACCGTCCTGATACCCGCCTGCGGGCACCATACTCTGTCCATCAAGGTTAACGTAAAAGGTCCGGTGCGGCAGCAACACCCCTCGCCAAGCGATACAAATGCACGGCCCCGAGCCGTTCGCGACTGCGGTGAAAGGAGAATGAAAATGCGAACCTCACGAAGTTCTCGGCCCGTATTGCTGACTCTCGCCCTCGGACTATTCCTGGTCGCCACTCAGGTCGCGTACGCCGGCGATTTGATATATCTCGCACTTCAAAGGGAAGGGCAGGCCAGCGTCGCGATAGACGAGAAGAAAAAAGCAGCCTACATCATAGACCTGGGTCGCGGCGGAGACGGCGATCAGGTGAAGATCGGAAACGTCCCGCTTCTGGACAAGTTGGAGCAACTGGGTATCGAAAACCTCTTTTTCGTCTGCTCGCACCCGCACTCCGATCACATGGGCGGTATCCGGGCTTTGTTCCGACGCCCTAGGGTGTTTTTTAGAGACGAGGGTCTGACTAATCCAAGATTTAAGTCTGTCAGCGTCATAGACGATGGCGTGTCGAACACACTGTATCTTGAGTTGCAGCGATCTCTGGCCGGCAACACTCTCATTAAAACCAGGCACCTAATTGCCACCAACAAGAATGCGTTCGCCGGCATATCCACGAAGGCGGATGACGTTTATATCGAAACTATACCGTACCCTGTGACCGTCAAAGTCGGGCCTCACGGGCGGGCGGTGATTACTTACATACGGCTCGGGCAGAAACAAATAATCGTGGACTTCGACGATGCCGAATCGGCGGCCATCCTGAAGGCGGTCAATACGCTGACGGCCCGCGGAGAAACCGAGATCACCACTTTCGTCGCCCCGCATCACGGGTCCAGGTATCACGATGTGTCGCCTATTATGGACCTACTGCACCCGAAGCGCGTGATCATCGCCGTCAACCCAGAGAACCGTTACGGACACCCTTCCCCTCCCATCCTTCTAAAGTTGATGCAGGAACTCGGCAAAGAGAACGTGGTGTTTACTGGCTCGGTTCAGAACGTGGTGCTCAACGACGACGGCATCAAGTCCGCCATGTTCACTGCGGCCGACAGGGACAGCTATGCAATGTTCGTTGCGCCGAACAGGGTGAGGGCTGAGAAGATGAAAAACGCGGAGGACGTCGAAGCCTGTAGGGCAATACAGGCGATGATGATGGGAGACGACCGAGGCGGCACTGAATCAAGTGGCGGCTCCGCACGAACGCTGTTGGAGGAAGAGGTTAAGTTCAACGGCTCGATACTTCAGCCGGAATTCGAGTTCGGCGCGATCTCATACGGCCGCGACGGCGCAGATGCGCTCCGCGGCAATAAGATTTTCGCCTACCCTCTGGGGCCTTCTAAAGACCTGATCGGGCAAGATGTCGCCGTCGTCTTAGAGAGACCCATTGATGCTTCGGGTAACGCGCCCGACAGGCTTAACAAGTCGGAGGCGCGGAGTATCCTTCAGAGACTTACAATGTTAGGGAACAACGTCGAAAGGGCAAAGAACGTATACGTATATTTCTCCACCCCCATTGGGCTCCCTGATGTGCTCGAACCCTCATTGGTGACTCAGCCGCAAGAACTGTTGATCCTGGCAGGACTACAGCCTCCTGCTCCGCGCCCGCGATCAGGAAGACTGCGGCGACCAGGTCCGCTACAGCCTGGTAGTCTGTCTCCCACGACCCTAATCGGGCGTCTACCGCGGGGAGGCATGGTGTTTCTTCAAGGTGACAAATTGTTTCCCGTGGGCGAGGCCACCGAGCTTCTTGGGGGCAGCCTTGACGTGTGCGGGATGAAGTATTGCGTCAGAACTTCCCCTTCGACCGCTTACGAACTGCCTTTCTCGCCGGGGCCTTTGTTCTCTGAGGTCTGGGAACGAGTTCATCAACGCAGGGTTGATTCGTTCTACTTGAGCATCAATCCAACGAAACAGTTTCTAAGAAACCTAGACTCCGGCTTCGGGCAAATCCCTTCGGATAGGCTGAGGTTCGGCGCTGGTCGGCCCGGCGGGGGAATTCGCGCGCACGAGGTTGTGACTTCTGGCGACATCCAGGGAACACAGATCGGACAGATTCTTTGGGAAGCCGACGTGGCCTTTAAGTCGAAGAGTCTTGGCTACAACGTTCTCACGGGAGAGAGGGACCTGTTTTTCAGTGCGCCTTATGATCCGGTGCGAGAGAAGTCTGACACGGACGCCGCGCTCCTTAACGTTCCTTACAGGCAACGGTGGTGCCGGCTGTATTGGACAAGCGGGTCACAGGGTATCGAAGTCGATAAGACGTCGGGCAGGATTGGCTTTAAGGGCGACGCCATCGTAGCACGCTCGGAGCCTATGGTCATGCGCGGCGACGACCTCGTTGATGAGCCGCGCGGGACCTGGTGCGGCGAGTCCAAGAGCGTCGCCGCGGCTTTACAGCAGCAGGCGAACTCAGGTAGCAGTGGGCCGGCAGTTCTTCAACAGTTAAGACAATTGGCGGAGATACAAAGCTTCGTCCGGTGGGCGCGTGATAACGGAATCACCCCTACGGAAACCTTCCGTCAGAGCGTTAACCAACACAACTCGGCCCCCGGCTACGAAGTCCCGACGTGGACATCCGGAATTAAGTCCGACCCCCGCGTGCGGATTTGGCAGCAGGGTAGCTTGGCCGGCGGCTCAGCCTCGACTTACTTGCACGTCAGCTTTGCCGAACTGTCAACGCATGTGAATTGTGTGCTGCCCTACTGGGCTCAGCGTGAATACGATTTCCCGGCGAATGGTATATACAGAGGAGCTAATGGCCTTTGGGACATTCCGCAGGGGCAGTATAAGTTTGTTGATGACTGGATGAACACGCTGGCAAAGAAGATTGCCAATTGTTCAGGCGGTGAACTACCGTCGGCATCCTCTGTCAGAGGGCACGGGCCAGTCAGACGCGCACACCAAGAGAAGGTGCATTTCGGCATAAAATTGCACTTGCAGTCTATCCACATGCACGGCGGCGTACTGCTTGGGGTGCAGCACGATTTCCTGGAATCGGCCTCGAAAGAAAAGGGGCTGCTTCTGAGTTTGAACCGGAGACCATTGTTCCAGAACACGAACGGGAAGCTTCACTTCTGGAACTATTCCGATAAACATCCGCGATACGGATCATTCGCCCAGCACGTAGCCATCGAGGGTGAAGTTACGAAGGCCTGCGCTTCGGGCGGACATTTGACCTTTCAAGTTACAGCGGGGCCGGGAGCTATAGTCCTACAGGAGTCGCGTTGGGGGCACGCTGGCGGTTTCACTAAGGGGCTAGAGTGGGCTGGGGCGCGTCATGGTAGCGACGGTTCGTGGATTTGGAGAAAGGCGGCATGGCCGTGCGCTGGCGGCGAGGGTGTTAGCTCGGGCTGTGCCCAGGTGAGTGGGCTGACCTTGGATGAGCTCAGGGCAAAGATTGGTGGAGAAAGGGGGGACGACTCGACTATTTCGGTGACCCGGGTAGATGAAAATACGTGGCTCGTAGACCTGAACATTTCAAGCTTCCGCTCGGAACTAGACCGTCGTTGGGATGAAATACCCTCGTCAGATGTGAATTCTCACCTTTCCTTAATCTATGAATATGCAAAGTGGGGGTTCTTCAACGAGGCGTTGAAGAGATACTCAAGCATAGATGACAAGATTAAAGGGGACACAGTAGATACGATTCTACGTAGACTATTGGAGATGCGGTGTGGAGATAACTAGAGAGTCTCTGAGGTTGACTGAGGAGGTAAATCATGGAATCCGGTTCAAGGTCAAGAAGATTCTTACATTTCCTATCTGTCCTCTCGTTAACGTCTCTGTTTGTCGTGAGCGAGCCTTCGGCTATTTCTGTGCTGGCCCAGGATGTTCTGACGCAACACAATGACAACCAGAGGACCGGCGCGAATCTGAAGGAAACGATCTTGACCCCGCAAAACGTGAAGAGTGGTTTCGGGCTGCTCTACTCGCGGAAAGTCGAAGGATACATTTACCCTCACCGGCCTTGCACAAATATTCAGGTGGAATGAATAAATTCGCATGAATTATGCAGCCGCCTCTGAATAAATGTGCAAAGCCGCTTTAGGAAAGAAGAGTATCCTATAAAACCGGTGCTGAGATGGTCGATAAAGATCAACTCCAAATTCTCACTGCAGGGGCGGAAGAGTGGAACACTTGGAGGTGCGTGCAACTTCGCAGAAGAATTGATCTCAGGAATGCAAAGCTCCATGGTGGGTCGTTCAAGCCCGCCGCTGAGGCCAAGATAATATGGTAGAAACTCCAGACAGCTCCGTGCCCTCAACCCCAGAATCCGTCAAGGCGTTCGCGCAGACGGATGAAGCGCCGGCCTCCGATCCGAGCGGCCCGAAAGGAACCGGCGCGTGCCCGGGCGAGGGGACGGCTTTCGTTATCGGCGCGGCGGTGCCGCGGGCGGTGGAAAGCCAGTGGCACGACCGTAAAGGCGATCAGCCGATCTACAGGCCGTTGAAGATTTTCGCCCTCGACCCGTCCGTCTCCAAGTTGGAGGGGGCGACGGCCGTCGTCAACGTGCCCTACGAGCCGTTAGAAGCCGGGCCGGTCGGCAGACTTTTCGCGGTCAGCGGCGCGACCGTCGGCGAACAGCAGAAGCACCAGCCCTTAAACCTGGAAGACCCGAACATCCTGATCAGCAGCGGCATCGAGCCGTCAACGTGGGAGAAGCGGTTCCACGAGCAGATGGTCTACGCGGTGTGCAGCACCGTGTACACGGCGTTCCGCACGGCGCTCGGACGCCACCTCGCCTGGGGATTTAAGAAGCCGGAGGATGGGCGCGTCCAACTCATGATCAAGCCCCGCGCGTTCGATGGCAGCAATGCCTACTACGACAAGGAAAAAGGCGAGCTCTGTTTCGGCTTCTACAAAAGTACGACGAAGGATCAATTCCCCGGCAACGTGTACGCCTGCCTGTCGCATGACACTGTGGCCCACGAAACCGCGCACGCTCTGCTCGACGGCCTGCGCGAACATTTCGCGCTCCCGACCTCGCCCGCCGTCCCCGCCTTCCACGAGGGCTTCGCCGATCTCGTGGCCGTGTTCCAGCATTTCAGCTACGAGCAGGTCGTGCGCGCGGCCATCCGCAAGTCGCGCGGCGACCTCTCGCGCGCCGCCCTCCTGACCGACATCGCGCGGCAGCTCGGCCAGACGGGACGCGAGTACAAGTCATCCCTGCGCAGCGCGATTGATCACGGCAGGGAGATGGAAGAGGAAAAGAAAAAGGCTGGCGGGGCCGAAGGCGCGGCCGGCGCGGACAAGAAAAGCGGGCTGAGGTATTACGACGAGACAATGGAAGCGCACGACCTCGGATCGGTGCTCGTCCTCGCCGTCTTCGAGGCCTTCGTTAACGTCTTCCGCCGGAAGACCGAACGGCTCGTGCGCCTCGCCACGGGCGGGTCGGGCAGGCTACCGGAGGGCGAGCTGCCTCACGATCTGCAAGCCGCGCTGGCCGAGAAGGCGAGCAGGCTCGCGAGCCAGTTCCTCACCATGTGCATCCGCGCCGTGGACTACTGCCCGCCGGTTGACGTCACGTTCGGCGAGTACCTGCGCGCCGTAATCACGGCCGACAAAGACCTCGTGCCCGACGACCCGTGGGCGTACCGCGAGGCCTGGGTGGACGCCTTCCGCCGCTACCGTATCTTCCCCAACTCAGTGCCCGACCTGTCGGAGGACGCGCTGCTCTGGCGCGGCCCGGATCAGTATGGCTACAAAGTTCAGGAGATCACGGGGCTGACTTTCGCCGACTTACAGTTCGACGGCGATCCCGGCCGGCCGGCCGGCGTGGAGGAACTCAGGCGGCAGGCGTGCGTCCTCGGCCAGTTCGTGACGCGACCCGAATACCTGAACGGGTTCGGGCTGGCGACCAAGGGCGACAAGTTGCTGAACGGCGACGACGTGGAGTTGCCGGTGATTCAGTCGGTGCGCTCGTCGCGGCGGATCGGGCCGAGCGGCCAGGTCGTTTTCGACATGGTGGCCGAGGTGACGCAGCGCCGGCTGGCGCGCGTTAAAGGGAAAGACGCCGTTTGCAGCTTCTACGGGGGTTCGACGATCATCATCGACCCCAGGGGGATGATCCGCTACGTGATGAGAAAGGGGGTGATGAACAATCAGCTACTCGCCAAGCAGATAAAATTCCTAGAAAGCGCCCAGGGCGCGAAGTACAAGAAAAGTTTTTATGGCACGGCCGCGGCCCAGCAAAACTTCTTCATGATGCTACACGAAGAGCCGCCCCAAGCGGGCGAAGCGCGCCGCGGCGAAGAAGGCGGGCGCGAAGCAGCCCCCAAAGTTTTCTAAGAAGAGAGGACGCGAAAGATGAGCGATCAGTTGAATCAAATCGACCACATCGTGGTCTTGATGCTGGAGAACCGTTCCTTCGATCACATGCTGGGATATCTCAGTCTGGAAGGCGGGCGGCAGGACGTGGACGGGCTGACCGGCAACGAGGTGAACTTCCACGACGAGCAGGAATTCAGAACGCAGCGGATGGCCTCGCCGATCATGAACGGCGATCCGTGCCACGAGTGGGAGTGCGTCGAGGAGCAGTTGGACAACGACAACGGCGGCTTCGTGAGCAGTTACGCCAAACACATCGCGAGCCACCCAGAGTTCGTGATGCACTACTTCAACGCAGAGGACGTTCCGGCCTACGATCACCTTGCGCGCGAGGCGACCATCTGCGACCGGTGGTTCTGCTCGATCCCGGGGCCGACGCAGCCGAACCGCGCCTACGCGCTCGCCGGCACGTCGGAAGGCATCAAGTCGAATTTCAGCGGCACGGAGTTGGCGCGCGACGGCGGCTGGTCGGCGAAGACGATCTTCGAGTTCCTGCCCCCCGACGTGACGTGGAGGTACTACTCGCACGACATCGCCGGGCTGCGCTTCTTCAAGAAATTCAAGAAGAGTCTCGTCCCCCAGATCGACAAGGTTCACAAGTTCATCGACGCCGCGCGGACGGGAACCCTGCCTAACGTGTCATGGATCGATCCCGACTACGGGATGGGCATCTACCGCGGCGCACCGAACGACGACCACCCGCCGCACGACATGAGGCACACGCAGAACCTCGTCAGCAAGGTCTACAACGCCCTGCTGACCTCGCCGCAGTGGCCGAAGACGCTGCTCGTGGTGACTTACGACGAGCATGGGGGCTTCTTCGACCACTTCTCGCCGCGCCAGTTCACCCCGGCCGACGACGGCGGCGACGATTTCAGGCAGTACGGGCCGCGCGTCCCGGCCTTCATCGTCTCGCCGTGGGCGGCGAGGCAGAAGGCATACGGCAGCCAGTCTCACCACCTCGAACCGGGGCAAGTCCTGTTCGATCACACCTCGATCCTGCGGACGATCCTGCGGCGCTTCTGCACGCCCGCGGGCGGGGCGACGCCGGGCATGACCGCGCGCGTCGATGCCGCGAACGACCTGAGCGTGCTGCTCACCGAGCAGCAGCCCCGCACCGACTTCACGCCCGCGCCGACGATCCCCGACGTGCCGGTCTCGTTCCTGGATCATTTCAGGATGGGCACGTCCGACACGGAGCTGCAAGCCGAGTTGACGCCGGTCGCCGCGCAGGCCATGGCCAACGGCGTGCCGCCGGACAAGCTGTAAGATTCGCCACGGGCAGTAACTGATGAGAACTTTATTCAGGTGAGAAAGAGGCTCGGTAACACCTCCCCGTCTGGATATAATACGCGGCCAAACCGGCGGGGGCTAACGTCCCTACCAAGCGAGCACTTCTGGCAAGGAGTAAGAATTTTCGTGTTACTGCTCAGGGGAAATGTCCGCTTAGTGCTCAGCGATTTTGTCCGGCCACAGGTTCATGGGTGAGAGGTGAATAACCAACCGCGCCTTCTGGCATCGGCGGCGGCCTTCGCTTTCGGGTCCAGGGGTGTGAGCTGCG
>DASVXV010000144.1:0-2580 GCA_036392495.1 Pyrinomonadaceae bacterium | reverse complement strand
TGATGCGCTCCAAGCCCAAAGAGAATCCGCAGGCGGGAACGTCTTGGCCGGAAAACATCCCGACCAGATTGTCGTAGCGGCCCCCGCCGCCGAGGCTGCCCGCGAGGTCCGGCACGTTGATCTCCATAATCGCGCCCGTGTAGTAGGAGAGGCCGCGAGCCAGGCTCGGGTCAATCTTGATTCGAGCGCTTGTGCCGCTCGCGGCAGCAAATTCAATGATTGAGCGCAGCTCATCAATGCCCCGCGCGCCTGCTTCATGATCACCGACGAACTCGACGAGACGTCCGAGCGTTGCCAGGTTCAAAGCTTCTGTTCCGCTCTCGCTTCTCTCGTCTGAAGCAATCTGCGCCGCTTGTTCCAGCTCGTTCAGGGCCGAAAAGAAGCCGAGCAGGTTTTCACCAGCGTCCTGATGGATGCCGCGCCCTGCGAACTCTCTCTCCACACCTTCGCGCCCAATCTTGTCCAGTTTGTCGAGCGCAACGAGCGCGTCCGCGTGCTTTTCTGTTGCAATGCCCGACGCGTCGAGCACGCCCGCGAGGACCTGACGATGATTTAGGCGAATCATGAAATTACTGAATCCCAATTTTGTCAGCGCCTCGCCCGCGGCAGCGCACAATTCCGCTTCAACAATCATTGAGCGTGAGCCGAGCGCGTCAACGTCACACTGGTAGAACTCTCTGAATCTTCCACGCGCCGGACGGTCCGCCCGCCAGACAGCCTGAATCTGGTAGCGCTTGAAAAATTTCGGGAGCTTCTCTCTGTATTCGGCGACGACGCGCGCCAGCGGCACCGTCAGATCGTATCTGAGCGCCAAGTCCGCCTCGCCGGTCTTTTCGTGCTCGCCCCGCTTCAGGATTTTGAAGATGAGTTGATTGCCCTCTTCACCGTACTTGCCCAGAAGCGTCTCAATGTTTTCGACCGCTGGCGTCTCCAAAGGTTCAAAACCGTAGCGTTCATACACCTCACGAATGACGCCGATGACGTACTCTCGCCTTCGGACGTCCGCCGGAAGAAAATCGCGCATTCCGCGCGCAGGCTGTGTCGAGACCTTTGCCATTACTTGAAAATCGAGAACCCTGCGTAAACAAGAAATTGATTCAGCCCACGGTTCGAGCCCGTGCGGTCGCCGTTCGAGATGTGATGAAAGCGCACGCCTAAGGTCACGGCCCGGCGCTCCGAAGTAAAGATGCGTAGGCCCCCGCCAGCCTCGCCCACGAGCGCGAGCTTTCCGGCGTCCGGCAGAGGGACGGATTTGTTGAAGACCAGGAGGCCGCCGTTGACGTGAACGAAGGGCTTGGTGCGCGAGCGGTTCGCAAAATCAAGCTGGAGGCCGAGCGGCGTGACGCCGACGCCGTAAGCCGTCTCGCGCCTGAAAGTCGTCACCGTGCCGACGGTCGTGCTCTGAGTAATGTTGCCGGTGGCGACCGCCAGCGGAATCGCGTCGAGCGTATATTGCAGGGCCACATGCTCGTTGGCCGCGAGGGTGCGACCGTAGCGGAAGGCCGCGACGAAGAAGCGGCGATCCCTGGCCTCGTCTTCAGTCAGCCCGCCGAAGATGGTCGTCGCTTTGAAACCCACGCCGCCCCAGAAGCCGAATTCGTTGTCCCCTCTTTTCAACCTGTAAGGCGAATCATTCGAGCTTGCGCCCTGGACCGTCGAGACTATTTCCGAAGACGCTTTGTCAGCCCCCATGGCTTCCTGCGCGCGCGTCCGAGCAGCGCTTGCGACGATCATGAACAGCACGGCGACGACGACGATTCTCAATGAATAATGCATCCTTTTTTCAGTTCTCCCTGTAATGGTTCTCAAAGCTATTTTTGTAATGGTTCGCCCCTGTACGCACATATGTACTCGACATAGTTCTTCCAGAACTGCGCGAGGTCCGCGACCTCCTGGTCCGTGAGCGCGCGCCGGACCCGCGCGGGCGCGCCCATCACGAGCGAGCGCGGCGGAATCTGCGTGCCGGGCGTCAAGAGAGAACCCGCGGCGACCAGCGATTGCTCCCCGACTCTCACACCGTCCATCACGATTGACCCGATGCCGATCAAGCTCCCGCGCTCGACGTAACAACCGTGCAGCGTCACGTTGTGCCCGATTGTCACTTCATCTTCGAGGATGGTCGCGTGCGTGCCGTTCGAGACGTGAATGACCGTTCCGTCCTGGACGTTCGTGCGGTTGCCGATGCGTATGTGGAAGACGTCGCCGCGCACGGTCGCGTTGCACCAGACGGACGACTGCTCGCCGATATGGACATCGCCGATAATCTGCGCGCTCTCTTCGATATATGCCGTCGGGTGAATCTGCGGATGCGTGCCCCGAAATGGTCTAATCATAGTCAGCCGCTATTACGGAGAGATGTTGGCGGTTTTCAGCCCTCTTCGTATAAAACGGAAACGGTAACACGCGCCGCGTTGACTGGGCAAGGAAGCTATTGCTCTGTCAGGGTCTATTCATTCTCGACGGAAAGAGAACGATCCACGAAGCCACACGAAACGACACGAAATTGCTGTGGTTTGTTTCGTGTGGTTTCGTGTGGTTTCGTGGACAGTGCTGTTTCTCTACTTTCCTCAGTCTCGAAAA
>DASVXV010000143.1:0-4966 GCA_036392495.1 Pyrinomonadaceae bacterium | reverse complement strand
AACTGATGGAGGTTCATGCCTGTGACTGAGAGAAACAGTTTCGGCTTCCGGCTGAGTTTGTGATAAAGGGACATATATTTGATGGCTCCTGCTCTCAAACTTAGCGGCTCAAGCCTTATCACGCAACAGGTTTAATGACTATCAAACTTGTGTCTTTCGATAAGAGACAGGCGTGATCAGGCGGCCCAACTAGCATTAGGCCGCTAATGGCGGTAATTATCGATTATTGCCGACTTTTATCGCCAGTGGCGGCCTAATCACCATAAAAACCGACAATTACCGCTCTTGGCGGTCTAATCACAGTTGTCGGGAACTTTTACCGCTGGCCGCAGCAAACTCGGCTCCCTGCCTGCGGCGTGCGCTGTTTCACATCAAGCTTTTCCAGAGATTTATCTTAACATTCAGCCTGAGCCTCTTTCCGATGCGATTATATTCCCTGATGTCGCGTCGAAGAAATTGGCCTTGTCCATCTCGAAATAAACCCAGACGGGCGTTTCCAGATCGGCGCGAAAGTCCGCGGACGCGCGTGCGATTATCTTCTCGCCGCCTGAAAGGCGCAGGAAGACGAACGTCTCGTTGCCCATCAACTCCGTCACATAGACCGTGGCCGGAAGCAAACCTTCGCGCACGACTGTGGAAATCCGTACATGCTCCGGGCGGATGCCGAGCGTCACGCGCTCCTGCCCTTGCAACACGTCGAGCTGAGAGTCAGAGAGAGGAACCGCTACTTCCGCGCTCGTAAACGCTCGCGCGCCCGCGTCAACCAGCCCTTCAAGAAAATTCATCGAGGGGCTTCCGACAAACTCCGCTACGAAACGGTTGGCCGGGCGGTTGTAGATGTTCAAAGGCGTGTCGAACTGTTGGAGACGCCCGGCCTTCATGACTGCGACGCGGTGTGCGAGCGTCATCGCTTCGGATTGATCGTGTGTGACGTAAACGGTCGTCGTGCCGAGTTCGTGCTGCAGGCGCTTCAGCTCGCCGCGCATCTGGACTCTCAGCTTCGCGTCCAGGTTCGAGAGCGGCTCGTCCATCAGGTAGACGCGCGGGCTTCTGACCACAGCGCGTGCCAGCGCCACACGCTGACGTTCGCCGCCCGAAAGCTCGCGCGGGCGGCGCGTGAGAAGCTTATTAATTTCGAGCATCGTGGCGACCTCGCGCACACGCCGCTCAATCTCTTCGCGACCCAGTTTTCGCACGCGCAGCGGGTAGCCTATGTTTTCCGCAATCGTCATGTGCGGGTAGAGCGCGTAAGATTGAAAGACCATCGCGATGTCGCGCCGCTGCGCCGGGATGTCGTTGACGCGCTGCTCCCCTATAAGGATGTCGCCGGAGCTCACCTCTTCGAGCCCCGCGAGCATACGCAGCGTCGTCGTCTTCCCGCAGCCCGAAGGACCCAGCAGGACCACGAACTCGCCGTCTTCCGTCGAAAGCGTCAAATCGTCCACGACGACCGACGGGCCGAACGACTTGGTGACATTTCGGAAAGAGACGTTCACCCTTTGACTGCTCCTAATGACAATCCGCGCACGAGGTAACGCTGGACCGCGAGCGCGAAGACTAGTATCGGGGTCATCGCCACGACTCCCGCGGCGCTCATCATGCCCCACTCGATCTTGTACTGCGTCACGAGGCCGTTGATGCCGACCGGCAGCGTCATCGCCGCGTCCGTCTGCGTCAGCGTCAGCGCGAAGAGAAATTCGTTCCACGAGATGATGAGACAAAAAACAGAGGTCGCGGCGAGTCCGGGCGCGACGAGCGGCAGAATGACGCGCCGCAGAGCGCCCAGGCGCGAGTCGCCGTCCACGAGCGCCGCTTCCTCCAGGTCGCGCGGAATCTCCTTGAAGAAACCGCGCATCATCCAGACGACGAAGGGAAGGTTAAAGGCCGTGTACGTGATGACGAGCGCGGCGGTCGTGTCCAGAAGACGCAAATCGCTCATTAGCAGAAAGAGCGGAACGGCAGCGACAATCGGCGGAAACATGCGTGTCGAGAGTATCCAGAGCGCGAGCCGCGTGTTGAGCCTGTGCGGCAGGCGAAAGCGCGCCAGAGCGTAAGCCGCGAGCGTACCCAAGACCAGAGCGCAGATGGTCGAAAGCACCGCGACGATGGCGCTCGTGATGAGATACTGGCCGAACGAGCGCTCCACGAAGGCGTTGTGATAATGCGTCAGCGTCGGACCGAAGACGAACCACTTGGGCGGCACGCTGAGCTGATCCAGGTCCGTCTTCAGCGAGATGGTCAAAAGCCAGTACACTGGCAACAACGCCGCGACGACTGCGAGCGCAGCTAGCAAATACATCAACCCCCGGCCCCCAACCCCCGACCCCCAACCCCTCTCTTTCATACGTCCTCCTGTCTCTGTAGAAGACGTATGTAGAGCAGACTGATAATGTTCGTCAGAATCAGCAGCACGAAGGACATCGCCGCCGCATAGCCGAAGTCGCCGAAGCGAAAGGCCGTGCGGTAAATGTAGAGGCTGATCGGCTCGGTGGCCCCGCCCGGACCGCCTTCCGTGAGGATGAAGATCTGATCGAAGATGCGTAGCAGGTCCATCGTCCGCAGCAGGAGCGCGATCAGGATGGCCGGTTTGAGAAGAGGCAGCGTCACGTGCCGGAAAGTCTGCCACGGCGTCGAGCCGTCAATCCGCGCGGCCTCGTAAGGTTCTTCGGGAATGGCCTGCAAGCCCGCGAGCAGGATCAGGAACATAAAGGGCGTCCATTGCCAGATGTCCACGAGGATGACTGAGGCGAAGGCCAGTTTCGGCGAGCCGGTCCAGGCGAGCGCTTCGGTGTTGAAGCCGAAGCCTTTCAAGGTGCCGTTGACGGCCCCGAATCTGGGGTTGAGCATCAGCCGCCAGATGACGCCGACTACGACCGGGGGCAGCATCATCGGGACGAGCAGCGCCGCGCGGAAAAAGCTTCGTCCGCGAATGCTGCGGTTCAAAAGGACCGCGAGCGCGAGCCCGAGGAGAAACTCGACGGTCAGGGCGATGCTCGCGTAAACGAGCGTGTGCTTGAGCGCCGAGAGAAAGAACTCGTCTGAGAAGAGCCGCGTGAAATTCCGGAACGTCCAGCGCACGCCCCCTTCCGATTCCGTTTGCAGGCTGACTTTGACGGCATAGATAAGCGGGTAAATCGAAAGGGCCAGCAGCACCGCGACCGTCGGCGCGATGAGCAGGTAAGGCAAAGCGCGTTCGCGAAATAATTTGCGCCTGATACTCATACGTGGAGCAGGCATTCGGTCTGCCAGTGGGACAGACAAGAATGTCTGTCATGAGCGCCGCCAGGCGCGAATATTACTTTTAATAAAACCATGAGCGTGCTGGCGCACGCTTCGACAGACAAGAATGTCTGTCCCACGACAGACAAGAATGTCTGTCCTACGCTTCGACAGACAAGAATGTCTGTCCCACGACAGGCAGGAATGCCTGTCCTACGATAATCATTTCCCGCGCTCGATGATCTCGGCGATCTTCGCGTTCGCCTGGTTCATGGCGTCTTCCGGGGAGAGTTCGCCGCTGTTCGCTTTTGAGAGATAGATGCCGAAAGCATTTTCGATCTCGTTCCAGAGCGGCGTGCGTGGGCGCGGGCGCGAGTTCTCAAGCGAACTAAGTTGCGCCGGGTAGGCTGGGAATTTTGCGAGCAGCTCCGGGTCTTTGAAGACGGATTTACGCGTCGGCGGATTTCCGCGCAGGGCCGACTGCTTCATCTGCTCTCTTTCAGTCGCCCAGATGAGAAAGTCGAACGCGGCATCAACGTTTCGAGCGTCGCGCGGAATGGCTATCAGCCAGTTGCCTATCTCCGCACGGCCGGGCTGAGCGGCTCCGGGCATTGTCGTGAACTCCATCTTGCCGATGACCTTCGATTTGTTGGGGTCGCTGAACGGGCTGATCCACGCGGGCCAGTTGATGGACATCGCGGCTGTGCCCTGAAGCAGGTGGGCCGAGACTTCGTCAGCGTTGTAACTCTGATAGCCGGAGGGCGAATAACGTCCCAGCTCGATCATGAATTTGAGAGCGTTGATGCCTTCAGGGCTGTTGACCGTGGGCCGCCCCTCGGCGTCGAACATCTCTGCCCCGAAAGCCCAGAAGATGGGCATGAAATCGGCGACGACCGCGTTACCCTGCGCCGCACGCATCACGTAGCCGTGCAAGCGGCCCCCGTCGGGCGCTCCCGTCGCCTCCCTCTCGTTGATGACGCGCGCCGCCTGTTGCACATCGTCCCAGGTCGCGGGCGCTTTCAAGTTGTGCTTCTCGAAGATGTCCTTGCGGTAAAAGAAGAGCTGCGAGTTGCCGACGTAGGGCAGGGCGTAGAGCGTCCCCTTTTCGTAAGGATGGCGGCAGAGAGCCAGCGAGGCCGGGACGAAATCGTCGTCAGGCCCCGTCAGTCCGCGCTTCTGGTAGAGCGGCCCGAGGTCCGTCAAATAATTTTTGGTGGCAAACTTCGGAAACCACGGATCGTCGAGCATGATCAGATCGTACGCTCCCGCACGCGTGCTCAAATCAATCAACTCTTTCTCGAACAGATTATTGTAGGGGAATTCCACTATGCTGACGCGCACGCCCTTCTGCTTTTCGTAGTCACGTGCGGCCTCTTTGAGCGCCTCACCCTCCACGCCGGAGTTGACTGCGAGTGTGAGTTGCTTTGAACCGCCGCCGCGCCCGCATCCGTTGAAGAGAGCGGTTGCGATTAGAAAGAGTGCGATGATGTAGAAGGGAATTGATTTAGTTTTCATGAAGCGCCTCGTCCCGTGGCCTGGTCTCAGGTAAGACAGAAGCGCAGGATAACAAAAAGCTGCGCTCTCATAAATGTTAGGCGAGTCCGAATCAGGGTCTATTCATTCTCGACGGAAAGAGAACGATCCACGAAGCCACACGAAACGACACGAAATTGCTGTGGTTTGTTTCGTGTGGTTTCGTGTGGTTTCGTGGACAGTGCTGTTTCTCTACTTTCCTCAGTCTCGAAAA
>DASVXV010000142.1:0-74672 GCA_036392495.1 Pyrinomonadaceae bacterium | reverse complement strand
TTGAAGACTCTGGCAGATGTTTGACCACGAGAGACGATTGACATTAAAAAGTCTTGGTCAGCTTGGCTCAGTTTAAGGTGTTCTTTTTGCATGTCTTTAAGAGACGCGCAAAACATCAATAATTTTAGTTTCCAATGTATTGAGCTTGAGATCAGAAATCTTTTGCTCTTTTCTTGAGGCCACCATAATGCTTAGGACCGTGTCGGGAGGAACGCTCCAGCCACCCTTTTTACCTTTTTCGCAACCCTTCCCGGAATAAAGAATGAACACATGCTCATCCTTCAAAGCGTAATCAAAACCGCCTGGCGAGGTAGGCGGACCAATCAATCGCTCCACATCTGCGCGGGTTGAGTGTAAAGGAGTAATACCTCGCCACATCTTAGATAGAAAGTTACTGAGCAACTGCTTATCTTCTGACTTGGGATGCGCAGGAGGCTTATAGTTAGGGCAACGTAAATGGGCATCATTGCGTGCCGGGAAATATGTGAATTTATCCACCTCTCCATTGGGAGATACTATCAAGGAGAAACCTTCTTCGTAATTAGTATAAGCAAATATCTCAGGCAAATGTGGGTCTCTTTCTTTTTTAAACTTGCTTTCGTCAATATGTAGGTCGGCGAGTTTAGATTTCACTTTTGGGTAAACAGTGATTTCAAGGACTGTACCAATAGGCACGTTATATGTCTCCGGCGGTTTCCCTCCGCACGTAGATTCAGAGAAATAAATAAAGACATTCTCATCCTCAAAATGATAGGTAGAAGTCTGGCATTTATTGATGCCTAAAATACGTTTCACATCCTCGCACGTTGAATGCAAAGGCACGAGGCCCCGCCACTCTTTGGCCTGCGAGCTGCTCGATAATATTAGTATCAGAAACGCAAGGGCTATAATCATCTTAGTAACTCTCATCGTCATCCTCCTATTTGCAGGCATCGAATAGCCTTCCAGTGTAATAATTGCTATTTGCTAAAACCCATGCATTATAGTTTGGGTAATCACTTTGTTGTTTCGGAAGCGGTGTTTTACCTCTAAGATCATATCCCTGTGCAATTGCAACATCATGGGATGCTACTGCAAGATCTCGGTCATCGTAAATCTGATTCCTCATCCTTGTAGCCAAGTGCGTTATTTCATGGATGCCTAATTGACCGTTACTATTCTTACCTTGCGATGTAGGGCTGATGAGTGATCGCGCTGCAAATATAACGCGCGCATTCCCATTGCCAATTGAGCCGAAGGCTTCTGCTGAACCTAACAAAGTTTTTCCGTGAACGAACCCTCCCTGTCCTTTAATGATATTGAAGAGTTCCATAATGTTAGCAGATGTGAGGGGTTTACCTGTCTGCGCTGCTGCTTTAATAAGGACAGCTTCGACAAATACCTTACAATGCGATTTACTCCATACATCATTAACATTCTTTTCAAATTCCCTGATCTCATCAGGTGATAGCGGTGTTTCCTGCGGGAAGATAAAATATCCGGAGTATGTGAATGCCTCATCGCTCCAGTCGGCATATACATCATCCGGGTCAGTTGGATCAACCAGCCGGTTTTTAACCCCGTCTTTAGTTGGAATAAAGACTGGAAGGTTGATAGCTCCCGGAGAGTGGTAGAACGAAACCCTCACATGACCAACACCGCGCCAGCTTATTATCTTGTAGGCGTATCTGCACGGCACCCCGAAACCGTCCACCACACAGCCCGCTGTCATGTCTGTCGGGTCGCCATAGCTCGGGTAGCTGCCGACTCCGCCGCCGCCACCGCCCATCAGATACGGATTCTCCACCCCGACATCATCGCCCAAAGGGTCAAGCTCTTTTGTGCGGATGCTGCCGAGCACGCTACCCCCGTAAGACTCCCAGTCACCGCTGCCGTCCGGCGCACTGTGCACCCACGTCACCTGATCGCTCCCGCTCTGTTTCGCCAGCACCGTTCCATTGGCATAGGCGTAGGTCACAGCCTTCTGCCCCTGAGCGTTCAGCTCCGTCACCACGCGCCCGCCCAGCACGCTTGACCTCAGCTCATACGTGGCAACGTTGAAAGCGCCTCTGCTTTGCATGTGCTTCACGCGACGCCCATCGCCGTCGTAGCTTTGCGTCATCGTCAGCGCGGCCTCGTTCGGACGCCTCGCGGCCTCGCTCATGGAGACCTGTCTTCCGACCGCATCGTAGCTGTACTGGCGCGTGCCCTGCGTCATTCCCTGTTGCCGCAAATTCCCGGATGCGTCGTACTGCCACTGCGCGCTGGTGTTCCGATTGTTGACGTAGGTCGCAGTGTGCGGCGTGGCCTCGTGACCCCAGTGCTGTCCCGTGCGACTCGTCATGTTGTCCCAGGCGTCGTACTGATAATTCTGTCTGAAGGGAATGGTGCTGCTATCCACCGCCCCCTCATAACGCGCCTCCGCCCCGGTCAGAGCCTGCGTCAGCCGCCCCACATGGTCATAGCTGTAGGATCGGTCCTGCTGGTCGTCCTCCATCTCGCTCGAATAGCTCAAACGCCCGTCGGCCTGGTATTGATAATCCACGCGGTGCGTGGCCGTCAGCGCAACCGTGTAATCAATCTGATAGCGGCTCACACGCATGCCCGGCGTGTAGTTGAGAGAGACTGCGTGCTGGTTGTTATCGCCGAACGAGAGATGCTTCAATCCGCCCCAGGCGCGATACCGCATGTTGGAGGCGTAGCGCGTGACGCTGCCGAAGCCCGCGCTCGTCACGTCAGAGAGCCGGCCCGTGTGGTCGTAGGCGTAGCTGATCTGCGCGCCCGTCGGGTCTGTAATATTCGTCAACTGGTTGGCGAGGTTATATCCGTAAGTGAGCGTGTATGACCCCTGTAATCCGGTGAACTGTCTCGCCTCCGAGGTGAGGCGTGAAAGCTGGTCATACTGGTAAGTGACGCTGCCCATGCCGTCCGTCATCCCCGTGCGGTTGCCAGCAGCGTCGTAAGTGAAATGGACGGGGGCGGTCGCCGCGACACCCATCGGGGCGGAGTAGGCGATGTTTGTGACCTGATGCCGCTTGTTGTAGCTGAAGAGCATGGTCGCGCCTCGCGCGTCCGTCACAATATTGGTCGTATCGTCTTGGTTGTAGCTATAGCTCGTCGGATTCGTCTGCTCGGGCGCGCGGCTCGTCAGAAGCCTTCCGTACCCGTCATAGGTCGTCACAGATTCCTGAAAGATGCCGCTCGCCTCAGTCCCCTGATACCGCTTAACATTACTGATCTGATCTCTGGCGTTGTAGGTGTTAATGGTCGTGGAATAGACGGTCTGGTCCCAGTTCAAGACTTCCGTCTTCCAGGCTCGTCCCAGGATGTCAGCGGTAATGCGCTTCCTTCTTCCGACCTCGTCCCTGATTGTTACCGCTTCGCCGCCGGCGCACCCGCAGCCGCCATAAATGGCCTCCTTCGTCGTCCCATCAGCGCTGATGGTGACGGTCGGCCTGCCCTTCCAATCGTAGGCCTGTGTCGTCCAGACCCAGCCCGCCGCGGCGTCGTCGCCGGCCGTCGCCCAACTGCCAGTCATCTCCGACGGATTCGACTGCCTGAAGACTCTCCCCATCAAGTCGTATTCAATATACTGCCCGCGATAGCCGCCCGCGCTGTTCGGATTATCACCGCCTGTTGCGCGCACTCTCCCCATCCCGTCATAAACGGTCACGGAATAGGCTTCCGGCGCCCCCGTCTGAATGGTTGAGAACGTCTTGACCGCTCCCGCAGGGTCATAGACGAAGCGGCGGTAGGCCCCATTGTTCACATTGTTCACTCTGGAGACGCGGCCGACCCCGTCATATTCGAAAGTCTGGATCGCTCCCTGCGCCTGTCCGGCAGGAGCGGGCCCCTTAGTGCGCGTCAACGCTCCCAGATCGTAAGAGTATTGCGAGGTCGAGGAGAAACTCTCTGCGTTCTCCCCGTCTTCAAGCGGCGGCGTCACTACAGTCGGATAAGCGAAAGTGTTGCGGTTGATGTTGTCTTTGAACGAGTCCGTGTAGCTCAGATTGGTCTGATGCCCCAGATGATCGCGTGTGAAAATCAGCGACCCGTTCGTGTCATAACCCATCCGGGCGATCAGTTTCTTGCTCTCGTTGGCGATGTCCGTGACATCATAGCGGGAGACCAGCGTCAGGTTACCGCGCGCCGTCAGACTTGTGTTATAGCTTGGGTCGTGCTGCGTGGCGGGCGCAGCAGTCGCCTGTAGTTGATCCACTCCGCCGTCGTACTCGTAGCCTGTTTTGACCTGCCACGCTCCGTCCGACATATGCACGGCGCTCACCAGACCGATAATACGGCGATTGACGTAATCAGCATTAAGATTGTAGTCGGTGAAAGTATGACGAATCGGTGTGGTGCCGTCTGCCGCGTACTCTTTGACCAGATAGGGCAATCCCCATTGCGCATATGAGCCGTACTCTATGGTCGTCCTCTTACGGTTGTTGTCCGAGTCGTAAACGTTCGTCTCTGTGATGCGCGGGTTCTTCTGATAATTTAGATTAGCGTCATCCTGCGTGTAAGCAGCGGTTGACCACTTCTTCTTAACTCCTCCCGACCAGAACTCTGTAGCAGTCGTCAAGCCTGTCTGCCAGCCGGTTGTCGCGAAGAACTCTTTGTAGATCGTGCCGTCAGGCGAGGTCATTTGTCCCCACACGCCCGGCTCAAAGCTGTAGCTCGTAATGGCTGCCACGGCCACGCCATTCTGCACATTCCAGTTCTCGGCCCAATCCCTGCGCTCCGTGAAGCGCGGGCAGTCCGTTTGCGCGGACGTTGCGAGCCACTCGGAGCCCGGCAGGTTGTAGCCCGTGTAAGAGAGCAGATGATTGTCCTCTGCGTAATGCCTGATCTTAGAGACCTGCCCCCATGACGTGTAATCGAAGTTGTAGCGTGTGCCGTCGGCCAGGGCCACCTGTGTCAGCACAGGGATGACGGAGTTGTTCTGCGGCCCGATGACCGTCAGACCTGAGAAACTCGTATTGAGGTTGAGATTGCTCCAGCCGAATGTCGCCCAGGCGTGCGTCACGGCCTGCCCGTTCACAGTCCACACTTGCGTGATCGAGTTGAGGTTCTGGTAAGCGTCGTAGTTGAAGGTGATTACTCGCGCCAGCGTGTCTGTAATAGTGTTGATACGGCCATCCGAGTAGTAGCTCACGCTGATGTAGTTGCCGTTGCGATCCTTGATTTCGGCGCACTGATATTGCCCGTTGAGCAAAATGTAGGAGAGCTGTGAGCCATCTGCCGGCCTCAAGGTCAAATTGCCGTTGCCGTTATCCAAGAGCTGCAGGTACGAAGAGTCCGCAGACTCATAAGTGTTAAGCGCTCCTGTCTGGCGCAATTCCACGCGTCCGCCCGCAGGCGTAATCAGAAGGAAAGCGTTCGCGCCCACCTGCGAGTTGTAATAGCGCCCCTGGATGACAGGGAAACCGAGACGGAAACCTGGGGCGGGGAAGCCGCGGTCTGCGTCGAATTTGATGGAGCTGGACGAAGCATCCTTCGTCCAGACTAATGTGTTGTAGCTCAGAGCAAGGCCGAGGTCTAAGCTAGCGCGCCCCTTGAGACCAAGTATCGGCAGACTCCAGTTGGCATTCCTTGAGAGCAGGTCAACCCCGCCCGTTCCGGTGCGGTTGCTGGCGTCAAGTCTTGAAGTCGTGAAGTCAGAGGCGTCGCTCGCGTCAGTGCCCCAGGCCTCCAGTTCCATCACACGGCTGTAGCCGTCGGCGGTCGCCGTAACCAGCACTCTCACTTTATTCGTGCTGATCGGAGAGAAGGTGAACTTTCGCCATACCTTGTTATTTCCTGTGACGCTCCCGCCGGGCACTGCCGTCCAGTTTGCGCCGTTCCAGTACTGCGCCTGGAAGTTCGTCAGGCCGTATTGCGTGAAAGTAGTAGTCTCGGTTGGGACGGCCGGATTGTTGTAGTCATCCTGCATGGTCACCACGGCGATTTCATCTATGGTTTTGCTGCCCTGGAAATCAACCTGAAGCCAGTCGGGCTTCGGAGCGCCCGCGGCGCTATGCGCCATGTTGAAGCGCCCGTCCGGCTGGTAGAGGTGGTAACGGTCGCCGTTAATGGCTGCGGAGGCAGGGAAACTGTAGTTGTATTGCGAGGAGAGCGTGGCGACTCCCCCGTTAGAGGCCAGGGCGACATTGGTTCTTGCCGGATCGAAGAAGAGGCCGCTCGCGACCGAATTCCAAATGCCCGTCCGCATCACCTTGAGGCGGACATGACCGCTAACGTTCCAGACCAGATACTGACCACCGCTGAAAGATGTCACATTGCGGCTATCCAGCACTATGTTAGTCGCCCCGTCCAGAATCTCAATCGTTTGCGCCCTTTGATTGCCTCCATCCCAGTCCAGAGCGTAAAGGGCCACCTGATGAGTACGGCCGTCCGTGATGTTCACGTCAATGGTAAAGTGAGAGCTTTGATACCAGCAGGCCGCGATGCGGTCTGCGGAGCTTGCAGCCTTTTCCAGCGCGCGCGCGTCTGTTGTGGAAGCTGCCCAGGTGGCTAAGAGATTGCCGCTCGCGTTGACCTGCGCGTAAGAGGGATAGCTCGCCGTATCGTTGATAATGTGATAACCGTCTGCGCCGTATCTACCTTTCCAGCTGCCTTGAGTCGTCGCGTCCGTTTTGACAAATGTTGCGCTGTTGCCTCCGGCTTGCGGCAGGAGCAGCGTCGGGACAAAGAGCGCGAGCGAGTCTGTTGCCGGATTAGCTTCGCGTTTTCCAGCCGCCCCTGCGTAGAGCGAGAAGGGCGAATCCGGGATATCCCCTCTGGCAATGCTTATCAATGAATCAATGGCTGGTAAGCCGGAAGACCAGGCCAGTAGCTCCGTCCGGGTTTGGCTTGCCGCCTGATGTTTGTTCGAGGTGCATTCGGGGTCCAGATGTGAGCAGCGAGTGGAAGGAATTGACGCTGGCGGCTGTGGATTCCTGGGCTGCCTGCGCCGCAACTCGTCCAGATTGGGCAGTCCAGCGCCGGGAGCGCCGTTGGTTCGCGCCGGAGGCGTGACTCTGAACTCGTGGCCGTCTCTATGAGTGTCGCTGTTAGTGAAGCCGAAGCCGGGGCGATTGCCCGCCTCATTGTTTCCGCCACTGCCGTTATTGCCGTGCTCGCCGCCGTTGTTGCCGTTCCTCTCCTCTAATCCTTCATTCGGCGCCAGAGCGCTGACTGCTTCCAAGGCCCCTGCGGCATTGACTACACCTTTAGCTGCCACCTTGTCGGAGAGGGAAGGAACCTGCCTTGCCCCGCGTAGGATCAACTCGCGCGTGCGCCCGGCATCAAGCCACGGTCTGAGGGTCTTAACGAGGCCAGCCACACCTGTGACCAGGGGCGCGGAAGCAGACGTGCCGCTCACGGTCTGATAGTCGCCGCCCATCCTGGTCGTCAGGATGTCTGTTCCCGGAGCCGCTACCGAAACGTGAGCGGCTCCGCGGTTCGACCAACGGGCAAGCGCATCAGAGTCGTCCGTCGAAGCGACGGAGAGCAGGTTGGGGAGATCGAAAGAGGCAGGGTAACGTGGCGCTGTCCAGAGGTCGCGTGCCTGATTGCCTGCCGAAGCTACCACCAGCACTCCGCGCCGAGCCGCGCGACTGATCGCTTCGCGCAGGGCTTCGGAAGCCTCGTCAGTTCCCCACGAGCAGTTAATGACCTGCGCGCCGCTCTGTGTCGCGTAATCAATCGCCTCGACCGCGCTGGCGACATCTCCCGTGCCAGTCTTATCCAGGACTCTGAGGCTCATTAAGCTCGCGCGCCACATGACGCCGGAAATACCTGTCCCATTATTGCCACGCGCGGCGATGATGCCTGCCACAGCTGTCCCGTGCCCCTGCTCGTCCCTGATCTCGTTCGTGTCTGTCAAAAAGTCCCAGCCGTGCAGGTCGTCCGTAAAGCCGTTGCCGTCGTCATCCGATGCGCGGCCGTCTGCGCGCTCCGACAGGTTGTTCCACTCGTTCTGGCGCAGGTCCGTGTGTGTAAAATCAATGCCGCTGTCAATGATTGCGATGACCGTTCGTCTGGTGCCTGTCGTTACCTCCCACGCCCGGGCGACGTTAATGTCCGAGCCGGAATCTCTCCCGTTGGCGCTCACGCTCTTCAACGCCCACTGTTCGCCGAATCTGGGATCGTTCGGAACCATCTGATCACCCGTGATCAGGTAGTTGGGCTCGACCATCTCAACCAACCTGCTCGAACGAAACGCCTCAGCCACAGCAGACGGGTCCGAGCCGGCGCTCAGCCGTAGTCTCTCAATCCCCGATTGACCTCGAAGCCGCGCCACTCGTTGCGCTCCCTGCTCCTGTAACAGGGCTGCGATCTCCGCCTCCGTGGAGTTCCGCCGGAAGCGTATGAGCAGCTCGCCGTCGCGCCAGAGAGGCGCCTGCGCTCTTTTGCCAGGAGTCTTCATTTCGTTAGCCCTCGCGAGAGGCGCATCCGTGCCGGCGCTTGCAGCCCTTCCGGAAGATGACGGGGCCGTGAAGGGAGCGGCCAGCGAATAACAGAGAACGAGAGCGATCAAACGCAAACCGGGCGTTGACGACGAGAAGCATGTGCGCGTCATGAGGCGACTCCTGTGAAAATAAGAGTTGAGCCTCTGCCGCCTTTGCGTTAAGATGCCACCCGTCCGGAAACGCACCTTTTCGCCATCGGCGGCAAAGGTTGTAGTTTCAAGAAAGCCCTGGCGTTACTTGCCGGTAACGCCGGGGCTTCTACATTCAATTCAAATAAGCGAACAGATAAATTCTTCTACGGCCGAAACGACGGACGACGACCGGCAAGAGCACCACTGCTTTTGAGGGATGATTCAACTGAGCAACGGGATGAGGCTGCATCAGCTTTTCCTAAAGGTTAAAAGAGAATCGTTGACGTGAGGCTGGCAAGGGTGGGAGTCGCACGCTAACGAAATGACTCGAACGTCGCGAAGCATAGACCTCTCGCGAGAGGCCTGTCAATAGAATTTTTATGACGGATGATGAGGGCTTGATTCCCTCGTAAAGAGGTAAGCGGAGGCTGACACGCCGCTGACATTCTCAACCTGTTATGAGCCGCGCGTCGGACAATCCAGGCTCGTATCTGCTCCGCGTCAAAGGTAAGTTCGTAGTCCGCCGGAACGCCTCAAAGGTTACCGCTTTGATTGAGGCATCGGAACGTAGTGAAAGAGCCTCAATCAATGATATATCTTTAGCGCGAGATGTGTGTCGTACTCTCTAACACTGGAAGGGCTCAGAGGCGAAGATGAAAAGATGTCCCTCATGTCAGCGCGCTTACGCGGATGACACGCTCATTTTCTGTCTGGAAGACGGCTCGACTTTATTGAGCGAGACCTCCAGCGGAGCGGATCAACCGGCAACGCTCATTATGAATGACCCGCGCATCACTCTCCCGGGAAGCGCGGAAACAGCGGAGCCGGCTCCGATGCCTGTGGCGGTCCCTCCCCCTCAACGGTACATCGCGCCACAGGCTTCATGGACTCCTGCACCGCGGCCGCCCCAAGCATTCCAGGCCACGGCTGCCCGGCAGGGAAGAGGACTCGCCATCGCCTCTCTGGTCTTAGCCATCACAGCCTTTTTACTGCTTGCCTTCTGCTTCATCGGCGGGGCTTCGGGAGTCAATTCCGAGCTGATCGGGGGAATCTTTATCTTCGCTGCATTCCTGGGACTCACCGGTGCTGTGCTCGGAATCGTGGCCGTTGCTAAAGCCGGTAAAGATATGAGCCCGCAGAATTCGAAAGTGACGGCCGTAGTCGCCCTGGTCTTAAACTGTGTCTACCTGTTCATCACCCTGCTCCTACTGATTCTAGGGGCGACGGCCAACTCCTGAAAGATATTTCCGAGAGCGCTCAGTTTAAATCGAAGGATTTAAAAATAACGTGAGTTCGACATAGGATTGTTTGAGGGGAAGCGAAAGAACGAATTGTCCACGAAATCACACGAAACGTCACGAAGAGATGAGGCTTTTGTTTCGTAGCATTTCGTGTGATTTCGTGGATCGTCTGCGCGCTTTTTCTTATGTCGAACTCACGTTAAAAATAAGTTTCTTGACGAGACTGTTGAGCGGTCTCATACTGCTCGAAATCGTGCGGGTCGGGAGCAACGGCTAAGGCTCGTTCGCCTCATGCCCGGCTGGAAGTCCCTTCGCTAGATTCGCTCTTATGTTCGCAGAACCCAGAGAACTCTTCTCGGGCCGTCAGGCCGTCAACTCCACCACTACTGAAAACCTGTGCGTGCATCAACTGTTTGAAGCGCGAGCTGCGCAGACGCCAGATGCTCTGGCGGCGACGTTCGAGGGGGAGCGTTTAAGCTACGGGGAGTTGAATCGGCGCGCGAATCAACTGGCGCATCACCTCAGAGCGGCTGGCGTCCGCCCTGAATCGCTCTGTGGCATCTACCTGGAGCGTGGGCTGGAGATGCTGGTTGGAATCCTGGGGATTCTCAAAGCCGGCGGGACTTACGTGCCGCTCGACCCGACTTACCCGCGCGAGCGACTGGAATTCATGCTGGCCGACACAAGGATGCGCGTGTTGTTGACGCGCGAAGTGTCTGCGGAGTTCGACGCCCCGGAGACGCAAACCATTCACCTGGACTCTGAGCGGGAAAATATCGCGCGGCAGGACGAGCGAAACCCGGACGCGAAAGTGTCTCTTGATAATCCGGCATATGCCATCTACACCTCCGGCTCGACCGGGCGGCCCAAAGGCGTCTTGATGACGCATCGCGCTCTCTCGAATCTGCTGGCGTGGGCTGGCGCGGCGCACGACCGACGGGCCTTGACACTGCAATTCGCCTCCTTGAGCTTCGACGTCTCTTTCCAGGAGATCTTCCACACCTTGTGCGAGGGCGGGACGCTCGTCCTGATTCCGGAGAGTTTGAGACGAGACGCACGCGCTCTGTGGCAACTGCTCGTGGCGGAAAAGATAGAGAGACTCTTTTTACCTCCGGTCTGGTTGCAGCAGTTGGCCGAAGTCGCCACGAATCAGGAGACGATGCCGGATAGCCTGCGCGAGGTCATCACAGCCGGCGAGCAGTTGAGAATCACACCGCAAATCGCACGCCTGTTCGAGCGCCTGCGTGAATGCCGGCTGCACAATCATTACGGCCCGTCCGAGAGCCATGTCGTCACCGCTTACACCCTGTCCGGCGCGGCGCGCGACTGGCCCGTCCTGCCTCCGATAGGGCGACCCATCACGGGCGCGCAAATTCATCTCCTGGATGAGCGATTGCGGCCGGTCCCGAATGGAGAGATAGGCGAGTTATATATCGGGGGCAGCTGTTTAGCCAGGGGCTATCTCAACCGGCCCGATTTGACCGCCGAGCGGTTCCTCCCGGACGCTTTCGGCGATGAATCGGGAGCGCGTCTCTACAGGACCGGGGATGAAGCGCGCTTTCTGCCGGACGGCAATTTAGAGTTCCTGGGGCGCAGCGACCACCAGGTCAAGATTCGCGGCTTCCGCATTGAGCCCACGGAGATTGAAGACGGATTATCGCACCATCCGCTGGTGCGTGAGGCGGTCGTGACGGCGATAGAGAGCGGAAGCGGCGTCAAGCGCCTGGTCGCGTACCTGACGACAAAAGATAGCTCAGTGCTTCCGGCCAGCGAGGTGCGCGATTTCTTAAGAGAGATATTGCCGGAGCACCTGATTCCTTCTGCTTTTGTCTTCCTGGATGCGCTGCCTTTGACGCCCAGCGGTAAGATTGATCGCCGCGCGCTGCCTGCGCCTGACCAGCAGCGCCCGGAGCTGAAAGAGGCCTTTAAAGCGCCCGGCAATCAACTGGAGGCAGAGCTTAAAGAGGTTTGGGAAGACTTGTTGGAGATTCGGCCCATCGGAGTCAGGGATAACTTTTTCGAACTGGGCGGCGACTCTCTTCTGGCCGTCCAACTGCTCACGAAGATTCAGGAACAGTTCGATAAGAATCTCTCTGCTTCGGTCCTCATTCGCGAAGCGACAATCGAGCATCTGGCAAACGCCATCTCTTCCGTGGAGACGAAGCCCTGGTCTAGTCTGGTGGAGATTCAGGCAGGGGGAGCGCTGAGGCCCTTCTTCCTGGTGCATGACATCGGCGGCGATATTTTCGGCTTCGGCCCTTTAGCACGCTCTCTGGGAGTTGACCAGCCGGTTTACGGATTACAGGCGCGCGGCCTGGACGGAATGCAGCAGCCCTTCAGAGAGATGGAAGCGATGGCCGCTTATTACATAGAGGAGATACTGAAGATTCAACGGCGAGGGCCATATCTCCTGGGCGGGTATTCTCTGGGCGGCGTGATCGCTTTCGAGATAGCGCAGCAGCTCTGTGCCCTCGGGCATCAGGTCGCTTTACTGGCAGTCTTGGATGAACCGGCGCCCCTCCTGAATGGCGAGCCGAAGTGGCGGCCGGGCGCGGTTAAAAATATTTTGAGGAATTTCCCTTACTGGATGAGCGATCATGTCTGGCGACGACCGGCCCGTGAGGTTTTCGCCGCCGTCAAAAGGAATCTTGGCAGAATTACCAGGAAGGGTGCGCGTTTTGTTCTACGCCCGTTCGGCGTCAAACCTTATGAGGAAAGAGTCGCCGACATGCTAGACGTAGAGCAGTTGCCTGAGACTCGTCTGCAAATAATCGAAGCTCTACACCAGGTCTCCATGAACTACAGGCCGCAAGTCTATCCGGGAAGGGTGACGCTCTTTCGCACCCGCTCACAGCCGCTCTTTGACGCCTACGGGAAAGACAAGGGCTGGAGCAAGCTGGCCGCAGAGGGCGTGGAGGTCCGCGTCGTTTCCGGCAACCACCTCAATCTGTACGAAGAGCCTTTCGTACACGATCTAGCCCAAGCAATGCTTGATTCTCTGAAGAGGATTCAGCAGTGAGACTCCATTTTGTTCAGGAAGTCATAGGCTCAACTCATTCTCGACAGAGAGAGAACGATCCACGAAGCCACACGAAATTACACGAAACAAATCCAAACTGCTTCGTGTCGTTTCGTGTAATTTCGTGGATAGCCTCTTCGCTTATGTTGAGAATTCCGCATTGGAATCTGAGAATGAAGGGACCCTGGGACAGTCAAGATAATGATTGAAAGTCTGAGCACGAATGTTATATTGATAACTTCACGCCCCGCCTCGTTCCCGTAACGTTCCCGTATGAGGAGACAAACTTAAAGAGATGGTCGCCGTTTCCGCAGAGGCGCGCGTGCGCTCACAATTCAAGGCTTATTCCAGATCGAGCCTCTGGCTCATAGCCATCTGCTTCGTGCTTTCGGGGGCGACCGGCCTCGTTTACGAAGTCCTCTGGGCGCGCATGCTCGGCCTGGTCTTCGGGGCGACGACTTTCGCCATCAGCGCCGTGCTCGCGGCCTTCATGGGCGGGCTGGCCTTGGGGAGCGCCTGGGCCGGGCGAATCGCCGCGCGAATCAAGCGCCCGCTTCGCGCCTACGGCGTCATCGAAATCGGAATCGCCCTTTACGCCCTGGCCGTGCCGCTTCTGTTTCGCCTGGTAGATTACCTCTACGCCTTCATCTGGGGACAATTCCAGCCAGGCTTTTACGCTTTCAATCTCTGGCGCTTCGCGCTCTCCTGCCTGGTGCTGCTCGTGCCGACGACCCTGATGGGGGCGACGCTGCCTGTGCTCTCGGCTGCGCTCCTGCGCTCGCCGGATCACAAGCCGACCGCCGTCACGCGTCTCTACACCTGCAATCTTATCGGAGCTATTTTCGGGACGGTCGCCGCAGGCTTCCTTCTGCTTCCGTCGCTCGGCGTCCATTCGACCATCTACACGGCCGCCGCCATCAACCTGGTCATAGGCATCGGGGCGATCATCATTGACCGGAAAGACGAAAGGCGCGCGCCTGAGGTTGAGACCGTAGAGCAGTCGTCGGAAGAGGGAAGCGATGAAAAAAGCGCTGGCGAGAGTCCAATAGAAGAGGAGGAGTCGCCACGTGCGAGAATCGAAGGGGGCAGCAGATTCTGGCTGGCGTGCGCGGTCGTCTCCGGCTTCGTGACGATCAGCACACAGGTGGCCTGGACGCGCGTGCTGACAATGATTATCGGCTCAAGCACCTACGCCTTCAGCATCACGGTCGCACTCTTCCTCCTGGGGTTGGCCGCAGGGGCAGCAGTCGTCGCTCAGAAAAAGGTGGCCGTAAATCTGCGCCGCTCGATCATGATTATCGAGCTGGCAACCGTCTTGGCTCTGTTTCTCAGTATCTGGATTGCGAATCAGTCTCCGGGGCTGTTGCTTCAGCTTGGAACGAGTCTTCAGACCAACTCATGGCTCGGGCTGCTCCTGCTCCAAATAATGGTCGCGGCCCTTTTGATTCTGATTCCGGCTGCCTTGATGGGGATGGTGATGCCGCTCGTGCTGGTCTGGGCGAGCAAACAGGCGGATGCCTCTGTTCGACTTGTCGGGCGCAGTTATGCCATCAACACCCTGGGCGCAATCGCCGGAGCGTTTCTCACGGGCTTCGTGCTCGTCCCGAAAATGGGCACGCGCGCTACCATTATCTTTGCCGCCGTGCTCTGTCTGATCCTCGCAGGCATCGCTTATCGTCCTCAGCGCGAGGAGGCGGACGTTGACCTGCGGCGAAGCCTGGCAATTGGCGTGACCGCTCTGCTCATCCTGCTGCTGCTCGTCGCTGCTCCGCGCCTGAAATTGGATGATCTGTCCAAAGGCGCGTATGACCTGCTCGTCCGACTGCGTGCCAACCCGCAATATACTTTCGGCATATCCGAAGAGCAGAAGTATAGCCCGGAGACCAACCGCCTGTTGATGTATAAGGAAGGTCCGACAGCGACCGTTTCGGTGCGCGAGGACTGGGGCGTGCGCTCGATGGCGATTAACGGGCGGACCAACGCCTCGGACCGTGAAGACATGCCGACGCAGGTCATCCTCGGCCAACTGCCGGTCCTCCTCGCGCCCCGTCTGGAGAACGGCCTGATCGTCGGCTACGGCTCGGGCGTGAGCGTCGGCTCGATGCTTCAGTCGGAGATCAAAGCGCTCGAATGCGTCGAGCTGGAGCCGGTGGTGATCGAGGCCGGGAGCTATTTCAATCACGTCAATAATCTGCCGCTCAATGATCCGCGCACGCGCCTGATAATTGACGACGCGCGCACGTACCTGAAAGTCAATCCGACGCTCTACGACGCCATCGTCAGCGAGCCGAGCCATCCCTGGGTGCCGGGCGTCGCCAACCTTTTCACACGGGAATTCTTCGAGCTCGGGCGCAGCCGCTTAAAAGAGGACGGCGTCTTCGTTCAGTGGCTGCAAACTTATCAACTCTCCACGGAGAGCCTGCGGACGGTGCTTGCGACCTTCGGGAGCGTCTTCCCGCGCGTGATGGTCTTTCGCGTCTCGGGGACGGCGAGAGGGAAGGACCTGATTCTCGTCGGCAGCCTCAGGCCACTCTCCCTTGAGCGTTTCGGAGAGCGTATGCGAGACGAGCGTGTGCGAAAAGAGCTGGCGCGAATCAACATCCTTGCGCCAGCCGACCTGGAATCCTGGTTCGTCTGCGACGAGGCCACGCTCGGCCCTGCGGTCGCGGGCGCGGTCATCAACACGGACGACAACATGCGTGTGGAAACGCGCGCCCCTCGCGAAGCCTTCCTGCCACTGCAGGAAGCAAACGCCACCTGGGTTGACTCCCTGGCCACAGAGTCGCGACGGGTTCGCCAGCAGGCGGGAAATTGAGGTGGCTGTGGATAGTTTTCAGCCCTGCGAGGGGTGACAGAATTTAGTCAGGATCGTCGGTCTCCTGGAACACGTATGTAAATATGTTTCGAGCCCCGTTAGGGGCGACCGTCTAAAGCCCAGGGCGTCAGCCCTGGGTTAAGGCACATCAAAAATATTAGAGCCCCGGAGGGGCGGCAGAACGTCTGTCGCCCCTAACGGGGCTGTCTCATCCCTGCTTTTCAACGGGCAAACGCACGGTGAAGATTGCGCCGCCGTCGCTCTCTGCGGAGACCTGGCCGCCGTGCGCCTCTGCCAGTTCCTTGACGAGCGCGAGGCCGATGCCGAGGCCGCCGTGCTTTCTGGTGGAGGAGCCGTCGGCCTGGCGGAAGCGGTCCCAGACGAAGGGTAAAAACTCCTGCGAGATTCCTTCGCCCGTATCCTCGACCTCGATGGCGATCCAGCGCACGGGCTCAGCCTCGTCCTCCTCAAGCATGATGCCCGCGCTGTCTATCAGGCGCGAACGCACGGTGACGCGCCCGCCCTCTGGAGTGAACTTGACGGCGTTGTTCAGCAGGTTCCAGACGATCTGCTGAATGCGGTGCGGGTCCACGTTAATCAGCGGCAGGCCGTCGTCCAGTTCCAGCTTTAAGTCCAGGCGACGCGCCAGAGCCGTCGGTCGGACGACCTGGGCCGCATCCAGAATCGCCAGATTGATGTCCGAAGGCTTCCGGTCGAGCCTGAGCACGCGCCGCTGGATGCGTGAGAGGTCCAGGAGGTCCGAGATCAGCTGTGTCAGCGACGAGGCGGAGTTCTTGATAACCTCGATGCCGTCCGCCAGCTCCTCGTCGGCGTCGAGCGCAGCGTTCTCGCTCAGGAGATCAACCCAGCCTTTGATCGCCGTCAAAGGGGTTCTCAGCTCATGCGAGAGCGTGGCGAGAAACTCGTCCTTGAGGCGATTCGCCTCGCGCAGCTCCGAAATGAGGCGCGCGTTCTCAAGCGTCGAGCCGATCTGCGTGGCGACGGCCGTCAGCAGGTCAACATCGTCTTCGGCCCAACGCCGCGTCGCGCGTGTCTGGTGGCCGCTCAAAGAGCCTATGACGCGCCCCTGGTGCATGATCGGGACGACGGCGAGGCTCTGGAGCCCTGTCTTTTCGATGATGTCTTCGACCCCCGCCGCGAGCTTGTGCTCGCGCACGTTCGAGACGACCAGGGGCTGGCGGTGCTCCTTGAGCCACTGCCCGACTGGAGAGCGCTCCAGAACTTCCGGCTCGTTACGGATGCGCGAGACGCCCCCGGCGCACCATTCCCCGTAGATGTCCGCGTGCTCGTTTTCCGAGAACATGACGGCCACGCAGCGGTCCAGCCCGAGCACCTGCCCTGTGCGCTCGACGACCATCTCGACTCCGCGCTTCGGGTCTGCGGCCTGTTGCAGGGCGAGCACCAGCCGGTTGACGACGGCCTCGCGTTCGGCCTGCGCCTGGATGGTCGAGAAGAGGCGCGCGTTGGCGATGGTTTCCGCGGCCTGGGCGGCGAAGATTTCGAGCATCTGCATGTCGCGCTGGCGAAAGCCCCCCGGGCGATTCGCCACATAGACGAAGCCGATCAGCTCGCGCTTGATCATCAAGGGCACGATCAAGGCCGAGCGTATTTGGTAGCGCGCGATGAACTCCTGGTTGAAGCGCTCGTCGCGCGTCGGGTCGTTCGAGAAAAAGGGCTCGCCCGTCCGGTAGATGTACTCGCTTTCGCCCGTGCGATAGCTGTATTCGCTCCCGCTCTCAGGATTGAGATTGAACTGGAAGTCGCGAATCATCTCGGGCGAGGTGTTGTAGCCCGGAGCCTCCGCGCGCACCATCGCCTGACGCCGGTCATAGGTCGCCAGAAGACATTTTTCACCGCCGACGAGTTCCGCAATCGCGTGCGTCAGCCGCCCGTAAATCTCCGAAGTGTCGGTCAAAGTCGAGAAGGCGCGCGAAATCTTGTAAAGACCTTCGAGCTCCTGGCTGCGGCGGCGGCTGGCTTCGTAAAGCCGCGCGTTCGTCAACGCCATGGAGACCTGAGCGGCGACCGCGCCCAGGACCTTCGCGTCGTCGGCGGTCCACTCGCGCGGCTCGCAGTTCATATGCAGCTCAAGCAGTCCCTGGCTCATGCCGTGGACGACGACGGGCGCGGCCAGCACGGCGCACACGTCCAGGCGCGAATAGAGTTTCAGCAGCTCATCCTGTTCAAGCTGGCGTATGTCGTTGTGCGCCGTCGGACCGTCGGCGCTAATGACTCTTTGCGCATAGGCGCTGGAGCGCAGGGGGATGCGGTGGCCGCGCAAAGAGCTGATCTCGCGCCGCGCCAGAAACTCGTAGCCGACGAGCGCATAATCTTGCGCGCCGTCGAGAAGGGTGACGTGGCAGCGGTCCGCCTCAAGCGCCGAGCCGAGCGCGTCAACCGTCTCCTGCAGGACCGCCGAAGGGTCCAGCGAGCCCGAAAGCTTGCGGCCGATGCGCGCGGCCAGTTCTTCGCGCCGCGCGGCCCGTTCCATCTCGCGCGAACGTTTCTCGGCCTGTTCGAGCAGCAGGACTTTTTCAATCGCTATGGCCAGGGGCGGGGCCAGACGTTCGAGCGCGAGCAGGTGTTTGCGCCCATAAGCGTCGTGGACGCGGGATGTCAGGTTGAGGCTGCCGATGGCGCGCCGTGTGGAAAAGAGCGGGCAGCAGATAGAGGAGCGGAAGCCCTCGCGCTGAAGGTCCGCGTAGATGTTGAAGCGTTTCTCCTCGCTCAGCTCCGGAATGAGGACCATCTCATGGCGCTCGATGGCGTGCTCCGTGACGGAGCCGTGAAGCGGAGCGGTCGCGCCCACCTCTAATGAGCCAGCGTGCTCTCCGGCCATCGCGAAGACGCGCAAGGTCTCCCCGTCCTCTTCGCAGAGTGCGATTGAGGCACGGTCGAAAGGGATCATGGCGCGCATCTGTTCGCTCGCCAGATCGAAGACCTCCTCGATGGTCCGGCTGGAGTTGACGGCGGCGACGACGCGGTTGATGACTTCGAGCTGTTCCGTGGCCTCGCGCAGGTAGTCGAAGAGCGCGCTCATCTCGTCGCTCGTCACCATCGTGTCCTGTTCCTGGAACTTATGCTCGGGCGACTTGAAGAGGCAGAGCGTGGCGGGCCTCTCCTGCCAGTGGCAGTTGATGCGCTCGACGCGCACGTGAAGCGGATGCTCGCCGTTGACTAGAATGGTCGCGCTCTCTTGGCCGTCCGTCCCGTTCGTGTCGGCCGGCTCAAACTTCAAAAGCGTAGAGACAGGCGTCCCGGCAATCGAAGCGTAGGAGAGCACGGCCAGCGAGGCAAAGGCCTCGTTACAGGCATGGACGCGCGCGCCCTCCTCATCAATCACAATGGCCGGGTCGCTGATGTGCCCAAATAGCTCTACGAAATCTTGGTCCATAAGAGAGTGGTCAGTGGTCGGTGGTCAGTGGTCAGTTAAAGGCGAAGGTTCTTAACTGACCACTGACCACCGACTACTGACTACTGTTTTCTGCCTTTCCTGTGACGCTCGACAAGTCTGAGCGGCGTGGCAAAGAAATCGAACTCTTCGCGCAGACGATTCTGCAAGTAACGCGTGTATGAAAAATGTAGCCCGGGACGGCCTCCCGCAGTGAAGAGAACGAAGGTCGGCGGGCGCACGCCCGTCTGCGTCATATATTGAACATGCAGGCGCGAGACCCCGCCTTTGACAGGGGCTGGCGCGCCCCCGCCGCGTGGCTGCGCGACCGCACGCTCGAAGAAGGCGTTCAACTGCGAAGTGGGAATCCTGCGGTTGCGCGCTTCGTTGGCGCGCAGGGCGAGCGGCAGGATTCTCTCGACGCGCTGGCCCGTCAGGGCCGAGATCGTCACCACGGGCGCGAACTCCAGAAACTTCATCCTGTCGCGCAAGCCGCGCTCGAACGCCGCGCCGGTTCCGGTCTCCTTATTAGGCACAGCGTCCCACTTGTTGACGGCTATGATAATCGAGCAGCCGGCGTCGTAAGCGTAACCCGCGATGTTGGCGTCCAGCGCCGTGACGCCCTCGCTCGCGTCCACGACGACTATGGCGACGTCTGCGCGCTCAAGATTCTTCCGGGCCATAATCACGGAGAGCTTTTCGGCCATCTCCTCCGTCTTGCCCTTGCGACGAATGCCTGCCGTGTCAATGAGACGAAACTTCTGTCCTTCTGTTTCAAGCAAGGTGTCCACGGCATCGCGGGTCGTGCCCGCGACGGGCGAGACTATCACGCGCTCTTCACCGAGCAGCCGGTTGAGCAAAGAGGACTTGCCGACGTTCGGGCGCCCGACGATAGCCAGCCGCAACTCAAGCCACCTGGGATTCTCTTCAGAGAAATTTCCTGTAACGGGTTGAAAATTGGCGACGACCGCATCGAGCAGATCGCCGACGCCGTTGCCCTGTTCGGCAGAGACGGGGACGACGTCGTCAAAGCCGAACCGATAAAACTCGCCTGCGTCCGTCTCTAGCCGTGCGGCATCCGCCTTGTTGGCCGCGACGAAGACGCGCTTGCCTGTGGAGCGTAGGAGCCGTACCAGTTCTTCGTCGAGCGGCGTAATGCCTTTGCGCGCGTCCACGACCCAGACGATGACCTGCGCCTCTTCAATCGCGGAGGCCGCCTGCTTGAAAATATTCGCAGGAATCACCGCGTCGTCGTCGGGCACAATCCCGCCCGTATCCACGATTGAAAAGGCCCTGCCGTTCCACTCCGCCTCGCCGTAGATGCGGTCGCGCGTGATGCCAGGCTCGTCCCCTGTGATGGCGCGGCGCTCGCCCGTGATGCGATTAAAGAGGGTGGACTTGCCGACGTTGGGACGCCCGACGATGGCGACGAGCGGCAGCACGGCGCGAGTCTCGAAGGCATCAGCCGCCTGCGGCTCGCTTACTTCCGTTTGGGTTGAATCTACGGCCTGCTCTATACCTTCGGGTCGCATAGAGAAATTTCCAATCTACTGGGCACTGATCACGGAATGTGGGCAACAGGGCTTTCGGGGCACTGCTAAAGTGTAGCGCGCGTCGTTAATCACTAGCAAGGATAAGCGTGCGGCCGAGGGAGCTTGCGGCAAAGAATGGCCGAAGAGTAGTCTACAGGCGGCGCCGGTAGGTTTTTAATACAGACTTTTTCATCAAAGGCGAAGCTTGATGCGTTTGCAGAGTCTCAATCCTCGAAGATGGAAGAGAGAGCGTGCTGATTCTGACCCGGTTGAGAGCGGCATTCGTGAGGTCGCGTCTGACGAAATCGCGTCGCATCTGCTGCTGGGAGCGCGGGGCGAGCGTCTGGCGGCGGAGCACCTGGAGCGTCTAGGTTACACGCTGGTCGCTTCAAATTTCACGCTCGCGGTCGGGCGCTCGCTTCGGGGCGCGCTGGTTCATGCAGAGATTGATCTGATCGCTTATGAGGGGGCGACGCTGTGCTTTGTGGAGGTCAAGACGCGCGCCTCAGACTGGTTCGCAGCGCCGGAGGCGAACGTGGACTTGCGCAAGCAGCGCCAGGTGACGCGGGCCGCGCGCGCCTACCGGCGTCTGTTCGGTTTGACGGAGGCGCCCTACCGTTATGATGTCGTCAGCGTCATCCTGCCGCCGGCTGTTGAGGGGGGCATGGCGGCAGCACGCCCGCGTCTCGAAGTGCTCAGAAATTTCTGGACTGAAGAGAAGTTTAAGAAGCGGCAGTGGGCGGGCGCGCATTATGATTAAGGGGTTGGGAAACGGCTTCTGAAGGCCGCTTGACAACGACAGTTGAATCTGTAGAATCTATCTTCCGCAAGCGGGAGTAACTCAGTGGTAGAGTGCGACCTTGCCAAGGTCGAAGTCGCGAGTTCAAATCTCGTCTCCCGCTCCAAGAAATGATGAACGCGGAACGATGAATGATGAACTAATTTCCCATTCATCGTTCCGCGTTCACACTTCATCGTTATTTTCGGCGGCGTAGCCAAGTGGTAAGTTGAAAGTCGAAGATTTTATGCTACATTACAGTATGGACTGTAGAAGGTGTAACATAAAAATACCAACAAGATTTGTAATTGACGGAAAAGCAAGGAATTTCGGGAAAAGAAAATATTGCTTATCCTGTTCACCATTCAAAGCTAACAATCGTCAAAAACTGGAACAGAGCATTTCAGTTTTGGAAAATACAGAAAGAATTTGTTTGAACTGTTTGAAAAATTTCATGTTTCGCAGGCATCAAGCCATGACAATAGATTTATGTTCGGCTTGTGTCTCGAAGCAACGCCGAAGAAAAATCAAGATAAAAGCTGTTGAGTATAAAGGTGGCAAGTGCCAGAAATGTGGCTACAATAAGTGTGTGGGTGCGATGGATTTTCACCATAGAAACCCGCACGAGAAAGACTTTGCGATTTCCGGTAATGCCGGTAAATGGGAAAATATGAAAAAAGAGCTAGATAAGTGCGACTTGCTTTGCAAAAATTGTCACGCTGAGCAACATTATTTTTAAGGCGGCGTAGCCAAGTGGCTAAGGCAGAGGTCTGCAAAACCTTTATTCATCGGTTCGATTCCGATCGCCGCCTCCAATTGAATCAATAGTTAACGGGCAGCCTGGTAGCTGCCCGTTTCTGTTTGAGTCACTACTCAAAAAATATATCTCATTTCTGCATGGATATTGGTATCAATGAGTTTGGTAATCAAGATTACGGTCTTTAGATAGACGTTATATCTTTACCTTACGGACGTTGAAGTCCATGAAGAAGAGAAGGTCTCCCATGCCGATTATGCGCTTGGTTCGCAGGCTCTTTACCGTTGGGGCCAAAGGTTAAGAGTTGACGTCGCCGTGCCCTGGATCAGCGAAGGGGTGAAGCTCAGGTGTTGGCAAGCCGATTCGTAAGTTGGTAGAGTTGGCGGCATGAAGCTCAAGGTCTGTATCGCCGGGGCGACCGGCTGGGTCGGGAAGCCCCTCTGCCTGGCCGTCGCCGAGGCGAATGATTTGAGCCTCGCCGGCGCAGTCTCCCGGACTCATAAAGGCCGTAACCTTGGGGACCTCTTCGGCGTCTTTAACCTGGACCTGACCGTCAGCGGATCTGTCGCGGAAGCCCTGGACGTCCCGGCGGACGTGCTGGTTGATTACACGAAGGCGGACGTGGTGAAGGCCAATGTGATGACGGCAATCCGCAGGGGCGTCCACGTCGTCATAGGCTCGTCGGGGCTGACAGACGAGGACTTTGCCGAAATCAACCAGGCAGCCCTGGAGCACAAGGTCGGAGTCATAGCCGCCGGTAACTTCGCCATCACAGCCGTCCTGCTCCAGCGCTTCGCCTGCGAGGCGGCGAAGTACCTGTCGCATTGGGAGATCATAGATTACGCCTCTGACGCCAAGCAGGATGCGCCGAGCGGCACCACGCGCGAGCTGGCCTTCAGGCTGTCACAGGTTAAAAGGCCCTCGGTCACCCACCCGGTCGAGGAGACCCTCGGAGAGAAGGACAGCCGTGGGACGAACCTGAACGGAATTCAGGTCCATTCGCTACGTCTCCCCGGTTACGTGATCAGCGTCGAGGCCATCTTCGGCGCGAAGGACGAGCGCCTCTCCATCCGCCACGACGCGGGGAGCGGGGCGGAGCCATATATCCAGGGGACTCTCTTAGCGATACGTAAGGTGAGAGATCGCGTCGGACTAATCAGAGGTCTCGATAAGGTAATGGAGTGACGGCTGCTTAGCCTTGCATGCCAACGGAGAGCATGCGTTCGTATTAGGAAATGCAAGTTACCGGATTGACCGTAGCGGGGGGCTTGGGCTTTTGCGATTTCCTGGTGGGAATCGTTGCCTTCAGCAGCCTTCCCAATTCACTGGCGAGGTGGGAGAGTCAACTCTTACTTCGCTAGAGTCCCATACGAGGAGAAAGAATGGAACGTAAAGCAGCATCCGATTATCCGCAGGAGTTGTTAGACCTGTTTCACGAATACCAGCACGGCGACATAGACCGCCGCACTTTCCTGGACCGCGCGGTAAAGTTTGCTGTCGGTGGCCTGACCGTCGCGGCGATTTTCGAGAGCCTGAGACCCAACTACGCCTGGGCACAGCAGGTGCCCCCGGATGACAAACGCATCAAAGTGGGCTACGAAGTCGTGCAATCCCCGGCCGGGAACGGCTCTATCAAGGGATATCTGGCTCGACCGGCGAAAGGGAAAAAGCTGCCGGTCGTACTCGTCATCCACGAAAACCGCGGACTCAATCCCTATATCGAAGACGTGGCGCGGCGGCTTGCGCTCGCTGATTTCATAGCCTTTGCGCCCGACGGATTGACTTCGGTCGGCGGCTACCCGGGAAGCGATGAGAAGGGCGCCGAAGCCTTTCGTAAGGTGGACGGGAAGAAGATGACCGAAGATTTCGTCGCGGCGGCCAAGTGGCTCAAAGCGCGGAAGGATTCCACAGGCAAACTGGGCGCGGTCGGCTTCTGCTTCGGCGGCGGGATGGTGAATCAGTTGGCCGTGCGCCTCGGCGCTGATCTGAATGCCGGAGTCGCGTTCTATGGCCGCCAGGCAGGCACAGAGGATGTCCCCAAGATTTCCGCGCCGCTCCTGCTGCATTACGCGGGCAACGACCAGCGGGTCAACGAGGGCATCGCGGCTTACGAGGCGGCGCTCAAGGCCAACAACAAGGTGTACGCGGTGCACATGTACGAGGGCAAACAGCACGGCTTCCACAACGACACGACGCCGCGTTATGACGAGACGGCAGCGAAACTGGCCTGGGCGCGTTCCCTCGAATGGTTCAATAAATACCTGCGGTAGCGCCTGATTACCCCGGCGGCCATCGAGACAAAAGGCGCAATGTATGCATTGCGCCTTTAGATTCGTACGCATTGGTTCAAACAAGCGCGCTCAAGAAACTCAAGCATCCAGGATTGCAGGTGCTTTAGAAATATTCCGTTGCACTCTGAAGAGAATTAGAAGATGTCGGATCAACACGCAGCATTTATCGGGTCAATTCCTGAAAACTATGATCGCTATTTAGGCCCGGCCCTGTTTAAGCCTTACGCTGCCGAAATGGCGAAGCGCTTGAAGGTCTCGGAAGGCGCATCCGTGCTGGAGGTGGCGTGCGGTACCGGAATCCTGACACGCCAGTTGCGCGACCGTCTGCCACACAGCGCAAGACTTGTTGCCACAGATCTGAACGAAGCCATGATTGCATATGCAGCGCGAAAGTTTAGACCGGACGAAGCCCTTGAATGGAAGCAGACTGACGCCACTAATCTACCATTTGCGGAAGAATCATTTAATGCGGTCGTCTGCCAGTTCGGATTAATGTTTGTCCCGGATAAGGAAAGAGCCATTCGTGAGGCGTATCGAGTCTTAAAGCCCGGCGGCGTTTTTCTTTTCAGCGTGTGGGATGCAATCGAGCAGAACGACCTTGCATATATCGCTCACGCAACCATCTCAACATTCTTTGAGCATGACCCGCCAAATTTCTATGAAGTTCCATTCTGTTTTCACGACCCAGAGCTTATCAGATCACTCCTGACGAGAGCCGCATTTGGAGATATCAGTATCTCGCCATTGACGCTGCCGTCCATCAGCCCATCCGCTTCAGAGGTCGCCAAGGGGCTGATCGAGGGGAATCCCGTGATCGCTGCTATTAACGAACGTAGCCCGTCGGGAGCTCAGGAGATTATCGCCGCTGTCGCTGAAGCAGTTGCTTCACGTTGTGGAGACATGCCTGTGCGGGGCAGGATGAGAGCGCTCATCTGCACCGCGGTGCGATAAGGCGTAGAGAGAACTGTGAGCCGGTCCAAAACGATTTTAGCAAACAAAGCTGTCTGTGGAGGCGTATATCAGGATTGAGCCCGCCCACCTCAAGGAGGTAAACAGAGGTGAGTACCAAAACATCAATCGTTACCCTGCTTATTCTTAGCGCTTTACTCTTGACCGGCTGCAACCTACACTTCGGGACCGGCTGCAGAGCGTCTCAAGCTGACGGGGACAGAATCAGGACGACTGGCGAGCAGCAGGATGGCGCGGAACAGTCAATCCAGTTGCGAGAAGATTTGCAGGACGCTAACGAACGGGCCAGGCTTGCAGAAGAGAAGGCTGAAAGTGAGAGGCAAAAACGGAAGTTCGCCGAGGAGCGTCTGAGACGACTGGAAAACCCTGACCAGGAGGGCGATCCTGTGGATTCCCCTGCGGATAGGGATACGGGCGGATCATAACTGAAACTCATTAACTGATGAGGGTGAAGATGTCGCCGGCAGTTTCTCCTAAATAATTACGAAGCCCAGGCTGAACTGCTCGCAAGGGCATCTTTCCGGGAGCGCTGAGGGCAGAACTTTATCTCGTGCGGCAGCGTTGTCTTCCGCCCCGGCTGTGACTCGCGTGCCTGTGATTTTCACCAACGGCTATTTAGGTGAAAGAGTGAAAGACTCGGTTCAAGGGCTGCGCCCGCGCCCGGCGCTTGGAAAGTACCTGTTTGGCCATGCCAGCTTATAACGTTGGTGAAAAAAACTCAGGCCCTGAGTATGCGCTTCTAGGAGTCGTCGAGGGAGGGGCGCGCAAACGTCGCTTCCGTTTAAGGCGTGGCTGGATCGCATTGTTGCTCGCCGCTCTGGCGCTCGCCTTTCTGCTCCGAATACCAATCCTCTACAACTCGGTTACCCAATTCAACTCCGATGAGGCTGTCAACGCGCTGGTCATCAAGCACATGCTGGAGGGGCGCGAGTTCTCCTTTTTCAACTGGGATACAACATATTACGGCATCAGTGAAAGTCTCATCGCCCTCCCCTTCATAGCCCTGTTCGGGTTTGTCCCTCTGAGTTTCAAGCTGGCAGCCCTCACAGGGTTTTTAATCCTCCTGATCGCAGTCTTTTTTCTAGGTCGGCGTCTCTTCGGAACGACCGCCGGGCTGGCGGCCTCCGCATCACTGGCCGTCTTCTCGCCGATGCTCTTAATGTGGAGCACTTTGGCGAGCGGTGGCTACTGTCTGATCGTCGGCTGGGGGGCCATCACAGTCCTTCAGATCTACTACCTTATCAGAAAGCCTTCCATTGCGAAGCTGGCTCTCCTCGGATGGCTGCTCGGCTCCGGCATCTATATTTACCAGCTCTATTTTGTCTATGTAGTGACGTTCTCCGCAGCACTTGCCCTTGTGATGGTCCGCGAGCTATCCCTACGCGAGGGGCGTGCTCGTGCGAAGCTGCTCTTCGAGTCGTTCGGGGCAGCGCGCATAGTAAAATGGCTTCTGGCCTTCGCGGGCGCTTTCACTATTGGCTGTGCGCCGAAAATAATCGCTTATCTGAGCGGAGTCTCCTCAACCAAGCAGCCTTCATTTGGCCTCGCAGCTCCGGCTGTGATCTACGGAAATCTCAAGCTGCTGTTGCAGCGATGCCTTCCGGCTTTTTTTGGCGTCAACCCCTTCGGCGCGCCTGAATTGGCACGGTGGTCCGGGCCGAGTTTCCCGCTCTGGGCCGAGACCTTTTATCTGGGTCTCTTCATGGCCGCCTGGCTGTGGGGCGTCTGGACCGTATTCAGAAGTGGCGGGCAGCGAGGAAGCATTGCGCGCAGAAGAAGGGCTGTCCTTACGATTCTGGTCCTCCTCCCGGTTGTTAACGTCCTGCTCTTTATTCTGAGCACCAACCCGCAGGACACGCTTTCGAACCGCTACCTGCTGCCGAGCCTCACGTCTTTGACTGTGCTGGCGGGCGGGATGATCGTCCACGCCGGGCGGCGTTCGAAGGCGTGCGCCATCCTTCTTACGTGCGCTGTTCTCGCCTTCGGCCTCTCAAAGAGCTTCACGTGGCTGGTCAATCAACAATTTATCACCAGCAATCTGCAACTGGTTCGGAAGCATGAACCGCTCCTTGACGTCTTAGACCTTCTGAGGAAGAAAGGGGTGCGCGGGGCGTTCGGGGATTACTGGACGGCGTATAAGGCCACCTTCCTCAGTCGGGAAGAGATTTTAGTCACCTCCATACGCATCTGGGACCGCAACCCTGAATTGACTCGCGCGGTGCGCGCCTTGCCCACGGCCGCCTATATTTTTCACGCGCCCTCTCGCCACGATGAGGCTTTCCGTGAGCGACTTCAGGATTACAACATCCCTTACGAGAGACACATCGTAAACTCATATGCTGTCTACTTGAGCCCGACAGGTGAGAGTCTCGGGAGGGCCGAATTGGGTCCATTATCCAGGTTTGATTCCGCCATCACGGTCGAAGGGGTCCCGCCTGTGTTACTGGCGAACCAGTTGATACGTGTCAAAATAAGTGTCAGGAATACGAGCGACAGCGTGTGGTCAGCCGCTGGCGGCGACCAGGGTGAGTATAGAGTCGCCGCCTCTTACAGGTGGCTCAATGGGAGCGACGGCCAGATGCTGGGAGATGGTGATAGGGCTCTCTTCTCACGCGACATCCGTCCAGGCGAAACGGAGGAGTTGTTACTGAACGTCAAAGCCCCGGCCAGGGCCGGTTCGTACATTTTAGTCTTCTCTCTGGTGCAGGAATGGGTGGCGTGGTTCTGTGACGTAGGGGGCGGTGAAGTCAGGGTGCCGGTCCTTGTCAAATCCGATCCGAACTGACTTCCGCGGCTTCTGCCTGATTTGATCGCAGCGTGTGTGCTACAGGCACTTGATTACCTGCTGCGCCATTCTCTCCCAGTACCTTGTAAAAGTCCTCATCGGCGATCAAATACTGTTCGCTTTGCAGCAGGAGCTGGCGGGCCCCGGGCCGCGGCCTGCAGAGCACCATGAACTGGAACGCAAACAGTCTGGGCCAGACAAAGCAGAGAAATTTACTGACGAATTTCAGGAGCGTGCCGAGCCGTCCACCCATCACGGCGTCGAAGGGGACTGGGACGGGCAACACTTTCTCGATCTCGTAGCCGCAATCTTCCAGCGCTCTCAAGAGCGAGCCGCGCGTAAAAAGGCGCTTGTGCGTGACATCCAGTATGCCGCGCTCCGCGTAAGGAAACCTGCCTAGGAGAAGATTGAGCCGAACGGTCACGAAAGCTACGTTCGGGGTGGATAAGATGACTGGCGGCGGGTCGGACCCCTTTTCACAAAGACTCCTGTAGGATTCGCGTAGCTTGATCAGAAACTGCTCCGGCTCGCTCAGGTGCTCGATGATGTCCAGCATCAGCACCAGATCGAAGTCGGCGAGGTTGACCGGCAGCTCGTCTTCGTCCAGGCGCACGCGTATGTTTCTGCTCATCATGCCCGGCGGCGGGTCCGCCTTGTCCAGCCCGGTCACGCGAATGCCGGATTTCTCACACTCGCGGGCCACGTAGCCATCGCCGCAGCCGATGTCCAGAACAGTCTTCGGATTGACCGACCGGATTATCCCCAGGGCCATCCTGTGCGATGAATAGATGACATGCGTCTTATCCGCATAAGAGGGGCCGTTAAAATTTCTGTACTTCAAGGAGCAGAACATGCCCATCTGGTGCATGCGGAACTGTAGTGTTGCCTTGAGGACGTTGTAGGCGTACTTCAACCCGTTGACGTGACACCTCTCGTCGCCGTAGTGAGTGGGAATGTTAATCTCCACCACCTTGGCGCGGGCGTGGAAGGCCTGTAGCAATATTTCGGTGTCGAAGTGAAAATCGTTCGTATTGATTTCAAAGGGAACTTTTCGAAGAAAGGTCGTCGCGTATCCACGCAGGCCGGTGTGGTACTCAAACAGGTTCTCGCCCGTCAGAAGATTCTGGATCCGCGTCAGGATACGGTTGCCGACAATCTTGTAGGCAGGCATCCCGCCGCGCCGCGCGGAGGCCACCGACCACATCCTTGTTCCCAAAACAACGTCGGCCCCGCTTCGTTGCCAGGCCTCTATCAGGGCGGGGAGAAATTCGGGGGAGTATTGACCATCACCGTGAAGCAGTATTACAAAATCGAACGAGCTATCGAGGGCCAGCCGGTACCCTAGTTTCTGATTACCCCCGTAGCCTTGATTGACGCTGTTGCGCAGCACCGTGACGTTCGCGACGCCGTGCCGATTGACCCACTCAAGCGCGGTCTCGACGCCCACGTCGTTCGAGGCATCGTCTATTACAAGAAAGTGCGTCTTCGACGAATTAAAAAGCTCTTGCGGAACTCGCTCGAAGACGTCGCGGATGTGTCCCTCGGCGTTATAGGTCACGATGACGACGAGGACACGGCCTCCCCCAGCCGCAACGCCAACCGGGGCGGGCCCACCTTCTCGCTCGGGCGAGATATTGAGTGGCGAATCAAGCACTCGAAGTTTGACGATAAAGTTCGGAATCCACGGAAGGGCCGCGCCGTGAACTACCCGGCGCGCCCGAAACTACTTGCTCGCTCTCGGAAAGTCAAGCATCATTCCTTAAGAGCGACGCTGGCAAACTGGCGAGGACTATTTTACACGAGGTGAGGGCCAAGTGTCTGAAATCAATCTCAAAGAGACGACTGACGTAGACGTCGAAACCCTGATGAACTCGATCCGGCGGCGAGCTCAAGCCGTGCCCGACGCCATGCATATCATGGGCGAGGTCGGAAAAGGCAGACTGTACGCGGACGGGATCACACAGGCCACCCGGCAGAGCGCCGGGTGGAAGGGCAGAGCCAAGTCTCGCGTTACCAAATTAATATTGCGCTCCGTTAGAAGGAACCTTCACCTCCAGAGAGCTTTCAACCATCTGGTCGTAGACGTGCTCCAGCTCATAGCCGAAGACTTGTACGCTCATGAAAAAAGGTTGCCGGCGGCGCGCGAGAGTGAGCCCGGCCCGACCGCCGTAGAGCATCTGCACGCGCCCGCCAATAGTAGTCAGGAAGGGCTCACCCCCGGCGGGCATTTTGATCAAGCGCGTTACGAAGAAAAATATCTCGACTTAACTCCTTACTGCCGGAGGAGCCTGGCGATTTTCCGGGAGCTACTGAACGAGAGCGACCTTGCTCTGGAACTTGGCTGCGGCCAGGGGCAGTTGCTCTCAATGTTTGCGGAAAACGGCATCACGGCGGTGGGGGTGGATTCGGATCAGAAGATGGTGTTGCTGTGTCAGAGGCGCGGGCTGCGTGCCTTGTGCGCGGACATCTTCGATTACCTCCGCAACGCGCCCGATGCGTCAATCGGGGGCATCTTCTCCGGCCGGGTGGTTGAGCGGTTGACGAACGAACAGACCCTGGAGCTTCTTGAATTGGCTGGAAGGAAATTGAGGCGCGGGGGCATCTTCGTCGTGGAGGCGACCAACATAGATCACATCCCGGCCTTGAGGGAATTTTATATGGACCCCAGTCTGGTCCGCCCTGTGCCCGTCAGGTTGATGGAATTTATCCTTGAACGTTCCCGCTTCAGGATTCACCATTTCCGGTTCTCCTCAAAGGGCGGCGGCCAGTCCGGCGAAGAAGAGTTGAGAGAGTCCGCCCTATCCCAAGAGGCTTACCCTTACGGCAAATATACCGTGGCGGCCGTGAGAAGCTGATGGAGTTTGCGGCCAGGGAGGCTAACCGAGCTGTTCGAGGCGGTCGATTATTTTCTCCACGCTCTGCTGCCAGGTCCACTTATTCAAGACTTCGGCGGAGGCCCTCAGCCCTTTAAGTCTCGCCTCCTCGCGGTTGTCATAGACGCGGCGCATCAAAGATCGTAGATGCTCGTAAGAGGGTTCGGCCCAGTTGAAGCCTTCGTAGTAGGGGCACTTGGCTTTTGCGGGGACGAGCCCCTCGACGCTGAGCGGGAAAGCTATCTCTTCGCTCATGAAATCGGTTTGGGCGCTCCAGGAGGTCGCGATGACGGGGAGGCCGCAGGCCATGGCCTCCAGAATAGGTAGCCCCCAGCCTTCCCCACGCGTCGGGAGTATGAAGCAATCCGCAGAGCGATAGACCGCACCCAGTTGGTGGGCCGGGACCATCTCGTTGATTGAGAAGATGATCCTTCCCCTGCCTTCCCTGAGCCCAAGGTGCTGGACCTGTTTGAGGACGTTGATCGAGGGGTCTTGATTGTAAATCTTGCAGACGAGGACGACCTCTTCGTCAAAGCGGAACTCGTCGTTAAAGGCTTTGAGCAGGATTTCGGGCGCTTTTCTTTCCCCCCACTCGAATGTCGAGAGGAAGGTGAAGACGCCCGGGATCGGATAGCCCGTAATGTTCGGATTAAAATATGCCGGGTTAACCCCGAGCGGCATGACGTGGATTGGCCTTTTGACGCCGCTCTCTTTAAACGTCCTCGCGTTGAAAGTCGAAGGCGTCCAGACTTCGTCCACCATGTTCGCGCGTTTGACCCAATCCCGCGGGAGCCCGTCCACTTCGAGCATGGTGTAGCCGATTTTATAGGAGCGGAAGTTTGTCCTGAAGCCGTCCGCCTGACCATATGAGACCTGAACGCCAGCGGGGTTGATCTCCCGACCTTTGATGACGTTGATCATATAAGAGGTCGTCTCCTCCGGCTCCGGAACCGGGTAGACCGTGCCCGCCCCGTACAGGTATTTGTAATTGACCCTGACCTTCTGGCGATCCAGTTCAAGGACCAGTTCCCGGGAGCTGGTCGCGTAGCCTGTCGGAAAGTTGAGCAGAGAATGCCAGTTCACCTCTCTGGAGTAGCGCGTGGACTCCAGCGCGCTCTGCCACTTCTTCTTAAAGATCTTCTGGGACTCCAGAAACATACCCGTGTGAGACACTCGATTAATCCTGGTGGATGTATTCTCGTGATGAAGGACGGTCACCGCGCCGCAGCAGATGACTTTGAATCCGCGGCTCTGCGCTTTTAAACAGTAATCGCTGTCCTCGAAATAGCTGAAGTAATCTTCGTCAAGCAGCCCCACTTGATTGAGGACGGCCCGCTTAATGTAGACGCAGGCGAAGACCACGCCCTCGACTTCGGCGTCAGCGTTATGCTGGTTGATGTCTTTCTCGCCGCTTCCGATCTGTTGCCCCCAGTAGGTCTCTACAGGCATGTAAGTGCCCGCGTGCTGTAGGCTTCCGTCGGGGCGTCGCAATCTGGCGCCGACAATCCCTCTGTCAGCGGACCGGTAGGCACTCTCTTGAAGCCGACCCAGCCACGGCGATTCGATAATTTCCGTGTCATTATTGAGCAGGACGATGTCGGAATCTTTATCGCTCGCCTCAATGGCGCAGTTATTGCCCTTCGCGAACCCAAGGTTGCTGCCGTTCTCGATCACATGCAGCCAGGGCAAGGACCTCAGGTAATTAACCGTCCCGTCTGTGCTACCATTATCACCCACGATGACTTCGTACCTGGGAAAGAAAGTCTTCTCGCGCAGCGTCTGGAGGCAGCGCTTCGTATAAGAAAGCCCGTTCCAGGCGAGGATAATGATGGTCACCTTTTTCCCGTTCACCAGCTCTCCTTACCCGCCGACGCGGGTGCGCGAGCGTAAAACCAAGACCCAACGATGACTTCCCGCAAGAGAGTGCTATTGGTCGTTCACCGCTTCTGGCCGCACCCGGGAGGCTCTGAGCGTATGTTCTACAACATAGCCAGGCGGTTGGTGTGCAACGGACTTGAGGTCACAGTTTTTACGACCAACGCCTGGCATCCCGAATCCTACCATAAGCCCTGGAAGCAGCGGCTGAAGGCGGGCGTCCAAACGGACGAGGGGTTGACGGTACGTCGGTTCGAGATCAGAAACATACCTCTGCAGTTCAAGGCGCTTCGAGCCATCAGCCTGCTGCCGGTTGACAGCGTCAGCCTTCTGTCCGGCAGCCCGTACGTCTTACTGCCGGGTTATCTTCGGGAGATCTTTCTGGCGCGACCCCGGTTCGATCTGATTATTGCAGGCGTCCTGCCTCACAGCCACCTGATCTATCCGGCGGCGTGGCTGGCACAGCATCATCAAATCCCCTGGGTCTGCGTGCCGCTGATTCACACGGGTGTCACCGGGGGCAGTCCATCGCCTGGATACCTGACTGCTCCGCAAATGAGGTTAATGAGGCGCGCGGACGCAATCATCACGGCCACTGGAGCTGAGAATCGTGCCTTGGAAGCTCGCGGTTTCGATTCCTCGAAACTTCATTGCGTAGGCACAGGCATTGAGCCGGACGAGGTCGCCGGGGGGCAAGCGAGCCGCTTCAGAGACTGTTTTCGTCTCCGGGGGCCGATCATCTTACAGGTCTCTACACTGACTCGCGCCAAAGGTGCTTTCGAACTCGTGGAAGCGATGAAACTTTTGTGGGCGTCCGGCAGTGAAGCTCAACTCGTTCTCATCGGGCCGGTGGTGGATGACTTCAGAGATTTTTTTTCATCCCAACCCCCTCAAGTCCACGAGCGAACACTGTTTCTAGGCTTCACCGATGAGATGACAAAGAAAGACGCCTTCGCCGCATGCGACGTGTTCGTGATGGCCTCAAGCGCGGACGCGTTCGGGACCGTCTATCTGGAGGCATGGCTTTACGGCAAGCCAGTCATCGGCGCGGACGCAGGAGGCGTCCCGGACGTTGTGACGCAAGGGCAGGACGGCCTCCTGGTCAGGTTCGCCCGCCCGAAAGAACTGGCCGAGGCCATCTCCAAACTGTTAGCCGATGCGGAACTGCGGCACAGCCTGGGCCAGCGTGGGCGACGAAAGGTCTTGGACGAATACACCTGGGACATAGTCTTCGGTCGTTTCGACCGGGTGATCGAGCCGCTTCTCGCGGGCGACGATGGTGCGGGAGGAGCCGCCCCGGCTGAACTTTGACCGTGAACCTTTTAAGAGCCGCGGAGGATTACGGCGACCTTCAAGACGCCCTGCCTCTCCCGAGTGACCGCAGCCAGTCCCTTACGGCCCGCAGCGCGCCGAGCGCGCGTATCAGCGGGAGGAGGGAAGCGCGGACCTCGTGGAGTTGGGTTTCGAGACTGGCGTACTGCCGTTCGAGTTGACGCAGCCTCTCCTCGCTTGCCGCCAGTTGTTCATCCATCTGCGCCAGTCGCAGGGCATAGGCCTCTGGCGAGAGATAGCGCGGCGCCGCGCCCGAAGCCCCGGACGCGCTTTCACGCTCCAGGAGTCGTCGGCAGACCGGCCCGGCTTCTTCACACAGGCGCAGGTATAGTTCGACCACCTCGTCGGAGGCGCCCGCGGCCTTCAGCGCCTCCGTGGTCACGTGGTAGTGGCGCAGGGTGCCGGAGATTTGTGCACAGGCGCGCTCCACCGCTTCGTCCGAGTCATCGAGGCCGAGCCAGCCCGACACACGCCGAACCTCCGCGCGCGTCCTCAAAGTAAGACTGATAGTGCGTGACGATGCGGGAAGAGGGAGGAACCGCCGAAAGGATTTGCCGGTTGTAGTGTCGCCACAGTTGGAACTGTGAGGCGCTCATCGAATCGCCGCGCACGAAGAGTGAGTTCGCGATCTCCAGGGGGTTCCTAACGCAGATGACGACTTTCAGGGAAGGGATGAGCCGCCGCCAGAAAGGGATGGTCAGCGAATTGCGCGGATCCTTCCACCCCCAGTGTCGTTGACGGCTGAATCGCGCCACCAGTTCGCCCGCGCGGTCGAGCAGAGGCTCGACCGCGAGGATGAGGATTATAGTATGAAACGTCTCTCGCGGAAGAAGCTGGACAGTTTCAAGAGTGGTCGTGGATGTGACGTTGTTTATTCATCCCGACCAGTGATTTGTCCGTCAAGCGAGGGGGCTACACCAGACGTTTGTGATGATCTAAATCAAGGATTAATTTCGTGGAATTGAAACCTTTAGACCGGCCAGAGGTAAGAAGCCATATCATCCAGAAATAATTCTTTAGATTCGCCATACGTATTTGCCAGAATAACAAGCATCTTGATTCCGGAGCGACGTTGGCTTTCATAAAGTATCTGCTTACATAAATGACAGGGATTGGTAAAGTCGCCCTTCTTCAGCTTCTCTGTGCTAATGATGGCGATAGCCAGAATTTCGCTTTCACTATGATTGGCAGCATGGGCCAGGGCTGATGGTTCGGCGTGAATCGTGAGCGTGTAGGTGTCTGAAAAATAGTTGATGGCGGAATAAATATTATTCCGGCTTGTCAAAACGGCCGCGGCATAAACCGCAGCATAATCTTTGGCGTGAGGATTTTTAAGGGCCTCCGTAGCCTCCTGAATTAATTTCAGTTTTTGATCTCTGCTGATTTTACGCGGCATCAATAACCTGAGCTTAGTTACCTAAAATAGTTTCTATCAAGAGGAGCCTCGTGCAGTGTAAACATTTTTTGATATTCAGGGTCATAGATGTCGATGATTTTATACGTCCCGGAGGTGAGCCAATCCCCCTCTTTCCAGTTGCCATTCGCATCCACGTTCTTATAAATCGTCTCCGACTGGATGAACACTCTTCCCCAAAACAACCATTTCCCGTTGATGTTATGAACGTAGTAAACACGAACGGGATCGAGTTGGAAGATTCGTGCGGACGGCTTGTCCTTGAATTCAAAAATCTTATCTTTTACGTCAGCCAGCGTAACGGGTTTTTCCTGATGCTTTTTCAGATCCAGCAAATCTGATGGGAAACCCTGCTCCGTTGTCAGTTGAAGAGTGTCGTTAATTTCTACCATGCTTCCCATAATAAGCTGTCTCCTTATTCAAAATGATTCGATCAAAACGTCACCCGAATTTTTTTACTAGCGCAGCAAACCCGTTCTGGTAAAACTGAGTAATTGCATCCTCGAAGTAATAAAATGTGGAGGACCACTGGACAATGCACCGCTTGTCCATCTCAACCTCCAACACCTTAATCTCCGCAACATACTGTTGCACCTTTTCACCCCACGCACCTTCGTGCCATTTATAGCGGTAATGAAAATTCTCATTGTCCATCAAGATGAGTTGTTCCGTGGTTTTAGGCTGTCCCGGAAAAGTTAATAGCCGCCTGATGTCGGACATTTCTGTTTGATCGCTGAGGATTTCCGTCGCGACGATATCCGGATGCCATTTATGTATGTTGAAGAACCCGCCGATCAGGTCCCACACTTCCTGAGCCGGAGCATTGAGTTCTACAGTTCGCACTACGCGCCAGTTTTTATAAGCTTTTTTTGCCATAGGTTTGAGAATTATAAGCGGTGTCTTTCTCTCACACCGATCAGAAAGTACGGGTTAAAGCAACCTGAAACTAGGGCCGTAGTTGCCTATCTCTCCGGGGATCGGTATCTGCATCAGTGGAATGGCATATCTTTCGAGGTCGAACATTGTCTCAATCGCATGCCACAGGGCGCCCTGCCCGCCTTCACCCCAGGCGGTTTCTAAAAGTTTGATTAGCTTGGTATAGGTTTCATCGAACTTGGACACTAAAACCCAGACATCTTCCGAAACATCTTTCTTCTGGTAGCCGCCTTTCGGGACGACGACCATCGGCCAAACTTCAGGGAATTCCAGCGGTGATTTGAAAACGTATTTTCCTGTAGCTTCATCCTTCTCTATCTTCTGACGTTTGCGGATTTCCCAAAACCGATAGAAGTGCGACAGTTTCTTCAGCCCTGTGTTTTTAGGTGAGGTGTCAATTGCTCCTTCGCCCTGTGTTTTAATCCAATGAATGGCGCTCTCGACTTTCTCCGGCTTGTCTACGATGAACCACGAGAGCGGGCCTGATACCTGATTGTCAGGTCTCATCTCAGGCTTGAGACTTTGAAACTCTTCGGCAATCGCATCATAAAGTGCCCCGATAGTGTGTGCATGATCGTGGGTATGCTTGTCGTCTTTGTCTGCGGGGGTGTATTTGTTACTGTATGGTTCAATATCAATATCCGATGCCGGCAATTCGACTTCTAAAAAATCATCCAACGCATCGTCCGTCAGTCCGGACAATTTCAAAGTCAATTCCGGATGCACGCCCCCCGGGAGACCGGTGGGATAACGCAGCCCGGTTTTAGTGGTGTCATAAATTTTAGGTCTACCGCCTATTGACGCGAGCATGTTGCAGGCCAGTGCCAGATGCAGCATCTCTTCCTGAACTACATTTCTGATCGAGACTGCGGCCGGGTGCAGGTTGTTTTTAATCGACCAGAGGGCGCAAAGGTAAATGGGGATCGTGGCGAACTCTAAGCTGACTGCCTGACCCAAGGTTTGCTTTAAAAGTGCCAGTCGTTCTCCCGCTGACAGGGACGGAAGGTCGGGGTGCGTTAAGCAGGCAACATGTTCGGCGACAGTGGGATTCTTCGCAGCTAATAAACTGGATACTTTTCTCTGAATTTTCTGTTGGGCTGCTTTCATATTTTAGTGACCGTTGGATTGAGCAATCAAATGATCCGTTAATCTCATGCACAGTGCTGTTAACGTCAGCGTGGGATTAACAGCGCTGCCAGTCGGGAAGACTCCGTTAGAACAGAGGTACAGGTTGTCAATGTCGTGAACTTTAAGATTCTGGTCGGTGACGCCTTCAGCCGGAGTATTCCCCATCCGGCAGGTGCCTGTGGTGTGATGCGCGCCGGGGTCTTCCGTCTTGGCGTAGACGATCTTATACCCCATGGCGTCAATCACTGTTTTCATGATATTCAACCGGTCATCCGTGTTTGCGATCTCTTCATCTGTCCGGTTGAAATTGACTGTCGTGCGGGGCAATCCGAACCTGTCTTTTCCGGGGACGATTTGCAGGCGATTCTCAAACTTGCCTTTTTCTTCCATAAAAGCCTGTAGTTCTAATTCCATTGGCCCGCTAACGATGTCATCAATCTGCGCCGGAGTTTTACCGGCGATCATCAGCGATGCGATATCAATGTCGGGCAGCACCCTGTTCTTAAACAGGAATATCTTCCCCTTCTTCTGCTGTTCCTCAGTGTCATACGTGCGTGACATCAAAGTGGGGAAATCATATTCCTGAAACCATTTTTCCGGATTCTTAGGAGTCCATCCCCGAACTTTCAGCATCGAGTGGGAGATAATAAAACGTCCCAAAAGATCATGATCATTGCCAATTCCATTTTCCCAATAACTGTTTCTCGACTTCATTAATAGTTTCGGGGTCTCATACGACCCTGAACAGATAATGTAAGTGTCGGCGTGTTCCCGAATCGTTTCACCCGTCGTGCTATCAATGTACTCGATGGCTTCTATCTTCTCCCTGGAGCTGCAAATAATCTGCGTCACAACACAGTTCGGGCGAACCGTGAAATTTTTATGCCGGACATCCTCCCTGAGATCATCCAGGACATATTGCGCGCTAAACCTGGAGCCGAACGGGCAATACTTACAGGTTCCCGTGGTCATGCATTTGCGATAGCGTGCGATGGGCATTTTCCCCGGCTTGATTCCTACTTTTCTAAAGGCCTGAACCATGACGCCATCGGCGGCGGTCCACTTAAAGGGCGGCATGGTGTAGGGCTTGCTTCGCCGGGTCCAGTTTTCCGAGTCGTCGCCGCAAACCGATAGATATTCTTCAGCCTTACAGTAATACTCTTCTAAGTCGTCATAAGTAATCGGCCAGTCTCCGCCTTCCCCGGTGTTGGTATAGAGGTGAAAATCTTCCGGCTTAAATCTTAACGCCCATGCTCCCCAGTGCATGGTCGAGCCGCCATAAGCTTTGACTCGTGCGCCGCTGGTGATGAAATTGATTTTTCCAATCGACTTTGCTTCCCAGTCCAGATCATAAGTGTACGCGTAGGGCGTCCGGTCCAGCGTAATATAATCCCACCAGCCCCGGCGGGTTTTGGCCTCAACTACCGGGCCTGCCTCAAGCATCAAAATAGAAATGTTTCGGTCATGCTCTAAAAGGCCTTTAGAGATAGTTGTCCCGGCGACCCCCGAGCCGACGATGATGTAGTCGTATTTAGTCTTCATACTTGAGATCTTCTATTTAGATTCTTCTATCGACTCTATAAACTCTCTAACCTCGGGCATGAGGGTATATCTGGAGCCTTTAACATACCCGTGGTAATTGGAATTCGGGCCGCCAAAATGTTTGAAGCCGCTTGCCAGAACCTGCATTTTTATAAACTCATCGATGACATACTTTTTGGCGTGGGCAAGGCGTGTTGTCGGCGGGCCGGACGGAATACCGTTATCGAGAAACAGCTTGTGGAAAGCATCCTTTTCACCATACATATCAATCAACTCTTGGACAACATAAGTCGCGTTGATATATTCCCCTGTATAACTGGGCGCGAATTCAGTTTTGGCCTTGATAAGGTCAATCCATGAGCTTTTCAAATTGGAAGAATCCCATTTGACGTTCTTCCAGCACTTACCGATTTCCACGAAGAGACGCCACAGGAATTCACGATTCTGGTGAGACAGTTCTTGCCCCTCTCCAGGCAAAAAACCTGAATCAACTTTATCTTGGCAAATTACATTACCAATCATAACTTTGTCCTAAGCAGAAAAATCTTGAGAAGAAAATAAATCAGATAATGAGAAGGCAGCCACTATCGCAGCAACCCAGGTAGTTCGATGCCATGCTTATATACCATTAGCCATTACGTTGCAAGGTTTTTTTTAAGTCACAGAAATCTCTGTGGTGGCTACTACTTCTTATGCGGTTACATGGAACAGAATCCCGACAAACTTCGTCCGCCACGGCGCATTCCCTTGCGGAGGTAATCATTGTATTTAAGTAATCCAAGTTGCTAGTGCTGTGTAATGAAAGTTTTTGGCTTTAATCAATTGCCACTAGTGTTGTGTAATGAAAGTTCTTTGAATTGCCTCCAGCTTTAGCTGGAGGATAAGGCAACAGAAAAGATTCCGGCTTGAGCCGAAAGCTTTCGGCTAAAGCCGAACAGTTTCCTGTCAACTGATGTCCACTAGCTGAAGCTAGTGGCAATTAATTAAAGCCAAAAACTTTCATGACAGAGCACTAGCAACTTGGATTAAGTCTACTCGGTAATCGCCGCACGCACCTCATCAACTGGCTGCCCCAGCCCCTTCGCTAATCCTTCCACTTCACTGCTGGATAGATTTGCAGCCCTAGCCTGTCTTATGTCGTCGAGGAGATCAGTGGTCAGCTGCCCATCGCTGCCTTCAGCGACCGCCATGACGGTGAGACCTTTTTCCAGCATGATGCGCCTTACATATTGCCGTAACTTGTTATTCATAGAGTTCTCCTTTTAGAAAAGCACAGACGACCTGGGTGCTAAGTTCACTGTCCCGCTTCACCGCTTGCCCTTCTTCGTCACCTTCTCCGCTGGCTTTAATGCCTGGCCGTCCCGGCGTCGGAAACGTAAACACTTCAAGTCATTTGCAATGGTCAGCCAGCATACGGTTTGGCGATGCTGGCTACTTTATGACGATCTTTACCAGCGGGCAAGCCCTTTGACGGGGAATTCACTTCCACATATGAAGGCTTCTTCCAGCCTAAGTTGTTGTGACCTGGCCTCCTTCGTGCACTCGATAGCTTAATGAGCCTCTTCACTCACGAACTGACCATTAATGATAACGCCCCTGACGCGCGTCGTATATTCAAACGGGTCCCCATCAAAGAGGGCGAGGTCTGCGTCCTTACCCGCCTCAAGGGAGCCGACGCGGTTACTGATTCCGAGCAGTCGCGCAGCGTCAATCGTAATCAACGCCAGCGCCTCCTGCGGCTGCAAGCCGTTGGCCGCCGCAAGCGCCGCTTCAAAGAGGACGACGCGCGTCTTCGGGACGTAGCTTTCAAAGCCGGATTGGAGCGCGGTCAGGATTCCCGCGCGGCGTAATGTCGCTGCCGTCTCCATGCTGAGATTTTCGGTCTCACCAGTCGCACGATACATCGTCGGGTGGACGATGACGGGCACTCCGGCGCGTTTGATCTCCTCTGTTACGAGATAACTCTCCGCGGCACCGTCGAGCACGATTCGGATATTGAATTCCTGTGCGAGGCGCAGGGCCGACAGGATGTCCTGCGCGCGGTGAGCTGTAATTAACAGCGGTGTCTCACGCCTGATGACGCGCGCCATCGCCTCGCGGCGCAGATCGCGCGCGTCCTCCTTACCGCCAGCCTGTGTGCCGGCCTGCGCGCCAGCCGCCCCTGTCTCGGCGGGTCTGCCGACAGGGACGGTCGTATCAGTAGTGCCGCGCGCGCCGACCTGTTCGTTAGGCGGCGGCTGGGTGGTCGCAGGGTCTGTGCCGCCAGCGGTATTCGGCGCAGGCGTGGCGGACGGGCGTGCGCCTTTGGCGACCAGCTCCTGCGCGCGTATCAACTCCTGGCGCAGGAGCGCTATCTCTTTGGCGCGCGTGCCGGGCGCGCGTCCCGATGCGGCGAAGGCGTCAGGCCCGAGCGTGACGGCGATCATAGCGTCTGCGACTATCACGGCTTGGTCTGCTGTGTCGCCAGTCGTCTTTGCGATCATCGTTCCGCCGGAAATGAGCGCGCCGGGACCATGCCCGGTGTGAATGGTTGTGACGCCGTGCTGGCGCAGCCACGTGACAAGTTCCTCGCGCGCATTGTAGGCATCCAGAGCATGCAGTTCAGGCTGCATGGCTGCGGAGCGCTCCACCTGATCCTGATCGTGCGGCTGATTGAGATAGCCTGCGAGACCAACGACTGTGTGCGCGTCAATCAAACCGGGCGTCACGACGCGCGCCGTTACGGTGCGATACCCGGAAGGGATGCGCACGTCGCGCGCTGCGCCGACGCGCTCGATCTTGCCATCACGAATGAGCACCACGCCGTCGCGTATCGGCTGACCCGCCATCGTGTACACTGTTTCACCGCGCACGGCGATGGGCGAGGGTGACGGCCTTCGTGCCGGCTCTTGATTGCGCCTCCCTGGTGTCTGTGCCGACGTAACCGTTGCATTGAGGAGGAGGGCTGCGAGCAGGACTAAGCGTGCGATGTGTCCGGCCATCTTTAATTGCCCTCCATGTAGCCATAGCAGCCAAAGTGGACCGCTTCGTCGCGTCCAGCGCCGTACCCGCCCGTCGCGTACAGTTTGTCTTTCGGGTCCGCGAGGTCGAAGACACGCACGCCTTCAACATAGGTCTCTAAGACGTGCGTGTAAACGCTCAGGGGATCACCCGAGAGGATGATGAAGTCTGCGTCCTTGCCTGCTTCGAGCGTGCCGACGCGGTCCTGCAAATCGAGCAGGCGTGCGTTTGCCATTGTCATCGCATAGAGAGCACGGTCGCGCGACAGGCCATTGCGAACGGCGAGCGCCGCCGAGCGCAGGAAAAGACGCGAATCTGTGATGTAGTCGTCCGTGTGAAATCCGAAAAGCGCGCCGGCTCTATCGAGCGCTGCTCCGGTGACTGGAGAATAATCTTTAGTCTCAAGTTTCCCGCCGGGGCTATCGAGGATGATGATTGACGAGCCGACTCCGGCTCGGGCTATCTCGTCGGCAATCTTGTAGCCTTCGGAGACGTGATGCAGCACAACGCGGAAGCCGAATTCCTTTTGCAGGCGCAGCACTGTCATAATATCGTCGTGGCGATGCGTGTGGTGGTGCACGATCAGTTTGCGGTCCAGGACGGCGACCAGTTGTTCGAGAGCCAGGTCGCGCGGGGGGAACTTGGATTTGTCGTTTCCGGCGCGACGCACTTTCTCTCGATACTCCTGCGCGCGAACGAACTGCTCGCGCACGAGCGCCGCGCTTTTGCCACGCGTTCCCGAAAACGGCCCGGCCGCTGCGCCGGACCTGAGTGAGTTCGTGCCATTCGCCATCTTGATCCCGTAAAGCATCTGCCCTTGCGCATCGCGAATCAGCAGATCGTCAACGGTGCGCCCGTCGCGAACTTTTAAATAGAGCGTCTGCCCGCTCAGCAGGTGGCCGGAACCGGGCATGACGTTGGCAGTCGTGATACCGCCGGCCTGCGCGCGCTGGATGCTTGAATGGCGGACGTCAATCGCGTCGAGCAAGCGCACGTCCGGCTGGATCGGCGCGCTGCCGTCCGCGCCGCTGCCGCCGCCGATGTGACTGTGCGAATCTACCAGGCCGGGCATGATGACTTTGCCTGTCGCGTTCGTGGTCTGAGCGTCAGCAGGGATGCGCACGGAAGCGCGCGGACCCACCGCAACGATCTTTCCACGATGCACCACGAGGACGCCGTCCATGATCGCCGGGCCTGCGATTGGAATAATCGTTGCGCCTGTAAACGCCTGCGGGCGCTCCTGTGAATTTGCGTGCGTAGTTACGCACAACAGCGCCAGGACCGAAATCCAAAAGTGTTTCATCGGATGTCCCTCGGAGAGGTTTACGTGCTGAACTGAGTGATAGAAACTATAAAGTAAAACCCTTTGTCAAGTTTTTCTAAAAGTGTGTATAAATCCCTGACTATAATTTAGACGGCAGTGACCGATGCGGCCCGACGCATCAAAGGAGAAGGAAATGTTAAAGCCATTGTTCACAGTATCTCTTTTGCTCTTTCTAACTATCGCAGCGCCGGGCCAGTCTTTGCCGAAACCTGAGCGCGAGTTTCGCGCAGTCTGGGTAGCGACTGTTGACAACATTGATTTCCCGACGAAAAAAGACCTTTCAATAGAGCAGCAAAAAGCGGAGCTTCTGCGAAATTTGGAGCTCGCCCAATCCTTAAAATTAAATGCCGTAATTTTTCAGGTTCGCCCGCAGTGCGATGCGCTTTACAAATCAACAATCGAGCCGTGGTCGGAGTTTCTGACGGGCGAAATGGGCAAAGCGCAACCGTTTGACCCGCTCGAATTTTTAGTCACGGAAGCCCACAAACGTGGAATACTGGTTCACGCCTGGTTCAATCCGTACCGCGCGCTGCATCCGGCGGCGAAAACCGTCTCGGAAAACCATATTTCGAAACGCCGTCCAGAGCTGGTCAGAAAATACGGCAAACATCTGTGGCTCGACCCGAGCGACCCTGAAGTTCAGAATTATAGTCTGAGTGTAGTTGCGGACGTCGTCAGAAGATACGACATAGACGGTGTTCACTTTGACGACTACTTTTACCCTTATCCGGAAAAGGATACGAGCGGCGCGGAGATCGAATTCCCGGACGAAGCCAACTGGCAGAAGTATGTCGAGTCGGGCGGGAAACTTTCACGCGGCGATTGGCGCAGAAGTAACGTCAACGATTTCATAGAAAAAGTGGGGCGCGAAATCAAACAGATCAAGCCGGAAATTTTATACGGGATTTCCCCCTTCGGCATCTGGCAACCGAATCCCGAACTGGGAATCGCGGGATTTAACGCCTACGACAAGCTGTATGCAGACGCTAGAAAATGGTTGCAGGACGGAACCGTTGACTATCTGGCGCCGCAGCTTTACTGGGAAACAGCGCGTAAAGGTCAATCATTTCCTGTTCTGTTTGACTGGTGGAAATCCGAGAACAGGAAAAAGCGTCACCTCTGGGCAGGAATCGCGTCTTACCGCATCGGCTCGAATGCGAATTTCACCGCCGAAGAGATCGTCAATCAGATAAAGTTAACAAAACTTTCGACGCTGACGCTCGGCGCTATTCATTTCAGTTTCAAGTCTCTGCGAAACGACCTGGGCGGGATCCAAAAACTGTTACGCGAAAAGGCTTATGCAAAAGACGCGCTGATTCCGGGCTCGGTTTGGATTAAAACACCTGGAATTCTCGCCCCGAAACTTAAGATCACGCGCGACGAGAATTTTGTCCACGCCGTTTGGAAGGAACAGGGGACGAGAAAAGCGTTCTGGTTCGTCGTTTACGCCAAAGACAAAAGCGGCTGGAGCTATTCGGTTTTGCCCGCGACGCAAAAATCAATTTCGCTCTCGGCCAGCAGGCAAGTCGAGAAGATTGCTGTGACGAGCGTTGACAGATTAGGAAATGAATCTCCATTGTCCGAATTAACCATCAAAGGTTCCTGAACGGATTTAATACCAAGATGCAATAAGAAAAGAGGTGATACGATCCACGAAATCACACGAAACAACACAAAAGTGCTTGTTGTTTCGTGTCGTTTCGTGTGATTTCGTGGATAATCTCTTCCTCTCTTTTGATTGCATTTCGGTATAAGAATGCGGCCGCCATCATTTATTATCTCCCGCGCGCCATGACCAATTGTTGGAACTCGCGGGCCTGATCCAACTCTTTGGCCGGATTCGGGAACACTCAATCTATTTCCGTCAAGCAATGACCAGAATAGCTTTCCTTATACGCTCACTTAATCGCGGCGGCGCCGAAAGAGGCTTAATCACACTTATCAAGGCTCTCGATAAGAAGCGTTTTGATATCACAGTCCTGTGCTTTTACCCTGGCGGCGAATTGATGGACGAGCTGGAGGCGACTGGCGTCCATGTTATCTCTTTGAAGAAAGCAGGGCGGTGGGATGTGCTGCGATTCTACACGCGCCTTGTCAGGCATCTGAGGCGCTTACGGCCTGATATCTTGCATGGCTATTTGGTCGAACCAAATCTCATGACCGTCTTCTTGAAACCGTTCCTTCCGGTAACGCGGATCATCTGGGGAGTACGAGCCTCTCGCATGAATCTGGGCCATTATGATCGCTTTATCCGTCTCAATTACCGGTTGCAATGCTTCTTCTCTCGTTTCGCCGACCTCATCATCTTTAACTCTTTTGCAGGGCAGGCATTCCACGTCGCACAAGGATTCCCGCATGAAAAAAGTTTGGTAATTCATAACGGGATAGATACGGATATGTTTAAATCTGACGTGACTGATCGCGAGAGGTTACGAGCTGAATGGGGAGTCTGTGAAGAAAATGCCATCTTGATCGGTCTCATCGGGCGAGCAGACCCGATGAAAGATCTTCCCACTTTCCTGAAGGCCGCGGCCATCGTTTGCGACGTCAGAAGCGACGTGCGCTTTGTTTGTGTCGGCGACCTCAAAAGAGGTGACGAGAGTGAGCTGCCCGAGCTGGCCAAGGTGCTTGAAGAATCCGGCAAGATAATCTGGGCCGGAGAGCGGGCGGACATGTCTGCGGTCTACAGCGCGCTCGATTTGCTCTGTTCTTCTTCTTCAAGCGGTGAAGGCTTCCCCAATGTGATCGGGGAAGCGATGGCTTGCGGGCTCCCCTGTGTCGTGACCGATGTCGGGGACTCGGCGCTGATCGTGGGAGATACTGGAGTCATCGTTGAGCCAGAAGACCCTGAAGCCCTGGCCGAAGGTCTGATCTCCTGCCTGAGACAGGGAATGGAAGAGCTCGGAGCCAAAGCGCGTTCGCGCGTGAGAGAAAACTGGAGCGTCGGCAAGCTGGCGGAGAAGACGGAAAGCGCAATCCTGCGCCTGAAATCGAGAGGGGCGCTGATTTAATCAGTTTGACTTTCTGTTTAAGGGCCGAATATGAGCGTCGGCATGTTTATTTGCAACAAGGATAATGTAGAGAAAGAGTGACTGTGATTTCGAGGCGGGCACAGGTTAGACCTGGACGTTAACGGATGAGGATTTGCTGCAAATGAGCCGTGGACCGCGCGTCGTGGTGATTGCCATTGATGGGACGGACGTCGAGACTATTTCTCGCCACGTCGCCGCAGGTGCGCTTCCGGTCCTCACGAAGGCGATTCACAAGGCGCGCGAGGTCAACGTGCGCAGCCAGGGGGACATTTTCCTGACCTCTACCTGGCCTTGTTTCGCCAGTGGCGTCGCGGTTGAGAATCACGGAATCCACGCCTTTCGTCCGCTCAGGAGCGGAACGCTTGAGCTTGTGGAAGGAGCGGACCTGCGGGTGCCTGGGCCGTTCTGGGAGACGGCGACCCTTGCGGGCCTACGCTCCTGCGTCGTTGATGTGCCACACTGCGCGCCACCGCCAGAGGACGCCCCGCTTGAGGGCCTACGCTTTCTGGAGTGGGGCTCGCACCCGCCGGTCCGGCCAGCAGGGTCATTTCCGCCCGCGCTCGCCAGGACTATCATGGACCGCTACGGGCCACATCCGTGTACGAACGATGATCAGTCTTTAAAGACCGTTCGTGGTCTGAAGACCGTGCGGGCGCAGCTCTGCGAGGGCGTGCGCCTCCGCGAAAAAATCATCATGGATTTGCTCGACCAGGACCCGCCTGATCTGCTCGTCACAGCGTTCTCTGAGGCGCACACAGGAGGTCATCAGTTCCTCAATCTGGATGCGCCGGGACACACCTGGCACGATCCAGCGGTCGTGGCCGCGCTCGGTGAGTCGCCGCTCGGTCTCGTCTACGAAACAATTGACGCCTCGGTGGGCAGAATCCTTGAGCGCCTCCCCGCTGAGACGACGGTCCTCATTGTCTGCCTCGGCGGCATCCGCGTGACCTATGGAGGCTCCCAGCTACTGGAAGAAGTGCTCTTGCGAATGGGTCTTACCGTTCCGAGCGGAAGGAAAAGGTCGCCGCGTCTCTGGCGGCTTCTCCCGGAGCGGCTCAGGGCCGCTCTCCTGCATCGGCTGCCGGCGCTCGCCGCCCGCCGCACTGGCGCTCGGTTCCGTTCCTCGCTCGACTGGAGCAAGACGCGCGCCTTCGCGCTTCCCTGGGCGTACGACGGCTATCTTCGTGTCAACCAGCGTGGCCGCGAGCCCCTGGGCATAGTCGCCCCCGGCCAGGAGCGTTCGATGCTCCTCGATCAGATCGAATCGGCGGTCAGAGAGCTTCGAATTGTAGGAACGGACGAGACTGCCGTCTACAAGCTCGTCCGCGCGCAGGACGTCTATCACGGACGCGCCTCTGAAGAGTTGCCGGACCTCATGGTGCTCTGGAAGAACGACCGGCCGATTGACGCCGTCGAATCATCAAGGCTCGGGCGCATCAATAACCGCGACCGCGGCAGACGGCCAGCGCACTCGACGCAAGGGGTTATCTACGCATGGGGGCCAGGTATCGCCGAGGGAGCGCCGATCAGGGGAGTTCGCGATATAGACATCGCTCCGACCGTACTCGCGCTCCTCGGGCTCACCCCGCCGGAAGGGCTCGATGGCCGATTGATCGCAGAGTTGCTACGGTCCAGGGCCGCCGCCGTTTAATTCAGGCGCTAGACTCATTTCAATAAAGTTCTAATGGCAAGCTAACTGCGAGAACTAAGGTTGAAGGGGCAAATAACTTTGGCTACGACAAAACGAGATGCTTTGGCGCTAGCAATCATTGCGCTAGTGGTGCGGCTCCTATGTATCTGGAGGCTCTCAGGGGGCTTGCTGTCAAACGATAGCCGTATTTACTTGGGGCTTGCAAAGAATCTCGCTTTTCATCATGTTTTCGGCCTGAATGAGGGGGCAGAAACTTTGCTGCCAGGCGCCCAACGTCCTCCGCTTTACCCGAGTTTAATCGCCGCGCTGTGGTGGGGAGACGCTGCCCCGATAACTGCCATACTGGTGTTACAAGCTGTGCTCGGCGCGGCTACGGTCGCGCTCGTCTATTTAATCGCACGTGGCCAGTTCAGCCGTACTACAGCGATACTTGCCGGGGTCGGAATGGTTTTCGCGCGGATGACTTGCCTGTACACGGCCTTTATCTTGACCGAAACATTGTTCACATTTCTCATCACACTCGGCGTCTTCCTCTGGGGCCGTCAACGATCAGTCCCGGCGGGCATCGCATTCGGCATGGCCGCGCTCACACGCACGACAATATTGCCCTTTCTTCTCGCGCTCTTCCTGATTCCTCTGTTACCTAAATGGCGTAAACAGTGGCGCACATATATTGTGATCAGTATCATCGCCATAGCCGTATCCTCTATTTGGGTGATGCGTAATGCGAGCGCTCTCGGGCGGTTTATTCCCGTCCAGGAATCCGGCTTTGGACAAAACTTACTTTTTGGCACTTTCGAGACAAAAACGCTCTGGGGGCAGATCTGGAACGGCCGCGAATGGACGGCCGATCAAGATGAACACCCGCTCGTATCGACGGGTGAAGGATTGAATGGGATGGAAAGAGAGCGCCTGCGAATGCGCTTAGCCCTCGGTCGCATTGCAAATGATCCGCTACACTGGCTTGTCGTGCGGGCCCAGCAATACCCGAGGCTGTTCATGGATGATAGTGTTATTTACCAGAACGAACCGTTCCTGTTGATTGTCAAGGGAATACTTTTTCACCTTTGTAATTTTATTATTATTGCGTTAGCGGTATTTGGTGTTTTTATTGAGAGGGCGCGATTCGTCTCGCTCAGCCATCTCACGCTATTCCCAGCCTTCATATTAATCATTCATCTGCCTTTGTGGATTGAACCCAGGTACAGCTTGCCGATGATGCCGATGGTGGTAATCTTGGCGGCTGTTGGGGCTATGCATCTCCTTGAAAGGTTGAGGGCAAGACCGAGGCGGTCGTGACCAGGCTCTATTGTGGAAGGCAGAATCGTTGGTTTTATTGTGCCAGTAACTCGGCGAATGCGCAGGAGCTATACATTCACCATTGCCTAACAATTCATTCAACCCACACCCGCGATAGCATCTCTTTCATGATTATCTTTGCGGCAGGCGCAGTTTCCGTTTCAGCCAGACGGGATTTGAGGGCGGACGGAAATTAACTCGTTATGCTTTCGTTCTCAACCGAGCGTGGAATACAATGACGGCCCCAGACCCCTAAGGAGAATCGGAGATGATTAAATCCCCCATCGTTCGCCAGCGCATTCCTGCCAGATACAGCGCTTGCCGCTTCTTCGCTTTCACGACACATCGGCTTCAGATGAGTTGCCTTGTGTTGTTGCTCGCCACGCTTCTGGCGTCAACGCATGTTGCCCTGGCGCAGGGTCGGTACACGCTCTTCGGGGACCTGAAAGTTGATGAAAGCAAAGTTCAGGGACCGCTTCCCTCAAGCTTTAATGTGATTCTCTACAGTCTGGGGGGAACCGTTGTCGGGCGGCAGAGCGTCCCGTCCGGGGGCCGCTATCGCTTCAACGGCCTGCGCAGCGGCGAGTACGACCTCGGCGTCGAGGTGAACAATAACGAGATCGCGCGCATGCGCGTCATCATCGGCACCTCGATTGACGGGGAATACCGTCAGGACCTGGAATTTGAATGGCGCTCAGACAGTGCGGGACCAAAAGCAAAGGCTCAGGCCGTCTCCGTAGATGACCTCTACCAGCGCGCCGCAGATAACCAGTCGCTTTTTACTAAGGCGCAGTCCGCCACGGTTAAGAAAAAGTACGGCGACGCCACTGCCTTGCTGCAACAGCTCCTCGCCGCGGACCCCAAGGACTTTCAGGCGTGGACCGAGCTCGGGACAGTCTATTTCCTGCAGGACAAGACCGGCGACGCCGAAAAGGCTTACCGGCGCGCGCTCGGCGAGAGGCCAACGTTCACAATGGCTTTACTACACCTCGGGCGGGTGCTCATCGTGCAAAAGAAGTTCGAAGATGCCATTGCCCCGCTCACGCAGGTCATAGAATTGCGAAGCGACTCGGCGGATGCTCATTTCCTGCTCGGCGAAGTCTATTTGCAGCTCAGGAAGGGATCGAAGGCCGTGCCTTATCTGAACGAGGCGGCCCGGCTCGGACAGGCAGACGCGCACCTGCGCCTGGCCACCCTCTACAACGCCGCCGGCCTGAAGAGCGAGGCGGCCCTCGAATACGAACAGTTCCTCAAGAAGAAGCCGGACTATCCTGACCGTGGAAAATTAGAGAAATACATTGCGGAGCAGAAGAAGAAGCCCTAAGCGCGATACAGCCGGGTCCATAAATGTGAGGGCTGCTCCTGGCGGTAAAAGCCACCTCTAAACGATAATTATCGCCATCAGCGGCCTAATTGTAGTTAGGCGTCTTCATATTTGCTGGATTGCGAAATTTGAAAAAGTAGGAGCAAGTCTTATACAATAATTGTGATCTAAGTCTATGAAACAATAGCAAAAAACTGATGCATAATAAGATTATTTATACAATCGGACATTCGACGCATGAATTAGATGATTTCCTAAAACTCTTAGTTAAAAACTCTATAAGTTGTATTGTTGACGTTAGAAGTATACCCTTCAGCGCTCGCGTACCCCATTTCAACAAAGAAGATTTACGGCAACACCTTGAGAAAAACAATATAGTTTACCTTCATTTCCCTAAAGCTTTTGGAGCAAGACAGAAAGACCCTAAACTCCTAGATGAATCTGGTAGAGTTGATTTTGAAAAGGTTAGACAAACAGTTAGTTTCAGAGAAGGAGTAGATAAATTACATTATTGTTTAGAACAGGGCCATAAAGTTTCCCTTATGTGTTCAGAAGCAAATCCTTTAGACTGCCATAGATTTAGTATGATTTCGTATCAGCTTGTAAAGGAAGGGTTCTTAGTAAACCATATACTGAAGCACGGAAGTGTTATAAACAATAGTGAGCTGGAACAGAGATTGTTAGATAAATACTCACAAAAAATAAGTGACGAATCTCTGTTTGGGAATGGTAATATATCCGCCACATCGCTAATCGATTTAGCGTATAAACTCAGGAATAAAGATATCGGATTCATTCCCAATCAAGTCAAATCCGAGACTAAGAATGTCCCCCGAAGCATAGCTAAGTCTGAAGGCTTGCTACCGTTTTCGACTGAACCTGATAATGGACATTTGCAAGTCGAGAGCTCTCGTCCTAATAATTGCGAATCACGAAGGTTATACACGATTGGATTTACTAACAAGTCCGCCCGTGACTTTTTTGAATTATTGCAGATGCATAATGTTAGGAAAATCATAGACACAAGAATAAATAACGTTTCTCAATTGTCTGGGTTTGCAAAAGGTAAGGATTTGGAATTTTTCGCTAGAGCAATAGGTGGCATTGATTATTGTCATGAACTGAATTTCGCCCCAACTAAGGAACTGTTGGAGAGTTATCGAAAAAAACAGATTTCATGGGATGAGTATGCAGCCGAATATCGAAAACTACTTGAATCTAGAAAGGTAGAGAATCAGGTCACGATTGAAGACTTAAATCAGGCGTGCTTATTGTGTAGTGAACATCTGCCAGAAAAATGTCATAGAAGATTGCTCGCCGAATACATAAAAGATAAATGTCCTGGGCTCGAAATTATCCATTTAAAGTAATATGAGGCGAACGTTCGTATGCTTGGCTAATTCTCGGAAATTAGGGGAGAGGTGTATAGCCGGTGTTGAAATAACTGATTTTGATGGAACTAACTATTCCATCATACAGCGTAATTCACAACCAAAATGGATCAGACCGGTGTCAAAAAGAGCAAGTGGGGCGGTTTCAGTAGGAATCGTGGGCAAAGTTAAATTACTTGATGTTGTGAATCTTGATGTGATTTCAGAATGCCCACAAGGATACCAATCTGAAAATGTTTTCTTTGACGAAAGAAGTCTTGAAGTTATTGGTCAGGTGGAGCGGTCAAGTGAAACGTTGGATCGGTTTAGGCATACTGGATTAACTCAATTGTTTGGAAACCGAGGGAAGGCAGTTCATATTGATGCCATCGGTCATATAACAACTTCGCTTGTTTTAATCAAACCTACGTCTGTTATATTCAGATGGGACGCACAGTCCGCCAAATTACGTGCGAACTTCCTATTAGGAAGAGTCAAGTACGATTTGCCTGTAACCGACGGAAACTTCCAAGCAAGGTACTATGAAAATCAGCAGGAAGCTATTAACTGTTCGCAATGGTATTTTACGGTTTCATTAGGCGTTGAATACAACGATAATTTTCATTACAAATTAATCGCAGCAGTTTTCGGATTTTAGTTCTCTAATATCGTCCAAACCGACCACGACGCCTAACACCTCATTCAACCAGAGCGCGGATTGAATGGCTTTGATCTACGTTTAGTCTATCGAGAGTTGATTTGATTCGCCGCGCCCGGTTAAGTCTGAGGTTAGGCTTCGGAACTCGACTGCTTCTCGGTATAATCCAAGTAAAATTATAAAAGGAGATGTTTATGCGAAAGTTGAACCGGTTGCTCGTCGTTCTTGTGGTCTTTTTCTTCATTTCTTTGACGCCAGCTGCGGCACAGGATTCAGAAGAGGCGGCGATACGCGAAACTATCCAGAATTACTTTCAAGGCCATGCGACGGGAAATGGCGAGCATTTTCGAAAAGCATTTCACACAGACGCAAAGCTCTTCTTCATTCGAGATGGCAAGCTGACCCAGTGGACTGCTGAAGAATATATCTCGCGGGCCAGCGGGAAACCTGCCGCCGATGAAGCACAGAGGAAGAGAAAAATTGACAGCATAGACATCTCCGGAAATGCAGCCATCGTGAAAATAACCCTGGATTACCCGAAAGTTGTCTTCACCGATTACATGTCCATGCTCAAGATAGATGGACAATGGAAGATTATTAATAAAACCTTCTATGCGAATCCTCGGCCTTGAGGTCAGCAAAGATTACAGGGCGACAAGTTTTCAGACCAGCAGACGCCTGACAACTCATTCAGCCGGAGCGTTCCGCAGCTTTGCTTCCATTCGTTGTTCTGCCCTCTGATGTCGGATGCTTTACGCTCGCGCCCGGTGAATTCGAGTGTCGGACCGCTGAGCGGTTCTGGATATTAACTATTCTGCGAAGGAGATTCTCAATGAGAAATTTTTTTGCGACGACAAAGAAAAGCTCTTTCTTAACGAAGCGGATAGGGCCATCGGCTAAATGGCTTCTTATTTCAACTCTCGCGGCATTGCTATTGGTCGCAGCTTCCGATAACTCATTCTCCGCTCTAACAGTACACGAGGATTCCAGTAAACCTGAGATTTCAACCCAAACAACGTATTACGAAATTTATGGGGCGACAGTCGGTGAGCTTAACGCCCAAATGCGGAAACTTGGACCTGCGGATAAATCCGGTCGGCGTCATCATGCCTTCACAAAATGGGATGTGAGCTGGACATACACCTGCCAGAACCAGGGCGGCGATTATAGTCTTGGCTCATTGGGCGTAAAGCTCAAAGTGACATTTATTATGCCTCGATGGGCTGCATCCTCAGATGCTGATAAAGAAGTTGTGAATAAGTGGAAAAAGTATCTGCGGGCCTTACAGAAGCATGAGGACGGTCACAAAGACATAGGCATAGAAGCCGGAGATGAGATCGTCCGAAGAGTTGAGGAGCTGGAATCCTATGCCTCGTGCCAGGAGTTGGGAGAGGCCATCAACAGTGCTGCACAGGCCGTCCTCGAAGAGCAGCGTCAGAAAGAGATACGTTATGACAAAGAGACCAATCATGGTTTGACCCAGGGGGCTCGTTTTCAATGAGGATTCTAACGACTCATTCAACCTGCCCTCACGTGGGTTGGGTTGATTCGGGCGGTTACATCCTTTCGATATCAGGAGTGAAATGAGAATCAAGATGCTTCTGGCCCTTATGGTTCTGTTAGCGGCCACATCTTTCGCCCAGGCTCAAAGACGGGATTACGGGCTTCCGACCGGCGCTCTAATCATTGAAACTCAGCGTGTCAAAACAGACAGAGCTTTGGTTCTGTGGATGCTCAGCCCCAAGAAGGTTCCGCGCGACGTTCCTGATGAGCCTTACACCTGCCCGGAGGAGACCAGGGGGAGTTATTACAGTGGCGCGACGCGGGTCTCGCTGGTGAACACGCGGACGCGCGGAATCATTAATACGGTTGAAATCAGGCCGGAATATAACGAAGGGGCGGATGAGTTCGATATTCCTTATCAAATCCATGCGGGCTCTTATTACCACGTTCCGGGTGTCCCGACAGGGCGCGAGGGAAAGCCTGCCATCATGTGGTTGAGAGATTACAACGGAGACGGCAGGGCTCTGGAATTCGCTCTCTTCGACGCGCAGGCATGTATGGGGCTTCAAACCGCTCTGATCGGATATAGCGAGCGCCAGGATAAAGTGGTTCAATACCCGATTCGTTTAGTGGTTGAAGTAAAAGGAGGGCGTTCGGTTGAGGTCAGTCATTGGGCGGATTATCTGTTCAGCGGAAAACCGAAGAGCCCTGGCTACTGGAAATATGAGGTTGATTATAGTGGCAGAGGCGGGCTGCTGAATAAATACGAAATACGCTATAACAGGCGAACGGAGCGATTCGAAGGCAAGGCTGTCTATATAGAGGTCGAATAGCTCGGTGTCAGAGCAAGAGCGGAGCGAATAACCTGGAGTCTTGAAGTGGATGCTACGTGGAGAGCCATCCTTTGGCGGCAGTTCGGGGCCGCTCTGGACATGCTCGAAAACGCCCTCGACGCCTGCCCGGACCAGCTCTGGGGCGACCGCTCGCGGCGACCGGAATTCTGGTATGTCGTCTATCACACGCTCTTCTTCCTTGACCTTTACCTCGACGGGGTGGTCGAGGGGTTCGCCCCGCCAGCGCCTTTCACTCTTGACGAGCTGGACCCGGCGGGGCTGATGCCCGAACGTGTGTATGCGAAAGACGAGATGCAGGCCTATCTCGATCATGGGCGGCGGAAGTGTCAGGAGACGATTGCCTCGCTGACCGACGAGAAGGTCCGTCAGCGTTGCGTCTTCTCATGGGGCGAGCTGAGCTACGCGGAGCTGCTTCTGGACAACATGCGCCACGTCCAGCACCACACGGCACAACTGAACCTCATCCTCCGGCAGACAATCAATTCGGCCCCGGGCTGGGTCGCGACATCGAAGAGCCGTAGCGCCGGATGAGAGTTCGCCGCTCGCGTTGGGAATTGGTGATCTCAAAATCATGGATATCCATGCCATCGTTAAAATCACTCTACGCTCGACAAACTTCGAGCGCACACGTCGCTTTTACGGTGAGCTCTTCGGCTGGAAGTTCCAACAATATTCCCCAACGTATCTCGGGTTCGAGCCGCCTTCCGGGATTGACGGGGGATTCCAGCGGGTTGACTCTTTCAGCCCTGGCGATTCATATCTGCTCTACATCCTGGTGGAAGAATTTGAATCGTATCTCCGCCGCATCCCGGAACTCGGGGGAAGCTCTACAGGGGAGGTGGAGGTTGTGCCTGACTATGGCGAGTATCTACGATTCTATGACCCTGACGGAAATCGCCTGGCGCTGTGGAGAATCTATTAAGAAGGGTTGATGAAGGTTTTGCAAACCAGGCGGCTCGACGCGCAGGACCATAGAGCCCTGACGCTCTGGGCCGCCGACTGCGCCGAACGCGTCCTCGCGTCCTTTGAGGACAAATATCCGCAGGACGCCATTCTGCTCCCTGCGTTCTTATGCTATCTTACCTGTGGCGAGGCCGCTGTTGACCTTGCGGTCATGGTTGTTGAATCCGAAGCGGCGCGCTCTGATTGCCTTGCCGGCCCCTGATTAATCTTGCCCTGAACTCACCGCTTGATATCGTAGCGAAATCCAATACCTCGTTTCGCGCCGTAGTCTGTCGTCCATCTGGGCTCTCTGCGCCTTTGAAGGCCGCTCATCGCTTGTCGTTTGGCTCGCGTCCGATATCATCAGGGGGCAGCCACACAGTTTCGACAGTAATTGTTCCACCACACTTGAGAATCATGTACGCTTCGACAAAACGCTCCGGGAGACGGGCACTCCTGATGACCGCCGTGTTGGGAAGCTTCATCATCTTCTTCACGCCTACGACAGCGGTCCTCTTCGCACAGGAAGCGCCGCCACCGAATCTAAAGATCGCATTCATCGGCGACCAGGGACTGGGGCAGAACGCGGTTGCCGTGCTGAACCTCATCAAGGCCGAAGGCGCGCAGGCTGTGATGCACTCCGGGGACCTGGACTACACGGATAATCCCGCCGCCTGGGAAGCGCAGATTAACAGTGTTCTCGGGGCTAATTTCCCGTTTTTCGTCTCCATAGGGAACCACGACGAATTAGCCTGGAACGGACCTAACGGCTATCAGCAATACTTGGAGAGCAGATTTAATCGGCTCGGCATCAAGTGGAGCGGCAGACTGGGAGTGCGGTCAACCTTCTTCTATAAAGGTATTTTCTTTGTCGTCACCGCACCGGGAATAACCAGCGGTTTCGATGACGGCGGCAGCGACATCTACATCAGAGACCAACTGGCGGCGGACAACTCCGCCTGGAGCATTTGTAGCTGGCATAAGAACATGCGTCTCATGCAGGTTGGCGGCAAGACGGACGAAACGGGATGGGCCGTGTATGAAGAGGCCAGAAAAGGCGGCGCGATTATCGCCACCGCGCACGAACACTCGTACAGTCGCACACACCTGCTGAGTAGCATGGTTAACCAGACTGTCGCGAGCACATCCAACACCTTGACCTTGACCAAAGGTAATAGCTTCGCTTTCGTCTCCGGGCTCGGGGGCCACAGCGTCCGCGCTCAATCTCTGACAGGTAATTGGTGGGCGAGCATCTCCGCCTCAACCTGTCTTCAGGGGGACCAGATCTGCCAGCCGAACGCCAGCCCCGGAGCCCTGTTCGGTGTTTTCAACGTTGATGGACAGCCGAACAAGGCGCTCTTCTATTTCAAAGACATCAACGGCAAGGTCGTGGATAGTTTTGTGGTCATCAGCGAGGTCGCGCCGTTAATTAGCGGCATCACGCCCTCTATTACAGAGGCTGGAGGCGGCGACTTCATTTTAACCGTGGACGGCGCCGGTTTTATTAACGGATCGGTAGTGCGTTGGAATAATGTGGGCCGGCCGACAACTTTCGTCTCACAGACGCGACTGACGGCTAACATCTCCGCGTCGGACATCGCTGCGGCGGGCACGCCCCAGATTACTGTCGTCAACCCGGCGCCGGGAGGGGCCGCCTCTAACTCCGTCACGCTCACCGTCACTAACCCCACGCCAGTGATCGCCGGCCTCGCGCCTTCGCCCACACTTGTGGGCGGCGGACCCCTGGCGCTGACGGTCAACGGGACGGGCTTTAACGCGAGTTCGGTGGTCAGATTCGCAAACTCGAATCGCGCGACAACTTTCGTCTCTCCGACTCAGCTGACGGTCCACCTCACGGCGGAGGACCTGTCGGCGGCGGGCTTCTTCGCCCTGACGGTCGTCAACACGGCTCCGGGCGGCGGCACGTCTGGCGAGGCTACTTTGAGCGTCAACAACCCGGCACCGACCTTGACGACACTCTCTCCACAGCAGGCGACGGCCGGCGGCAAGGACTTCACGCTGGTGGTTGACGGCACAGGTTTCATCAGCGGCTCAGTCGTGCGCTGGAACGGTTCGGACCGGCCGACAGCTTTCGTCTCACAGACCCGGTTGACGGTCTTGATTACGCACACAGATATCAACGCGCCCGGCAGCTTCGACGTGGCTGTCATCAACCCCGTGCCTGGCGGCGGGAGCTCAAACGTAAAGAGCTTTAAAGTCGAAGCCCCGCCTCCGAAGCTTCTCACTGAGGAAGGCACCGGGAGGGCACTCGCGCTCGACTCTGTAACCTGGATGAGGGAGCCTTTCCTGGTCCTGACGCCGTATGACTACGGCTCGGACAAGCGCACACGCGTCATGCTCTTCGTCATTGACCTGGACCTGACGTCCACCGAAAATAGTCCGGTCGTCACAGCTCAGGCCGAAGATTCCCAAAACAGAGTCTACCCGTTAGCGGTCGAGTACGTCGGGAAAGTGCCTGGGTTCGAATGGCTGACGCAGGTGATCGTCAAATTGCCGGACGAACTCGGAAGCGTAGGGGAAGTGCAGGTCAGCATCAATGTGCGTGGAGTGAGCAGCAACAAGGCCCCTCTCAGCGTCAGGCCGCCTGCCAGTGGTTCCCCTTAAAAGCAGCGCCTCCACGCGCGACTCACGCGCCCGTGGTTGAAGCATAGGCATTGACTTTCACCTTCAGACGAGAATATCGTGCGCGACAATGGATTTCGGCGGGCGATTGGGGTCGCCTGTCTAGAGCTTATTTACAGCCGTGTCTTACTCTAACTCGATTCGTAAAAGAGAGACTCCTCAATACGCCTATGTGCTGGCGATCTTCAGCGGCGGCCTCACATTCATGCTGCCGCAGTTGGGCGTTCGGCCGCTTGCGGCCTGGCTCTCTTATGCGCTCCTCGGCGCGCTCTTCGCCTCCATCTGGCCCCGCAGAGCTTTGCAATGGGCTGGCTGGCTGTGCCTGCCCATAGTTCTGCTGATCTGGATAGACGTCGTGGTGAAGTCGAGCGCCAGCGCGCTTTTGAGCAAGGGAATGATCTTCGCCAAGGCAATTTTATTCGCCTGCCTCGGCGCTTATCTCGGCTCGAAGCTCCCGCTGCACAGAATGGCCAATCGGTCCGCGAGACGAAAAGCGTTGAGCAGCGAGAAACGCGTCGCCCGCAACGTTCTCGGCTTGAGCGAGCGCTCCGACCACGCCGCCAGCGTTAAGACCGTCTTCTCAGGTCAGGGCACGGGTGGACCTGTCCCGGCGGCCGGACCTGCGACTCGCTTGCGCGGCCTCAACGCCGCCCTGATTAAGGCGGCACAGGAAGGCGCCCTGGATAGAGTCAGGCTGCTCGTCGCGGACGGCGCGGACGTCAACGCGGAAAGCACAGATCAGTGGACGCCGTTCACGATTGCGACCGGCAACGATGTCGAAATGGTCAAGAACCTGTTCAGCCAGGGAACGGCGCTCGATTATTCCGGCAGCCGCGGCTGGACCCCTCTGATGATCGCCACCATCGAAGGCCACACGGAAGTCGTGCGCGCGCTGCTTGAGTGCGGGGCGCGCGCCAACGCCGAGAACAACAAGGGCTGGACGGCGCTGAGATTCGCAGTCTCGATGGATGAGACGGAAATCATGCGCCTGCTCCTGGGCGCAGGGGCGGACGCCAACCTTACCGATCACGAAGGCAAGACGGCACTGATGCAGGCGGCGGGCGAAAACACACAGGAGAGCCTGAAGGTGCTGCTGGAGGCGGGCGCAAACCCGCGCCTGAGAGATTTGAGCGGCCGGACCGCGCTCATGATCGCGCAGCAACAGGGTTATCAGGAGATCATCAAACTTCTCAAAGAGGCTGAAAGCGAGGCTGAAAGCAAAGTCCACATCACGAATAACGGCGATTCGAAAGCCGCCGATAAAACTCATAGAGTTATTAAAAGACGCCGCGACCAGTATTATGGTTTGGTAGACAGATACGATGTTATCCTCTCGGGAGCGCCTTTGCCTTACGGCTATGAAGAGACCGGGCGCATCGGAAGTGAAGAAGAATGTCTGGATTACGCCTGGAAAAATAGCATTGACGAACCTTCAGAGCTAGCCTGGTGGTTGGGATTCAGTAGTTAACAGGGAGCTGGCCGTCCAACCTTTGTCGGCCGAGCTGTTTCATCCGAGCCGCCAGCCGCCGACATCAACGGCGTAAACAATCGCGAGCCCGCGTTGCATCTAACCGACTCAAAGACAAAGGTCAGGGAAGTTCTCTCAAGAGCGTGGCATGGAGCCTCGAAGCTTTGGCTCCGCCCCGCACGCCTGCTGATCCTTGCGGCCGTTTTTCACCTGGCGTTGACCCTCACCATCTACGGGCTCGGCCGTCGTGCGGTCTTCCCAGGCACCTTCGACGGTAACGGTATCGGTGTCTCTTTCGCCCTGGATGGCGCACAGCACCGCGCCGACGCCGCCCACTTAAGTGAAATTCTCGCGCGGGGCGAGTTCCACGCCTGGCTCACCATCCCCTATCCGTTTCATGTCAAGCTCTACTCCATCAGCTTCGCTCTCTTCGGTCCATTGCTCGGCTATACGATTGTCGGCGCCGAGCCGCTCAACGCCGCATACTACCTGGCGATTCTGGTTCTGGTCTTCAATCTGGGAAGGGAACTCTTCAACCAGCGCACGGGGCTAATCGCCGCCGCGGCCGTCGCGCTCTGGCCTTCTCTCCTGCTACACACGACGCAGTTTCTCAAAGAACCGCTCTTCCTGGCGGGGACGCTGGCCTTTATTCTCATCCTTTTGCGCTACCTGACGAGGTCACATTCGTGGCGCGGAGCTTTATTAACGGGAGCGGCCGGCGGCCTGATAGCCGCCGTGCTCTGGCTCGCGCGAGACAACATGAGCGGAATAGTGGTCGCCATTCTGGTTCTCGCAGCAGTGCTGTTCGTCATCAGGCAGTTTGTGGCGCGGCGCGTCCAGATCACAAACCTCGCCGGGATAGTCTTGCTGATAGCGATCACCATCTGCGCTCAGCAGGTCCTGCCAAGAATCAGTCTGGCAGGACCTGCCGCGGCCTCTGCCAGGATGATGGCGACCAGGCGACAGTCGCCTCCCGCGAGCGACATGGAAGCGGCTGCGCGCGCAACTTCCGTCGAAGCACCCTCCAGCGCCCCCTGGTCACGTGCGGCGGCGAGCGTGTGGAGAGCGCGGCGCAAATTCATCAATAGATACCCGAATGCCGGCTCGAATATTGATAGAAACGTGCAATTGCTCAGCGCAGGGGACGTGCTCCTCTATCTCCCACGCGCTGCGGCCATAGGTTTCTTCGCGCCGTTTCCGAATATGTGGGTCACCGCGGGGAAAGAGGTGGGTTCGGGCGGGAGGCTGCTCGCAGGGCTGGAGACGTTTGTCATCTACTGTGTCTATTGCCTGGCGCTCTACGGGCTGTGGCGTGCGAGGCGACGGCTTCCCGTCTGGTTCCTGTTTTCAGTGGCCGTGATTGGAATGATCGCGCTCGGCTTCGTGGTCATAAATATCGGCGCCCTCTTTCGGCTGCGCTACGTGTTCTGGATACTCCTAATCATTCTAGGCGCGGAGGGCGCAGGCTTCGTCCTCGAACGGTTCTCGAAGAAGCAAGAACCGGAAGCGCCCGCGTGAAATCTCAAGCCCCGGAGGGGCGACCGTCTAAAGCCCAGGGCGTTAGCCCTGGGTCACAGCGCCGTTTTGAAATGCAAGCCCGCGTGAGCGGGCGACAGTCCTTTAAATTGTAGTCGGGAATCCACGGGCTGTCGCCCATTCGCATGGGCTTCGATATTTCTTTCGGCTAGTGACCCAGGGCTTGCGCCCTGGGCTTTATACTGCCGCCCATTTCATGGGCTTTTGTTTTTCTTCCTGACCGTAACCCAGGGACGGACGCCCTGGGCTAATATCTTCCGCCTCTTCGGGGCTTGGGTCTCTTTACTTTTTCTCCCGCTCTATCTCCCTACTGTTCATCCTCGCCAGCCACGTTCTCACGAGGTCGCATCGGTTCCGGTTCACGGCCCACGCCGAGGTTGTCGAAGTTGAGCACGGCGTTGAAGAGCAGGAAGAACTCGCCCTGAGTCTGATGTCGCCACATGGGGTTGGTCGCAAAGAGCACGATGTGGCCGCGCCCCGAGGGGACGTCCACAACCACCGGGCGGTTCGCAAGCTCCGACGCCCCCGCCAGCATCCCGGAGACGAGCAGGTTCCGCTCCTCGCGCGCAAACCGCATGATGACGCGCGGGCGCTCCTGCAAGGGAACGTAGAAGGGGCCGAGTTGCAGGCGCTGCTCGTCCGTGAGCTGCTCCTCGCCAGGGCGCGCGGGCGGGCGCTGCGGCGGCGGACCGACCTGCGGCATACTTTGCACAATATCAGGATCGTCGAGCGTGCCGCGGCCCGAAGGGCGTGCGCCCGCGGTTGCTCCCTGTCCCTCGCCACCTCCACTACCTCCTCCTGGACCGGGCACAGTCGTCTGCGCGCGCAACAGCGGCGCCTGGTTGAAGTAGACCGGGAGCTGGCTCTCATAGCCGTAAGCGATGGGGCTGCGCCGGTCCGAGAAGGTAGCGTTAAAGATCGAGCCGCGCGCCAGAAGCTGTCGCGCCTCCTCTATGGTCACACCCGTCGTCAGCCCGTACTCCACAGGCACACGCACAGTGTTCTGCACAGCTATCAGGAGACCGCCCTCCTGCACAAAGCGTTGCAGGTTGGCGACGCCTGCCAGCCCCATGCCGCCGCGCATGTCGTCGGTCGTGTCGGGCGAGTTGCCCATGTTCGGGGTGATGGCCGAAGCCTTCCATGGTATCGGGTCCCCGCGACGCGGGATTCCGCCCACGATTGACTGCGGCGTGCCGCCGACTGGCGGGAAGATGATCACGTCGTATTTGTCGCGCAGGGAGGACGTGTCGCGCACCGTGTGGTCCGAAATGTAGCTGTAAGGAATTCGCAGGCGGTCGAACTCGATGCGGAACCAGCCTTCGTTCTGCGTGTTCTGCCACGTGTGCAGGATGGCGACGCGCGGCGTCCCCACTGCGTGCGTTTTCACGGCCGGGGCCTGCTCAAGACTGACGGCTGTCAGCCCCAGTTCCTCAATGGCCGCGCGCAGGCGCTCGCGCAGGTCCGACGGATTGCCCTCGCCGCGAATGATGAACGATCCAGCGTTGAACTTCCGGTCACCCGCTTTGAACTCGCTCTCGGCGACGCTCATCTTCACGTCTTTCAGGCGATAGCGGAGCGTCATCAGCGTGTTATCCGTGTTGTGGTTGACGACGTAAACAGCACCGCTCCCTTCAAACCCCGTCAACTGGCCCTTAACGCGTGCGTCCTCCGCGAGCAAATCCGCTGGAACTTCGAGCACGCTCTTGTCCGTGACGCGCACCGTCCTGACGTTACGCATCGCGCCGAGCGTCCAGCCGGTGTCGTCGTAGGGGCGCGGATCGGACGTGTTGTAATACTGCGTGTCCAGCATCATGTCGGCCATGCGCGAGTAGGGCTGATCCATGCGAATGATGTAAGAGCCCGCTGGAAACTTCTGTTCGACCGTTTGCGCGGACGGCTGCGCGCGCGGCTGCTGCTCCTGCTGCCCGCCCGCGTCGCGCTGCTCCCCCTGACCGGGCTGCGCCGCCGGACTCGTCGGTCCAGCCTCGTTGGGCTGATCTGCCTGTCCCCCTGTCTGGGAGCGCCGCTCGCCCGCGCGCTGAGTCTTCACTGTGAACTCGCGCGTCGCCCGGCGCACCTCGACGCCCATCAGTCGCAGGAGGTTCACCATGTCAGCAGCCTCGACGGGGCGCGCCGTGTCGCCCGGGATGACGTAGGCAGCGGGGCCTTCGTTGGCGGCCTTGGCGATTGAGCGCTTGCTCTTCAGGTAGAAGTTCTGAAGGAACTTCTCGCGGTTGCGTGCGACGTAGTTCAGAGCGAGCAGGACGCCCGATTGCTGCATGTTGACGTTGTTGCGGATTGACCATTTGACACGGGGCCAGGGCGGGTTCGGGCGGAACCAATCGCGTTGCGATTGCTGGTTGACCGTGCGGTCCATAGTGTCCGCGCCGTTGTTGCCGAAGGTCTCGTAGAAGCGCCCGATGGAGTTGTGGCCGTTGGCGACGTAGAACATGTAGTTCGGCGCCCAGCCATCATAAAAGCCGTGGGTCCAGACGCCCGGCACGCCGCGCTTCGTCATCTCCTCGATCTCGTGATAGGCCAGCACGTGCCACTCGTCAACGACGAGCGGGTCGAGCCAGGCGTTGTACGGTCCGGTCCCCGTAGAGGTGTAGAGGAAGGGAACGGACTCGTGCAGGTCGTGCAGCACCTGCGGGTGATACTCCAGAAAGGTCTTCATCTGGTTGCGCGTCAGCGCGAGCGCCATCCCGAGCCCGTCGCGGTTATTGTCGTGGGCGACGTACTTGCCCCAGTAGAGCAGGTTCGGCCAGTTCTTTCCGGGGTTGGCCTTGCGGTAGTTGTAGAGATCAACCATGCGGTCGCGCCCGTCCGTTTCGAGCACAGGGGTGATGAGGACTATCGTGTTGCGACGAATCTCCTGAATGAAGGGCGTCTCCTCGACGGCGAGGCGGTAGGCCATCTCCATCAACATCTCTGGCGAGCCGGTCTCGGGCGAGTGAATCGAGCCGGACAGCCAGTAGAGCGCTTTACCTTCACCGATGAAAGCTTCGGCCTCCGCATCCGAAGTCTGGCGCGGGTCCGCAAGACGCGCGGTGATCTCCTTGTAGCGGTCGAGCTTCTGTAAATTGGCTTCGTCGCTGACGGCGACCAGCAGTTGCTCGCGCCCCTCCTCGGAGCGCTCCGGCGCGACGAAGACGCGGATGCGTGGGCTGGCTTTCGCAAGCTCGCGCATGTAGCGGTGGATCTCTTTCGTATAGGTCAGCTTGTTGGGCGTGCCGATGACGTAGCCGAGGACCTTTTCAGGCGAGGGAACGCTCGCTGACGCCGGAAGGTGATCCACGAGCTCGGTCGTGAAATGCTTCTCGGTCGTGTACTCCCTGATCTTCGCGGTGTAGTTGGCGTCGTCCGTCGCACGGGGGGACGCGCCCGCGGCCGAATCGCTCGCTTTCTGGGCGGAGACGGGCGCGGCGAGCAGAAGCGCAGAGGCGAGCGCGCCCGCCAGCCTGAGAGCAAGCAATCGTCTTTGAATCATGGAGCCTCCTTTAAAGGGTTCTGTTGTAAAAACTGGAAGTACGGTTTGTCGCTTCTTAAAGCGTTGCCTGAAAATTGCTTTTCGCCGCGAAGCGGCAACGAGAAGGTAGCCAGACGTGCAACGTCTGGGTGTAAGAGCGTTTGTTTTTGCGCTCTGAAGGAGCGCCAGAACTGCCTGCCCGCGTCTTCAACGCGGAAAATCTTTTGCGACTCGGTTCCAGACGTTGCACGTCTGGCTACCTTCTGCCTGCGCCTTCGGCGCGAAAGTTTTGACCTTCCCGGTCCTCTTACTTTCCAGCCTGTGCCCCTTTGGCCGCTGCCTCCTCCTGAATGACCTTCGGCGGCAGGCCGGTCCTCTTCAGGATGCGCGCGGCCTCGCTCTCATTGGCGAGGCGCGGCGTGCTGTTGTTTTCGATAATCACCGGAAGGCACTCTATCTGCTCGATGCGGGTCGTATATTTTTCACGCGGCGCGCCTGCGGCCTGGCTCGGCGTCGCGGCGGTCATCTTCTCCCCGTGCAAAGTGATCCTTAAGGTCAGGCCCTCTTTGTTGAACGGGTTGTGCTGGTCGAAGATGAAGTTGCCCAGAGAATAGAAGATGTACTTCCCGTTATAGGTCTCCATGTTCTGTATCCAGTGTGGGTGCGCGCCGATAACGATGTCCGCCCCGTAGTCAATCGCCGCGCGTGCGAAATCTATCTGGAGCCGGTCGAGCTTGCGCTGCGGGTCCGCACGCGGCGTGTCTTCCGTCCCGGCGTGCATGGTGACCACTATAAAATCGGCGTCCGCTTTCACTTGAGTAATAGCTTTCTTGAGGCGGTCCAAATCCTCTATGCGCGCGACGTATTCGTTACGCGCCACGCCCCCGTCGTTCACGGAAGCATAGGATGCGCCGATGAAGCCTATGCGGAGATCGTTGACCGTGACGGTCTTGGGCTGCCAGGCTTCTTCCAGATTGTCGCCCGTGCCCATGTGCGTGATGCCGCGCTCGTCTAAAAATTTCCGCGTGTGCTGGAGCCCTGCCAGGCGCTGGTCGAAGGCGTGATTGTTCGCCAGGTTCAGGACCTTGAAGTTGTATTCAGTGAGCCCGGAGATGTCGCGCGTGTGCGCGTTGAAGACCAGGCCGCGCCCCATCACACGGTCATTTCCGGAGATGGGGGATTCCAGGTTGCCGAAATTGAAGTCCGTGGATTTGAGAACCTCGTCCATCTTCCTGAAAGGCAGCGACGGGTCGCCCGCACGGGCCATCACGCCCGCCACGCCGCGCGAGAGCATGATGTCGCCGACGGCCACGAACGTGACTTTCGTCTCCACCTTCTTCAAAGGCGGACTGGCGGGCTGCGAGTTGGAAGCGGTCTGGCAATTGACGCTCAGGATGAGCGCCACGTTGAGTAGGAGCAGGCGAATAGCGAATGAAAGACGATGGGGGTTCATATGAAAGCTCTCTGGGACTTACAGCGTCTCGTAACTGCTCGTGGCCGGACGTGCGAACGAAAAGCGATCCACTAACTCACACGAAACCGCACGAAGAGGCGGCCCTGATGTTTGGTGTGATTTCGTGTCGTTTCGTGGATCTGTTTTCGTGGCTCGTCGCGTCGGTGCGGCCATTTTCGTTTGCAAACCCGTAGTGTCTCTACTTTTCGACGGTCAGATTCCGGATGAAACTCCAGTCGCCGTCCCCTTTGACGTTGATGTTGCCGATATTTCGATGAGAGATGACCATGATGTTCTGATACCAGAGCGGCAGTACGGGGACGTCGCGGCTGACGACTTCCTGCGCGCGCGCATAAAGCGCCCTGGCTTCCTCTCGGTCCGCGGTGTTGGCGGCCTCTTCCAACACGGGGTCGAGGTCCGGATTGCTGTAACGCGTCCGGTTAAAGCCCGTGCGTCCTTCCGTTGGAATCCCGGAGGTGGCGAACAGGTCCTTGAGAAAGACCGGGTCATGATTCCCTCCGATGAAGATTCTGGAGATCATCTGGTAATCGCCTTTGACCTGCATGTCCGTGATCGTGGCATTCTCAAATGTCTCGATCTCCAGCGGAATCCCGACGCGCTTCAGATAATCTCGAATAATGTCTGAGTACTGGCGGGTCGCGGCGCTGGTCGAAATCTTCAAGATGATCGGCTGCGGCAGACGCATCTGCGGTCCGTCGCCGTCCGGGTCTCTGAGCCCCGCCTCGTCCAGCAGTTTCTTGGCGCGTTCCGGGTCGAAAGAATATTTTTGGCCCGGACTGTAAGCCCAGGACTCTTCCGGCAGGATAGAGTGCGCGAGCCGCGCCTGTCCCGAGAGCAGATTGCGTATGATCGTCTCACGGTCTATCGCATAAGCTATCGCCTGCCGAACGCGTGCATCATTGAGCGGCGCTTTCGTCGTATTAAAACCTATATAGGCGACGTTCGCGCCATTGAACTGGCTCACCTTCAGATTGGAGTTCCCCTCAAACGCCTTGAAAGTGTCCGGCGTGAGATTCGTCGGGTTCGGCGCCAGTTGAACGCCCCCGCTCAAAAGCTCCGCCTGCATCGGGCTCGCATCGTTGAGGACACGGATGTGCAGGGATTTAATCTGCGGCGCTCCCTCCCAGTAGTTCGGGTACGCCTCCAGGTCAACCGCCTGCTGCGTCGAATCGAAGCTGACAAACTTGAAAGGACCGGAGCCGACGGGGCGGTCTTTCTGCGTCGCGATGCTGCCGGAAGGGATGATTCCGATGGGCACCAGATTGACGAAAAGCTGAATCCAGGGCCTGCGTAAACGTATGACGAGCGTGCGCGCGTCGGGCGCTTCAATGCCCGTAATGAATGGTTGTCTGGACTGCCCTGTGCCTTCAAAGAAGCTCGCGGCCTTGGCCGAGCTGGAAGCGAGCAGAGTGTCGAGCGTGTATTTCGCGTCCGCGGAGGTGAGCGCTTTCCCGTCGTGAAACGTCACGCCGTCGCGCAAAGTAAATGTCACGGAGAGCCCGTCCGGCGAAGTCTCTATGTTGGAGGCCAGCTCGCCGACGTATTCGAAATTCTGGTTCTTGCGAATCAGCGAGTTGAAGAGGAGTTGCCGGATGCGCTCGCTGCCGGTGTCAACGGCCGTGGCCGTCAGCGTATCGAGCACCAGAATCTTATCTGAAAGCCCGATGTTCAAGGTGCCGCCTGCTGTTAAGGCCGCGCCCTGTCGGTTGCGGCAGCTCGTAGAGAGAGCCAGGAGGAGCGCCAGGGCTACGAGTGCCGTGCCGCCTCTCTTCGGGAACATCTTTATTCGCAAGTTGCGGCGCTCTAAATTCATTCTCGTTCTTCCTTGGTTGATGCGGCTGGAATTATTTCGGGAGCAGTAATGATTTGAGATAGAGATTCGCCTCCAGGCGATTCAGAATCTTATACAACAGCCCTTCGCGAGGCCATCCGCGGACGGCCGCGCGGGCCTCGGACCCTTTGTCCGTCAGCTTCAGATCGCGCTCATCCTCCGTGACCAGACCGAGATTCTGCAACTCTTTGACCATTTCTGTAAAGGAATAAAAGGATTTCATCAACTCCGGCGGCCCGAAAGGGTGGCCCGCGTCGGGCGTTCGGACGAGCTGGTCAATCAACTGGTGCAGGAGATGAACGCGCCCGCTCTCGACAAGGCCGAGGGCGAGGTGGTCTGGCGCCGGAAAGAAGTATTGCAGCAGATTGTGGCGACGAAACGTTTCCCGGACCGCTTCGATGTCCGCGCCCTTCGAGAGCAGTTCGATTTCGTCAGACGCATAGCCTGCAATCGAAAGATAACAGAGGCCGGCCCGGCGGTCCTCCGGAGAGTCCTCGGCATTCACATCGCTCTTATTTGCCGCCACTTCTTCTGTGGAGGAACGGGCCACGATGACCTGGACTGCCTTGAAAACGGATTGAAGGTCTGCCTGGGTGAAGGCCGCCTCGCGCGCATCCTTCGCGCAGGCGACGACGATCAGGCGGCGGCGACTTTTATCTAAGCCGAGCGCCGCGACTTCGTGACGAAGTCCTGAAGCTCCCTCGATATAAGACGCCTCGACAGGCTCGGCTTCGACGGCGCGGATAAAACCCTTCCAGAAATCACTTGTCAGCGCATTCTCGCTATTCATGCAGGTGGTCTGTTTCCCCGTGGTGCGCTTCCAATATATCAGTTATCGGCCATCGCCGCTTCTACGATGATTTGTCAAATGGGTCCGCCTCTTCGTCCGCTCTCATTTAATTATTGCTTCACGCGAGGATTTGGAGAGCCCACCATCGCTTGCTTCCGGTGAGGAATGTTGATAGTAATTAATCCAAGTTGCTAGATATCAATTGCCACTAGCTTTAGCTAGTGGACAAAGATGGTTAAAAAGGATCGGCTTTAGCCGAATGACACATAACATCCAGTTTCTTACTGCTTGAGCCTCACAGTTCGGCTCAAGCCGAAAGAACTAGAGCACCCTGAACCACTAGGCTTGTGCTAGTGGCAATTGAAATGTTTCCCAAACAGCTATAACTTGCAACTTGGATTAATTACGGACGCGCGCCTCGCCGTAAGGGCACATCTGATGACGAATTTGACCAAAAAACTTCGCCGCTTCGCAAACGTGACACGCCTTTTCATTTTCGGCTTGCCCAAGTATGCCATCGGCTCAATTGATGTCACAAACCGGTGCAACCTGCGCTGCGAGCACTGTTACTTCTTTGCCGAAGACCACGATAACGAGAAAGAGCTTTCGATAGAGAAGTGGGTGGAGAAGCTCGAAGAGATGAAGGCGGCAGGCCATCCGATGATGCTCTGCACGTGGGTCGGCGGCGAGCCGATGATGCGTAAAAAGCTGATCGAAGTCGGGCGAAAGTATTTCAAAAATAACACCATCGTCACCAATGGGACGGTAGATTTGCCTGATTGGGATAACTGCACCTGGGTCATCTCCATTGACGGCACCGAAGAAGCCTTTAGCAGAATGCGCGCCCCGGGCATTTATCAGAAGATCAAACGCAATGTCATCAAGCATCCTGAATTAAGGATTCAAATCTCTTGCGTGCTGACGACCATCACGGCCAACTGTGTCGAAGATTTAGTTAAGGAATGGGGGCCGATTGCGCGCGGCGGCATCATCTTCGACTTCTTCACCCCAGTGACAAATCTGGACGAAGCGCTCTGGCTCGACTGGCCCGCGCGTGACCGGATGATTGAGCAGATACTCGCGTTGAAAAAGAAGTATCCGGGCTACATCAACATGATGGATTCCACGCTGGAGTTGATGAAATCGTCGAACGCCAAGCGCGTCACGGATAATTGCGAGTTCCGTCTGAAAGCCTTTGCTCTGGGGCCGACCGGCGAGCCGAAAGGCAAGTGCATGATGGGCGACAACGCCGACTGTGATCGTTGCGGCTGCGTCGTCCCCTTCCACATGGCTACGCTCAGCCGCCGCCGTCTGATGGTCAAGGAACAGTTCAAATCCTGGCGCTCGAAAAGAACAGGTCCGTCTGTTAGCAATTAACTTCCCCGGCGAGTCAAAAAAAGCCAAAGTCCAGCCCGACCCGCGCAACTACAACTCACCGAGGCGCGGCTACTCGACAGAATGCCTTTCTTGACAGCTATCTAAAACGGGAGTAGATTGCCCGCGCTCAGCGAACTGTTCTTTTAGCAAGAGCCTCACTCCTCAACGAGTCCCGCTCCTGCTGCTTCTAGGTTGTGACATTCCTGGAGTATCGTATGAAGCGGTCATCCCTCTTAGTAGCACTTTCAATCATTCTTTGCGTCCTCCCAACCATAAGCAAGGGTCAAGAAGATAAGCGCCAGCATCCGTACAGATACCTGATCCCCAAAGGATATGTCGGCTGGGTCAGAATTGATTTTAATGTTAATGATGCTCCTGCTCCTCCCATCGAAGACGGATACTATATCTTTAAAATACCAGCCACGGGTCGCCTCCAAACATCACTGGACGATGACTTAGGGATACTAAGAGATCAATATTTCTATACTTGCGGCGAAATGAGAACTCGGCTGAGTATTGACAGGGGTAGTGGCCGCTCCATGCTATGGGGAAATTTTATGGGGTCTGCATTCCTCTCTGGCAGCGTGCCGTCTAAATACAGATATTTCTTTGTTGGCCCAAAAGAGGAATATCTTAAAAATCAATACGGCGGAGATAATCTAGGCAAGATTGAACTAGAAGAAGACGGCTATCCTAAAGTTGGTCCTAAAAGCGAATTACCTTGTGAACAATAGCTCGGGTATTCCTAGGTCTCCTCGCTCCCTCTTAACTCTCACATCCAAAGGAAACGCCGATGAAACGAATTATTGTATTGTTCGTCTTTATCCTCGCCCTCACCCTAGTAGGAACAGTCCCGGTTCATACAAATAAGAGCGAGTTTAAAAACTCAAATAAAACCAACCCTCCGCAAAGTGAGAAAGAAAAAAACAAACAGGCCGAGATGGATGAGATCACCAAAGACGGCCCGCTGGGGCCTAAGGGTCAATGGAGGGTAGCCGCAATTCCCCAAAAAAGTCATGTCCATGATCCGAACATCCCTGTCGCTTTAATAAGCACTAGGTCACTAGCGGGCAATGGCAAGTGGGTTAATTTAGTTGTCTCCGGGGCGACGATTAAAAATAAGACATCCAAAACTATCAAGAGTCTCCAGCTAAAGTGGGTATTAGTGCGGAGCGACGAGGTGAACAATACATTATTGCAGGGAACGACAAAGAGGTTTGCGGTAGATGTTAAAGGGGGGAAAATTGAACTCAAGAAAACCCCGTTTATCAACTTCGGGAAGATAATAAAACCGCTTCTAAAAGACGGCGCTCTCAACGGAGACTTTCTGTTAATCGTGAGCGTAAGTTTCGTTGGATTTGGGGACGGGTCGGACTGGACTGAAGGGACAATCAGTCTCAAAACGACGCTCCCGAGCCCACTTTTCAAGGCAAAAAATGATGTTAACAAGAGAAAAGGCAAAGACTCTGGAAGCTTTCTCCGAGCGCATTCCACTTACAAAAAACCACAAACTGGGCCGTGTGCGAATGATTTGTGCGGCGTCGGTGAGCCGCACGGTGAAGCGTCATGCTACCCCCAATATCAAGGCGGCTTCACGTGCTACAAGCACGACTGTACCGGGATTTATTGCTACTGCGACAATATCGATTGTAATGAGTGCCCGGACGAGGATGAAGACGGTTTTACGACTTGTGAGGGTGATTGTAATGACGACCCGGATAATTTCGGCATTCTCCAGAATCCTCTAGAATTTGAATATGGTAATTGCGACGACGGTTTAGATAACGACTGCGATGATGATACGGACTGTGCAGACTTCACTTGCTGGGCAGATGACCCGGTCTGTGAGAATTGTGTACAAAGCGAGCAGGGGACTTCTCCGTCATTAGGCGGCTGCGATATGTGTTATGACGGTACAGATAACGATTGCGACCTTCTTATTGATGACGCTGATCCCGGGTGCGCGAGTTGTTTCAACCCCTCGCCCATTGTTATTGACACTCTTGGCAATGGTTTTGCCCTCACCAGTGCGGCAAATGGAGTAAGGTTCGACATTACTGGTAGCAACCGTCCTATGCAAACCTCTTGGATTAAAGAAGACGATGCCTGGCTCGCACTCGACCGTAACGGCAACGGCACAATAGATAACGGAAAGGAACTATTCGGCAACTTTACGCCGCAAGCCCCGTCAGCCAATCCCAACGGCTTTCTCGCCCTTGCCGAGTACGATCAGCCGGGAAACGGCGGCAACGGTGATGGAGTCATTGATAACAGAGATGGGATCTTCTCTAGCTTACGTCTCTGGCAAGACCTGAACCACAATGGCATTTCAGAATCGGCGGAGCTACACACGCTACCCTCTCTCAACGTGGCGACGTTGCATCTAGACCACAAAGAGTCGAAGCGTGAGGACGAGTACGGCAACCAATTCCGCTACCGCGCAAAGATAGATGACGCAAAAGGAGCTAAGGCCGGCCGCTGGGCCTGGGACGTGTTCTTGACTGTCGCCAATCAATAAACGCTATCTGAGGGAATGGGATGGGGGATCCTCTTTAGAATGACTCTCCTTTTTTCTTGGGCAAAGTTTCTGCCACAAAATCAGGGCGTGCGGTGTTTGCCAGGTAGAAGGATAAGAATACGGGGGCAAAGGCTTAAACACTGGCTCTATTTTGAGGGGAGAATGAGAATAATGAGAAAAATATCTACGCACACGGCCCTTATTTTGGCCGCGCTCTGCCTGGCGGCCTCTGCGGCCTTCGGGCAAGGGGATAATCAGCGTTACTCGCTACGCTGCCGCGAGCAGGATAACGATTCTAATGACTCGCGCGCGCGCCACTGCGAGGTCAAAGAGCAGACTCTGGCGGCGACCGGCGGCGCGATCAACGTGGACGGAATGGAGAACGGCGGAATCTCCGTCAAAGGCTGGGAGCGCAGTGAAATCCTCGTGCGCTATCGCATCCAGACGCAGGCTCAGACTCAAGCCGAAGCCGACAGCCTGGCCTCACAGGTCCGTGTCAACACGGCGGGCGGGCAGATTCGCGCGGAAGGTCCGGAGCGGGGCAACAAGGCCCACTGGGACGTGGGCTACGAAATATTTGTCCCGCGCCAGTCGAGCCTTTCGCTTCGCACGCACAACGGCGGCATAGCCATTTCGGACGTTAACGGCCGGATCAGTTTCGATGCTCAAAACGGCGGCGTCGCTTTGAAGCGTCTGGGCGGTCACGTGACGGGCGAGACATCCAACGGCGGGTTGGTAGTCGAGTTGGCCGGCAGCACCTGGGAGGGAGCGGGGCTGGATGTCAAGACGACCAACGGCGGGCTCGTCGTCTCGGTCCCTGACAACTACTCTGCGCATCTGGAGACTGGGACGGTCAACGGCCATCTGGTCGTCAGCCCTTCCATCGCCGAAGTGGAGCGCGAGGCGAAACGGCTCTCAGTCAACCTGGGCTCCGGGGGAACGAACCTGCGCATCTACACGACCAACGGCGGAGTCTCAATCAAACGCCGCGAGGCAAGGTAAGGAAAAGCATCTCAGGCGCGACGCGGTGCGGCGAAAAAGCCCGCCTTCTCGGTCCATTGGATCGCGCAGGCTTCGCTCGTGCTCGCCCGCGTCGCCTGAGATGGCCGACTGCTCTCGGAACATCACCGCTTCCTCACGCGGGTGACTCAGGCTTAACAGCCGCAAATTAATCTGACATCCCGCGCCTCCTACCAGTCACGAAAAGCAGGGTCTATTCATTCTCGACGGAAAGAGAACGATCCACGAAGCCACACGAAACGACACGAAATTGCTGTGGTTTGTTTCGTGTGGTTTCGTGTGGTTTCGTGGACAGTGCTGTTTCTCTACTTTCCTCAGTCTCGAAAA
>DASVXV010000141.1:0-14018 GCA_036392495.1 Pyrinomonadaceae bacterium | reverse complement strand
CGATGAACATTGTCGGTGGTCTGGTGAACTTACGAGCTTACGAGAGAATCTTTCAAAGAACAGGTTTGCAACTGTAACTCAAATAAATCGAGGGGCAGCTTTGTCTATGTTTAGACTGCCTTATCACGCAACAGGTCTAATGAGCTTAGGCATCAAAGTCCTTACTACTGAAAATTGGTTACAGCCTGATCCAGCGTCCGCAATTTTCTCTAAGCTTTCATATTCTGACGGCAGTATTAGCCCAATGTCAGGTGAGGATTGGGTTGAGCAATTCCTTGAACCTTCTTTGACTGCTAAAATTCCCGACGATGTGCGCAAGCTTTTTGAAGTCGCACGGGGAGCATTGGCTTACGGCTATTTCTTTTACCCGCTATATACCTTAGCCAGTGAGCAGTTATTCCGTGTGGTCGAATGTGCTGTGTCTGCAAAGTGTGACATTCTTGGAGCACCCAAAAGAGTCAAGAGGTTCAAAGACAAGATTGATTTCCTTCTGGGGAAAAACATTATATCCAGGCAAGATTTCATTTGGTGGGACGCTATTCGCAATTTCAGAAATCTTGTTTCTCATCCACAGCAACAAAATATTTTGCCGCCGGGGGCAGTTGCTACAACCTTATCCCGAATAGCAGAGGAGATTAATGGGCTGTTTGAATGATGACATCGCGCGGCCTAACAACTCATTCAACCGGAGCGCGAATTAGCCTATCTTTTATCGTCAACTTGTCCCTATCGGTATTGAATGCGCGGCGGGTGCATGCCGGGCGTTAGGCTGCTTCGCTTCCGCGTGCTGTGGTAGGATTGAGGCGAGGTGACGGTATGACTTTTACGGTTGAGTACGAGCAAGAAGAAGATGGTCGCTGGCTCGCCGAAGTTTTGGAGTTGCCGGGCGTACTCGCTTATGGGCAAACTTCGGAAGAGGCCACCGCTAAAGCTCAAGCCCTCGCCCTGCGTGTTCTTGCAGACCGGCTTGAGCATGGAGAGAGCGCTCACGAGTTTGTCAGCATCTCATTTGCCGCAGCATGAGTCAGTGGTCATCGGCTAAAGCCAGGCGCGTCCTTGCGGCTCTCCTCCGCATCGGGTGGAACATCAAGCGGGAGTCGGGCTCTCACAAGACGCTCGCCCGTCCCGGCTGGCCCGATGTCGTCTTCGCCTTCCATGATAAAGATGAGATCGGCCCGAAGATGCTCGCCCGAATCGCCAAGAATACCGGACTCAGGCCAGAGGATTTATAGAACGCATGATTCCGGCGGAGGGCAGATTAACAACGGCATGGACCCAACGCCCCATCACGGGCTCTTTCATGGATGTTGAATCGGGGCGCGTGTGATGCCTGGCGTCAGGCAACAGATTGGAGGGTTCCAATGAACTTACAATTATGGGTAGCAATTATTGCGGCCTCTGTCACGATGATGAGTGCTGTCTTTACTTTATATTTTACCCGCAGGCGTGAGATTAAGCTTAGGGAACTCTCATTTAAACTTGATAAATATGCCGACTTCTTAACTGGCTTCTCAGTGATGGGCAGTAGGCATAAAACTTATGAGGCACATCTCAAACTTACAGATTCCGTTAATACACTTAATCTAATCGCTAGCAGTGAAGTTCTTACTCATGTTTATGAGTTATTAGATTATGTTTCTCAATATCAAGGTGCGAGTTATTCTGTTGAAGAACAGGATAGGATTTTGAACCAGATAATTCTTTCGATTAGGAAAGATTTGGGGCGCAGCCACGGTAGAGAATTTGAGGGCTTTAAGTTTCGATTGATTTCACCTGGTCTAGCTCCGGGTCAGGTGATAAATGAGTGATCTCGCTGTTGCCCAACAACGGCATGCAACCCGACCACGAATAGCGTTGCTTTCATCCGCGAGACTTGAATGCTTGTTCCGTCTTGTGCCACCCGGTCAATTCCAGCGTTACGTTGCTTACGGAGATGGTCAGTTGAAGAAAAGCCTGAAACAGCGTATTGAAGAGGCCATCCGTGAAGAGATTTCAATAGCTCCATATGATCCGGAATGGCCCAATCTCTATGAGAACGAGGCCGTGTCCCTTCGGGGTAAGCTGCCCCAATCAGTCGTTATCAAAATTGAACATTTTGGCAGCACCGCCGTTCCCGGATTGGCGGCTAAGCCCGTGATTGACCTATTGGTGCAGGTCAGCAGCTTAGAAGAAACCAGAGAACAGATCGTGCCCATCCTCGCAGCCGAAGGCTATGATTATTTTTGGCGGACAGATGTTTCGCCGGCTTACGCCTGGTTTATCAAACGGGATTCCGAGGGGAAGCGCACGCATCACATCCATATGGTCGAGGCGGACTCAAAGCTTTGGGAGCGCCTCTACTTCAGGGATTATCTAAGAGAGTTTCCTGAGGAAGCTAAACGTTACGCGGAGTTGAAGCAATTCCTTTCTGAGAAGTACCCGAATGACAGGGTCGCGTACACAGAAGGTAAAGCCGAGTATGTTAGAGCGATCACTGAAAGGGCCAAGAGCCGCTACGGCGCAACCTGACAACGGCCATGCAGCAGACGCGCATCCAGCGGACCTCTCATCCTCAGAGTTCTGTGCGCGCCGCTGATGCCGTGTGTTATGCCATCAAGTAACATAATTTTTACTGACACAGCATTTGAACAAATTAGCTATGTGCGTCAGCCTATGGAAAGTTGATGATGGCCCATGAGAGGGGATACTCGCGCTTCCGCTGCTGCGGCACGGCGAGCCGCCCGACGCCAAACTTCTCAGTCAGGTCCTCCGACTTATCGAAGAGGTCTATTGGGATCTGCCCGTCGTATTCAAAGCCCTCGATCACATACGGGACGCCGCTGCTGCCCAGCACTGATGGACCGTCCATGAGGTGAAAGTGTAGATGCGGCGCCGACGAGTTTCCGGTGTTGCCGAGCAGGGCAAGCTTGTCACCCTTCCTGACATGGTCGCCGACCCGCACCTTCTGCGACCCTCGCTTGAGGTGCGCGTAGAAGCCGTAGAGGCCGTTGCCGAAGTCGAGCACGATGTGGTTGCCGTCGACGTTCTTGACGTTGATCGTCCTCGGGTCGGGGAGGGCGCCGGGCTTATTGTCGTCGAGCGTGTCGAGCGTCTCGATGACTGTGCCGTCGGCGACGGCGAGGATGTCGGCGCCATAGTTGGCCCAGTTCTCGTTCCTGGACGGGTCGCCGACGACAAAGTGCCCGTCGTTGCTCAAGCGCATCCAGTCTATGGCGAAGCGCTGCCCATTGATGAGCATGCCGTTGAGCGGTAGGAAGGAGCTTCGGTGCGGGAAGCCCGGCGCGCAGCAGCCGTTGACCGCGACCCACCCCTTGCCTGCGAGCGGCGGCCCGATGGTGAACGGCTTGGCCGCCGCGACGTTATACGGCAAGATCAGGTAATCGAGCCGGGATGGCGAGGCATCGGCCGGGCTCCCGGCGCCCATCAGATCGAGGCGGTGGAGGACGACCTTGGGGGCCTGATCGAGTGAATCGTACGTCAACTCTATGAAAAGAACCCGGCCGCCGTTCGGCTCGATTCGAGCATCTTTCACGGGTCGGGCGTCTAGAGTGCGGAGTCGCTTCACCAATTCGTCTCCCGAAAACGAGACGAGCCCTCGGTTCCTGGTGTCTACTACCTGAACCTGGAGAAGTGTCGCGGGGGCGCGGCGTGTGTTCTGGAACTCGACATCGTAAGCGACGTGGTACTTTCCGTCGGTCCCGCGCACGAAGAAGGTTGGCGGGCCGAGCACCCTCGCGACGACCGGCGTGAACGCGTCGGCGATCTGTGGCGTTTGGCGGGCAGCGGTTGCAGTCGGCCTGCCCGTGCCCTTGTTCCCCTGCTTGAGCTTCTGGCGGTTGGCGTCGCCGCGCTGGGCGGAGGCGAGGGCGGATGCACACATAACGAAGAGAGTTACGACCAGGATGCGTCTCATAGTTGGGCTCTTTCGTAGAGAAAGCGTGACATTTGATCCGAAGGATAGCCGGAAGAGAAGTCGTAGCAGTGTAGGCTCTTCGCGAGGCTAGCCTTTTAGTCGCATTGCGGCGGCGAGACTCTATAGTAACGTGTCCCACGAAAGCAAGACAAAAAAGCGGGCATTTGCGGAGCTATACAGGGCACGCAAAAATTCCGGCCACTGGATGATCTGTCACTTGATCCCGTGCATGATGTTGTACACGAACTACAAATGGGAGAACTTTGCGCGAGCTGAGACCCCAGCCTGAGAAATCACCGGGTCCGGGCTCTTGCTGGAAAGATTTTATGAAAGTAATAAAAGTCGCTTTATTGCAAATGACCGGCTGCGGCACAGACCGTGACGCGAGCCTTGCCAAAGGGGACAGTTTCTGCCGTCGCGCCCGTGCGATGGGAGCTGACCTCGCTCTCTTCCCTGAGATGTGGAGCGTCGGCATGACGTACTTTGACCCCATGCAAGAGGGGGGGCGCAAAGAGTGGCAGGCGCGTGCCATCAGCCGCGATGATCCTTTCATCACGCACTTCAGGAATCTGGCCGTGGAGCTGAAGATGGCCATCGCCCTCACTTACCTTGAGGAATGGGACGGCAGGCCGCGCAACTCCGTCTCACTCATTGACCGCCACGGAGAAATAGTCATGACCTACGCGAAGGCGCACACCTGCGAGTTCGACGTGGAGTGCGCGCTTACGCCCGGCGAGAGCTTTCCCGTCTGTGCGCTGGATACAGAGCAGGGAGACGTGCGTGTGGGGTTCATGATCTGCTTCGACAGGGAGTTCCCGGAGGCGGCGCGCATTTTAATGCTCGGCGGCGCGGAACTCATTCTCACGCCTAACGCCTGTACTTTAGACGAGCATCGTATCGGCCAGTTCAAAGCGCGCGCCTTCGAGAATATGGTCGGCGTGGCGATGACTAATTACGCCGCCCCGCAAAACAACGGCCACTCTGTAGCTTATGACGCGGTCGCTTACCCCGTCTCAGACGGCGACGCCAGAGATACTCTGATCATCGAAGCCGGAGAGCGCGAAGACGTTTACCTGGCGACGTTCGATTTAGATGAGATACGCGCCTATCGTGAGCGAGAGTCCTGGGGCAATGCTTACCGCAGACCGCGCCTTTACGGCGCGCTCACTGCCGAGGAAATAGAGCCGCCGTTTATTCGCACGGACGCAACGAGGTGAGAGACGCAATCGAATCCGAATCTCCTTTGTCAGTTCCCATTGAAGCACAAACGCCGCGCAACGACTCATTCGGACCAGACGCCTCTGTGGCTTCTCTTTCAAGGGTGTCCTGGGCCATAATCTTGCCTGCTTTTTACACGGCGCGGGTTGACCCGCACGTCATTCCATCGCATTAACTGTTATCCAATTTGCTGATATGAGCGATCTGAGAGAACTGCTTGAGAAAAACAGGGCCTGGTCCGAGGCCATCAAGGCGGACGATCCGGGATTTTTCAACGACCTCGCACGGCAACAGACCCCGCGCTATCTGTGGATCGGCTGCTCGGACAGCCGTGTGCCGGCGACTCAACTCGTCGGCCTCCTCCCAGGAGAGCTGTTCGTCCACCGCAACGTCGCCAACGTAGTCGTCCACACAGACTTTAACTGCCTCTCCGTGCTCCAATACGCTGTGGACGTGCTGAAGGTCGAACACGTCATCGTCTGCGGCCACTACGGCTGCGGCGGTGTCCAGGCTGCGATGCAGAATCTTCAATTCGGCCTGATAGACAACTGGCTGCGTCATGTGCAGGACGTGATGCACAATCACGAGGCGCTGCTGTCAAAAATCGAGGACGAAGCGCAACGGCTCGACAGGCTGTGCGAGCTGAATGTCATCGAACAGGTGTTGAACGTCAGCCGGACGACCATCGCGCAGAACGCCTGGGCGCGTGGGCAGGAGTTGGCGGTGCATGGTTGGATTTACGGGATAGAGGACGGGCTGCTGCGCGAACTGGACATCTCTATCACGAACCACGAGGAGCTGTCGTCGGTTTACGCAGAGGCGGTCCGGGCCTCCGGTTAGAGGGCGTCTTCAAAGTCGCGTGAGCGATGCGGCGGAAGGTGCTTTTCAGGGACGCTCTGATAAATATTTCTTCAAGCCTTCGGGCATTCCCCCTCCAGCCTGCTTTTCGTCCCTGCTCCTCAGTGGATTTCGAAACGTGAGGTCGAGCTCCAGGGGGACGACGCGCTTGAATTTGAAGATGAATTTTTTGAAGTGGCCGAAGACGTAGACGCGGCCCCTGACGGGCCAGACCTCCGTCGGCTTATTCCATTCGCTCAGGACTCCCAGCATCGCGCGGGGCGTGGAGATATAAATGCTGAGCGGCTGTGGCAAAGTCAAAGGGCGATCATTCGGCAGGTCGAAAGCGTGCCGGTATTCGTTGACGGTGACGCGCGTGCCGTTGATGACCATCTCCTCGAAGGTCAGAAAATCAACGCGCCCTCCCTGTTTGACGGCCGAGACGGTGATGGGGACTTCGAGCGTGATTCCGAACGGAGTCAAACTCGCCACGCGCGGCTCGCCCAGTCGAATGAGCGCATCCTCTTCGGTCGCCGCTCCCTGTTTCTCGGCATCCTTAGCGTTCTGCTTCTTGACCTCAACCTTGGCCAGCTCGACCTTGTAACCCCGAATCTCCTTCGGATAGCTGCGTGCTCCATTTGAATTCGGCTGCTGCGCCAATGAGATTAGCGGGAACAAAAGCGCCGCGCAGAGAATGAGCGCCGCAAACGTTCTGCGCCTCTGGCTTCCGTCTTTCTCCACACGCCGTTTCATCTTTTCCACCCTCATCACTTCAGGATTGACGCTGAAAGGCAGCCCCTTTGCCTTTCAGCGAACCGTCTCCAGTAAGCGCGGCAAATCGAGCACCAATGCGAGCGTGCCGTCTTGCAGCTCTGTCGCGCCGCTGATGCCGCGCCAACGTGAGGCGTAGCGCCCGAGCCCGCGCACCAGGGCCTCCGTCTGTCCGTCAACCCCGTCAACGACGATGGCGGCCCGACCGGCCCCGTTCTCTTCCGGCTCACTTCTTCTGATGGAGCGCGTTACGATGATGACCGGTAAACTGGTCTCCACTGCCTTCAAGTCGAACGGCTGTTGCGCCAGTAGCCCGCGCATCTGTACGAGCGGGAGGCGCGCGCCGCGCCAGTTGATTTCACCGGCATTAAGGTTTCGTTCGACGTCTGTCGCCGCCATGAACCCCGTTTCCAGGATGTGGCTCGCGTCAATGCAATAGCGATGTCCCGCCGAATGAACGACGAGCGAAGGAAGCAGGGCGAGCGTCGTCGGCAAGACCAACTCGAAAGTCGTGCCAGCCCCCTGCTCGCTGAAGACGCGCAACTCGCCACCCGCCTGCTCGACTGCTCTCTCGACCACGTCGAGCCCGACGCCGCGCCCCGAAACGCTCGATACGGAAGCGGCCGTAGAAAAACCCGGCCTGAAGATAAGACGCAGGCACTGCTCTTTTGTTAACAGGCGGCCCGCCTCAATCAGGCCCTGCGCGACGGCCGCGCGCGTGATGCGCAGCGGATCAATCCCGCGCCCGTCATCCGAGACCCTGACGACGACGCGATTGCCCGCCGCAGTGGCTTCGAGCCGCACGCGCCCGTGCTTCTTCTTTCCGATCCGTCCACGCTCGGCCGGGCGCTCGATTCCGTGGTCCACGGCGTTGCGTAGGATGTGCAAGAGCGGGTCCGCGATTCCGTCCGCCAGCGCTTTGTCGAGCCTGACGTGGCCCCCTTCCGTTTCGAACTCAACCTCTTTGCCGGTCGCGCGCGCGGCCATACGTCCTGCACGCGCCGCGCGCTCAAGAATCTGCGCCACAGGCACCATCCTGAGCGCGATCAACTCCTCTTCGAACTTGACGAAGCTCTGCCGAATCAGTGCGGCGCGCTCGTCAATCAAGGCGCGCTCGGAAGATTGATCGCCGAGCGACTGCGCCAGAGCGAGCACGTCGGTCGTTTCCTTCAGGATTTCGTGCGCGGAAGAGATGATCGCGTCGAGTTCCGCCAGCTCGACTCTCACGTGCGACGAAAGCGAAGCGATTGATCCGGGCTGAGCGCTCTTTGAGAGCGGATCGTCATCGGCACGCGTGCGCTCGTCCCCTTTCGATTCGACGGCTCTCCCACGGGTCAGTTCCGCAACAGAGTTTTCGCCGAAGGCAGAGATGCGCGCGGACAACTCTTTCTTCGTGGCTTTCGTGGCGTAAATAATGCGGAAGCCGATCTTGTCCGGGAGCGCTCCCTCGATTCCCGGCAGCGTCGAGATGATCTCGCCATCTTCGGCGAGCGCGTCGCTCAAGTTTCGGAAACGCTCATCAAAGGTCGCCAGGTCGAAATGGACGTTGATGGCGAAAAGACGCGCGCCCTCCTCCAGAGACTCTTGCAGGCGATGCGCTTCGTGCTTACTCAAAGAACGCGCGACATCGTCCGGCAGAGTGAAAGACTTTTGCGCGGCGGGCGTTGAGGCTCCCGCGGCGCTTGGAGAGCGCGCCGCAGAGCGCAGGCTTTCGATGACGTTGCGGTCCTTCGACGGAGATTCGCCGCGTGAGACGGCGCTGATGCCCTGTGAGATGGCAGCAGCCGCCGCGTCGAAAGCATCCAGCACCTCAGCGTCCACAGGCGTGCGGCCCAGGCGTACATTGTCGAGCAGGTTCTCGAACTCGTGCGCCAGCTCCGTCACGGCCTCAAGCTCGACGGTCGCGGACGAGCCCTTGATCGTGTGGACATGGCGGAAGATGCGGCCGACCAGTTCGCGCCGTGCTCTCCCTTCCGTGTGCCGGGCGCGCAGCGTCTGCAAATCTCCGAAGAGAATTTCGAGCAGGTCTCCCGTTTCGGCCAGGAATTCGTGCAGGATAGGGTTATCCATAAATGAATCGTAAATCGTTTTGTCGTGAATCGTAAATCGTGAATCGTGAATAGACGAGCGTCCTGGCTCCTTCTATTTACGATTTACGATTTACGATTCACGATTGTTATCGTCACTGTCCGACTCAGGTTCTTCGACGACGTGCTCCTGCGGGTGCTGTTCATCCAGGTCGCGCTTGATGGCGTCGAGGATGCCGTTAATGAATTGTGTTGCTTCGTAGGTCGAGAAGCGGCGGGCGATTTCGAGCGCTTCGTTGATGGTGACGGTGCGCGGCGTCGGCTCGAACAAAAATTCGTAGACGGCCAGGCGCAGGATGTTGCGGTCCACGACCGCCATGCGCGAGATGCGCCAGTGTTCGGCGCGCGAGCGGATGCGCTCGTCCAACTCCTGCTGGTGACTGAGCGTGCCCACGGCGAGCCGCGTCGCGAAATCCTGCGCCGGCGGCTCGACGTCCGCATCACCCAGCTCAGCCCAGTAGGTGCGCACCAACTCGTCGGCGCGCGTCTCCGATACATCAGCCGCAAAGAGCATTTGCAAGGCGCATTCACGCGCCTTACGCCTTGAACCCATAATAAAAACAGTGACGAGTGACGAGTGACAAGTGACGAGTTAAAGCATGTTCTAGCTTGTCACTCGTCACTTGTCACTTGCCACTGCTTTATAAAGATTTACCAACTCGACGGCCGCCATGGCGGCCTCGAACCCCTTGTTGCCAGCTTTCACTCCGGCGCGGTCAATAGCCTGCTCCAGCGTGTCCGCCGTGACGACGCCGTAAACCACCGGCACGCCCGTCTCCATCGCCGCCTGCGCGATCCCCTTCGTCACTTCCGCTGCGATGTACTCGAAGTGCGGCGTCTCGCCGCGAATGACAGTGCCGAGACAGATGACCGCATCCCACTTGCCTGAGGCCGCCAGCTTCTTTGCCAGGAGCGGAATCTCAAAGGAGCCCGGAACGCGGAAAAGCTCCACAGCCTTTTCGTCCGCGCCCAGACGCAACAGGGCGTCCGTTGCGCCTTCGATTAATCGCGCGGTCAGGAAATTGTTCCAGCGACTGGCGACCAGCGCGAAGCGGAATCCTTCCCCATTGAGGCGTCCTTGATGGGTTACGGGCTGCAAGATTTCTGAAAATGCTCCTGTCAGGTTCAGAGTGAAAGCACTGGAAGTATAAAGAAGGGCGTGAGGCGTGACAAGTGATGAGCGAAGATTGAGAGTAAGCCTGCGCACGCGCTGCCCTCAAATCATCACTTGAAATCGCTGATCATGATGAGGTCGCTGCTATACGACAACCGCGTGAAGGCTAGACGGCCATCGCGCGCCCAGGCGTGGTCGCCGATTGGGTAGAACGGATCGTCCCCTTTAGCGTCCGGGAACTTGGTTAGCTCTGTGCGCTGGCCTCCGTCAAGCGGTTGAAAGTCAATACTCGAATGGCTGGTGATCTCTTTTCCACCCGATGCGTACTGATCAAGATACGTCACCCCGCTTCCGTCAGGCATCCATTTAAAGTTAAAGCCGTACACATCCTTTATTGTCTTTGTCGGCGCCCCTCCTTCAATTGGGAGCAGCACAAAATTGGTGGTTTTTTCGTCTTCACGGTAATAGCAGGCGATATATTTACCGTCAGGCGAGACTTGTGGAGACCTGACGTCGTCCGCTAGCTGAATCGGATTACCGCCGTCAATGGAGATTTTGAAAAGCTTTCGCTTGCCGGAGACGACTGAAGTGTAAACTATCCAGCGGCTATCGGGCGTACAAGATAGATCAGCCTCGCGATTGCCGCTGGTCAACTGTTTCGGATTGCTGCCGTCACTGTTCATTCGCCAGATATTCGACTTGCCCGCGCGCGTCGAAGTGAAAACGATGTAGCGGCCATCAGGCGTCATCACCGGACCGAAATCACTTTTCGGGTCTGTGGTTAATTGCTTCTGGCCGCTTCCGTCACTGTTCATAATCCAGATATCCGGATTGCCGTTCGATTTGGAAGTGTAGAGAATCCTGCCGTCGGGCGACCATGAAAGCCCGTAGAACTGCCCTGAGGCGATCTGGCGCGCATCTTTTCCATCACGGCTTGAGCCGACCCAAAGCGTTGAAGAGGAATCAGACGAAGTTGTCACAATCTTGCCATCGTCGCTGACGCTTATTCCCCAAATATTGTCCAGCCCGCCGGTCAGAACTTGCGTCTCGCCTCCCGGGTAAGAGAGTTGCCAGATATTGACCTTGTCCGAGTCTTCTTTGACCCCTGCAAAAATAAGTCCCTTTCCATCCGCGAGCCAGGTCACATTATCCATGTACATCCATTGCTGAGAGCCGATCTTCTTTTCCGTTCCATCGCTAATCTGCACTACAGCAATGTCCGCGTAACCTTCTTCATATTCAGGATAAGAGATTCTGGCAATCAATTTTCCGTCAGGAGACCAAACCGGAGGTCCGAATCCCTCTCGCTTCTTGTGTGTGACGACGCTCTTCTCTCCCGTGCCATCCGCATTAACGACGATCAGCGTTGAATCGCCCTCCCGCTCATCATCTTTTTTGCTGTTACTCGTGCGCGTATAGGCCAATTGCTTGCCGTCAGGCGACCATTCGATGTTATAGCCAAACCTTTCAGGCGATTTAATTGTGTCAAGCTTTTTCTCTCCCGTTCCATCTACATTCGCAACAATCAATGAGCTTTCTTGCTGGTCAGGACCTTTGTAATCCGTACGGATAAAGGCCACCTGTCGTCCCTCAGCAGAGATGGAAAGTGTATATCCGATATCATTCGCCAACCTCCTTGGGCTTCCTCCAGAAGAAGATATTTGATAAAGCACATTTTTTGACCCACCTTGCTCGCTATATTCATCTAACGAATAGAAGATACTGCTTCCGTCCTGTGTAAGAGTGATGCGATTAAATCCACCAAAGCCCGTCCGAGTAGGAGGAAGCAGCTGCACATCGCTGCCGCCGTCCATATTCTTTCGCCAGAGACTTCTCTTTTGCTCCGACTCTTTTATTTCATAGATGATAAATTTCCCGTCGCGCGAGATAATTGGATTCGAAGCCTTGCTGGTATTTGTCAGTTTAGTGACTTTCCCTATTGGCGTCTCACCCTGAGATTGATTGCTACCTACAAGTTTGTAAATGGCGAAGCCTATCGCGGCCACGAGCAGCAACGCCAGCCCGCCAAAGAGCAGGAAACGCTCGCGCTTGCGCGGGCGGGGCGTTGACTCGGAAACAGGAGTCGAAAAGCTCGGCACCGCCGGCTCGTAACGTGCGGCAATTGTTTGAATCGCGGGCGATGAATCACTGACCGGGGACGATGAAGCCGCCGCGTGTGGCGCGCTCTGGTTCGGCCAGGGGCTTTGTTCAGGCGGGCGCATCTCGCCGCCCGAAGGATAGATTCGCGGATCGGACGGGCGCGTCGGCACGATGGGCAGTGGGGGCGGCACAACCTCATGCGGTGGAGAATAAGAGATCGTCTCGGGCCAGGACGAAGGAGACTCTTCGCGCTGTTGAGAATCCTGAGCGGGCAGCTTCGGCGAGACTATCGTCTTCGCTTCGCTGATGCTCGCAGGCGCGGAGACGCGCGCCGCGTCCTGCATAGCGATGCGCATGGCCTCTGCCGTGGCGTAGCGATCATCAGGACTCTGCGACATCGCGTTCTTTAAGACTTCGGCAATGGCCGGCGGAATCTCGAACGGCAACTCCGCTGCGTGAACGAGCGGGTCCGGGCGGCGGCTGATGACGGCCGTCGCGCGCTCCAGTGCGTTCGGCGGGATCACTCCCGTCAGCAGATAGTAGAGCGTTGCCCCCAAAGAGTAGAGATCGCTACGGGGGTCCGTGCCGGTCCCCTGAATCTGTTCGAGCGGCGCGAAGTTCGGCGTAAAGCCGACCACGCTCTTGCTCTGCGCCACACTCGTCATCTGCCCGATGCTGCCTTTGGCTAATCCGAAATCGAGCAGGATGATCTGATTCTGACTCCTCCCCGTCAGCTTCAGGTTCGCGGGCTTGATGTCGCGGTGCAGGATCGGATGCTCTTCCTGCGTGTGCAGGTATTCGAGGGCGTCCAGAAGCTGGTCCGCCCAGCGCAGGACTTTTTCGAGTGGGAAAGGCTGGCCGCGCTGCGCGAGCAGGACTTCCAGGTCGTCGCCCGGAATATACTCCATGACGAGAAACTGCCCGTCCTCCTCGTCAAAGTGGTCTATGACTTTCGGCAGGGCCGGATGACGTAGGTGAGCCAAGAGACGCGCCTCGCGCTCAAACGCCCGGCGCATCCGCGCGTCCGTGAAGAAAGTCTCTTTGAGGGCGACGGTGTTGCCAAGCCGCTGGTCTCGCGCGAGATAGACAGTGCCCATCCCGCCCTGCCCGATAGAGCGCACAATCAGGTAGCGATTTTGCAGGAGGGAATTGGGGGCGAGCATACCAGTTATCTCTGCTTGAAACCCGAAAGGCGCGAGGGCGCGCTGTCCTTTGATTGAAACGGCAAAGCACGTCAGCCCCGTGCGGCTCAGGGCCTGAAGCTCATGCGATGCTTTTGAAAGATAGCGAATCTGAGCGAAAGGCAACTCAGGACTGAATCAGCCGGACGCGCGCATTCTAAATGAGTTCAGTTGAAATTTCCAGAACTGTGGCTCGTCGTCAATTGAGCTTGAGCGGGTGGATGGGTGGGTGGGTGGGCCGCCCGTTGAGGGTCAGGGCTGAGGCTCTTCCAACTGGTAGACGCGCTTGTCCAGGTCTTTGTAATCGGCGCGCACTTCCAGAAACGTATCGTTCAGAATGCCGAACTGCCTCTTGAGATTTCGAAACCCTGTACGCGTCTCGTCTCGCAAGGCTTCGAGCTTTTCTTCCAATTGCTTCTGTCCGGTCACCAAGCCTTGTTGTCCTTCCTGAAGCTGTGCCTGTCCTTCCTGAAGTTGCGCGATGTCTGCCTGCACTTTCTCCCAGATGGGTCGTGTGTCGTGCAGACGAAGCTCGACAGTCTGCTTTAACTCGGCAAGCTCCGAGCGCATAGACTGAATTAACGGGAGCAGTTCTTCGGATTTGTTCGACTGGTCAGGAAGTCTCTGTGTAGGGTCTTCGCTCATGATTGTTGATATACCAAGTTGCAATAAGAAAAGAGGTGATACGATCCACGAAATCACACGAAACAACACAAAAGTGCTTGTTGTTTCGTGTCGTTTCGTGTGATTTCGTGGATAATCTCTTCCTCTCTTTTGATTGCATTTCGGTATTACCT
>DASVXV010000140.1:0-54572 GCA_036392495.1 Pyrinomonadaceae bacterium | reverse complement strand
TTGTCAAAGAGCGCGAAGAGAAAGCCATCAAGATTGAGTGGCAGTTCTCCATTGAGTCAGCCAGAGGCAAATTGAATCGGCATTACCGAGAAGTCAATGCTGACAATGCTCAATATCAAAAATCTTAGTTTCCAGTGTACTAAAGACATTCTCAAATCGCTCGGGCTGCCTGCATCTCAGCAGAACGAAATGTCCGCATTGACGCTCTTAGCCCTCTGTGGACTCAAGCCTGAGGATGCATGGAAACGATCCCGGCGTCATAGCTTAACCGTGACGAAAGGCATTATGGCATTCATAGAAAGGGAATATGGAAAGAAGTACGCGCCTAATACTCGGGAAACGTTCCGCAGGCAAGTGCTTCACCAATTCGTTCAAGCACACATTGCCGATTACAACCCGGATGCGCCTGATTTGCCGACCAATAGTCCCCGCGCCCATTACGCTCTGTCACACGCCGCGCTTGGGGTCATAAAAATCTACGGGACGAACCGCTGGGAATTAGCTGCGCAGCGATTCCTTAATCGGCATGAAAGTCTGCTCACTGTCTATCAAAGGAAGCGTGTTAGCCACTTTGTGCCTGTACGTTTAAGGGATAACACAGTGCTGAGACTCTCTCCCGGTAAACATAATTCACTGCAGGCAGCTATCGTTGAGGAGTTCGCACCGCGCTTCGCCCCTGGTGCTCAGTTACTATATTTAGGCGACACAGCAAAGAAGAATCTGTATCTTGATGCCGAGAGATTGAAGAGTCTCGGCATTTCTCTCACCGAACATGACAAATTACCGGATATCGTCCTATATGACCCTGAGCGAAAATGGATATTCCTCGTTGAAGCTGTCACGTCTCATGGGCCGGTAACACCGAAGCGCGTAGTTGAATTGGAGGCACTATTAGAGAATAGCTCTATCGGACGAATATACGTCAGTGCCTTCCCTGATTTTCGCGAGTTCCGCAAGCAACTTAAAGCGATTGCCTGGGAGACTGAAGTATGGATTGCCGAAATACCCGATCACATCATTCATTTTAACGGTGATAGGTTTTTGGGTCCACGATAAATGCTTAGCTAAAATCCATTGTGAATCTTTAAAGAGGGCGAGTTGACAGACGAATGAGACGAAATACGCGACCCTTCCTTTTAATCATCGCTCTTCTCTTCTCCTTTACGGCCCTGGGTCAGAACGCCGAAGCGCTCGGCGACGAGACCGTTCAGTTCAAGAGCAAGTTGACCGGGAAGACTTTGCCCTACAACGTCCTGCTTCCATTTGGCTATACGAAGAAGGACAAAGAGCATTTGCGTTATCCAACGCTCTATCTGCTTCACGGACTGGATGGCCACTATTCCAACTGGCTCGCGAAGACAAAGATTGCGGGCTACGCCGCGCGGTATCAGATGATTGTCGTCATGCCCGAAGGCAACGACGGCTGGTACACAGACAGCGCGACCGTGCCTGCGGACAAATATGAATCTTACATCCTGCAGGAATTGATTCCAGAGATAGAGAGTCGCTATCGCGTCGTCAGGAAACGTGAGGGACGCGCCATCGCCGGACTTTCGATGGGCGGGTACGGCGCTTTAAAGTTTGGCGTGAAATACCCGGACAAGTTCATCTTCGTAGCTTCAATCAGCGGGGCGCTTGATCCGGCCGTCCGCACGGACGAGAATCCCGGAAACGTCTGGAGCTTTTTACGCCCTTCCATCATGCAAACCTTCGGCGCGGCCGATAGCCCGACGCGCGCCGCAAATGATCTGCACAAACTCGTTCGTGAGTTTCCGGACGAGCAGATCGCAAAGCTCCCCTTCTTTTATCTCGACTGCGGGACCGAGGATGGCTTTCTGACGACCAACCGTGATCTGGCGGCGCTTCTACTCCAGAGAAAAATCCCACACGAGTTTCGTCAGCTTCCAGGCAAACACAACTGGCCTTACTGGGACTCGCAGGCGCAGGAAGTCTTGAGGATTGCCGCGCGAAAGATGAATGTCGCGGAGGCCCCTTTACCGCCCGCGATGAGGACGGTCACAGTTTACTAGGTTCTGTTGACATTTGGTTTTTCGTTTCAATTGCCACTAGCTTTAGCTAGTGGGGCGGAGCGCACACACAAGGCGGCTTGAGCCGAATTTAAGGAGAAACTCCTTCCTTTCGGCTTCAGCCCAAATTAGGCTGAAGCCGAAAGGAGAGTTGAAAAAAATAGAGTTCGGCTAAAGCCTCTCGCCCGAGCATGAAACCTATCCACTAGCTAAAGCTAGTGGCAATTGAGAAACGAAATATCAACATGACCTAGAATCCTCCGGCGCTGAAAAGGTTGATAATTAAATCTATGAAAAGCTCACTGATTAAATTTGCGCTCGCCTTCGCAGCATTTCTTCTCATTTCACCTGCTGCAATCAACGCGCAGGACGAGACGCACGTCAAGCGCGTCAGAGAGATTCAGGCTGCTTTGCGCGGGGCGGGACTCGACGGCTGGCTCTTTTACGATTTCAGAGGAAGTGACCCGCTCGCCTACCGCATTCTGAAACTGGATCAGCGCGGGATTACGACGCGCCGCTGGTTCTACTTCATTCCGGCGACGGGCGAACCGGTCAAGATCGTTCACTCAATCGAGCGCGGCAAGCTCGACCAGCTTCCCGGGCGGAAACTGGTCTTTCTCCCCTGGCAGCAGCTTCACCAGTACCTGCGTGAAACTCTGACCGGGAACGGGCGCGCCCTGGTTCACACGCAGCGGGGGAAACTGAGGGTTTACACCTGGAACAAGCTTCCCGGCAAGCCACGGCGCATCGCCATGCAGTATTCGCCGAACAACGACATCCCGTACATGTCCAGGGTTGATGCGGGCACGATTGAGCTGATTCGCTCCTTCGGCATCCAGCCCGCGCCGAGCGCGGACTTGGTGCAGCAGTTCGAAGCGGCTTTGAGCGACGAGCAGCACCGGTCTCATGTGGAGGCCGCTGACAAAATTCATCGCATCATCCTGGAAGGCTTCGACGAGATCGCGCGCCGCATTCGCGCCAACATCCCGACGACCGAATACGACATCCAGCAGTTCATGGAGCGCCGCTTCAATGAAGAGAACATGACGAACGACAACGATCCGCCGATCATCGCCGTCAACGCCAACGCCGCCAACCCGCATTACCAGCCGTCGCGCGAGATCAATTCCCCGATCAGGCGCGGCGACTTCGTGCTCTTCGACGTCTGGGCGAAGATGCGTAGGCCCGGCGCGATTTATGCGGACCAGACGTGGACCGGATACGTCGGCGAGACCGTCCCCGAAAAATACACGCGCATTTTCAACATCGTGCGCGAGGCGCGCGACGCGGCGACCCGATTCGTGCAGGAGAGCGTGCGCGCCGGACGGACGATAAAGGGAGCGGACGTGGACGACGTCTCGCGCGGGGTGATTAAGCGGGCGGGCTACGGCGCGCAGTTTCTGCACCGCACGGGCCACTCCATCGGCGAAGAGGTCCACGGCAACGGCGCGAACATAGATAACCTTGAGACCAGAGACTCGCGGCGGATCATCCCGCGCACCTGCTTCTCAATCGAGCCCGGCATCTATTTCGAAGGCGACTTCGGCGTCCGCTCTGAAATCAATATTTACGTCAGTGAGCGCGACGCCCAGGCCACAGGCCAGCCGATTCAGACCGAGATCGTTGCGATACTCAAAAGATAGTGGTCAGTGGTCGGTGGTCAGTGGTCAGTTGAAAAACTGCGCCGTACTGACCACTGACCACCGACCACTGACCACTGCTTTATGCTCAACTTCGCCATTCAAACCGCGCGCGATGCCGGACGAATTCTCAACGAGCGCTTCGGGCGTCGGATAGAGGTTTCGAACAAGGGTGAGATTGATCTCGTCACGGAGGCGGACCTCGCTGCGGAGCGTTTTATCGTCGAGCGGATCAAGTCTTACTACCCGCGCCACGCCATTCTCGCCGAAGAGGCCGATGCGTCAGGCGTCCTGCATGAAGGGCAGAGCGGCCTGAAGTGGATTATTGATCCGCTCGACGGGACGACCAATTACGCGCACGGCTGCCCTTGCTTCTGCGTCTCCATCGCGCTTGAGCGTGATGGCGTGGTCGAGCTGGGCGTGATCTACGACCCCACGCGGGACGAAACTTTCGCGGCCGAGCGCGGCGAGGGCGCGACCTTGAACGGGCGTCGCGTGCGCGTCTCCGACGTCGAGGACCTCAACCGTGCGATGCTCTGCACGGGCTTTCCATATAACGTGCGCGAGATGGACGATTTCGCGCGCCACTTCTACAACTTCATCATGCACGCTCAGGCTGTGCGCCGTGACGGCTCGGCGGCTCTGGACCTGGCTTATGTCGCCTGCGGGCGCTTCGACGGTTTTTGGGAGGAGGGCCTGCGCCCCTGGGACGTGGCGGCGGGCGTGCTCATGGTCGAAGAAGCTGGCGGGCGCGTCTCCTATTACGACGGCTCGCCCTTCAACATCTACACCCCGCCTATCCTCGCCAGCAACGGCCTCGTCCACGAAGCCATGATGCGCGTGATTCAAATGTAGTGATGAGTGAAAAAATTTAAGAGGGACGAGTTAGAAATCCGTTTTTTGCCTGTCACTTGTCACTCGTCACTCGTCACTGTTTTTCAGACTATTCATGATTAATCCGCGTCTGAATGTGCGAGCGTTTGAAATTGCTCGGATGAGCTTTTTTATATTCGCGTGTGGCGCGTCGAAACTCTCCTCGAAATAAGGCGCGCCCCGCCCTGACACTAAAGGAGAGTTGAAAATGAGAGGTTACCTGAAGCGGAAGTTTTTCATCACCCTCGCAGCAGTTTGCGCCGTGCTCGTGCTATCAGTGCCGGGTGAGGCGCAGCGCCGCCGCAGCCCTCGCGCGCGCGGTTACACCAAGGACGAGGTCAACCGGATTATCAAGCGCGTGGAAACCCGCAGCGATGTGTTCGTCAAGGAGTTCGACAAAGCGCTCGACAACAGCAGACTGAACGGCTCGAAGCGTGAAGACCGTTTGAACGAATACGCGCGCGATCTGGAAAGGACTTTGGATGACCTGCGCCGCGAGTTCGACCGCAAGGAGAGTTACATCGAGACGAGGCCGGAGGTCAGGCGTTGCCTCGACGTTGCGTCCGACGTCAACGTCGCGCTGCGCAACCGTCGCCTCGGCGCGGAGACCGAAAGACAGTGGGCCTTGCTTCGCGCGGAGTTAAACACCTTAGCTGACGTTTACGGGCTGCCGTTTGTTGGTTCGCCAGAGTATTTCTGAGAGAGCTTTTGTTGCTTCCAGGCTTAAGCCCCGGTGCATTCCCTGTACGGGATGAGCGCGAATAGCCGGGAATAATTTTCGACCCTGAAGGGATTGCACACGCGACGGACGACAGTGCGACACCTTCAGGGTCGAATCCATTTCTCAGCTCGGTCCGGGGTCAAAGAACAGCGCTTCGTTCGATTGGCCCTATCGCGCCTCATAGAGATATACTTGGGCGCGCGCGCAGCGGCTCAGGTTCGAAGCGTGGATTTCCGACGGGCCGCCGCGCTCATTCCTGAAAGGAGAACTCCAAAGATGATCGGCCCCAACACCCTTCTGCAAAATCGTTACCTGGTGCTGAACCAGATCGGACAGGGTGGGATGGGCGCGGTCTACATCGCCACGGACCAGCGCTTCGGCAGCACCGTCGCGCTGAAAGAGACCTTCTTCGACGACGCCGGCCTGCGCAAAGCTTTCGAGCGCGAGGCGCGTCTGCTCAATCACCTGCGCCACCCGGCGCTGCCGCGCGTCAGCGATCATTTCATGGAAGAGGAAGGACAGTTTCTCGTGATGGAGTACATCGCGGGGGACGACCTGGCGGAGAAGCTGAAAGAAAGGGGCGGCGCATTTCCCCTCTCCGAAGTCCTAAACTGGGCGGACCAGCTTTTGGACGCGCTCGACTACCTGCACACGCAGGAGCCTCCGGTCATACACCGCGACATCAAGCCGCAGAACCTGAAGCTGACGCCGCGCAACCACATCGTCCTGCTCGATTTCGGCCTGGCGAAAGGGACGCCCGCGATGCAGATGTCGAAGGTGACTGCGACGGGCAGCGTCTTCGGCTACTCGCGTCACTATGCGTCGCTCGAACAGATTCAGGGCACTGGCACGGACCCACGAAGCGATCTCTACTCGCTGGCCGCCACGCTCTATCACCTGATGACGGGCAACATCCCGACCGACGCCCTGACGCGCGCCGCAGCCGTGCTCAACGGGCAGCCAGACCCTTTGCGCTCCGCCGACGAGGTTCACGCGCAGGTGACGCCGGCCGTCGCCGAAGTGCTCAACCAGGCGATGTCGCAGAACGCCAGCCTGCGCCCGCAGACTGCCGCCGCGATGCGCGAGAGCTTGCGCGAGGCCGCGCGTCAGGGACACAGCGTCGCACGCGACACGAACGCACAGGCCGCCCCGACGACGGATGTCTATGAGCAGGAGACGCAGTTGATTTACGCCGCCGCGCCGGGAACCAAAGCCATCAAGGACGCGAACAAAACCGGAACTGCCAAAAAGGACGACGGCGCGACCGTCGCGGATGCCGCTTCGCCCAGCGTCGTTGCGGCGTCCAGGACAAATATTGAGCCCGATAAGGCAGAGCCTGATTCGGTCGTCACCAAAGTCGCCGCCGCCGCGACGAAGAATCAATCGCGCAGGCGCGCTATCGGCATTGCGGCGAGCGCTGCTGTCCTCATAGGGCTTGCCGCGGTCGTTTACACCTTCACGCGCAATTCGTCGCAGACGCCTGCGACGAACCAGAGTGTCCAGAGCGCGCCCGTAGCGAACCCTACAGTCAACCAGAACAGCGCGACGCCCGTCGCGACGCCTGCGGAAGAAGCTGTGATTGAACCGACGCCTTCCGACACCCCTGTGGCGCGAGCCCCTGTTCCGACTAAGCCTACGAAGGAGACTCAAGCACCCACCAACCCGAAAGAAGAGAGCGCTCAGGAGGACGAGGATACTGATCCGCCTGAGACGCCAGAGACGCCTGAACGCGGCAGGCCGCGCCCGGGAACTCCTGAGTTCGAGGAAGCCATGCGGGACGCCGCGGAGAGAAGACGCGAGGCCGAAGAGCTGCGACGCCAGGCCCAGGAGCAGCGTAGAGAAATACTTCGCCGGCAGCGTTTGATCCTGGAAGCGGAGAGACGGCGCAGACAGCAGCAACAGCAGCAGCAACAACTTCCGCCGCCCCGGCCCCGAAGGATTGGATAGGGAACTGTTTCAGACGGCTAACGCTGGAATTGACCGGGCGCGGAGACAATTAATCCGGATTGTCGGATGAAAGCAATGCTATTCGCACTCCGCTCAACCTTTCTTCCATCTTTTTACTTGCTGTCCAGTGCGCTCTGCATGATCTCTGTCAGGTGAATTGTTTCGCGGCGGGCGCACTGGCGTGAGTCCTCGCCTTCCTGCACCGCGACATGAAGCAGCGGGTGATAGATGATTTCGACTTTGGCGAGGTGCGGGAAGCGGTAACCTTTCGGCCAGACGCGGTTTCCGCCTTTAATTGTGACCGGCAAAATCGGCACGCCCGCTTCGAGCGCGATGCGAACCGCGCCGGGCTTGAACCTTAGAAGTTTTCCGTCCGGGAGAGCCCTTCCGCCCTCCGGGAAGATGACCACAGCCCCACCGTTCCTGATCCATTGCAGCGAGCGCTTAATCGCCGTCGGGTCGCTCTTATCAAGCTGGATGGGCCACGCCCCCAGCATCATGATCATTTTTCCAACGAAGCGCCAGTCGAAACTTTCGCTCCAAGCCAGGTAACGTATCTTCCGCTTAATCGGCAGCGAAAGCCAGAGCGGGTCCAGATAGGTCTGGTGATTGGAAGCGATGATGACGCCCCCCGTCTGCGGGATATTCTCTACACCTTGAAAACGTATGCGCCAGAAGAGCCGCACAAAAAGGTATGAAATGGGACGGATGATCCCGTTAATCACCCATTGAGGCAAGACAAACGGCTCTGACTGCGGTTCGCTCGCGCGCTGGCGCTGTGGGGCGACACTCGGGCTGCTCTCGCTCAAAACGACTCGTCTCCTGTTTCGTCCGCGCACTCCACAGTGCGCCGATAATTTTCGCTCATCCTTGTTACCACCTCGCTCGGCTCAGTCGCCTCAACACACTGATTCTCCCGCAGGGCGTGCAGGCCCGTGATCGTCAGCTCTTCCCACCATTCCGGCACGTCGCGCTCCGCGAGCGCGTCGTCGAAGCGCCGCCCGCAACGCTCGCACTCGAAGCCACAGTAGGCGCGCGCCTCTTCTTTCGTCAACCCGATGCGCGTCCTCGCCTGGCACTGCGCGTCCGGGCAGCGTCGCTCAATCTCTACAAGCAGCAGGTCGCGCTGAATACCAATCTTCATAAGCGGGGGCCAGAGGTCAGGGGCCGGGGGCCGGAGAAGGCTTTAACCGGCCCCCGACCCCTGACCCCTATCATTCAAGAGGCCATTGCCTGTCCACAAACTCTATGTGAAGGCGCGGAATTCCGTTCGCCCCCACGCGATAGGCGCGGACCGCCGCGATGACAGAGGTGCCATACTGCCTGCTCGTCACTCGCACGAAGCGCCCGCGCGTGACGTTGAGCGAGGTGAAGACGGCCGCGCCGCGCCGACTGATGTTCTCCGTCACGGTCGTCTCGCTGGCAGCGACCTGCCCCTTCTCGTCCAGGACTTCGACGATCACTTCGATGGGGATATTATGACGCGTTTCGGGTCGCGGCTTGTCCGGTCGAACGTCTCTCTCCGCGCTCACTTCCCGTTCGGTGATGTTCCACAGGCCCGTCTCAATCGCCGAGGAGGCAACGTTATAAAGCGTCGTCGGGTCCTTCTCAAAACTCTCGGGCGGACGCTTGCCGATAAATGCCGCCCCGACCTCATAACGCGGCGGCTTGTCGCCCACGGCCTCAATTGCTTTCATGTTACGCACGAGGGCCCAGACGCGATACTGATCCTCCACATGGTCGAAGCAGCGGAGCTGGCGCGGCATCGGCAGCGTCAGGTGCAGCAGGCGACCCGGCTCCGTCGGCCTGGACAAAGTCAGTCGCACTCCGAACGGCGTCACGTCGAGCAGTCTGGTCTGCTCCACCCATTCCAGGTCCTCGCTCTCGCGCCCGTAGACGCGGACCGGGAGGCTCAGCTCCAGCCGCTCGCGCATCCGCCTCGATTTTCCGTCGAATTTATCGCTCATTCCATCTCGTCAAAACGCCTCAAAGCGTAGCTTCCGAGGCCCAAAATATAGGGCTCCTCGCAAAGCCGCCATTGCCCACCCAAAAACGCGCTGAAACCCCGATTTTTATTGGCTTTTTTGCTATTTAGACGTTTGCCAAAAAGCTCTTTAACGGGTACAATATCTCGTACTTCAAACCCGTGCCCGCAGGCCTGGTCAGTCAAGTACCTAAAGCCCTGGAACGATGAGTCGAATTAGGCGGCGACGTGCGACGTCTGTGCGTCCCCCCAGGACCGATGTTTGCCGTCAGCGGGACGCGGGCTTTCGCTATCGGGCGCCTCGATTAGAGCGCGGGGATTGTACCGGAAAGGTCTTTTGAATGGAAACAACGACAGAGAGAAATTACATCAACATCGAAGACGAGATGCGGCGCTCCTACCTGGATTACGCCATGTCCGTCATCATCGGCCGCGCGCTCCCGGACGTGCGCGACGGCCTCAAGCCAGTGCACCGCCGCGTGCTCTGGGCCATGAATGAATTAGGAAATCAATATAACAAAGCATATAAAAAGAGCGCTCGTGTGGTGGGAGATGTGATCGGTAAGTATCACCCGCACGGCGACACAGCAGTTTATGACACCATCGTCCGTCTTGCGCAGGATTTTTCGATGCGCTATCCGCTGATTGACGGGCAGGGCAATTTCGGAAGCGTTGACGGCGACGCCGCGGCCGCGATGCGCTATTGCGTGACGGGAGAGACGCTCACTGTTACAGATCAAGGGGTACTGCCTATTGCAAAGCTCTCCGCTGGAGATGAGAACATCAGCGTTCGCGTTCTGTCGCATAGTAATCAAGTTAATCACGCAAGTAAGTGGTGGGACAGCGGCGTACACCCGACAAAGCGCGTGCGCACGCGGCATGGTTTTGAGATTACAGGGACAGACAATCATCCTCTGCTCGTTTTCCGAGCCAACGCAACTGGACGACCCGTTTTCTCATGGAAATTGATTTCACAGCTGGAGCTTGGCGACATTCTGGTCGTTGACCGAAGCGAGAAGCTCTGGCCCAAGGCAGCTGTTCCACTGAAGAGCTTCCACCCGTCCGCGCCTCGTAACCCGAATACGGTTGAGCATGAACTGCCGTCCGTGTTGACTGAAGACCTTGCGTTTCTGCTCGGCGCTTTAACCGCGGAAGGGACAATACAAGACCACCGTGTGGAGTTCTGCAACAACGCCGGAGATTTTGCGGATGCCTTCATCGCCGCATGGAAGCGCACATTCCCGACCTGCCGCTTACATGTTTTTAACCGCCAGCCATCCGGGTTCAGCGTGCAACCCTATCTGCAAATGCAGATCGTCAGCCAGCAGGTCGTAGCCTTCCTGCACTCGCTCGGCATGCACGGTAAATCCAACACACGGATGATTCCTGAAGTCGTCCTGCGTGCGCCGCGCAGTGTCTTCGCGGCTTTTTTGCGAGGTCTGTTTGAGGGTGACGGCAGCGTCGAACGCTCCGGCAAGAGCCTGCTGCGGGTCAGTCTCTGCTCGCAAAGTGAAGCAATGCTCAAACAGGTGCAGGTAGCGCTGCTGCGCTTCGGCATTGCCGCGTCTCGCACTTCTGATGCGACGCATAACCGCGCAACGCATCGCCTCGCGCTCAACGGCCGCGAGAATCTGGTGCGCTTTGCGACCAACATAGGCTTTGTCTCTCGCGTAAAGCAGGAAAAGCTCGCCAATGTCATCGCGCTTCTGACCGGCAAGGCGCTGGCGAAGAGTGACTTCATCCCTCTCATCGCAGCTTATTTACGCCAGCGCGCCGTGCACGGACGTGGCTGGCTGGAGAAAAACAACTTCGACCGTCCGGCACGTCTGCGTGCGGCACTGCCACGCCTTGAACGCTCGCTCACGCGAAATGATTATCTGATGGTCGAAGAGTTGGCGCGCTTCAATTATCTATTTGATGCTGTAACCTCAATCGAGGACGCTGGAGAACAGCGCGTCTTCTCTCTGCGCGTGGACAGTCCATGTCATTCCTTCGTGGCCGGTGGATTTATCAACCACAATACGGAGGTTCGCATGGCGCGCCTGGCGACCGAAATTCTCTCGGACATCGAGAAAGAGACGGTTGATTTCCAGCCGAACTATGACGAGTCTTTATCCGAGCCTTCGGTCCTGCCGACGCGGATTCCGAATCTGCTGGTCAACGGCTCTGACGGTATTGCTGTCGGCATGGCGACCAAGATTCCGCCGCACAATTTGACGGAAGTGCTGGACGCGACCGTCGCGCTTTTGCGAAAACCCAATATCGAAATCAAAGACCTGATGAAGATCGTCACCGGACCGGACTTTCCGACTGGCGGCTTCATCTACGGCGGCGAAGAGTTGATGCGCTCTTACACCACCGGGCGCGGCGTGATCCAGATGCGCGCGCGGGCCGGGATTGACCGCATCGGGCGCGGGACGCAGGAGCGCGACGCCATCGTCATCACGGAGATTCCCTTCCAGGTCAATAAGGCCCGTCTCATCGAGCGCATCGCCGAACTCGTCGGCGAGAAGAAATTGGACGGCATCTCGGACCTGCGCGACGAGTCGGACCGGGACGGGATGCGGATCGTCGTGGAACTCAAGCGCGACGCGGTGCCGCAGGTCGTGCTGAACAAGCTCTACAAGCTGACCCCGATGCAGTCGTCCTTCGGCGTCATCAACCTCGCCATCGTCAACGGCCAGCCGCGCGTCCTCAACCTCAAGCAGATGCTTGAGGCCTTCGTGGACTTCCGCCGCGAAGTCGTCCGCCGCAGGACCGAATACGAACTGCGCAAGGCGAAAGCTCGCGCGCACATCCTCGAAGGGCTGACCAAAGCGATTGACGCGCTTGACTACATCATCACGCTGATTCGCAACGCGCGCTCGGTGGACGAAGCGCGCCAGTGGCTGACCGGGCACACAGAGGCGATGAGCGAGGTCAAGAACTGGAAAGGCGTCCCGAGCGACCTCAGCCTCGCGGCCTACCTCACCAAGCTGCAGAAGGTCATCAGGCGGCTCGAATTCTCCGAAGCCCAGGCGCAGGCCATTTTGGACCTTCAGCTCCGCAGGCTCTCGGCACTGGAGCGGCAGAAGATCGTTGACGAGTACGAGCAGATCATCAAGCTCATCGCCGAGCTTGAAGAGATTCTCTCGAACGAGAACAGCCTGCGCCGCGTCATCATCAAAGAACTGGAAGAGGTCAAGAGGGACTTTGGCGACGAGCGCCGGACCGAGATTATCAACGAAGGCGTCGAGCTCTCCATCGAAGACCTGATCGCGGACGAAGACGTGGCGATTACCGTCACCAACAGCGGCTACATCAAGCGCACGCCCGTCACCGTCTATCAACGCCAGGGCCGCGGCGGGAAAGGCCGTTTCGGCGCTTCGACAGGCAAGAGCGGGGATTTCGTAGAGCACCTGTTTATCGCCTCGACGCACGCCTACCTGATGGTCTTCACGGACGACGGGCAGGTCTATAAGCTCAAGGTCCACGAAGTCCCAGACGCCGCGGCCAGTGCGCGCGGCAAGGCCATCGTCAATCTCATCAACATTCCGTCATCGCGCAAGCTCGCGGGCGTCGTCCCGGTCCGGGAGTTTGCCGAAGGTCGCCACGTCGTCATGGTGACGCGCAAAGGCGTCATCAAGAAGACCAGCCTGGCGGATTTTCAGAACATACGCGCCAACGGCATCGTCGCCATCAACATTGACGACGACGACGAGCTGCTCGACGTGGTGCTCACCGACGGCACGAAGCGCATCTTCATCGCGACGCACAATGGACTCGCGATTCGTTTCGACGAAAAGGACGTGCGCCCGATGGGACGCGCCACGCGTGGGGTGCGCGGCATAGACCTGCGTAAAGACGACTATGTGGTCGCGCTCTGCGCCGTCTCCAAAGAGGATTCGGAGCGAATGCTTTCCGTCTCGGAACAGGGTTTCGGCAAGCAGACGAAGATTACTGATTACCGCTTCCAATCGCGCGGCGGCAAAGGCGTCATCAACATGAAGACGACGGAGAAGACCGGCAAGGTGGTCGCCGTCTTCCCCGTCGAAGACGAGTCCGAGATCATGATCATCACGCAACAGGGCAAGCTGATTCGCATCGAAGCCGACAGCATACGCAAGACTGGCCGCTCAGCTTCCGGCGTCCGGCTAATCAAGACGGACGGCGGCGATAAAGTCACCAGCGCCTCATTGGTCGAGGCTTCGGCGGAAGAGGTAGAGGTCGTCGCGGGTTAAGGAAAAAAGGGATAGTCCCAGTGAAAGTGCGAGCCGAAAGATTTAATCTTCCGGCTCGCACTTTTTCCTACATCTCCGAAACGATCGGCCCTCGTCTATTCCACTATGAAATCCGTCTGTTGGACGGCGGTCTCCTTCGTTCTGTGATTTGTCGCGCTGATCCGTAGGACGTAGCGGCCGGGCGGCAATCTATCCAGGGCAATTTCGGACCAGAAAGGCAGGCGCATCCGGTCCGGCGTGGTGTCAAGCGGCAGTTTCGCCGGCGGCAACACCATCACGGGAGCATCATTGCGGAGCACGCGCGCCTGAATCTCGACATCCGGCGCGGCAGTCTCGCGCGTCGCGTTGTAGATATATGTCTGGAAACGCAGGACAGAGCTTCGCGCAAAGCGTCGGTCAACGCTGACCATCAGGGCGCGCGGCGCGGTGGCGTACTTTTCAGCAGTCGTTTCAGCCTTACGTTCGCCGAGGAACAGGCTGCTCATGTGGAGTCGCCCGCTTGCGAGGTCCGGGACTTCGAGCCATTGCATCATTGTGCCCACGCGTCCAGTCTCGCGCTCGCGGACCGCGACGCGGACCTGGTAGAGGCCCGGGGCGAGCGGCAACTGCTGGTTCCAGACGATGGCCCGATTGCCGCTTGTTTTGGCTTCCGGGTCAATCGTCACCTTTTGCTTGAAGCTGGATAGAGCGCCCCGGTCGTCAATCGCCACGCCCAGCACGTCAACTTCCGTCCGCTGCCCTTGCCTTTCCGGATCGGACCGCAAAGCGTCCGTATCTATCTGCATGGATGCCTGTAACACTGTGCCGCCCTTCGCCGTATTTACATAGCCCGCCGATAAGGCTACAGGCAGGGCCCTCAGCGGATAAAGAGAGGCGAGCGCGGCGCGCAGTTCATCGTCGGGCGTCCGCCCAGGAGCGGCGGCTCTCTCCTCACTCGCGGGACGCTTGACGACGGCCACTTTCGGCGCTTCGATAAAGCCTCGCCGGAGGCGCACCTTCAAATCGGGGCGGCCTTTGATGCTGACCGCGATGCGCGCCTTCCCCTCGCGCTCCGTTTCGCGCGCCGGGCGCCAGGCCAGGAGATAATAGCTGGACGATTCGTCCAGAGCGCGTGCGAACCCGTCCTCGAATGAGTTCGAGTTAAGAAAGGCACGTCCCCCTGTGTCGGCCGCGAGAATCTGCAAAGGCTCCTGCGTCGCCGTCGTTTCGCCGAGCAGGTTGCGCGAGACGCTGCCGGTAAAGTCCGGGTAGTCGTTGCGCCCTGCGTCCGTGGACGAGTCTGCGAAGACGCCGCGCGCGTCCATCGAGTAGATGACGGCGCCGACCTGCGCCGCGGTCTTCGTGATTTGCCGCAGGACCTCCAGAACATTGGAGGCGCGTGGATCGGCTATGAACCCATCCGTGATAAAGAAAACGATCTTACGTCCGGGCAAAGGCGCGGACGATCTTATCAGTCCGAGCAAAGCGCTCAGAGTGTTCACGGTCGCCGTGCGCGATTGCGCGCCGATCTGGTGGACGCGATTCCTGACCATGTTGGCGGCCGTCTCCATATCGGTCTGAAATTCAGCCGCCGTCGCCGCCACCAGATACGTGAACAGCTCGCGGTTGAAATGTTCCGAGACCTGCGCCGCGTCGTACTCGCTAATGCGGACCTTGCCCGCGTGAGTCTCCGGGTTGCGCCGGTTGTTGAGACGCGCGACGGCCTCGCGCAGCACGGCCTGGTTATTTGTCAGTTGCTGAAGGAATCCGACCTGTCCGCTGGTCGAAACCACAGCCACCTGGTCGTGCTGCTTCATCTCGTTGCCGATGAAGTTGAGCAGAGACTTGCGCGCGCGTGCGAGGTTTTCCGGGGCCAGATGAACGTCATCCACGAAAAAGAAGATGCTGCGGCCCCGCTCAGAGGGTCGGCGTGCGGGCGGCGTCCCAACGGCCGCAATCGTTGATACGACGTCGCCTCTGGCAGCCTTCCCGTCCCTGGCGGCGCTCGTCGCGAGCACAGGCTCGAAGAAAGAGAGGGACTGAGGTTTTCCCTCAACGCTCAGCTCGAACTGTTCCTGCTTCAAGCCCTCTACGAACCGGCCCTGCCGGTCCAACACGGTCACGTCCGTCTGCACCAACTCCGTCGTGATACGCACAACTTCATCCGCCTGGCCCGTTGAATTTTTCTGAGGCTTGTCCACGGTCTGCGCTTGAAGCTTGTGAGATACGCTCAGGCAGAAGAGGGCCGCAATCAGAAGTAGAAAAAAGAGAAGAGCTTTCGGCGAACGCATACGGAAACGACCTTTCTGCGAAACTAAACGAGAGGGATGCTGTCTTCGCGGGCTTCGATGGCGCTGGGGCCGACGCTGGCTGCCTGAATGATTGAAGGCAGCCAGCGTCCAGCCCACACGCTTTCGAGACGATTCTTTCTTACTCGACGACGAAGCCGACTCGCTGCGTGACACTGGTCTTTGCCGCTCGGTCTGTCGCAGTGACCTGAAGCACGTATCGCCCCGGCGGCAGTTGATCGAGCGCCACCTCGGCCCAATAAGGAAGCCGCATCAGGTCCTTCGTCGTGTCCGTGGGAACTCGCGCCGGGGACGTGGTGACGACCACCCGGTCACCTCGGACGACACGCGCCTGAATCTCCACGTCGGGCGCGTTAGCGCCTCGCGCCGCGTTGTAGATGTAGGTCTGGAAGCGAAGCACAGAGGCGCGCGTGAAGCGATGATCGACATTTACCATGATGGGGCGCGGGGCCGTGGCGAGTTTTTCGTCCGACGCCACCATTTTACGCTCACCCAGAAACAGGCTGCTCATCTGAAGGCGCCCCGCCGCCAGGTCCGGCACCTCGATCCATTGTTGCGCGCTGCCGGTGCGCCCGCTTCCGCGCTCTCTGACTGCGACGCGCACCTGATAAAGTCCGGGCTGCAACTTTAATTGCTGGTTCCACACGACCGCCCGCGGCTGAATTTGAGCGGAGGGGTCAGGGGCGATGGTCACCAGTTGTTTGAAGGTCACGATGAGGCCGCGATCATCAACAGCAGCGCCGATCACATCCACTTCAGCCTTCCGCTTTTCATCGTCTGAAAGATTGAGCGCGCCGCGCTCCATCTGCATGGAGGCTTTCAGCACCAGGCCCTGGTCCGGCGTGTGTAAGTAGCCGACCGAAAGCGCCGTAGGAATTGTTCGCTGCGGGTAGATTGAGCCTAAGGCTGTGAGCAATCCGGCTTCCGGCGTCTGTTTTGCTTTGGACGCGGGCGTGTTCTTCTCTTCCTTACTCTCGGCGGCGGACGGCGGAACATAGTAGTTGCGCCGCAGGCGCACGCGCAGGTCCGGACGATCTTTGATACTGACCTTGATGCGAGCCTTGCCGCTGCGCTCGTCGTCGCTTTCAGGACGCCAGGCGAGCAGGTAGTAAGTCGAGGTCTCGTTGATGGCCTGCTGAAAGGCGTCCGGGAACGAATTGGAGTTGAGAATAGCGCGACCGCCCGTCTCGTCTGCGAGGATGTGCAGCGGCTCGCGCATGGCCGACGCTTCCAGAGAAATGTTGCGGGCGGAAGTGCCTGTAGACATTCCGTCCGGGAAATCGTTGCGCCCCGCATCCACGGCCGGGTCCGAATATGTCCCGCGCGCATCCATCGTGTAAACGACCGCGCCGACGCGCGCCGCCTCCCGCGTGATTCGCTGCAACATGTTGAGGGCATATCCGCCGCGCACATCCGCGACGAAACCATCGGAGATGAAGAAGACCAGTTTTCGTCCGGGCAACTGCGCGGACGAGCGCATTAAGCTTTCCAGCACTGAGAGCGTTTCCGTGGTCGCCGCTTTGGACTGCGCCAGGATCTGCTGGTTGCGGTTCTTGACCATGTTGATGGCAAGACGGTCGAGCCCGCGCTTGTCCCCGCCTTTCGGCGAGACGAGCTGGAATTCATTGATCGTCGAGGTGACGATATAGTTGAACAAATCCTTGTCGCCGTGCTCGGCCATCTGATTGGCCTGGTACTCCGTGATTACGGTCCTGCCGGCGAAGGCTTCCGTATTACGCTTATTATTAAGACGTTCGATGGCGGCGCGCAGCACGGGCTTGTAATCCGTCAATTGCTGCAAGAACCCTATCTGCCCGCTGGCGGAAACGACAGCCACCTGATCGTTCTCCCCCATACGGTTCTCCACAAAATCGGCCAGGGACCGGCGCGCACGTACGAGGCTGGCCTCGCTGAGATGAAGGTCATCAAGGAAGAAGAAGACCACGCGCCCCCTGTCGGTCGCGCCCGAGGCTTCCGCTTTCACCGGCGCGCCGCCCCTGGGCGAGCCGGCGCGCGCCGCGGCCAGCTTCGACGCCTCGCTGGAGCTGCCGGAAGTGACCAACTCAAAGAAGGAGACGGTCTGTTTTCTCCCGTCCAGACTCAGCTCGAACTGCTCCGGGCGCAAGCCCTCAACGAAACGCCCCTGCTTATCGAAGACCATCAGGTCCGTCTGCACCAGCTCGGTCCTGATACGCAGGACATCCTCGTCCTCCTGCGCTGCGGGACTACTTTGTGACACCTGCTGCCCCAGACTGAATGGGGCTGGCGCGAGAAGAGCGAAGAGAGCGACGAGCAGAAAATTTCGCGGCGCGGAAGTTTTTGAGAAATGCATGATGTTGACCTCGACTGAAAAATAGCGAGAAAAGAGAATCACCCTTCGTAATTAACGTGAGTTCGGCATAAACAACAAAGACATCGAACGATAGCTACGTCAGGGGCGGAAAACCTTGGATGCCGTAAAGCTTGTGCGGGGGTGTCCCTGTTTTCCGAACCATTATTCACACACTTCGGCAAATCTCTCACTCGATAATAAAGCCCGCACGCTGCGACACGCTTGTCCTGGTTGCCCGATCAGTCGCCGTAACTTGCAGCACGTATCGTCCAGGGGGCAGTTGGTCGAGCGCCACCTCGGCCCAGTAAGGAAGCCGCACCAGGTCCTTCGTCGTGTCCGTGGGAACTCGTGCCGGAGACATCGTAACGACCGCTCGATTATCCCGCAGGATGCGTGCCTGAATCTCCACGTCCGGAGGCGCAGAGTTGTGCGCCGCGTTGTAGATGTAGGTCTGGAAACGCAACACGGATGCACGAACGAAATGATGATCAACGTCCACTACGAGGGGGCGCTGGGCTGTAGCGAGCTTTTCATCTGGGGGCAGCGATCTGCGCTCGCCTAGAAATAAGCTGCTCATCTGAAGCTTCCCGTTTGAGAGGTCCGGCACCTCGATCCATTGCAGCGCGCTGCCGGTGCGCCCGCTTCCGCGCTCTCTGACTGCGACGCGTACCTGATAAAGTCCGGGCTGCAACTTTAATTGCTGACCCCAGATGACGGGTTGTTGCTGGTTCTGGGCGGAAGGGTCAGGAGTGATGGTCAACAGTTGTTTGAAGGTCACGATAATCCCGCGATCATCAACGGCGGCGCCGATCACGTCCACTTCCGCCTTCTGCTTTTCATCAACTGAAAGGTTGAGCGCGGCCCGATCAATCTGCATCGAGGCTCTCAGCATCAAGCCTTGCTCAGAGGTGTTGACGTAGCCGACTGAGAGCGCTGTAGGGATGGTCCGCCGCGGGTAGAGCGACCCCAGCGCCGTGAGCAATCCGGCTTCCGGCGTCTGCTCTTCTTTCGAAACGGGCGCGCCTTTTTCATCCTCTTTTTCGGCTGCGGGTGGCGGCGCGTAGTAGTTGCGCCGCAGGCGCACGCGCAGGTCCGGACGATCTTTGATGCTCACTTTGATGCGAGCTTTTCCGTTGCGCTGTTCCTCGCTTTCGGGACGCCAGGCGAGCAGGTAGTAGGAGGAGGTCTCGTTGATGGCCTGCTGAAAGGCGTCCGGGAACGAATTGGAATTGAGAATAGCGCGCCCTCCCGTCTCGTCTGCGAGAATGTGCAGCGGCTCCTGCATCGCGGAATTTTCAAGCGAGGGCTGGCGTGCCTGTGTGCCCGTAGCCAGCCCGTCCGGGAAATCGTTGCGCCCGGCATCAACTGTCGGGTCATTAAAAGTTCCGCGCGCGTCCATCGTGTAAACCACCACGCCCGTTCGCGCCGCCATCTCCGTCACACGCTTGAGCAGAGTCATAGCGTTTCCGCCGCGCACATCCGTGATAAAGCCGTCGGAGATGAAGAAGACGAGCTTGCGTCCAGGGAGCGCCGCAGAAGACTGCATCAAGCTCTCAAGCACGCCGAGCACATCGTTTGTGACCGTCTTCGTTTGCGAAGAGATTTGGCGCACGCGATTTTTGACAATGTTCGCCGCCACGCGCATCAGCGGTCCCTTCGCTTGATACTCGTTGATGGTCGCCAGCAGCAGGTAAACAAAGAGGTCGCGGTCATTGTGGTCCGCGACCTGTGTGGCCTGGTAGTCGCTGATCGGAACTTTGCCCGCGTAAGTTTCAGGGTTCCTCTTGTAGGTGAGGCGTCCGACCGCCGCGCGCAGCATGGGTTTGTAATCCGTCAACTGTTGCAGGAATCCTATCTGCCCGCTGGCGGAAACAATCGCCACCTGATCGTCCTGGCTCATCTGGTTTTCCACAAAGTCGGAGAGCGCACGGCGCGCGCGCATCAGACTCGATTCGCTGAGATGCAGGTCGTCCAGAAAGAAGAAGATCACTCGGCCTCTGCCGGTCGAAGCTTTGAGTTCAGTTTTGTCCTGCGCGTTGCTCTCTGGGGAGATGCCACGCGCCGCCCTGAGTTTCAACGCTTCATTGGCGCTGCCGGAAGTAATCAACTCAAAGAAGGAGATGGACTGTTTTTTCCCATCCAGGCTCAGCTCAAATTGTTCGGGCCGCAAGCCGTCAACGAAACGCCCCTGCTTATCAAGGACCATCAGGTCCGTCTGAACGAGTTCGGTCCTGATATGCAAGACATCCTCTTCCTGAGCGCGCGATCTGTCCTGCGTTGTCTGCTGCCCGTAAGTGAACGGGGCGGGCGCAAGAAGAGTGAAGAGTGCGACGATGAGAAAGTTGCGCCGTGTGAAAGTCTTTGGCAAACGCATGATATTGATCACGACTAAAAATTATCCGACGGAAGAAGCCAGTCTTCAATTGCCACTAGCTTTAGCTAGTGGTTAAGGGTTTCTAAATCATTCGGCTTTAGCCGAATGACAGATAGAATCCTCTTCCTTCTTGCTTTAGCCTAACCGTTCGGCTAAAGCCGATTCTGTGTAATCATCTTTGTCCACTAGCTGAAGCTAGTGGCAACTGAAATTTCCAACCATCTATGACCAGCAACTTGGATTATTCAGGAACATCTTCAATTACGGCGATCCATCTTCAATTCAGGTTACCGCGCGGAAAACTCTTCCGGCGCGCCTTCGCCTTCGACCCAGACTTCGCCGTCCTCGTAAAACTCTTTCTTCCAGATGGGGACAGTCCGTTTGAGTTCGCGTATCGCCCACTCGCAGGCTTCGAAGGCGGCCTTGCGGTGCGGCGCGCTCACTGAGATGACGACGCTCGTTTCGCCTATCTCAAGGCGGCCCGTGCGATGGACGATCCCCAGATGTGTGATCTCGAACTGCGCGTGGGCCTCGCGCCCGAGCCGCTGCATCTCGCTCAAGGCCATCGGCTCGTATGCTTCGTAAACCAGGTAGAGCGTCCGGCGACCGCGCGTCCATTCGCGAACGTACCCGTCGAGTGTCACGGTCGCGCCACACTCCGGGGGAAGATTTCGGCGTGCCACCGCGCCAACATCAATCGGGTCAGTAGTCAACTCAAAAAAATCCGGATTCGCCGCAGCCGTTTCGTCCGTTGCGCCGCCGCTCACGGGTGGCAGGATTGCGAGTTCGTCGCCCGCGCCGACGACCCTGTCGCCGCGAGCGTATTCCTGGTTGACGGCGAAGAGGAGCGAGCGGCCAAAGCGGCGTTGCAGCTCGGGATAAGTTGAAAGAATCTCCTCGAAGGCGCTCGCGGCGCTGGCAGGCGCGCGAAGATTCATCTCGATTTCCTCTCGCCCGACGATCTCACGCGCCGCGCCGAAGAAGAGCACGCGCACCTTTATCGGTCCATCCTTTTGTTCGTGCTGCTGTTCGGGACTGGTCGTCATTCGATATCTAATTTCTTGCCGCCGTGTCCGTTGCCTTTGGCGATGGCGTGGATGCGCGCTCGCTCCTCGTAGTTCGAGACGGCGCGGGCGAGCAGGTCGCGCAGCCGCTTCAACCTCTCCGACGTGTAGCGCAACTCAAGCAATTCGAGCTTGACCTCTGTGTCCAACTCCATCGCCGCCGCGACGAGGAAAGAGAGGCGCTCGGGCTCTGTCGGGGGGAGTTCCGGCAAACTGGCACGCTCGTCGTTGATGATGCGGACCGCCCGCGCGATCCGCATGAAGAGTTTTGAGACTTCGTCGGCGCGCTGTTTGAGAAAATCTTCGTCCTCACTTTCGTCCTCGAAGAAACTGACGCGCCCCACGAGATACGGCTCGTCGCCTCCGGCGTAAGACTCAAGCCGGTAACGGATCAAACCGACGGTGAGGATGTTGGAGCGGCCTTCTGGGAGGGACTGAACCTCCGTCACCTCCGCGACGCAGCCGATGTGCCCGACGGCGGGCATGTCGCCTTCGGACTCGGTCACGTCAAAATAGGGGAGACCGAAGAGACTATCGCCCGCGCTGATGTCCTTGAGCATACGCTGGTAGCGCGGCTCGAAGATGTGCAGCGGCAGCGGCACGCCCGGAAAGAGCACGAGCGGCAGCGGGAAGAGCGGCAACTCGCGCACCCCGCGCACCTTGTCTGAGGCTTCACTCATAATTAGGGGTCGGGGGCCGGGGGTTGAGGGTCGGATGAATCAGTTTTTAACTGACCCCCGATCCCTGACCCCTGACCCCTGCGTTACGCTCGATGGCGCCGAGCGCCGTGGGGGTCGGCGCGTGTTCGTGCCGCGCGTCCGCTTTCTGTTTCTCAAGGGGCTCGCTCTGTTCGAGCTTTTGCGCTATCAGCTCCAGGATTTTGTCCGGCGACTCGTTGCTGAGAGCCTGTTTTTTCGCTTCGATGACGAGCTCGGCTATTTCGCGCGCGCGTCCCTTGTAGCGGTTGTCGCGCGCGATCAGGTCTTCGATGATGCGCCGCTCGCGCTCGTGCCTGGGGGCCTGCGCGTCCAGGCCCGCGGCGATAGCGTATTCGACCGGAACGCTCTGGTTGCGAATCATCACGTGCAGCGCGCCCGTTTTTTCCCGCGCCTCGTCGCGCAGGCGGTTGATTTGCAGGAGCGAATTTTTGAAACCGAGCTGGCCTCGCAAACTGATCTCGATAATCGGCGCGGGCTTTTCGCTTGCGGCATCATACTTTCTCGCATCACGCTCGACCATCTCCATCACGCCCCTGTGGACCGCTTCGGCGTCTTCGACCCCCGAGACGTCGAATGACAGGCGCTGGAAGGGGCGCTGAACGTAGTCGTTGATGTACGTGGCGTGGACGTTGTGCTCGTCGTCAACTTCGACCAGGAACGCGCCACGCTCCTCTCTGAACTCGTCAATCGAAGTGGGTTCGAGCGAGCCGGGATTGAAGGCCCAGCCGTCCAGGTCGAAACGCTTGTGCGTGTGGCCGAGCGCGACGTAATCCACCAGTTGCTTCAACTCTTTCAACCTGGCGACGGGCACGGCCGGGATGGGGCGGTTGGTCTGTCCCTCGACGTCCGTATGCAGCATCAGGATATTGAAGCGCCCCTCTTCGCGCGCGTCGCGAAGCGCGTCCGCCAGGATTGGAATCGCGGCCGTGGCGCTCGCGCCGTACCAGTGTGAGCCGTAGATGCGCGCGCCAGCGATGTCTATGTAAGAGCCCGCGCGCTCATTTTCGTCCCAGGGGGCGAGTCTGAGGTGCCCTTCCGCATCGCGCGCCGGCTCCAGCAGCTTGATGTAGCCCCACTGTGAGAGCGAGCGCATCCAGCTATGCTCGGAGACGGCATCACGCTGGTCGTGATTGCCTTCGATGACGACGACCGGGATGCCAGCCTCACGCAGGCGCTCCAGCCCAGCAATCGCGTGATTCATAGCCTGCGGGTCTATGTTGCGGCGGTCGAAGAAATCCCCGGCGATGAGTAGGAAGTCAACCTTGTTCGGAACCGCGTGATTCTCTATCACGTCGTACCACGCGCGGAAAAAGTCCTTCGTGCGCTCTTCCAGATTATAGCGGCGGCAGCCCAGATGTATGTCCGCGAGATGGAGGAATTTCATAAAAAGCTCTCTTAATAAGTTCTGATAGTTTTTAAAGTATTCAAGTTAAGCTTCGGCTAAAACGATAACGCTCGTTAATGTGAGTCTATTATACGCTATCTAATCGCGGTTAGGGAAAACTGGTTGTGGCGGGCTGAAAAGAGGTGCGGCTGAGCCAGACTATCCCGTCCCCGCCGGCAGGTTCAAACCAGAATCAAACCGGGTTAGAGCTATCACCGGCCTTATCAGTCTCACACTTTTGGTATGGAACGTGCTGAAGTTGTGTGATAAGGTGGGTCAGGCACAAAATTGTGCCAATGTGAGTAGCCGGTCCATCATTTTGACTACTCGCTCTCCTTTTTGACTCCATAATACCTGCCTCGAAGGACCACGCAAACGCAGCAGTTGTCGCCCGTAAGCCCAAGATAATTTTTGACCATCCTTTTCAGGACCTACCATGAAGTTTTTCAGATCAGCCGGCGCAATAGAGGCTGAACCGTCGTATCAACCGCATGCCAGGCGGGGTCGCTTGTTTCTACTCTTATCCGTGACGTTGTGGCTGCTTATCGTCGTCGGCGGCCTGTCAGCCCTCTGGGGCTACGAGGGTACGCCGGGCGTCGCCGCTAAGCCTCCGTCCACTTGGCCCGCCGACAGTCAACTTCAACGCGCGGCGGACGGCGATACGCTTATCATGCTGGTTCACCCCCATTGCCCCTGCTCGCGCGCGAGTATTGGTGAGCTGGCCGCAATCATGGCCCACTGCCAGGGCCGTTTGAAGGCGTATGTGCTATTCCTCAAACCCACAGGCTTTTCTGACGACTGGGAGAAAACAGACCTCTGGCGAAGCGCAGCCAGTATTCCCGGAGTCCAGACCTTCGTGGACAACGGCGGAGCGGAGGCGCGTCGTTTCCATGCAGCCACTTCCGGCCAGACGATTCTTTACGGTGCAGACGGGCGGCTGCTCTTTAGCGGCGGGATCACGGCTGCGCGCGGACACTCCGGAGATAACGCGGGCCGCAACGCCATCGTCTCGCTGGTAAATGCCGGGTCGGCAGAGAGCGCCGACACGGCTGTCTTTGGCTGCCCGCTCTTTGACCCAAACTCTGAATGTCGAAAACCACAAGATGAAACAAATAACTTCTGATCGGCCCGAGCGCAAAGTGATAGCGCGGCCAGTCGCCTCTATCTTTAACGACCAGCGGCAATCCATCTATCAGCACACGGACCGCATGTTCGCGGTCCTGATGGCGATACAGTGGCTGGCAGGCATTGCCGCTGCTTACTGGATTTCTCCACGGACCTGGGCCGGGACGGCGAGTCAGACTCACCCGCACGTCTGGGCCGCGCTCTTTCTGGGCGGCGCGATCAGTTCCCTCCCTATTGCGCTGGCACTCACGCGCCCCGGGCACGCCTCGACTCGCTACACCATTGCGGTAGCACAGATGTTGTTCGGGGCTGTGCTCATTCATCTGACGGGCGGAAGGATCGAGACGCATTTCCACGTCTTCGGCTCTCTGGCCTTTCTCTCTTTCTACAGGGACTGGCGCGTGCTCATTCCGGCAACGTTCGTCGTGGCCGCCGACCACTTCTTGCGCGGCCTCTTCTGGCCCGAGTCCGTTTACGGCGTGCTGGGGGCGAGCGGATGGCGCTGGCTGGAGCACGCCGGCTGGGTTCTCTTCGAAGACACTTTCCTCTTCATCGCTATCAAACGCAGCGTCAGCGAGATGTGGAACATCGCCGAACGGACCGCTGAGACTAAGAGGTTGAACGCGGGCCTGGAGCACCACGTCGCCGAACGCACCGCACAACTCGTGGCCGCCAACCAGAAACTCGAAAAGGAGGTGGCCGAAAGGAAGCTGGCCGAGGAGCAGCTACGCCAGGCGCAGAAAATGGAGGCCGTCGGCAAGCTGGCCGGCGGGGTGGCCCACGATTTCAACAACCTCCTGACGGTCATCAACGGGCAAACGGATCTCTCCCTCAGACGCCTTAGCCAGGATGATCCGATGTACCAGAAGCTCGAAGCCATCAAGGGGGCTGGAGACCAGGCAGCCTCTCTCACACGTCAACTCCTGGCCTTCAGCCGCAAGCAGGTGCTCCAGCCGAAGGTGCTTGATCTTAATCAGGTCATTTTCGGGACGAACAAGATATTGCAGCGTTTAATCGGCGAAGACATTGATCTGCTCATCGGACTCGGGCCCGAACTGGGAAAGGTCAAAGCCGACCCCAACCAGATCGAGCAAGTGCTGATGAATTTGGCGGTCAACGCTCGCGACGCGATGCCGCACGGGGGGAAACTCACAATCGAGACCGACAACGTCCTGGTAGATGAGGAATATGCCAGCCATCACTTCTCCGTCCATCCCGGTAAGTACGTCGTCCTCGCTGTCAGCGATACCGGATGCGGAATGGATGAGACGACACAGTCACATATCTTTGACCCGTTCTTCACGACGAAGGAGGTGGGCAAAGGAACAGGGCTTGGGCTCTCGACCGTGTACGGCATCGTCAAGCAATCGGGCGGCAACATCTGGGTCTATAGCGAGGTCGGAAAAGGAACGACCTTCAAGATTTATCTGCCGTGTGTTGAGAGCCATGCCCAGGAACCGAAGATCAGGGCGGCAGATATAAACTTACAGAATGGTACTGAGACCGTGCTGTTGGTTGAGGATGAAAAGCGGGTAAGGGACATGACCAGAGAAATTCTCCAGGAGAGCGGCTACCATGTTCTGGAGGCCGAGCACGGTCAGGAGGCACTGCTGATCGCGGACCGGCACCCAGGGACTATTCATTTAATGCTGAGCGACGTTGTGATGCCCCAAATGAGCGGGCGCGAACTGGCCGAGCGGTTAGTGCCTCTGCGCCAGGAGATGAAAGTGCTCTATATGTCCGGCTACACGGACGACGCAATTGTTCACCACGGCGTCCTGGACGAGGGGATGAGTTTCATTGAGAAACCCTTCACCCCCAACGCCCTCGCGCGCAAGGTGCGCGAGGTGCTGGACGACACTCTGTGCAGGGTGTAGGAGCGCGTTATACCTGTCCACTCTGGTTTATAAAAATATAGCCGTTTGCAATTGAGCGTAACCTCAGGGAAGAATAAAACGATCCACTAAATCACACGAAGAGATAGCCCTTTATTTCGTGTGATTTCGTGTGATTTAGTGGATCGTCTAGTCGCTGCTGTTCAAAGGTCACGTTCATTTGCAAACGGCTATAGAGGCCGGGAGAAGTTATGCTACTTCCGGCCCGGGCCCAGCCCCTCGTCAACATGGACGACCGTCTCGTGCTCAAGGACTTCGGCCCACTTCCCTTTTCTGAGGAGGTAAACTCCCGACCCGACCCCGTGGAATGCTGGCCCCTGCCCCATCGGATAGACACGCCATTTGAAATCTGTGACGACCGTTCCGCGCGCCACCTCGCGAACGCGCAACTCCTCTATCTCCATCTTCACCTTCGGGAACTGTGTGAAGGTTTGGGCGAAGCGTTGGCGGACGCTTTCTCTTCCACGTAACCAGCCGGTCGGGGTGTACATTTCGACGTCAGCGGCAAACTGCTTCATGAAGCCGTCAAGGTCATGGGCATTGAAGGCCGCGATTCCCACCATGAAAAAGGTCTCGACCGGATGCTTTCGAGAAATGCTTTGCGCTTGAGCGGCGGCCAGGGGAAAAGTTACGACGAGGAGAATCAGGGCGGCGAGGGTTCGTCTCATTGTTTTAGTCCTTTCAGGAAAATCTTTTCGGCACGAGCCGCAACACTTACGAACTTGCAGCTAAAGGTGTTCCACACGGATTCGCGCACCGCACTAATCTGTCCGCCGGCGGCCCCGCTTTCATTCAGCCTTTTCCGATGCGATCCAGCGATTGATCTTCGCTTCAAGCACCGCGAGCGGCAGCGACCCGGTCGTCAGCACCTGGGCGTGGAATTCACGCACGTCGAAGAACGGGCCCAGCTCGCGTTCGGCTCTGGTCCGCAGCTCGCGGATTTTGAGTTGGCCGATCTTATAGGCCAGCGCCGCGCCGGGCTCTGCGATGTACCACCTGACCTCGTTTGTGACGTAGGCTCTGGACCGCGCCGAATTACTGAGCATGTAGCTGACCGCCTGAGCTTCCGTCCAGCCCAACGTGTGGAGGCCCGTGTCCACCACGAGCCGCAGCGCGCGCCACAGCTCGCTCTCCAGATGTCCGTACATCTGATAGGGGTCTCGAAACATGCCCAGCTCCGGGCCGAGGGTCTCTGCGTAGAGCGCCCAGCCCTCATTGAAAGCGCTCGTGCCGCCGAAACGCTGGAAGGCCGGAAGCCTTGCGTTCTCCTGCGCCAGGCTGATCTGAAAATGGTGTCCCGGAACGGCCTCGTGCAGGAACAGGTCTTCCATCCTGTACGTCGGCCGCGACGCCAGATCGTAGGCGTTGAAGTAGAAGACTCCCGGCCTTGAGCCGTCGGGCGGTCCTTCAACATAGTAAGCATTGCCGGCGCTCTTTTCAGAGTAAGCTGGGACCGGGCGCACGTCTAGCGACGCCTTCGGGACAACTGAAAAGAGCGCGGCGATGCGCCGCCTCAGCTTCTTCTCAATAGCCAGATAGCCTTCGCGCAGGGCCCTGGCGGACACGGGGCGGAACTTTGTGTTCGAGCGCATGAACTCGAAAAACTGCGCAAGCGTTCCCTTAAATCCGACACGCTCCATGACCTTCTCGATCTCGCCGCGGGCGCGCGCCACTTCTGCGAGACCGAGCGCGTGAATCCGGTCCGGCGTCATGGCCGTGGTCGTGCTGACCTCTATGAGATGTTTGTAGAGGTCGGCGCCGCCCGGCATGGCTATGATGCCGACCGCCGCACGGGCCTGTGGCAGATACTCCGTCCTGATGAAGTCACGTAGGCGAACGTGCGCCGGGACCAGATGATCGCGTATGAACGCAGCATATTCGGCCCTCAGCCGCGCGTGTTCTTGAGGCGCGATACTTGCGGGGAATTTCCTGACCGGCCCGTAATAGGTACTGCCCTCGACCCCTTGCGCGATGAGACTGTCGAGTTGATGGACGACCTCCTCCATCACAACCCCGGGCTGAACAGCGCCCGTCCTGATGCCCTGTCGCATGCGCTCTATAGAGCGGCTCAGGTAAAGAATAAAACCGTCGAGACGCTTCAGATTATTCTCGTAGTCGGCCACGGTCTTGAAGGGGGCGATGCCCTGGCCCGAGCTGATCTGTGGCATTTCGACGTGAAGGCCCGACTGGCTGATCGGGCGGACGACGGTCGCCGCGAGGATGTCCGGCCGGTAGCCGCGTAAAGACAGCTCGGTCTGCCATTCGAACGCGTCGTAGCTGAGCTGCTCGTCTCGTGAGAGCGCGTCGCGTTCAATCGTCTTGAGCCCCGCGAGGTCCGCCTCCGCGGCAGCCTTCTCCGCCGCGAAATATTCATCGCTGATGTAGTCGCCGAACTGGTCCGCGTAGCGCAGGTCGCCGCGGGCCAGCGCGAGGATCGGATTACGTCTGAGCCTGGCCTCGTCGGACTTCGCGAACAGCTCCTTGAGCCGCTGTGAGGCCGGCGGCTGCGGACCCTGCGGCGACGCGGGGGACGATGTCGCGGCCCTCTGTTGGGGGACACAGAGTGCGAGCATGGCCCCGAGCGACAGGGTCAAGAGCGTGCGAGTAGCCGGGAGCTTTTTCGCCGTAACATACATTCTTTAAAGTCTGGCCGGGAGGCGCGCGGTGCATGGTGCGCGCCCCCGCTCAAAGCTCAACGCAGATACGGGGCGATGTTCGATGCTATCACCCGGAACTCTTCGTCCGTAAGCGGCACCAGGCCCCGGAACAGTCCCCAGGAAACGCGTGCCGGAGGATTCGGGGGCGAGGTGTCCGTGCCGTATAGAATGCGATGAACTCCGACCTGCCGTATGAACCTGGCGTCCCTGCGCAGCCCTTCGGCCGTCTCGCCGCCTGTGAGAGTGGCGACGTCGAAATAAAGGTTACGGGTCCGCGGGTCACGGGCGGCGATGGCGTCTGCGAAAACCGACATGGCAGCGGGGGTAGAGCGCCCGCCGCCTGCCATGTGCGCGATCTGCACCGTGACGTCTGGCGCTTCGGGGAGGATTTTGTCAAGGAAGACTTTCGCGTGCTGCCCCCCTTCTGTCTCGTAGGCCGGATTCGTCCAGAGGTGAACGACAATCGGCATCCGCCGCTCGTTCGCGGCGCGGAACATCTGGCGGATTTTCTCTGCGTGGTCCGGCTGGCGCACATCCACTCTGGAATTACCCAGGTGCAGTTTGAGCCCCTTCAGGTGAAGGGCGTTTCGGCAGCGGTCGAGCTCTCGGAGCGCGTATTCCTTGAGTGGATTGAAGGCGCAGAAGCCTACCAGGCGATTCGGATAGCGCGCCACTTGCTGCGCCACATAATCATTCTCCGCGCGGACTCTGGCGTATTCCTCCTCCGGGGTGCATGTAGGGCACGCGTAGCGTGTCCCCCACTGGTATGCCACCGAAAGCACCACGGCGCGCTGGATTCCGGCGTCGTCGAGTTGAGCTATGAGCTGGTTGGCGGTGCCAGGCTCCCTGCGCGGCGGTCCGGGGAAGGCAGGGGTTTCCGCAGCTATCCGCCACACACCGTCGCGGCCTTTGCTGAGCGAGAGGAAGACGTGGCCGAAGTGCCGCGCGGCCTCTCCTTCACCACGGGTGTAATAGCCGATGATGTAGCCGGTCGTGCCTTCAACTCTGTAGGCGACCGGCGTGATGCGGTAAGGGTCGTCGAAATATATCGCCAACTCTCTGGCGACCGCCTCGCGGCCCTGAATCCAGCTGGTCTGGTCCTCATCCAGAGTATTGAGGAGCACGCTGTCTTCCGTGTAGAGGGAGGCGAGCGCGTCTTTGTCCTTCCAGGCCTTTTCCCTTTCGCGGACCACGCTCGCCAGGTCTTGCGGGAGCTCCATGGCCGGGAGCGGCTGTTCATAAACCACCTTTGCTTTGGGCGGACTGAAGAGGTGTTGATGATAATCCACGAGCGGCACATAAGGCCCTTGAGGCTCGCGGGTCCGTTTATCGCGCGCCGCCTGCCCCCGTGCCGCAAATGGCAGGACCGCTATCATCAAGACGATGATGAGAGTTCGTTTCACGGTGTAATCCTCACAAGTAATCTTAGTACGGCAGAGGTTTAAAATGGCTGCCGCCCCTCTCTTATGTATTAGCGCGGAGGAGCCTAGCACATGAGAGAGGAGCGGTCCTTGAACGTTGGAAACGTTTTGAATGTACCTAGCGCGCGCGGAAGCTCGCGCGGTACTGGCCGGGCGTCAGCCCTGTGATGCGTTTGAAGGTTCGCGCGAAATGCGCCTGGTCGGCGAAGCCTGCGGCGGCGGCGATCTCCAGGAAAGGCGTCGCGGACTGGGCAATCTCCCGGCAGGCGAATTCGACGCGGAGTTGCCGCACGTACTCCCCTATGCTCTGGCGATAGTATCGGCGAAACTCTCGCGCCAGGTGGACCGGGTGGACGCCGACGACTTCCGCCAGGAGGTCGAGCGAGATGGACTCGGAAAAGTTTGCGCGGGTCAATTCCCTGGCGCGTTCGAGCCAGCGCGGAGGCTGGCATCCTTTTGTCGTGGGATTATAGCGCGACGCCTCCGCCAGGATTTCAAGCAGGAGACCTTCCGCCGCCAGTGAGGAGACCGTGTCCGAGGCGTAAAGCTCTCTGTAGAGTCGCGAGGCCAGCCAGACAGCATTCCCGGAAGTGAATTCCACCGGGCTATTGAGCGCCACGGAGCACTCTTTGGCGCGCTCAAGCAGGCGCGCCTCGATTTCAAATCTGAAGATGCGGCAGCGGTCATTGAGAAACCGGTCCGCGTGGGCCTCGCCCTCCGGGTGGAAGAAGAGCATCGCCGGCAGGCACTCGCGCACACGGCTCCCGTGTGTTTCGTTGTAGGCGCCCTCTAGAATGAGATTGAAATAGGGCAGCGGGTGCGAGTGCTTCGCTATTCTCGTCTCTGGGCTGTAAGAACATTCCGTCAAAACGGAGTCGGCGACTTGACGCCGCTTGAGCACAGCACCGAAGGACTGCGCGGGATAAAGTTTCGGGTTCATAAGCACATTTGTGATTACAGATAATTTACGGAGGAAGTTTAGGCAAACATCTATAGCAGAGATTGTGCATTAATTTCCCGCGCGCACGCAAAAGCCGGCCGCCTTCAGGGCATAAATGAAGCCCCTGCGACTCAGGGCAGGAGTCATTTGGGAGCAGGGGCTTCTTGGGCTCCGCGCCGCGGGAGGGGATTCCACCTGCGCGGGGCTCTGACGGCCTCTCAAAAGGAGGGCGAGCGGCCGGTAATTAATTAGCAAAGAACTAAAAGGGCAGCGGGCGGCTGGTGAGAAGTACGCCCCGATTCCCTACCTCTGGCACATCAACGTGCCAGGATTTCGTTCGCGCCGCACGGCGCGCGTCCATGCTCGTCTTCCTTGCGCTGGACCGACAACTTCCGAAATTCTTCCAGCCTTCACAGGCACGGGACGCAACCTCGCGCCAAATAATTCGGCGCACGCTCTCCAGAAAAGGGTCAGGCACAGCAACGCGTAAAACCCTACGATGGCGATTAACAGAATTGACTGCGCTTTGTTCATCTCGTCAATGGTGACGCACGGGCTCTCTGGTTTTGCCCCGCACGCCGAAATTTTCAATCAACCGCGCTGTACGAGGGCGTGATGCGGCGCATGGCCGCGAGCAACTGCTCGATCTCGAAAGGCTTGTCGAGATATTCGTCCGCGCCGTTGGCGAAGCAGGCCTCCTGCATCGCCGCGTCGGCCCCGGAACTGATGACCAGCACCTTCGAGTGCGGGAGACGGTCTTTCAAATATCCCAGAATTCTTAAACCGACTTCCGGCGAATCAATCGCCGGCGGAAGGTGCAGATCGAGGATTGAGACCGTCGGCTCGTAAATCGTCGCCCGGCGCACAGCCGTCTGTAGATCATGCGCCGTCATCACTTCATACTCGTCGCACAACGTCCAGAAGAGCTGCTGCGTCACAGCCACGTCGTCGTCCACAATCAAGACTCTGGGTCTCATCTTGATCGCCTCCTTCCAATTCCGCCATGAATCTTTTGCAATGCTCGTACCGCTCCTTTCATGAACGCCCACGCGACCCTTCGGTGGACCGTAAAGGCCCGCCCCACAAGTGTCCAGGTATATTTACGGGCGCTTCGGGTCCGGCGGATTCAATGGCTTCGGGCCTTCTGGGACTAACTGAATGGATAGTAGGTGTCCACATTTGTGGACACGTCGGGGGCGCGCTCGCCCGTTAAGAAGATGGACCGGAGATGATTATTTGCGGAGCGAGGTCGTTTCCGGCTCAGTGAGCCCTAGATCGCTGATGAGGCGGTGCAGGTAAGAGCGGCTGATGCCGAGCCGTTTGGCGGCGGCCACCTTGTTGCCCGACTCCGTCTTGAGGGCGGAAATGATCATGCGCCGCCTGAGCGAAGTGACGGCGCCTTCGAGCGTGGTCTCGTCCGCTTCGGCCGCGCCTTGCGGCAATGCACGCAACATTTTCTCCGGCAGAAATTCCAAGCCGAGGCGCGCACCCTGCGTGAGCACGACCAGGCGCTCGATAACATTCTCAAGCTCGCGCACATTGCCCGGCCACTCGTATTCGAGGAGCGCCTCGATTAAAGACGGGTCCAGTTCGGGCGGCGTGTGCCCGTGCTTCTCCGCGGCCTTGGCAGCGAAGTGCGCTGCGAGCAAAGGGATGTCTTCCGTCCGCTCGCGCAAAGGTGGCAGCATCAGCGGCACGACGTTGAGGCGGTAGAAGAGGTCGCGCCTGAACCTGCCGCATTCCACCTCTTTCTCAAGATCACGGTTGCTGGCGGCGATCAGGCGTATTTCGACCGTCACAGTCTTCGTCCCGCCCACACGCTCAAACTCCCTCTCCTGAAGCACGCGCAACAGCTTCACCTGAACGGCTGAACTCAGCTCGCTAATCTCGTCCAGAAAAAGCGTGCCGCCGTCAGCCAATTCAAAGCGCCCTTTCCTGGCCTGCAGCGCCCCCGTGAACGATCCCTTCTCGTGGCCGAAGAGTTCCGATTCGATCAGGGTTTCGGGAAGCGCGGCGCAACTGACGGCGATGAAAGGCTGGCCCGCGCGCCCGCTCTCTTCGTGAATGGCGCGCGCCAGCACCTCTTTGCCCGTTCCGTTTTCGCCCGTGAGCAGTACCGTCGCGCTCGTCTGGGCGACGGCGCGTGCCTGCTTGAGTGTTTTCTCAAGCGCAGGGCTTGAGCCGATGAGGCTGCCGAACCCGCGGCTTCTCATCAACTCCGAGCGCAAACGCATGATCTCCTGTTCGAGAGAGAAGGCGCGCGCGGCCTGGTTGACGATGTGCAGGACCTCCTCCGCGTTGAAAGGCTTTTCGAAGAACCCGTAAGCCCCCCGCCGCACAGCTTCGAGCGCGGCCTCCTTCGATTCGCTTCCCGTGACGACGATGACTGGCACGGGCGGACGCATGGCGCGCGCCGCTTCGACAACCGCCAGCCCCTCGCTGATGTCGTCGAGCGCTGGCGGCAGGCGCAAATCGCTCAGGACCACGTCCACGCGTTCACGCCCCAATTTCTCGACCGCCTCGGCGCGCGTCCCCGCTTCGAGCACGCGATAATTTTCGAGAAAAGCCCAGCGCAGTCCGTTGCGCACGCTCCTGTCGTCGTCTACCACTAGAATCGTTCGTTTGATTTGCTTCCGCTCGTTCATCAACGTTGGATAAAACAGCACGCCACGCGTTTGAGGGCGGGCGGCCTGAATCAGGTCCCGGCACGCACTCTTTAGCGCGATCAGCAATGGTGATTTCTCTACTGGAAAACTTGTATGGAAGGATCGAAAGAAAGATTTGCTCGTTCCAGGGTCAACCGTCATCCGGCGCGGTCGCTCTCCGACAAAGCGCTCTCTTTGATCTGGCCTGATGGTAGCACGACGCGGAAGCTTGTTCCAGAGCCGCGCTCTGACTCCACGTCAATGCGCCCGCCGAGCGCGTTGACCAGCTCGCGGCAGGTGTAAAGACCCAGGCCGACGCCCTTCGCCTTCGTGGTCGCGAACGGGCGGAACAGTTTCGTGCGCTGGAACTCTTCAGACATTCCGGGTCCGGTGTCCGAGACAGCGAAAGAGACGAACCCCTCTTCAATGGGTCCGGCCTCGACCGTGAGCTTGCCCCCTTTCGTGCCCATCGCTTCGAGCGAGTTCAGCAACAGATTCTCGATGACCCTTTCGATGCGCCCTTCGTCTGCGATGGCGACGAGCGATGAGGGCAGGCGCGTCTCTACTTCAAGGTGTGCACCCGCCGCCGCTGGTCCGACGACGCGCGCCATGACGCGCCTGATGATGGGGACGAGGTCGGTCGGGAGCGGGCGTTTGAATTCCCCGCTCAGGCTCCTCACGGGCTCGCTGAGGCGCGCCACCAGCGCGCGCAGTTTATCCGTCGCTTCGGTGAGCGACCTCATGGCGTCTGCGCGAAATTCCTCATTGTGAAATCGCTCTTCCATGTTGCTGACGAGCAATGAGAGCGCGAGGATCGAGTTTTTCAGATCGTGCGTCAAAATCGCCGAGAGCCGCATGAAGGACTCGAACTGCCGTACCTCCGCCTCGTGCGCGATCTGTTCACGCAATCGCTCGGTCATCGCGTTAAAGCTCTCTGCCAGGAGACGCGTCTCGTCGCTGGAGCGCACCTCTATGCGCTCGTCGAGTTTCCCTCCCGCAATCGCCACAGCCCCTTCGGTGACGCGCTCGATGCTGCGCGCTGTACGGCGCAGCAGATACAGCAAGAGCGCGAGCGTCAAGAGTCCCAAGAGGATCGTCAGCCCAACGCTCAATAACCCGAGCCGCCGCGGACTTCGCACGGCAGCCGAATAATCGCTCGCGACCGAGACGGAAAGCTCCAGCGGCGCAGCCACCTGATATGCAGCCATCCACTGATTGCCGTCCGCGGACTCGAAGAACTGCCAGCCCGATTGTCCGGAGCTCATTGCGTCCGCGATTGGCTTAAACGACGGCGGCAAAGCAGTCCCCACGGGTTGATACTTGAATGCGGAGTTCGTGTGATGGACGACTTCGCCCGCCCGGCTGAGGATGACGACAAGGCGCGAGGTCGGAGAGGACTCGGCACCGCGCGCGAGGTCCGCGAGGCTCGCGGCATCGCCCAAAAGAGCGTCGAGCTTGACCTCGACGACGAGCGCGCCGCGTCGCGCATTGATGCTCGGCTGCTCAATGAAGATGGGAATCGTGTAGCGCACGGCGGAGCCGTAAGACTCGCGCGTGACGCCCGCGCGCAACGGTTTGCCTTCCGGGGTCGTCCAGACGCGCTCGTCAGCCCCGGCTCCGCCGGTCAAAAAATCTTCCGTTCGAAACAGGACCGGCGGAGCGGCCTTGAAGTTAAGCTCGGCCCGAAACAACGGCTGCTTCTCGACGCCGAGACACAAAAGAGAGACATAATATTTCTCACCGGCCTGAAGAATCGCTCCGACCTCCGCCTGCAAATCCAACGGCACTTCCGCTCCCGTTTTATTGCCCGCCACATAATCACGCAGACGTTTGGAGCGGGCCAGCACAGAGAGTGCCTCCTCGCGCTCTCTCAAACGCTCTTCGATGTCCTGAGCGATGACAGCGGTCTCGCGCCGCAGCTCGTCGCGCAACCCTGTTTCGACAGCCCCCACACTGCTCCGGTAATTAATGATGCTCAGCGCGACTAACGGGGCGACGCCGATGGCCAGAAAGAGCAGAAGGAATTTGGGTCTGATGCCCATAGTAAAGAGATGTCAAAAGAGATGCTGGATGTCAGATGTCAGATGCTGGAAGAACTCGTATCCGGAAGCCGCGTGGTCCTCGTTCACCGGAGTTTGAATGATAGACTAAAAACCGGCATCTGACATCTGACATTCGACATCTAGCCTCTAGAATTTACTCTCAGGCGTCCGAACTGTTTAAGGAGCGGCGCCAGCTTTTCGATGACTCGGTCGTGCAGGGCGCCGCTTGAGGCGACGAGGCCGTTGCGGTTTTGAACGTCCGGGTGATTGTAGGCGAGCGGACCGCCGAAGAGATCCGTCATCCGCCCGCCCGCCTCGCGCAGGATGATCTCGGGCGCGCAGGTGTCCCACTGTTTCGTGCGCGGGGAAAGATGTATGTAGAGATCGCACTGCCGCTCGATAATCAAACCGACTTTGATCCCGACCGAGCCGCGCCTTACCTCTTCTTTGATTCCGAAAGAGCGCACGACCGTGTCCATGCGCGGGCTGCGATGAGTGCGGCTCGCAGCCAGCCGCACCCCTGCTAATCCGCTCCGGTCCGAAACACGCGCCCGCTCGGCTTCGAATCCTTTGCGCTCGATCCATGCGCCCGCGCCCTCGACGGCCCTGTAGAGCACGTCCGGCAGCGGTTGATAGACCACGCCGAGCACGCTCCGGCCCTCGACAGCGAGCCCGATCTGGACCGCGAAATCCCCATCGCGCGCGATGAACCCGTTCGTCCCGTCCATCGGGTCAATCATCCAGACGCGCCGCAGGCTAAGGCGTCTCTCCGTGTCAACAGACTCTTCGGCGAGGATTCCGTCATTCGGGAACTCGCGGCGCAAGGCGCTGACGATCAACTCGTTCGCGGCGCGGTCAGCCTGCGTCACTGGCTCCGTGTGCTCGTCCGCGTCCACCTTGCGCTCGATCCTGAGCGGCGCGTCGTAGTATTGCAGGATGGCCGCGCCCGCTTCACGCGCTAAACCTAATGCCACCCGAAGCTCATGCTCGTACTCTACGCTCTTCGCTTTCATCCCTCAGCCCCTGCTTCCTCGCGTGCGCACGCGCGCAGGGCGGCGAGCGTTTCCAGAAGGTCCGCGCTCGTCGTGCGGAAGTTTGTGATGCAGGCGCGCAACGAGTAGCGCCCGCGCAGGCTCGCGTTTGAGAGATAAGCGCGACCGCCGTGCTGCACGCTGTGCATGATGCGCGCGTTCAGCTCGTCGAGCCGTTCGTTGACGCGCTGGCGTTCTTCTTCATCAGTCGTCCTGAGACTCTCTCTTAATGCCGGAGGGACGTACCGAAAACAGCAGATGCTCAACTCGACCGGCGCGAGCAGCTCGAAATCTTCAGATGCGTTGATGCGCTCGGCCAATTCAAGGGCGAGCGCGTTGTCTTTGCTGATTGCAGAAGCGATGCGGCGCGTCCCGTAATAGCGTAGCATCAACCAAATTTTCAGGGCGCGAAAGCGGCGCGACAATTCGACGCCGTAATCCCAGAAGGCGAACGACTCGTCTGCGTTGGCTTCATTCACCTTGATGTAATCGGCCTCGCTCGCGTTGAAAGCGGAGCGCACCATTGCTTCATCCCGGAAGAGAAGACAGCCCACGTCCACAGGCGCGTAGAGCCATTTATGTGGGTCCAGCGAAACGGAATCGGCGCGCTCGATTCCCATAAAGAGCCCGCGCTTACTCTCGTCTATCGCCGCCAGCGCGCCGTAAGCTCCGTCAACATGGAACCACAGACTTTGCTCTGCGGCCACCGCTGCAATCTCCTCCAGAGGGTCAATAGCCCCAGTGTTGACTGTGCCCGCGCTCGCCACCACGCAGAACGGCCTGAGGCCGCTCGCGGCGTCCGCCGCAAGGCGCTCTTTCAGGTCTCGCACGTCGAGACGAAATCGCTCGTCCGTTTTCAGGAGGCGGACCTGGTCGCGCCCCAGCCCGAGCACGTCCGCGGCTTTCGGAATCGAGAGATGGACCTGATCGGAAGCGTACACGGTCATCGGAGGACCTGCGTTCCACAGCCCACGCCGCGACGTTTCATCCGTAGCTTTGACGCGATGCGCTATCAGCAGCGCGTTCAGGTTCGCCATTGATCCGCCGCTCGTGAGCAGCCCGCGCGCGTCCTCGCCGTAACCGATCATAGAGCCGAGCCAGCGCACGACGATTCTCTCGACTTCGGTCGCCGCAGGGGCGGAGCGCCAGGAGGTGACGTTTGAATTGAGCGCGGAGGCGATGAGGTCCGCGAAAGCGCCGACGGGCGTCGAAGGCGAGGCGACGTAGCCGAAAAAGCGCGGGTGCCCGTTGTGGCGGCTCGTGTCGAAAAGCGCGCGACAGTCTGCGATCAACGTTTCGAGCGGCTCGCCCACCGCCGGAAGGTTTTTCGGTAACCGCTCGCGTATCTGCGAGGCGGTCGTCTCCGGAAAGACGCGTCGTTCGGAGACGCTGGAAAAATAATCCACCACCAGCGCGGAGACTTGCGCGGCCAGCTCGCGCATCTCCACGTCCGTAATGTCGAGCGATGTGGGCACGTCCTTTAACAAGGCTGATGTTCTTCGATGAGCTTCCACCCGTTCCTGGTCTTCTTAAATATCTTGCCGCAGGTGTAGTCGCAGTCCCTGGCCTCTTTGGTGGTGTCGCGGCAGCAATACAAAACGACCAGGACGTCAGGCTCCTGATCGTTCGTCAGGTCAATCGCTGCCGTCACGGTGTTGATGGAGATTCCTGCGGGAATCATCTTTTTCGTGAGCTGCTCTTTTTTCAGTTGGCGGGCGAACTCAACAGCCGGGTGAATGACGCAAACGTCGAACGGATACTCCTCCCTTCGCCCGGCGATGGCTTTGATCTCAAAAAACTCTTTCCGGGTGATTTCCTCCAACTCGACCAACCACCAGGGCACATGCTTCTTTTGATCGCAAGATTTGTTCTCTTCGGTAAGCTTTAAGATTTTTAAGTCAAAAGGAGAAATCTCCACATCTAAAGGAACGACTGTGACTTTTTCACCGACCTCCGGCTTCTCATTAAGCCTGGCATCAATATTTATTTTCTTCCAGGGAGGAAGATCGCCGTCATCCCCTTTGTTATCCGACTCCCTCCAAACCATCTCTTGAGTAACATTTTTAACTTCGGGCAAGGGGAACTGTTTAGAAGTTGGCGTCGGGCGAAGCGTTGGTGCGGGCGAAGCGTTAGCAACTTCTGTGACCTGCTTTGGCTGGTTTGAAGGCGTATTTGTGCCGCAGGCCCCCACCAAGACTGCTAACAACAATATCAACGCTCTTCTCATCGTATTACCTCCACTTAATTTGAAGCGTCGCCTATGCTTTTTATCACATAGCTGACGCTTCAACGAAATTTACTTGCAGCCGCGCATTCAGGGCGCGTATATTTCCGGCTCAAAACAACTGCTTTGACAAATCTCCATTTTCAGGAAAAGAGATGAGCTTCAAGCGTCTGATCGCGGACATCATCGCCGTCCGTAATGACCCGCTGAATGACGTCACGGAGCTTGAGCGTGTGCGCTTTGCGATGAAAGGCGGTATGGTTGTGAAAAACGAGAGGAGCGAAAGATGAGTAGAGATAAACGGAATGATTCAAAAACCGATTCCCTCTCCCGCAGGAAATTTATGGAACGCACCGCGACCGTCGGCGGCGCGGCCCTCGTCGGCGTGGTGGCGACCGCTGGCTGCGCGGCACAGGAAGGTAACAAGGCTGCGCCCGCGGGCGGCGCTGCGCCCGGCAACGGCGCGGGCACGCCGCCTGCGGCACAGTTGACGGGCGTGATGACGGAGTATCCGAGCGGCGACATAAAAATCCCAGCCTATCTCGCGCGCCCGAAGAAGAAAGGGACTGTGCCCGGCGCGGTCCTTGTGATCCACGAAGTCTTCGGCCTCAACGATCACATCAAAGCAATCGCGGACCGCATCTCGAACGAAGGCTACCTGGCGCTCGCGCCGAACCTTTTCGTGCGCGCTGCGGAGCCGCCGCCGACGGGCACGAGTGATATGGCGGCCATACGCAAGGCCGCTTCGAGCATTCCGAATGAAGTCGCCATCAAGGACATGCAGGCCGCGCTCGATTACCTGAAGAGTGTGGACGGGGTAAAAAAGCGTTTCGCCTCCATAGGCTTCTGCATGGGCGGCGGCTTCTCTTACCAGCTCGCGACCCACACCAAAGACCTCGCGGGCGCGGTCATCTTTTACGGCCGCACGCCGCTGGAGCTGGTTCCGCAGGTTTCATCTCCCATCCTGGGAAACTTCGGCTCGCTCGACGCGGGCATTCCGACCGAGAAGGTGAAAGAGTTTGACGAGGCGCTGAAGAAAGCTGGCAAGCAGGCCGACATCAAAATCTACGAGGGGGCCAAGCACGGATTCTTCAACGACACGCGCCCCGAAGCTTACAATGCGGAAGCCGCGGCGGACGCCTGGCAGCGGACCGTGAAGTTCTTTCAGGAGCGTCTTGGCAAGTAAATATTGAAAGTAGCCACAGAGACACAGAGACACAGAGAAAAATGGAAAACAGAAAATCTGGAGACTACTGCGGCCTTCCACCTTCTGCCTTCTTTCCTCTGTGCCTCTGTGTCTCTGTGGCAAATTCTGTTAATGCTTTTCCACCGAAGGAGTAGTAATGCCAATTAATGGCTACGCGACGCTCGACGGGACGGCGCGTTATCGTGAACGGTTCAAGGGGCGTGCTGCTGAAAACCATTTCCGGCTCGAACAGAACCTGTGGCTCTCGTCCGTAGGCATCGGCACCTATCTTGGCAATCCAGACGAGTTGACGGACGAGCGTTACACAGACTCCGTCACGCGCGCCGTCGAACTCGGGGCCAATCTGATAGACACCGCGGCCAACTACCGTTTTCAAAGAAGCGAGAGATCAATCGGGGCGGCCCTGCGCCATTTAACCGCGGAGAAGATCGCTGCGCGCGACGAGCTTGTCGTCTGCACGAAAGGCGGGTATCTACCTTTCGACGGCGCGCCCCCTGCGGACGTGCGGCGCTACGTCGAAGAGACTTTCGTGCGGACAGGGATAGCCCAGTTCTCAGAGATCGTGAATGGTCATTGCATGACGCCCCGCTACCTTGAAAGCCAGCTCGACCAGTCGCTGCGGAACATGGGGCTGGACAGCGTTGACGTCTATTACATACACAATCCGGAATCCCAGCTCGCGGCCGTCTCGCGCGAAGAGTTTGAGAAGCGTCTGCGGGCGGCCTTCGAGTTTCTGGAGGGCGAGGTCAAGGGAGGCAAGGTCAGGATGTACGGCGCGGCGACGTGGAACGGTTTTCGCGTCTCGCCGAATGCGCGCGAGTATCTTTCCATTGAGCGCATCACGGAGATTGCGCGCGAGGTCGGTGGACCCGAGCACGGCTTTCGTTTCATACAGCTTCCTTTCAACCTCGCCATGCCGGAAGCTCTCGTAGCGGACAATCAAACGATTAACGGTGAGCGCGTCTCCCTGCTCGAAGCGACGGGTGCGCTCGGCGTTACTGTTGTTGCCAGCGCCTCTCTCTTGCAGGGCAAAGTTGCGCGCGAGTTGCCCGAACACATACGCGAGCCACTCGGCGCGCTCGCAACAGACGCGCAGACGGCCATCCAGTTCGTCCGCTCCACACCGGGCATCACGACCGCGCTCATAGGTATGAGCCGCCGCGAGCACGTCGAAGAGAATTTGCAGCTTGTGCGCGTCGCCAGAACGCTGCCCGAAGATTTTCAGAGATTGTTCGGTGAGGAAGAAGAGTAGTCGCGCCGACGTTTTAAGAGGAGAAAGAGGATGGGCGGTCATCCGTGGTTCTATTTCGTCCCCTATGAGCAGGACGTCAACGCAGCGCTTCAGAAGCTGCGCGAGCGGGAGTTTCGTGCGGGGAGATACAACCCTGTCATGGACTTTCCGGAATTTCCGGTCACGCCGCAATCACCTGCCCCCGGAGCAGAGCATGATTCAATCGAAGAGGCCATAGAGGATGCGGACGCGGACGGGACGCGTTCTATCCTGGACATGATGACGGTCTCGCCCACGCCGGATTATTGCGCCGTCGCGCCTCTTCAGCAGGAAGATTTAATGAGTCTCTTCGGGACTGACAAACCGACCCGCGAGATGATAGAAGAGAGCGACGAGCTATACGATGCGCTTGAGCGAGGACAGGGCGTTTACATAGTCGTTTACAAAGATGAAGAGCCGTCGGAAATCTTCTTCGCGGGCTACTCTTTTGATTGAGACATGGACTGCATCACACTCCGCGTCGAAGAGAGCAACATGAGAAAGAGACTTCTATTTCTCATAGCCTTGTTATGCATCGTGGGGTGCTCCTCGACACCATCAGTCAGCCCCACTAATGTGGTCCGAAAATTCATCGCCCACCTGGAAAACGGCGATATAGATGGCTTGATGAAACTCTTTTCCCGCAAGACCCTTCAGAATAATGGCGAAAACGTGGTCAGAAGAAAGTTCAAGGAGTTCTCAGACGTTATTAGACAGGTGAGGGCCGAAGGGGGAAACCCGAAGATCGAAAAGATACAAGAATCAATTATCGGCGACGAAGCGACCGTCACGCTCGTGTACGCCGCCAGAGAGAAGGACGAATTAGCGAACCTACGCTTTACATTAGATAAAGAGAGTGGCGAGTGGAAAGTTTCGGGGATGAACCTGATGGATTATCCGTCAGCGGCAACACCGCAACAGCACCGCACTTCGCTCTGGAGAAGAACAGATGAACAATCGAGAGATAAAGACGTTTGAGGAGTTCTGGCCCTTCTATGTAGAGGAGCACAGCAAGCCCGCCACGCGCGCCCTGCACTTTGCCGGGACGGCGACGGCGCTGGCGTGTGTCGCGGCGTTGGCGGCGACGCGTAACTGGAAATGGCTGCCCGTCGCTCTGGTTCCGGGCTACGCTGCGGCGTGGGTCGGCCATTTTCTGGTCGAGAAGAATCGGCCCGCGACCTTCAAATACCCGCTCTGGTCGTTTCTCGCCGATCAGAAGATGTTCGGCCTGATGCTCGCGGGCAAGATGGATGAAGAGATCGAGAGACTAAAGCAAAGATAATCTTCTCTTTGCGCCTCCAGCGTCTTTGCGAGAGAAAATTTCACGCAAAGACGCTGGAGGCGCAAAGAAATTTTAGAACGAGGAGTCCAATGAGAAAGTTATTCACGTTAATCGCAATTCTACTTTTCACGGTGACGCTCAATGCGCAGACTAATCGGCCGTCGGAATCGGTCCTCGACCGTTTCCTTCGCTACGTGAAGATTGATACGCAGTCCAAAGAGGACCAGAACAAAGTCCCCAGCACGGAGAAGCAGTTGGTGCTGGCGAATCTGCTGGCGAAGGAGCTGAAGGAATTAGGCGCAGAAAACGTGCGCGTCTCGGAGTTCGGCATCGTTTACGCGACCGTTCCCGGCAACCTGCCTGATAACTCTAAGGTCCCTGTCATTGGGCTTATCGCGCACATGGACACGTCGCCCGAGGTTTCGGGCGCGAACGTCCAGCCGATCATTCACAAAAACTACCAGGGCGGCGACATCACGCTCCCCAAAGACACGACTCAGGTCATCTCGGTCGCCAAAAATCCGGACCTCAAGAATTTAATCGGCGACGACATCATCACGGCGGACGGCACGACCCTTTTGGGTTCGGACGACAAGGCCGGCTGCGCCGAGATCATGACGATGATTGACATCCTGCGCCGCAACCCGCAGATCAAGCACGGCACGATTGCCATCGCCTTCACGCCCGACGAAGAGGTCGGCGGAGGCATAGACAAGTTCGACATCAAGGGTTTTGGCGCGAAGTTCGCCTACACGGTTGACGGCGAGGAGCTGGGCGAGATCAGCAACGAGACCTGGAGCGCACGGACCGCGACCGTCCACTTTCAGGGTAAGAACACGCACCCCGGCACGGCCAAGGACATTATGGTCAATTCGGCTTACGCCGCGGCGGATTTCATGACGCGCTTCCCTCAGGACATGCTGCCGGAGACCACGGAAGGCCGCGTCGGCTTCGTTCACCCTTACACGGGCACGCTCGACGCCGAAGAGTCCAGTGTCAAGATACTGCTGCGCGACTTCGAGCTTAGCGGGCTGGATGCGAAGGAAGCTTTGATTAAAGAGATGGCGCGCCAGACCGGACTGAAGTTTCCGAAAGTGAAAGTCACAGTCGAGGTCAAAGAGAATTACAAGAACATGAAAGAGGTCTTGAAGGACTATCCGCAGTTGACCGAATACGCTATGGAGGCCACGCGCCGCGCCGGGCTCAAGTCTCACATTCGCGCTATCCGCGGCGGGACGGACGGCGCGCGTCTCACTTTTCAGGGGCTGCCCACGCCGAACCTTTTCACGGGCGGGCACAACTTTCACGGCAAGCTCGAATTCAATTCCGTGCGCGGGCTTGAGAAATCCACAGAGACGCTGGTTCACCTAGTCAGGGTCTTTGCGGAGAAAGGGATGTAGTTTCGACTACTGTCAATTCCATTTACGACTTAGCTCGACTTTATCCATTTTTAGAGCGGTAAAATGCCGATGGAATAAGTCTTTTATTTTCAATGCTAGACTTTTTCAATGTCTATCAAAAAGAGGATATTCAAAAAGTCCGGCGAATAATCGAGACGCTAAGTCTTTTATTTACGCTCCCTGTTCTCAAAATGGATAAAGTCGAGCTTAGAGATGACGCTTAATCGCATAACCTGAGCGCGGCTGGCGGAATGATTGAAGATTAAAAACCACAGAGACACAGAGACACAGAGAAGATTGGAAATAGGTTCTTACCTTTTCGTCTTCTCTGTGTCTCTGTGCCTCTGTGGTTAATTCCGACGGTGCGATGTGTGTGCTTATCGCCTGCGGCTTTTCTTGCTTCCGCCTCCGGTCAGGCCGCCGATCAGATTGGAGACAGCCGAAGCGGCACTGCCGACCACAGAGGTCGCAGCGCTGATGATGCCGCCACCGCCGCCTTTGCTCTTGCGGCTTCCACCTTTAGAGCCGCCCCCCTTCTTGCCGCTGGTTTTTGAGCCGCCGTACTTGCCGCCGCCCTTGGCGCCACTCTTCGAGCCTCCGCTTCCAGCGCTCTTACTTCCGCCTTTCGATGCTCCGCCCTTCTTCGAGCTGCCAGCACCTTTATAGCCGCTACCTTTGGGGCCAGCCTTGCCGGCGCCCTTAGAGCCGCCCTTTGATCCGGACTTGGAGCCTCCACTCCTGTAGCCGCCGCTCTTCGAGCCGCCTGCGCCTTTCGCGCCGCCGCCTTTAGGGCCGCCACGTCCGCCGCCCTTTGGGCCGCCTCTGCCGTAGCCGCCTTTGCTTCCGCCCTTACTTGCGCCGCCTCCGGCGCCCTTCGAGCCGGCTTTGCTGCCTCCCTGGCTGCCGCCTTTTTTGGCTCCGCCTTTAGTGCTGCCTTTGGCTCCTGCTTTCGAAGCCTTCTTCTGGCCGCCGCCGCCAGCGCTTCCGCGTCCGCCCCCGGCATTGCCGCCGGTCCTGGCAGCGCCTTTGCCGCCTCCGCTGCTCTTCGGGCCGCCCTTGCCGCTGGCTCTTCCGCCACCTCTGGAGCCTCCGCCGGACGTGCCGCCGCCCGCAGCCGCACCACCTCCGGCCACGCCTCCGCCTCCGCCGCTTCCGCTACGGCTTCCGCCGCCGCCAGAGGTTCCGCCGCCAGACGTGCCGCCGCCACCGCCCCCTGCGGTTACGCCCGTCGCGCGACCGATGGCCGTACCGCCGTGGCCTTCATCGCCGCCGCCTGCGCCAGTCCCGCCAGCGCCGCCTGTGTTCGAACCACCGCCCGCATCGCCCGTATCCGTGCTGCCGCCATCGGCACCACTCGTGCGATCATCTCTATCATTCCCCTGTTCAACCATACTCGTTCGCTCCTTTTTTGAATTGAACCCCCAATGGTCAGAGGTTGATTAAAGAACTACAATTAGCCTCTGCTGGTTTTCGCGGAGAATAGCACAACTCATGCCCGCTTGTTTCTCACATTCTTGTGTTCCTGAGAATTTTTCGTTGCTTGTGCGTGAGCGCGGTTGCTCTGTGAGACCCGCAGCCGTTATAAATGTCTCCGACCAGACGAGACGGAAGATGGAAGGTCTCTCATCAGCGCTGACCGTTCTGACGGCCATGATTACGCCCGCCGTGCTGATCTCAGCTTGCGGGACGATGATCCTGTCAACTTCGAGCAGGCTGGGGCGCGTCGTTGACCGCGTCCGCTCGCTCTCGGACAAGCTGGAGGAGCTGGCGCACAAGGAGGGAGAGGTCGAACTCCTCGAAGACAGGCGCGCGGTCATCTACGCGCAGCTCGACAAGCTGACCAGCCGCGCGCGCATCCTGCAACGCTCGATGACCATCTTCTACATGGCGCTCGGCATCTTCGTCTCGACGAGCGTCGCCATCGGCATCGTCGCCGTGACGAGTGCGCGCCTTACCTGGATTCCCGTCGCGGTCGCACTGCTCGGGGCGGCCTTTCTCTTTTACGGCAGCATGCTTCTCATCTTCGAGGCGCGTCTCGCCCTGACGACGATTCACATGGAGATGGATTTCATCTGGCGCTTCACAAAGCATTTCGCCCCCAGCGAGATAGTCGAGCAGTACAAGCCGCACCACGTGCACTTTAGAAAACATGAGTGAAGACAGGGGACAGGGGTCAGGGGTCGGGGGTCGGAAGGTAGTTACGCCTTCTTACTTTCGTCTTTTCCAGACGGGGGAGCTTGAGCGGCGTGTTCAGGCGCTCGAAGCGATGCTTGAGCGTTGCAACGTCTGCCCGCGTGATTGCCTGAACAATCGCCTGAAGGACGAGATCGCCGCCTGTTATTCCGGGCGGCTGCCCGTTGTCTCTTCCTACACGGCGCACTTCGGCGAAGAGCCCGCGCTCGTCGGGACAAAGGGCGCGGGCAATATCTTTTTCGGCAACTGCAACCTGCGCTGCGTCTATTGCCAGAACTATCAGATTTCGCAGACGCACAAAGAGCAGATCAAGAACCAGGTCACGCATGAACGGCTCGCCGAGATGATGCTGGACCTACAGGCGCGCGGCTGCCACAACATCAACTTCGTAAGCCCAACGCACTTCGCCCCGCAGATGGCGCGCTCGATTCTGATGGCCTGCGAGCGTGGATTGCGCCTCCCCGTTGTCTATAACACCAACGCCTACGATTCAGTCGAGGTCCTCAGATTGCTGGACCGTGTGGTTGACGTTTACCTGCCCGATTTGAAGTACGCGGAATCGGAGGCTGGCTACGAGTATTCCAAGGTCCGCGGCTACACGGAGCACGCGCGGCGCGCTATCCTTGAGATGTTCCGCCAGACGGGAGACGAGCTGGTCTTCGGTCCGGATGGACTGCTGAAGCGCGGCCTGGTTATTCGCCTGCTGGTCCTTCCCAACGACCTTGCGGGCGTGCGCGAATCCCTGGAATGGATCAGGGACGCTTTGAGCCCGCGCGTCGCCGTCTCTTTGATGGCGCAGTATTACGCCACGAACCGCGCTGCAACGGACGCGCGCTACACTCTGCTCTCGCGCCGCATCTCGGAGACGGAATGGCTGCGCGCCCTCTCGGCCCTGGACGAATTAGGGATGGAAGAGGGCTGGATGCAGGAGTACGACGGCGCTTCGCATTACTACCGCCCGGATTTCACGGACAAAGAGACGCCGTTCAAGGACGTCAGAGATTTTCAGTAGGTCTTACAGAGGACGCGCCGCAGTGCTTGAAGATGTCATATCCATCTTTCGAGCAAAGCAGGTTGTGTCGCCGGAAACAGCCTAGCCCTCAAAATTGGCAGATATATCTTGTATGCGCCCTGAGCAGATATCTCCTTATGCGCTCCGGCTGCGGGCGTATAATCCCATCTCACGATAGGCGTATTTCTCCATGACCGCTCCGTTTTTATTAAGGAGTTTGCATTTTCGGGTAGATTAGACGCCCGTTTAGGCGTAATTTGTGGCATCTAGTAGGACGTCTAATATGCGTTATGCCGCTACATATTATGTCGGCTCAAAATTAACGAAAGGTCATTATGTCAGATACTCATAGTAAACATACTGGAAGAAGTCTCAATGATAGCTGGGGAGTTAAGGCGCGACACGCACTCTATCGGGAGAATGGCACTTGGTATCATCATCTTACACGTTTTCCGGGTGCTCTCTTTGATGCAAATGGCTATCTTCTTTTCCAAACAGAGGATGAATATCGGAGGTGTAAATACTTGCAGCTTGGTAAACAGCTTAGCGTTCCGAAAGGAATTTCCTCTATACCTGGCTACATTCAGGTTACAGCGGGTGTCGCTCAGCAAGCATCTGATGTTGACGAACCGGAAGCAACATCCCGCGTGTTATGTACAGTAAATCGCATAATCAGAGACACAGCGCTCTCTCATAAAGTTAAGAACTTATACAGATGCCAATGCCAAATATGCAGAGTTGTCCTTCAACTTCACGGCGGGCAGCTCTATGCCGAGGCACACCATATAAAGCCGCTTGGCTCAAAGCATAATGGCCCCGATGTAGAGGAGAACATAATTTGTGTTTGCCCGAATTGTCATGCACAGCTAGATTTTGGCGGCATTGAGATTGATAAGCGCAGCTTGCTTATGATTTCTGGGCATACCATAGCAGATGAATATATTGACTACCACAATTCAAGAATTTATAAGGGTGCTGGAAGGGGCGTTTGACTCGCACGCGCGGCATAACAACTCATTCAACCGGACGCTCGACTTGCATGCCTTTCATCATTCATTATTGAGTCGTGACTTGGATGCTTGCTCTCGCGCCGGTTAATTCGGGCGTTGGGCGTCCCGCAATCTTGAATGAAATGAAAGGAAGAAAATGAAACATTCATATCCTACACTCGAATCACTGAAATTTTTGCTGGACATGATTCACAATAAAGTTATGGCGCTCCCAGATTTTCAGCGTGATTTTGTTTGGGACCCGTATGCGACAGATGAACTGATTGAATCAATTATTAGCAATTTTCCTGCCGGAACGCTGCTACGAATAAAGAATGGTAGTCAACTCCTTTTCCAGCCCCGCGCTTTTGAGGGTGCGCCTTCGCTCACCGCGCAGAGCAAACCCGCGTATTTGGTTCTGGACGGTCAGCAACGGTTAACGTCACTTTATCAGGCGTTCTATGGCAAAGGCGAACATCGTTATTACTTAAATCTTTCCGGCCTTGAAGAGGGAGCAGACTTAGAGGACTGCGCCTTTTACATGCGTGCCGAAGATGGAGAGAAGGAATACGGAACGATTGAACAGCAAGCTAAAGCTTTAGTTTTCCCCCTTCAACGAGTGTTCGGAACTTCGGGCGGTTACAGCGGTTGGCAAAATCAGGTCTTGCGCGTTCGCGGTGGTGATGCCTCCGAGATTTTTGACTTTCAGGAGAAGCTCACCCGATTACACGACGAATGGATTAAGCCGATTGAAGAATATGACTTCCCGATGGTCACGCTCAACGAAGAAACGTCCGGGGAAGCCGTCTGCATGATTTTTGAGACGTTGAACCGAACCGGGGTTAAGTTGAGTGTTTACGACTTACTCACCGCACGATTCTGGCCGTTGGACTTCAATTTGCGAAAGAAGTGGGAAGACGCGCGAGAGGAATATCCCGTTCTCGAAGATTTCAAGATTGATCCCTACTACATTTTACAGATTATCGCTCTGCTTGAGCCTGGACTGGATAAGGAGGGCAAGGTTCGTGCTCCATCCATCAAGCGGAGCGCAATCCTGACGATGAAAGTTGAGCAGGCGCGTCAGGGCTGGCACGCGGCGGTTGAAGGCTTAGCTGAGGCGCTGACTATCCTCCGGGATGATTGTGGCGTGCTTGAACCCGGACTGCTGCCCTATAACACGATTGTGATTCCGATGGCGGCTGCGTGGGCAATCTACAAAGGAATTACAGGGGCTGACGCAGGCGCAAATCGGCTCAAAATTCTACGCTGGTTCTGGTGCGCGGTCTTCGGGCAGAAGTATGAAAATGCTCCCAACAGCCAAGCCGAAAAAGACTTTGCTGAATTACAACGCTGGATGACGGGGAAAGAAGCCCCCGACTCTGTCAGCGAGTTCAAATTCGACCTCAACCTACGTCAAGTTAAACCGCGTCAACGCGCCGTGTACCGTGGAGTGATGGCACTGGTTCTGCAAAACGGCGCTCTTGATTTCCACAAGCGCGGCAGGATTACTGCCCAACTGCTCGCTGACAAGAAGAACCCCGTTGACGACCATCACATCTTCCCCCGCGCTTACTTGGACAAGAAGGATAAACCTGCTGCCTTGCGTGACTGCATTCTCAATCGCACTTTCATTGACCGAACGACGAACCGTCGTCTCAGTAAGCGTGCGCCTTCAGATTACTTTGGCGAAATTCGTGCCAAGCAGGGCAACAGTCAAACGGACGAAATCTTTAGGTCTCATCTATTGCCAGAAGGTGCTCATTCTCCCCTACTCAATGATAATTTTGAGCAATTCCTCGATTGGCGGGAGCAGGCGTTGAAAGATTTGATTAGTCGTCAAACTCAGGAGTAGCTTAGGTCAAGCGTCACTATATAAGCCAAGGGCAGCCCAACAACTCATTCAACCCGACCGCTCGATAGCATTCCTTTCATCATCGTGTGGTAGATTCATAGTTGTGTGCTGCTCGCTCGCGGCGGGTTAATTCGAGCGTTAGGCGTCGGATTGAAAGAGAGTGTAAGTTGAACAGTGAGGGCACGGGCTTTAAACCGACTCGTCTGAGCCGAGTTCCGGCGAGCGTTGAGCGCCGCCTAACATCTTATTCAACCGGACGCACAGTTAGCGTACTTCATCCGCGCCTGCTGGTGAATGACGCTTTCTAGATGCCGCAGGGAGCGTTGAATAAATACTCTGGTGCGTTTCCTCTTCTTATGATATAAGGCGCGGCAGTTCCAGCGGTTTCGCCTTTTGGGTAGATTTGGTTTGAAAAGATTAGGAACAAAGGCAGGCAAGCCTTTCTCCTACAGGCGACACTCAATTGCCCACAATACTCACAAGAGTCCTTCCCCCAAAATCCAACCGGGAAGCCTGCTTTAGCTCTTGTATTCCATAAGGAGAAAGTCATGCGCAGACTCGTTCGTAAGCTAATGGTACTGGGCGTGCTGATGGGGGCTTTGTTGTTCCTTACACCGCCTCCACCGACTCAAGCTGACTACTGGGAATTCTGGGAATGTAGTCAACAGTTGTTTGGTGGTTTTGGTTCTTGCTCTAGCGTGCATTTTGAGTGTATCAACAACGCCGGGAGTGACCCGATTGCACGGGAAGCTTGTAACAGCGCCTATGCCGCTTGCTTGAGCGGAGCTCAGGACGATTATTATGGTTGTAATGGGGACCCCACCCCGCAACCTTTACCTGTCATTGACGAAGCATTTAGCCAGTGCCTTGAGGGATGCTCTAGCGCTTGCTCTTTACACCAGAATCCCGCTGATAGGTTTACGTGTTATTGGCCGTGCTCACAATACTGTAGGGAGACCTACCCCAAACCATGAGGGGCTAATGTCATAACGCCGCAGCGCGCAGCGGGTTAGCCACCTTCTCGGGAGGCGACGCTATCGTTGCCTCCCTCTCTTCACCTTGTGTGGACGCTAATCAGGTGCGAGAACATTCTATCAAAGATATGCAGATACAGAGATATGAATATCGAACGGTAAAGCTAGACGCGGAAGGCTGGTTTAATCGTCAAGTTGATTTTGAACTCCTCAATTCAAAACTAAATAGGGTGACGAGGGGTGGGAGTTAGTGAATGTCGTCTACGTCGTCGATAGTAGCGCGATAACGAACTCCATTATCGCTTTTCTTAAACGCCCCGCCTAACAAGTCGCTCAAACCGACCGCTCGATAGCATGGCTTTCATGGTTGTGTGTTGGAATTGGCTTGAATGCTGCTCGCTCGCGGCGGCTTACCTCCGGCGTTAGGCCGCGCGTGGCGAAAGTGAGAGATATGCAGAATGTGGGGAGCAGAGGTTTATTTATTCTCATCTTGCCGAAACCTATCTAAATAGCTCATCAACTCCCAGTAGTAATCCAAGCTCTCTTGATAGGCGTAGCTAGCCGCTAGAAAGACGGTAATACGTGCTGCTACAAGTTCTCCTTCCTGAATCGCATCAGATAAAGCTGACATGAGCTTGACGAATGCTGGGTCCGCGCTCTGACCGGCTACCTTTGCCACTTCCTCGGTTTGTCTGGCCTTGAGGCTATCCAGCAGAGTCACCATTCGCTGGACGAATGGCTCAATCCTATCTTGGAGAATTATCTGCAAGACGAGTTGGCGAAGTTCCTCATTGGGCAGTATCGCCGGATTGACATTGATGATGCCGGTGGGATTTGCTGCCTTCATCGCTGCTCCATGCAACATTCCTGCGGCTGGTTTTCAGTCGGGCTGACAGCAAACGTATGGTCTGCTATCTTATGGCCTGCGGTTCTGAACTTTGACAACCATCAGCAACGGCTAATGAATGTGCTACTCGCCATTGGTAAATAATGGGAGCCGCTAGGGAGCTTAAAAGCTACGTACTCTTGGCGGACAAAAAGCACAGTTACATTTTAGGCACAGTTGTGCCTAAAATCAAGGCTCATCTGAATACCATTATTCCATCAGGAGGTCTATCCTGATGGGAGCGCCACGTCGAAAGCCAGAGCGTTTAGCGGAGAAACTGCTTCAGATTCGCTTGTTCTTAGGTCTTTCACAGGATGGCATGCTAAGGCGTTTGGATTTGGCTGACGAACTCATACGTAGCAGAATCTCTGCCTATGAGCTTGGAAGCCGCGAGCCTGATCTCCCAGTTCTCTTAAAATATGCGCGTTGTGTAGGCATCTCGACGGATGTGTTGATTGATGACGAGATGGATCTTCCTGAGAGGCTGCTTAGTGCTTCAAAACAAAGAACAGCCAGAAGCAAATCTGTATCTCGAAGCAAACATAAGCGATGACCGATTAAATTGCGCTTAGCAGGCGGCGGCCTAACAACTCATTCAACCGGAGCGGAATTAGGTTGCTTCTCATCGAGAACTTGGATGCTATTCGCAGATATTTTCCGCCCGGTTGATTCGGGCGTTAGACCGCAACGTGCGAAGTGTGCGGCATGTTATCCTGTTATTGAACTAAACCGCTCCGTGGCGGCGCAACGCTTGATGAAGGACACGATTGGAGGAACTGGAGAATGCGTGTGGTGCAGGTTACTCAGCCGAATGGCCCCTTTGAACTCGTTGAGCGCGAAATCCCGGAGCCCGGCGTCGGGCAGGTGCGAATCAAGGTCGAAGCTTGCGGCATCTGTCACAGCGACTCGTTTACAAAGGAGGGACTCTGGCCGGGTATCCAATACCCGCGTGTCCCAGGACACGAGGTCGCTGGAATAATTGATGCAGTTGGTACAGGCGTCGCTGGCTGGACACAGGGACAGCGGGTCGGAGTCGGCTGGCACGGCGGACACTGCGGGTACTGCGATTCTTGCCGACGCGGTGATTTCTTTGCCTGCCAAATTGCCCTTCAAGTGCCCGGTGTCAGCTACGACGGCGGCTACGCTGATTATATGATCGCTCCCACAGAAGCTCTGGCTCTGATCCCCGAAGAGCTTTCAGCCGTAGAAGCAGGACCGCTGATGTGTGCCGGGATTACTACTTTCAACTCACTGCGCAACAGCGGTGCGCAGCCCGGCGAGACGGTCGCCATCCTGGGTATCGGCGGGCTCGGCCATCTGGGCGTTCAGTTTGCTGCGAAGATGGGTTTTAAGACCGTCGCCATCGCACGAGGGGCGGACAAGGAGCCATTGGCCAAGCAACTCGGTGCGCACCACTACATTGACAGTCAGGCGCAGGATGCGGCGGCGGAACTGCTCAAATTGGGTGGCGCTAAAGTCATCCTCGCCACCGTGACGAACGGCAAAGCGATGAGCGCGGTCCTGGGCGGCCTAGGCGTCAACGGGAAATTGATAGTTCTCGGCGCTGCTGATGAGCCGCTCGAAGTGCCCGCACTTCTACTCATCACAGGACGCCGCTCGGTGCTGGGCTGGTACTCTGGTACGTCCATTGATTCGCAGGATACGCTCTCCTTCAGCGTGCTGACCGGTGTGCGAGCTATGACTGAAGTCTTCCCGCTGGAGCGCGCCACGGAAGCCTACGAGCGGATGATGAGCGGCAAGGCACGGTTTCGAGTCGTCCTCACAACCGGGCGCTAGTCGTGTGAGGTGCGATCTAATACCGAAATGCAATCAAAAGAGAGGAAGAGATTATCCACGAAATCACACGAAACGACACGAAACAACAAGCACTTTTGTGTTGTTTCGTGTGATTTCGTGGATCGTATCACCTCTTTTCTTATTGCAACTTGGTATA